>DATMHR010000023.1:0-114758 GCA_035554955.1 Nocardioides sp. | reverse complement strand
GTCGAAGGTCGTGGTGAGCACGTCCTTGGGCTCCTGATGGAGCCCGCGGGTCACCTCTTGATAGGCGCGGGCGACCCGGGCGGGGGTCTCGAGCAGCCCTTCGCGGTCGGGATCCTCCCCGATCGCGTAGAGCAGCTCTCGCACGGCCGCCTCGGCGCGCTTCTGATCGAACACCGGTACGTCCGCCACGTCCCGCTCGGGGACATGGACGGGCGCTACGTCATCGAAGTTGTCGGACATGGCTTCAGTATCAGGCGGGCGGGGTGCCCTCGGGCGAACCGGCCTCGGTCGGCTTGGCGAGGGCGACACCGTTGGCGGGCTGGGCACCCGACTGGGCGCCGGACTGCTTCCCGGCGGCTCGGATCGCCCTGGCGAGGTTCTCCTTGTCGCGCTCGACGATCCAACGCGGGATCTCGACCGCGGGGCGGTCCGAGGGGCGGCGGGTGTCGGAGCCGGTCCAGGCCGGGCGCGGGTCGCGGCGGCGCAGCGGCTCGAAGATCTCGGCGACCTCCTGCTTGGAGAGCGTCTCCTTCTCCAGGAGCTGCAGGACCAGGTTGTCGAGGACGTCCCGGTTCTCCTCGAGGATGTCGAACGCCTCCTGGTGCGCGACGGCGAGGAGCTTCTTGGTCTCCTCGTCGACGATCGCGGCGACGTCCTCGGAGTAGTTGCGGGCGTGCCCGAGGTCGCGGCCGAGGAACGGCTCGGAGTTGGACTCGCCCAGCTTGATCGCGCCGAGCCGCTCGGTCATGCCGTACTGGGTCACCATCGCCCGGGCCAGGTTGGTGGCCTTCTCGATGTCGTTGCCGGCGCCGGTGGTCGGGTCGTGGAAGACCATCTCCTCCGCGGCGCGGCCGCCCATCATGTAGGCGAGCTGGTCGAGCATCTCGCTGCGGGTCTGGGAGTACTTGTCCTCGTCGGGCAGCACCATCGTGTAGCCGAGGGCACGGCCGCGGGGAAGGATCGTCACCTTGTGCACCGGGTCGGTGCCGGGGAGCGCCGCCGCGACGAGGGCGTGACCGCCCTCGTGATAGGCGGTGATCAGCTTCTCCTTCTCGCTCATCAGCCGCGTGCGCCGCTGCGGGCCCGCGATCACGCGGTCGATGGCCTCGTCGAGCGCCTGTGCCGTGATCAGCTTCTGGTTGTTGCGCGCCGTGAGCAGGGCGGCCTCGTTGAGGACGTTCGCCAGGTCGGCTCCGGAGAAGCCGGGGGTGCGGCGGGCCACCGACATGAGCTCGACGTCGCCGGCCAGCGGCTTGCCCCGGGCGTGGACCTCGAGGATCCGCTTGCGGCCGTTGAGGTCGGGGGCGTCGATCTGCACCTGGCGGTCGAACCGGCCCGGGCGGAGCAGCGCCGGGTCGAGCACGTCGGGCCGGTTGGTGGCGGCGATGAGGATCACGCCGCCGCGCACGTCGAAGCCGTCCATCTCGACGAGGAGCTGGTTGAGGGTCTGCTCGCGCTCGTCGTGGCCGCCGCCCATGCCGGTGCCGCGGTGGCGGCCCACCGCGTCGATCTCGTCGATGAACACGATCGCCGGGGCGTTCTCCTTGGCCTGCTCGAACAGGTCGCGCACGCGGGAGGCGCCGACACCGACGAACATCTCGACGAAGTCGGAGCCGGAGATCGAGTAGAACGGCACGGCCGCCTCGCCGGCGACGGCGCGGGCGAGCAGGGTCTTGCCGGTGCCCGGCGGGCCGTAGAGGAGCACGCCCTTGGGGATCTTGGCGCCGACGGCCTGGAACTTGGCGGGCTCCTGGAGGAACTCCTTGATCTCGCCGAGCTCCTCGATCGCCTCGTCGCAGCCGGCGACGTCGGCGAACGTGGTCTTGGGCATGTCCTTGGTGATCAGCTTGGCCTTGGACTTGCCGAACTGCATCACGCCGCGGCCGCCGCCCTGGACGTTGTTCATCAAGAAGATGAACAGCAGCACGATCAGCGCGAACGGCAGCAGGGTCGCCAGGATCGAGCCGAGGATGCTCGGCTGCGGGTTGTCCGAGTCGGACTTCTCGATGGTGCCCTGGGCGACCTGCTCGTCGACCGCCTTGATGATGCCCTCCTGCTGACCCAGGATGTAGTGGCTCATCACCTGGTCACCCTCGTCGCGGGTGCCGTCGTCGAGGGTCGCCTGAATGGTCTGGTCGCCGTCGATGAACTTGATGTCCTTGACGTCGCCGTTGGCGATGTACTGCTCCATCTGGGAGGTGGGGACCTCGTCGTACCCGCCGCCGGGCGCGAGGAACTCGAGGGCGAGGAGGACGGCCACCACCGCCACCACGATCCAGACCCAGGGTCCCCTGAACACGCGCTTCACAGACTCATCCGCTCCTTGGACCCGGGGCTCGCCCGGGCGTCACCGATCACACGACGGTACACGCCGCCGTACGGACCCATTGTCCCAGGCGACCAAGGGTAAGAACGCACGGAGTGCGAGCCAGGTTCCTGATCAGGAGTAGACGCTGGGCGCGAGCGTCGCGATGTCCCGCAGGTTGCGGTAGCGCTCGCGGTAGTCGAGGCCGTAGCCGACGACGAACTCGTTGGGGATGTCCCAGCCGACGTACTTCACCTCGACCGGCATCTGCAGCGCCTCGGGCTTGCGCAGCAGGGTGCAGATCTCGACGCTCGCCGGGCCGCGCGAGCCGAGGTTGGAGGTCAGCCACGACAAGGTGAGGCCGGTGTCGATGATCTCGTCGACGATCAGCACGTGCCGGCCGGTGATGTCGGAGTCCAGGTCCTTGAGGATCCGCACGACGCCCGACGACTTGGTGCCGGAGCCGTAGGACGACACGGCCATCCAGTCCATCTCGACGTGCCGGTCGAGCTCGCGGGCGAGGTCGGCCATCACCATCACGGCGCCCCGCAGGACGCCGACGATGACGAGGTCCAGGCCCTCGTAGTCGCGCTCGATCTCCCGCGCCAGCTCACCGAGCCGGTCGTGGATCTGCTTCTCGGTGAAGAGGACCTCGACGAGGTCGTTCTCGACGCTGGCGGAGTCCATGGCGCTCATCGTGGCACACCGCCCCGCCGGCGGATCAGCCCGGACCGGCGGATCAGGTGGCGCGGAAGCGCAGCTGCCCGTCGTCGACGTGCGCCGTCACGTGGCCGGGCAGCTGGACGTCACCGCTGACCCGGCGTGCGGCGAGGTCGCCCAGGGCACGGACGTGGACGTGGAACAGCTCGGAGTCGATCGCGCCCGCCTGGAGGGCGGCCAGCCGCAGCACCCGGGAGCGGATCGCGGGAAGGAGGGCGCAGAGGCCCTCGAGCGGGAGACCACCGCCGGCCGCGCCCAGCTCGGCGTGGGCCGCGGCGGCGAGGGCGTCGAGCGCATCCACGTCCTCGCGCACCTGGTCGGCCGTCCGGGCCAGGGCCGCCGCCACCCCGGGACCGAGCTGCTCCTCGAGGACGGGCAGGACGGTGCGGCGCACGCGCACCCGGGCATAGCCAGGGTCCAGGTTGTGCGGGTCCTCCCAGACCTCGATGCCCTCGACCTGGCAGGCGGTCACGGTGTCGTCGCGCGAGACGTCGAGCAGCGGCCGCACGTAGTGGTCGTAGGAGCGCCGCATGCCCGCGATGGACCGCCCGCCGGAGCCGCGCGCGAGCCCCAGGAGCACGGTCTCCGCCTGGTCGTCGCGGGTGTGGCCGAGCAGCACGAGCGCCGCGCCGAAGTGCTCGCGCATCTGCTCCAGGACGTCGTACCGCGCGCGGCGCGCGGCCGCCTCGGGGCCCTCGCCCCCGCCGCGGACCTCCACCCGCGCGGTCGCGGTCTCGTCGGCGCCGAGCTCCGCCATCTGCTCGACCACCCGCGCCGCGTGACTGCGCGAGTCCTCCTGCAGGCCGTGGTCGATCGTCACCCCGATCACCCGGACGCCCGCCTTGCGCCCCTCGAAGACCGTCGCCGCCATCAGGGAGAGCGAGTCGCAGCCGCCCGAGCAGGCGACGAGCACCGCGTCGCCCGGCTCCAGGTCGGCCAACGCGGCCCGGACTCCGCGGCGCACGGCGGCGAGTGCCGGGTGCAGGCTCATGACAGGACGCGGGCGATCCAGGCGTCCGGGTCGCCGAGCTCGGCCTTCGCGGGCAGGTTCGCGGGTTCGGCCCACACGGCGTTGAACTGCTCCATCCCGACCTTGTCGACGACGCCGCGCACGAAGGTCGCCCCGTCGCGGTACTGCGCCATCTTGGCCTCGAGGCCGAGCAGGCGGCGCAGCACCCGGTCGAGGGTCCCGACCCCCTGGCGGCGCTTGGTGAACTTGGCCCGGATGTCCTTGACCGACGGGATCACGGTCGGGCCGACGTCGTCCATCACGACGTCGGCGTGCCCCTCGAGCAGCGACATCATCCCGGTCACGCGGTCCAGGATCTCCCGCTGCTCCGGGGTGCTGAACATGTCGACGATGCTGCCGCCCGCACGCCCGGCCCGGACCGCCTCCAGGATCCGCTCGACGCCCCCCTCGATGATCGACGCCGGCTCCAGCGTCTCGGAGATCGCCCGGATCTCCGACATCAGGTGGTCGCGCATCCAGGGCACGGCGGTGAACTGCACCCGGTGGGTCTCCTCGTGCAGGCACACCCAGAGCCGGAAGTCGTGCGGGTCGACGTCGAGCTCGCGCTCGACGTGCGCGATGTTGGGGGCGACGAGCAGCAGCCGTCCGTACGGCGCCGCCCCGGCGCCGGCCGCGGAGTGCGCGCCACCCGCCCCCTCGACGCCGTCGATCCCGTAGAACGGGTCGAACTGGCCGAGCACCTTGCCCGCGAGGAACCCGAGCAGGCCGCCGACCTCGGCCGCGGTCACCTTGGAGCCGACCCGCAGGGAGAGACCGGTCGGCGCCTTCTTCTCCGCGATCTTCTCGATCATCGGCCGGGTGGCGACCGCGAACCCCTCGGCGTTGGCGCGCACCCACCCGGGCCGGTCGACGACGAGCAGCGGTGCCGTGCCGGCGGGAGCGTCGAGGCCGGTGAACTCCCGCACCAGCGCCGTGGACTTCTCGGCGCCGTCCCGGAGCTCGGCCACCACCGCGGCCGCCTCCTCGCGCGTCACCGCCGGCCCCTCGCCGGCGAGCCGCGACCCGATGCTGATCGCCAGCCGCCAGTCGATCATGGCCGGCAGGTCGGGTGCTCCGGACGCGTGCGTCATGCGGGAAGCCTAGGTCGTGGTGACAATCCGCAGCGACGGGCGCATCAACGCGCGCAGTGGCAGGCGCCGAGGGCGTCGGCGGCGTCGTCCATCGCCGTCTGGGCGAGCCCGGAGCGCGGCGGGGGGATCTTGTCGGCCATCAGCACGAACACCATCAGGTCGCCGTCGAGGTCGACCGCGATCCCGGCGAGCGAGGAGACGCCGGTCAGGGTGCCGGTCTTGGCGCGCACGCGGCCGCGGCCGGCGGCAGGCCCGTGGTCCATCCGGTCGGCCAGCGAGCCGGTGTAGGCCGCCACGGGGAGGCTGCTCACCACGGCCCGGAGGTCCGGCTGCTTCTCGTCCGCGGCGAGGCGCAGCACGTCGAGCAGCAGGTCGGGAGCCATCCGGTCGTCCCGCGACAGGCCGCTGCCGTCGTACAGGACGGACCCCGCCATGTCGACACCGTTGGCCCGCAGCACCCGGCGCACGCCCTCCTGGCCGCCGGCGAACGACCCCTCGCCCTCCTGGGCGATGCCGACGTGGCGCAGCAGCACCTCGGCGGCCTCGTTGTCGCTGACCTCGATCAGCCGCTGCACGATCTGCGCGAGGGGCGGGCTGGAGACCGACGCGACGTCGGAGGCGGCCTGGTCGGCCACCGTGTGCTCGGGCTCCCCCAGCACCGTGATCCCCGCCCGTCGCAGGGCCCCGGCGAAGACCTGCGCGGCCGCGAGCGACGGGTCGGAGACCCGGCCGTAGCCGCTCGGGTCGCGGCCCTCGTCGACCCACAGCGACGTGATCGGCGAGACGACGCCGTCCGGGACGTAGCCCGGCTCCCAGTGCGGGTTGACCGACGGTCCGGTGAACAGGCTGTCGTCGTAGCCGAGCCGGACCCGGGTCACCCCGTCACCGCGGAGCTGCTGGGCCGTGCGCCGGGCGAGGGTCGTGACGTCGGCCTTGTCGGGGGCGTACGTCGCCGGGGTCGAGGTGCCCCAGGCGGCGTCCTGGCTGCTGAGCAGGAACGGGTCGCCGCCGCCGACGAGCACCAGCTGCCGGTGCGCGCCGCGCCCCTGGAGCACCGTCGTCGTGTCGAAGGTGTGGTCGGGCCCCAGCAGGAACAGGGCGGCCGTCGAGGTGACGACCTTCGTCGTGGAGGCGGGGGTGGCGAGCCCGGACCCGAGCCGGTAGGTCACGCCGGAACCGTCCAGCGGCGCGACGGCGGCGAGCACGTGGCGGCCGAGGTCCTTGTCGCCGAGGTAGCCGCGGACCGCCCGTGCGATCGCGTCCTCGTCGAGCCGCGCCGAGCCGTCGGCCGGCCGGGCGAGGTCCGGCGGGCGGACGATCGGGGGGATGTCGACGTCGGGCGGGGGCGCGACGTCGGCCGGCCCGGGGGCGGCGTCGTCGCCGCCCAGCCGGTCGAGCCAGTCGTCGACGTACCCCAGGCGCCAGGCGACGCCGCCGGCGACGACGAGGGCGAGCACGAGGAGCGCGGAGAGCCACTTCAGCGCACCGCGACGGCCGTGCTCCGCGTCACGTCCGGCCACCGTGCCCCCTGTCTCGACTGCGCGTTCGGGGCCATTGTGCGGGAGGATGACCCCAGAGGACGGACCCGGGGGCTCGCACGGAGCCCGGCGGCGGGGTCCGCAAGGCCGAGACGCGGAGGAAGAACGTGCTGGAGTTCGACGTGCTGGTGGAGATCCCCAAGGGGAGCCGCAACAAGTACGAGGTCGACCACGAGTCGGGCCGGATGCGCCTGGACCGCTTCCTCTTCACCTCCACGATGTACCCCGCCGACTACGGCTACATCGAGGACACGCTCGGCCAGGACGGCGACCCCCTGGACGCCCTCGTCCTGCTCCAGGAGCCGACCTTCCCCGGCTGCCTGATCCGCTGCCGCACCATCGGCATGTTCCGCATGACCGACGAGAAGGGCGGCGACGACAAGGTCCTCTGCGTCCCGACCAGCGACCCGCGGATGGAGCACCTCCGCGACATCAACCACGTGCCGAAGTTCGACCGGCTCGAGATCCAGCACTTCTTCGAGGTCTACAAGGACCTCGAGCCCGGCAAGTCGGTCGAGGGCGCCGACTGGGTCGGCCGCACCGACGCCGAGGCGGAGATCAACGCCTCCTTCGAGCGGTTCAAGACCACCGGCCACTGAGCCGGTCGGGCGGCGTCCTGCGGCGCCGGCTGCCGAACCGCGCTCAGGTCCGCCTGACGCCGCGGAAGTAGCCGATCGCGCCACTGCGGTCGAGGACGACGTCGCCGATCCCGCCGGCGCAGAGCCAGTCGGTCAGCTCGGGGCCGCTGCAGCCGGGGCCGAGCAGGCCGGCGAGGCGGCCGACGCGGCGGATCGGCTCGTGCTGGATGCCGGAGTCGTTGAGCAGCGTGCTGCCGGTGATCACGCCGCCGGGACGCAGGACCCGGGACAGCTCGCCGACGGCGCGCTCGGGGTCCGGGAAGCAGTGGAGCCCGGTGAAGCTGACGATCAGGTCGAAGCTGCCGTCGGCGAACGGCAGCGCGCCGACGTCCGCGACCCGCGGCGTCACCTGGTCGGCGACGCCGCGCCGCTCCGCGGCGGCGAGGGTGCGGTCGAGCATCCGCTGCGAGATGTCCGCGGCGACGTAGTCCACGCCCTGGCCGCGGCGGAGCCCCCGGAGGGCGACTCCGCCGCCGCAGGGGATGTCCAGCACCTTCGCGCCGGCCGGCTGCCGGCCGATCTCGGCGGTCGCGGCGTAGAGCTTGCCGAGGTCGCTCTGGATGCCGACCCGCCAGCCGATGCCGCCGAGGAGCGGGTGCTCGACGGACCAGTCGTAGACGTGCGCCCACAGGGGGTCGTCGGACCAGCCGCCCAGACCCGGGACGCGCAGCGAGCTCAGTTGTCTTCCCACAGGAGCAAGTCTGGCGCACGCAGCACCTCGCGCGGTACGCCGTACGCCCGGACCAGGTCGACCGCGACCGGACGCAGCCGCCGGCACAGGTTGCCGACCTCCCGGGAGATGGCCTTGGACCGCTGGCTGGAGAGGCGGCCGTGCTCCATGAACCACGCGCGGTCGCCCTCGATGGTGGAGAGCGCGTAGAGGTCGCACACCGCGTTGAGGACGTCGCGCATCTCCCCGTCCTCGGGCAGCGACCGCACCTTCTCCACGAACGCCTCGAGCACCAGCCGCTCGACGTGCGCCCGGGCCGCGGCGATCACGTGGTCCTGGACGCGGGAGAACACCTCGCCCGGGTTCATCCCGGCGTCGACACCGCGCTTGAGCCGCCGGGCGACGCCGGCGAGCTGGTGCTCCTCGCGGAAGGTGAACATCGCGAGGTGGTACTCCGGGTCGAGCAGCCCCGCGTCCTGGTCCCAGCTGTCACCGCCGGGCAGCACGTCCCGGATCCGCTCGAGGACCTTGTGCACCGCGGTGCGCTCGATCACCGTCTCGACGGCGAGCCCGGCCACGAAGCGCACCATGCCGAGCTGGTCGAGGTCGGAGAAGTCGCTGGCGTAGTCGGTGAGCAGGCCCTTGGCGACCAGCTGGAGGAGGACCGTGTTGTCGCCCTCGAAGGTCGTGAAGACGTCGGTGTCGGCCTTGAGCGCCGCGAACCGGTTGACCGAGAGGTAGCCCGCACCGCCGCAGGCCTCGCGGCACTCCTGGATGGTCCGGGTGGCGTGCCACGTCGCGAGCGCCTTGGTGCCGGCGGCTCGCGACTCCAGCTGGCGCCGCGCCACCTCGTCGGTGGTGATGCCCGAGAACACGTCGTGGAGGTGGGACGTCAGCACCTCCTGCGCGAAGCTCAGGGCGTAGGTCCGCGCCACCAGCGGGAGCAGCCGCCGCTGGTGCATGCCGTAGTCGAGGAGCAGCTCCTCGCTCTCGTCGGAGGTCGCCTCGAACTGGCGGCGCCGGTCGCCGTACTCGACGGCGATCGTGAGGGCCACCTTGGCCGCGCTGATCCCGGCCGCGCCGACGCAGACCCGGCCCTGGACCAGGGTGCCGAGCATCGTGAAGAACCGGCGGTTGGCGTTGTCGATCTCGGAGGAGTAGGTGCCGTCCTCGCTGACGTCCGCGAACCGGTTGAGCAGGGCCTCGCGCGGCACCCGGACGCCGGCGAACCGGATCCGGCCGTTGTCGACACCGTTGAGGCCCATCTTCAGGCCGTCGTCGCTGATCTCGACGCCGGGCAGGACGTGGCCCTCCTCGTCGCGGACGGGTACGACGAACGCGTGCACCCCGTGGCGCTCGCCCCCGACGTCCAGCTGCGCGAAGACCACCGCGAGGCGCGCGTGCCGCGCGGCGTTGCCGATGTAGTCCTTGGTCGCGCCGGGCGTCGTCGACTCGATGACGAACTCACCGGCGTCGGGGTCGTAGGTCGCGACCGTGCCGAGCGCCTGCACGTTGCTGCCGTGACCGGTCTCGGTCATCGCGAAGCAGCCGAGGAGCTCGCCCCTCACCAGGTCGGCGAGGTAGCGGTCGTGGTGCGCCTTGGTGCCGAGGTGCAGGATCGCGCCGCCGAAGAGCCCGAACTGCACGCCGATCTTCACCAGCACCGACAGGTCGCCGAAGCCCATGGTCTCGAACGACGCCACCGACGCGCCGATGTCGGCGCCGCCGCCGTACTCCGCCGGGAACCCGAGCCCCGCGTCGCCCGTCGACGCGATCTCGACGACCAGGTCCTTGACCCGCTCGCGGAACTCCGCGGAGGTCATCGTCTCGGCCTCGTCGAGGACCGAGGCGTGCCCGGCGAGCTGCTCGCGCACCCGGGCCCGCACGTCGGCGTACTTCCCGTCGAGGAGCGCCGTCAGCGCGGGCACGTCCACCCGGACGGGCGGCCCCTCGTCCGGGACGGTCTCGGGAGCGGCTTCGTCGGTGAGGGCCATGCACCGGACGCTAGCCGCCGCGCGGCTGCTTGCGAAGGGGTCACGGGCGGGCGAAGAAGCTCGGCGCGATCCAGTAGTACATCGAGTCCAGGCTCACCGGCCGTCCCGGCCGGGGCGCGTGGATGATCATGCCGTCGCCGACGTAGAGCGCGACGTGGAAGATCGACGACGGGCTGCCCGAGGAGCCCCAGAACACGAGGTCGCCGGGCTGCAGCTGGTCGACGGTGATCGGGGTGGACGCCTCGTACTGCGCCACCGAGTAGTGCGGCAGCGACTTCCCGCCCGCGGCCCAGGCCCCCATGGTGAGCCCGGAGCAGTCCCAGGAGTCCGGGCCGTCGGCTGCCCAGACGTAGGGCTCGCCGAGCTGGTCCCGGGCGAACGCCACGGCCGCGGCCGCCCCGTCCGCCGGCGCTGCCGGCGTCTCGTCGGCGGGCTCCGGCGCCTGAGGGGCGTCGGGTACGTCGGCCCCGGGCGTCCCGTCCTGCGGTGCCGGGTCCTGGGGTGCCGGGTCCTGGGGTGCCGGGCTCTGCGGGGTCGGCCCCGCGTCGTCGGCCGGCTGCTCCTGCTGCGCCTGCTGCTCGGCGCGCTGCCGGGCCTCCCGCGCCTCTTGGCGCTGCTCGGCGAGCCGGACGCTGACGCCCTGGAGCCGGGCGAGCCGCTGCACCAGCCGGTCCCGCTCGTCGGCGATCGTCGCAGCGGTCGCCTCGGCCCGGTCGGCCGCGCTGCGGGCGTCGTCGCGAGCCTGCCGCGCGTCGTCCGCGGCGTCGCGGGCCTCGTCGGCGGCGTCCTCGGCCCGCTCCTGGGCGCGCTCGGCGTCGTCCGCCGCGGCGACGTAGGCGTCGTGCTGGACCCGCAGCGAGTCCTGCACCACGTCGGCCGCGGTGGAGCGGTCGATCAGCCCGCCGACGCCGTCGGCCGAGAGGATCCCCTCGACCGCGTCCAGGCCGATGCCCGCGTCGTACGACGAGAGCAGCGTGTCGCGGTAGACGTCCTTCTGCCCGGCCAGGGCGCGGTCGGCCCGTTGCGAGGCGCGCTCCGCGGCGCGAGCGTGCTGACGGGCCTCGGCGGCCCGCAGCAGCGCGCCGTTGTAGGCCTCGGCCGCCTGCATCGCCGTGACCTGGGCGGCGTCGAGGTCGGCGTTCGCCGACGCGAGCGCGGCGCGCACGCTCGCCACGTCGTCCTCGGCGTCGTGGGCCGCGTGCCGGGCATGGCGCACGTCGGACCGGGTGGGCGGGTCGGCGGGATCCGCGCTCGCACCGGGCGCGACCGCGGTGGCGGTGAGCGCGATCGCGAGCAGCCAGGTCCCGGTAGCGGGGCGGCGCACAGGAGCTCCTGTCCGTGGACGTCAGGTCAGGTCGCCGCGGGACGACTTCCCCATCACCCGTGGCAACTCGCGGCACGTTAGTGCGCTTTCGTCACAGAAGGAACAAAAAGATTCAGAAATCTCAGGAGCACCGGCGTGTCGGCTTGCGAACTACAGCGATGTAGTTCTCACCGAACGGCTCAGTCGCGCTCGACCGGGACCTTCGACGTCGTCGTCGTGGGATGCGACTTCATCCCGCTCTCGAACCGTTGCCCGCTCGCCCGACCCCCGACGTAGAACGAGACGATCGCGATGGCGACGCCGGCGATGTCGTCCGCCACGTAGTGCCAGCCGAAGTAGAGCGTCGCCACCGCGGTGAGGCCGAAGTTGATCCACACGACCGTCGTGAGCACCTTGGACCGGATCGTGTGCTGCACGAGCAGCGCGACCAGGAGCGTGATCGCGCAGTGGAGGCTCGCGAAGCCGGCCACGGAGTTGACGATCTCGTTGGCCGACGGGTCGTGCAGCACCCGGCCGCGGGCGTTGGTGATCGAGTCCATCAGGTCGGTCGTCGCCGTGTGGTCGAGGCCGAGGAAGTCACCGGGCCGCTCGATGCCGGGGCCGACGGTCGGCAGCAGGTAGTAGGAGAGCGTGCCCAGCGACCAGGCCAGGCACTGCGAGGTCACGAACCAGTAGCCGTAGGAGATGTTGCGCGACCAGACCAGCCAGATGGTGATGCCGAGCGGCACCATCGGCAGGAAGAAGAGGTAGATCGGCGAGAGCACGTTGGCCGCGACCGTGGTGCCGAGCAGGCCGTGCAGCACGTCGGACGGCTCGTGGCCGAAGAACAGGACCTTGTCGAGGATGTGGAGCTCCCAGTCGAAGGACTTGGGATTGACCCGGTCGGGGTCGGGGTCGGTGTCGCGGACGAACGGCAGGTTGGACTTCAGGTTCCGGTAGCTGACGTAGGTCACGTAGAACGACATGATCCCGAGGAACACCAGGATCAGGCGCTCCCGCCCCCAGTGCGTGCGCAGCCGCTCGCGGACCAGGGGCCAGAACCGGCCCGGGTTGCCCCGCGAGAACCACAGCGTCCGCGGCACCAGGTCCAGGCCGAGAGCCAGCAGGAGCAGGGCCGGCAGCCGCACCCAGGAGGGGCCGAGGAAGCTGCCCTCGGGGTCGAGCAGCTTGCGGTCGTAGGCGATCGAGACGTAGACGGCGCTGCCGCCCATCACCAGCGCCGTGCCGATCAGGAGCGTATAGGCGCGGCGGTACACCCGGCCGAGTTTAGGAGACGCTCACCTGTCCAGGACCGCGACCCGGTCGCGGTCGACCCGGACCGTGACCCGGTCGCCCGCCGCAGGGAGCCATCCGGCCGCGCCCACGGCGGGCAGCTCGCCGACCCCCTCGACGTCCAGGAGGAGCCGCAGCTCGTCCGGGGCGGCGCTCACGGCGACCACCCGCGCGGCGAGACCCACACCGCCCACCGGGCTCGCGACGAGCGCCGATCGACGTACGGCGACCGGCGTCCCGCCGTCCCGGTCCTCGCCGAGCAGCACCCCGGCGGCACGCCCCTCGAGGACCGCGTCGTAGCCCAGGAACAGCGCCGTCTCGGGGTCGGCCGGCGCCGACCACACCTCGGCGGTGGCGCCCTCCTGGACCACCTGCCCGGCGCGCATCACCGCGAGCCGGTCGGCGACGGTGAACGCCTCCTCCTGGTCGTGGGTGACCAGCAGCGCGGTCGTGCCGGCGTCGCGGAGGATCTGGCGCAGGTCGCCCGCTAGCCGGGTGCGCAGCGTCGCGTCGAGCGAGCTGAGCGGCTCGTCGAGCAGCAGGAGACGCGGCTCCGCAGCCAGGGAGCGGGCCAGGGCGACCCGCTGCCGCTCGCCACCCGACAACGTCCGGGGCAGCCGGCCGGCAAAGCCCGCGAGCCCCACCAGCGCGAGCAGCTCGTCGACCCGCGCCCGGGTCGAGGAGCGCGAGGCGCCCCGCAGGCGCAGGGCGTAGCCGACGTTGCGCCCGACGGTGAGGTGGTCGAAGAGCTGCCCGTCCTGGAACATCAGCGCGAACCCCCGCCGGTGGGTGGGCGTCCCGGCCAGGTCGTCACCGTCCCAGCTCACGGTGCCCGCCGCGAGCGGCTCGAGCCCGGCGACCGCGCGGAGCAGCGTCGACTTGCCGCACCCGGACGGCCCCACGACGGCGAGCACGTCGCCGTCGGGCAGGTCGAGGGTGACCTCGCGGACGGCCACCACGTCGTCGAACCGCACGGTGACACCGGCCAGGCTCAGCACGTCACCACGCTCCCAGGGCGGGGACCCGCAACCGCTCGACGACCAGGACCACGGCGGCGATCAGGCCGGCGAGCACCACCGAGCCGGCCATCGCGGTCTGGTAGTTGAGCGTGCCGGGGTGCTCGAGGAGCCGGAAGATGACGACCGGCAGGGTCGGCGTCTCGGGCCGCACGATGAAGGCCGTCGCGCCGAACTCCCCCAGCGATACCGCGAAGGAGAACCCGGCCGCGGCGAGGAGCGGGCGCCACAGCACGGGGACGTCGACGGTGAGCAGGGTGCGCACCGGGCCCGCCCCGAGCGACGCCGCGGCCTGGCGCTGGCGGTCGTCGACGCCGGCGAGCACCGGGACCAGGGTGCGGACGACGATCGGCAGCGCCACCAGCGCCTGCGCGATCGGCACGAGGAGCGGGCTCGACCGCAGGTCGACGGGCGGGTGGTCGAGGGTGATCAGGAACCCGAAGCCCAGGGTCACGGCGGAGACGCCGAGCGGGAGCATGAAGAACGCGTCCAGCCCACCGCGGGTGATCCGGCCGGCCGGGGTGCGCGTGCGCCGGGTGACGAGGAAGGCGACGACGGTCCCGAGGAGCAGCGACATCCAGGTGGCGTCGGTCGCGATCGCCACCGAGTTGGCGAGCGCGTCCTGCACCGGCACGAGGAACAGCGCGCCGCCTCCGCCGTCGACGGACGCGTTCCCCTTGCCCTCGAGGGCGCGGTAGGCCGCGAGCGACCAGCGGCCGTCGACGCGCAGCGACGAGACGACGAGGGCCGTGATCGGCGCGGCCAGCGCGCCCAGGACCAGCACCGTGCCCAGGATCGCGGGCACGTCTCCGGTCCGCGGCCTGGTCGCAACCACCCGCGCCCGCTGCACCGTCGGGTCGGGGACCCGGCGCAGCCGGCCGGCGACGACGAGCAGGGCGACGATCGCGACCAGCTGGACCAGCGAGAGCGCCGCGGCGGCGGGGAGGTCCAGCAGGTTGGTCGTGAGCAGGTAGATCTCGGTCTCGACCGAGGCGTAGCGCAGCCCGCCGAGCACGAGCACGACGCCGAAGGCGGTCGCACAGAACAGGAAGACGACGCTCGCAGCCGAGACGATCGCCGGTCGCAGCGCCGGCAGGGTGACCGTGCGGAGCACCTGGTGCGGCGAGGCGCCCAGCGCGGCCGCGGCCTCGGCCGGGCGGCGGTCGAGGCTCTCCCAGGCAGCGCCGACGGTGCGGATCACGACTGCGACGTTGAAGAAGACCAGGCCGAGGACGATCGCCCACGGCGTGCCGTCGAGGCCGAGGAGGCCCAGCGGCCCGCTCTCGGCGACGAGCTGGCGGATCGCGACGCCGACCACCACCGTCGGCAGCACGAACGGCACGAGCACCAGCGCGCGCACGACGCCGCGACCGGGGAACCGCAGCCGGTGCAGGACGTACGCCACCGGCAGCCCCAGCGCGACGGACAGCGCCGTCGCGACCGTGCTCGTCCAGACCGTGAACCAGACGACCCGCAGCGTGCGCGGCCGGCCGAGCACCTCGAGCACCGCGCCGGGGTCGAACCGGCCCTCGGGCCAGATCCCGCGGTGCAGCATGCCGGCGACCGGCAGCACGAAGAAGACGCCGAGCGCGGCGACCGGGAACGCCGCCAGCGCGACGTATCCGAGCCGGCCTAGCGGCTCACGAGGTCGGTCCACGTCTCCAGCCAGTCCTGGCGGTTCGCGTCGATCTCGGCGGGGTCGACCTGCAGGGTGTCCGCGGGCTGCTCGGCGAACCGGGCCCACTTCGTCGGCAGGGCCACGCCGGAGTCGACCGGGAAGACGTACATGCTCGTCGGCAGCGCGGCCTGGACCTCGGGGCTCAGCAGCCAGTCGACGACGGCCTGCGCGCCCTCGGGGTTCTTCGCGCCGTCGAGCACGCCGGCGTACTCGACCTGGCGGAAGCAGGTGTCGAGCAGGGCACTGGTCGAGGTCTTGCCGTCCTTGACCGTGTAGGCCGGCGAGGAGTCGTAGGACAGCACGATCGGTCGGTCGCCGCCGGAGTAGCTGAAGTCGACGAAGTAGGCGTCCTCCCAGCCCTTGTCGATCTTCACGTCGTTGTCGAGGAGCCGCTGCCAGTAGTCCTGCCAGCCGTCGTCGTACTCGCCGATCGTCGCGAGCAGGAAGGCCAGTCCCGGCGAGCTGGTCGTCGCGCCCTCGGTGACGAAGAGCCCCTGGTAGGCGGGGTCCGCGAGGTCGTCGAGGGTCCTCGGCGGGTCGAGGTGGTGGTCGGCGAACCACGCGTCGTCGACGTTCACGCACACGGACCCGGTGTCGATCGGCGTCATCGCGTCCTCGTCGTCGCCGGGCAGGGCGTAGTCCGCGGCGCCGTCCGGCAGGTCCGGGGAGTACGGCGCGAACACGCCCGCGTCGAGGGCCCGGGACCCGTAGGTGTTGTCGACGCCGAACGCGACGTCGCCGAGCGGGTCGGACCTGGTGAGGACCAGCTTGTTGGTGAGCTCGCCGCCGTCACCGGCCGGCGTGGTCACCAGCTGGTAGCCGGTCTCGTCCTCGAACTGCCGGACCAGGTCCTTGGGCAGCTTGAACGAGTCGTGGGTGACGAGGACGACCTTGCCGCCGCCGGCCGCGCCGGTGGCGGTGTCGCCGGCGCTGTCGCTCTCGTGGACCACGGAGCAGGCGCCGGTGAGCGCGAGGGCCGAGAGGGCGACGAGGGCGCGCAGGGCACGCGTGGACTTCATGGTGACTCCCTTCGCCGGTGCTAGCCGGATCAGGTTCGGAGGGTCTGCGGCCCGGACGCCTCGTCCGCCGCACTCTCAGCACGCTGGGGTCGTGCTCCCCTGTCTTGTGGCGCCAGCCTAGACCGCGGCGTAGACCACCCCGTCGACCGCCTCGGTCGCGGTCGCCTCGCCCCGGACGACGAGCAGCTCGAGGTGGGCCTTGGTCTCCATCGCCGCCATGCCCTTGTTGAAGAGGTCGAGCTCGTCGTAGGACCGCTCGTGACGGGTCCAGCCGAGGTCGCCGGCGACCGTGACGGCCACCGACGGGCCCCGCCGCCGGAGTGAGGACAGGCAGTGGTCGAGCCGCACCTCGTGGTGGGCGAGCAGCTCGTCGACCCGCGCGTGCGAGGACGGCGCGACGGGCCCGTGGGCCGGCAGGATCCGCAGGTCGGGCAGGGAGCGGACCTTGGTCAGCGACCGCATGAAGTTGCCGAGCGGGTCGGGCTCGGGCGGGAAGGTGAAGCCGATCGACGGCGTGATCGTCGGCAGCACGTGGTCGCCCGCGAAGAGCAGCCCGTCGGCCCGGTCGGCGAAGACGTAGTGGCCGGGCGTGTGGCCCGGGGTGTGCACGGCGTCGATGACCCGGGCACCGAGGTCGACGCGCACGTCGCCGTCGAGCCAGGTGTCGGGGAACGCCCAGTCCTTCGGGTCGGGCAGGTCGGCGTCGGTCCGCCCGGCCGCCCAGGCGTCCGCGACGTCCTGGGCGCCCGCCGAGCGGAGGATGCCGAGGAACGGGCTCTCGGTCAGGTCGCCCCGGCCGGCGTCGTGCAGGACCTCGAGCGCAGGCTTCTCCGGGAGACCGAGCGCGACCTCGGCGCCGTACTCGTGGCCGAGCACGGTGGCCATCGTGAAGTGGTCGCGGTGCACGTGGGTGACCAGGAACCGCCGGATGTCGCCGAAGCCCGACCCGATCGACCGCAGGCAGGAGTCGAGCAGCTCGCGGGCGACGGGTATCGCCCAGCCGCCGTCGATCAGGGTCAGCCCGTCGTCCCCCTCGACGACGTAGACGTTGATCGCCTTGAGCCCGTCCATGGGCAGCGGCAGCGGGATCCGGTGGATGCCGGGCGCCACCTGCCAGGCGCCCTCGGCGGTCCAGTGCTCCCCCGAGTCGGGCGAGACGGCGTGCGCGGTACTGACAGAGGTCACTGTCGGACCCTACGAGCCCGACGTCTCCGGCGCGGCGGCGGGCTCCAGGTCGGGCAGCCCGAGGTCGAGGTTGGGCACCTGGATGCCCCCGTCGACCTCGAGCATCTTGCCGGTGACGTACTGGCCCGCGCGCGAGGTCAGGTAGACCACGGCAGCGGCGATGTCCTCGGCCTCGCCGATCCGTCCGAGCGGGGTCTTGGTCTCCATCTGGTCCTTCATCTCGGGGACGCCGGCGACGAACTCCAGGGCGCTCGTCATCACCGAGCCGACGTAGATGCCGTTGACCCGGATCCGAGGGGCCAGGTCGGTCGCGGCGAGCCGGCTCCAGTGGGCCAGTGCGGCCTTGGCCGTGCCGTAGGCGAGGTAGCCGCGGTCGGCGGTGCGGCCCATCATCGAGCTGATGCTGACCACGGACTTCTGGCGCCGCTCCTCCGGGTCGCCGAGCGAGGCGAGCATCAGCGGGACGGCCGCGCGGGTGAGCGCGTGGGCCGTGCTCACGTTGAAGTGGAACGCCTCCTCGAGGTAGGCGACGTCGGTGTCGAGGAAAGCGTTGGGGATGGTGCCGCCGACGTTGTTGACCACGATGTCGAGCCGCCCGAGCTCGTCGTACGCCGCCTCCGCGAGGGCTGCGACGGCGTCGGTGTGCGCCAGGTTGGCCGGTACGACGACCGCCCGCCGCCCGGTCGCCTCGATCCGCTCCGCCACCGCCTTGAGCTGGTCCTCCGTGCGCGAGGAGATCACCACGTCGGCGCCCGCCTCGGCGAGGGCCACCGCGGTGGCCGCGCCGATGCCGCGGCCGGCGCCGGTCACGACGGCGACGTGGTCAGTCAGCCGGAACCTGTCCAGGATCGTCATCGCGAGGCTCCCCCGGTGGTCGAGGAGGTCGCGCTCGCGACCGTCACGAGACCCCGCCCGGTGACCAGCGGTAGGTCGATCGGCGAGACCAGGCCGGGCTCCGCGGCGACCACCGCGGGCACCGCGTTGATCAGCCGCTGCGCCGTCACGATCATCCCGGACACGTTGTGGTCGCCGTGCTCGCCGTGGTGGCTGAACTCCAGCTTCATCTCGGGCTCGCCGGAGACCTCCACCCGGTAGCAGCCGTCGCCCTCGAGCGGCGTCGGCCAGTCGGGGTCGCTCTCCGCGTCGGTGCGGGTGACGTGCTCGAGGGTGACCCGCGGGACGCCGTCGACCTTGCCGATCACCCGGAAGCGGACCGAGCCCATCGTCCCCTCCGCGACGTCGCACGACACGGTCTCGACCGACCGCGCCGCGGGCCGGCGCTCGACCTCCTCGGTCAGCGGCTCGTCGAGGGTGATCCCGAGGCCGGCCGCGATGACGCGGACCACCGGGCCCCAGGCCATCGACAGGATGCCGGGCGCCCAGAGGAACGGCTCGAAGTCCATCGGCCGGCCGAAGCCGAAGAGGTCCTTCATCACGACCGGCTGGTAGTAGGTGGAGTAGTCGGCGATCTCGCTGACCTTGACGTGGTCGATCCGCTGGGAGAGCGAGGTCAGGACCAGCGGCAGCACGTCGTTGGCGAAGCCGGGGTCGATGCCGTTGACGTGCAGCGACGCAGCGCCCTCGCGCCCGGCGGCGTGGATGCCCTCGATCATGTCGTCGGGCAGGGCGCCCTCCGGGTGCACCAGGACCACCGGACCCGACGAGACCACGTTGACCCCGGCACGGAGGAAGCCGGTGAGGTCCTCGATCGCCTCGAACACGCGGTCGTCGGTCATGGCCGCGTGCACGATGCAGTCCGGGGCGAGGCCGATCAGCTCGTCGCGGTCGGTCGTCGCCGTGATCCCCAGCTCGCGGCCGAGCCCGGCCAGCTCGCCGGCGTCCTTGCCGTGCTTGTCGGGCGTGGACGTCCAGACGCCCACCAGCTCGAGGTCGGGATGGGCGTCGACACCTGCGATGGCGTGGCGGCCGATCGTGCCCGTCGACCAGACGACGACACGCAGCGGCTTCTCCGGGATGACTTGCGACATGGCCCGAGAGTAGAACGAGTTCTAGTTTTGCGCCACCGGGATCCGCTCGTCGGCCGCCCACTCGACGCACACCGTGCCGTTGTAGATCGTCGGCATGCACCGGTTGCAGTGCGAGCAGATGCCGGCGGCGGACTCGCCGGCGGCGAGCCGGTTCACCAGGTCGGGCTCACGCAGCAGCGCGCGGCCCATCACCACGAAGTCGAACCCGTCGGTCATCGCCTGGCGCATCGTCTCGACGCGGTTGATCCCGCCGAGCAGCTGCAGCGGCATGGCCAGGCCCGCCCGGAACTCCAGCGCCTTCTCCCTGAAGTAGGCCTCGGAGAAGTCGTACTCCTTCAGGAAGGACCGCCCGACCGGCGTCTTCATGCCCCAGCGGACCACGGCCGGCATCGCCGCGGCGAACTCGGCGACCGGCGTCTCGCCGCGGAAGAGGTACATCGGGTTCATCAGCGACGACCCGCCCGACAGCTGCAGCGCGTCGAGGTGGCCGTCGGCCTCCAGCAGCCGCGCGACCTCCAGGCCGGTCTCGGTGGTGACGCCGCCCTTGAAGCCGTCGCTCACCGACACCTTCGCGGTCACCGCGCACGCGTCGCCGACCTCGTCCCGTACGGCGCGCGCGACCTGCCGCGCGAGCCGGGCGCGCCGCTCGAGCGAGCCGCCCCACCGGTCCTTGCGCCGGTTGAGGCCGGGCGCGAGGAAGGAGGAGATCAGGTAGGAGTGCGCCATGTGCAGCTCGAGCACGTCGAAGCCGGCGCGCACGAGGGTGCGCGCCGCGTCGACGTAGGCCCGGGTGACGCGGGTCAGGTCCTGCTCGGTCGCGGAGCGGATCATCTGCATCGACAGGGGGCTCGGCATCCGGCTGGCCGCGATGGCGTGCACGCCGTTGGAGCGGCCGTTGGCGACCGGGCCGGCGTGGCCGACCTGGCCCGCGATGGCGGCACCCTCGGCGTGCACCGCGTCGGCGAGCCGCGCGAGCCCCGGCAGGGTGTCCTCCCCGACCACGACCTGCTCGCGGTGGGTGCGCCCCTCGGGCGCGACCGCCAGGTAGGCGACGGTGGTGATGCCGACGCCGCCGGCCGCCGGCGCGACGTGGTAGGCGATCAGCTCGTTGGTGACGACGCCGTCGGGCGTGCGCCCCTCGAACGTCGCCGCCTTGACCGTCCGGTTGCGGACACGGACAGGGCCCAGCGAGGCGGGAGCGAAGACGTCGGGAACGTTCGTCACCCGGAAACTGTAACGTGTTCTAGTCGAGCACGGGGCTGCTGCAGGGACTCCAGCCAGTCGGTCCGGTGGGCGACGGCCGCGGTCGCGGCGGTGATCCTCGGCCCCTGGTCGGCTGCATTTCCTCCCTGCGGACGAGTTTCGGGCGCCGCCGGGCGGCAAGATTCCTCTTCGGCCGCTCGGGCCCGCCATCCTTTGCACCACCCGTCTCCAGGAGGACCCATGCGCACCGCCCCCATCACCCACCGGCTCGCGGCCGTCGCCGTGCTCGCCCTCGTCGCCACGTCGGCCGCCGCGTGCGGGGACGACGACACGTCGACCGCCGACGACGCGCCGAGCAGTGCCGCCACCACGGCCGAGGCGGACAACACCCCCGCGCTGACCGAGGACCAGCTGTCCCAGGTCGTGCTCGCCCCGGAGAACTTCCCCGGCGACTGGACCCAGACGCCCAGCGAGGACGACGACTCCACGGGCCCCGGCTGCCTCGGCGAGGTCTCGACGATCACCGACGCGGTCCAGGAGTCGGCGAAGGTCGCCTACGACTACACCTACGGCGACGCCGGGATCCCGCTGATCTCGAGCAGCGCGTCGGCGTTCGACGACCACGACGCCGTCGTGGAGGCCTTCGACCACGTGCAGGAGGTGCTCGCGGGCTGCTCCACGGTGACCGGGTCCGACAGCGACGGCGCGGAGTACGACCTGACGCTGACCTACAGCGACGAGCTGACCAGCGACGTCGTCGACGACCAGATCAGCCTCGACCTCACCGGCACCATCACGGCGCAGGGCGACCAGGCAGCCATCAGCGAGTCGATCACCCTCGTGCGGATGGGCCCGAACGTGCTGACCACCGCGATGCTCGACCTCGGCGACAGCAGCACCGTCGCGGTGGCCGACGACTACGCGCAGATCGCGCTCGACCGGCTGGTCGCGGTCGTCCTCGGCGACAGCCCCGACGCGACCGTCGGCCCCGAGGTCGCCTGACCTCGGGACCTCCGGGCGCCGTCAGCCGAACCGGGGGGCGCGCTTCTCCAGGAACGCCGCGATCCCCTCGCGGCCGTCCGGGGTCCCGGCGAGGCCGCTGATCGACATCGCCTCCTTGCGGAGCGCGGTCTCGGGAGCGGCCTCGGCGGCGTCGCGGACCAGGCGCTTGGTCGCGGCCAGCGCGCCGGCCGGGCCGGCGAGCAGGGTGGCGACGACCTCGTCGGTCGCGGCGGCCAGCTGGTCGGCAGGGACGAGCCGGGCCACGAGCCCGGCGTCGAACGCCTCCTGGGCGGTGAGCAGGTCGCCGAGCAGGGCCAGCCGCAGCACCCGGTGGAGGCCGAGCGTGTGCACGAGGAGGCTGCCGCCGCCGTCGGGGCTGAGGCCGACCTTCGTGTAGGCGAGGCTGAACTTCGCGGTGTCCGCGGCGAGCACCACGTCGGCGGCGGCCGCCATCGGGAAGCCGATGCCGGCGGCGGTGCCCTGGACGGCGCTGACCACGATCGCGTCGCACCGCACCAGCTCGACGATGACCCGGTGGGCGGCCTCGGCGAGCTCGAGGAGCAGCGGCGTGGGGTCGTCCGACGCGCCGAAGCCGGCGAGGTCGCCGCCGACGGAGAAGAAGCGTCCCTCGGCGGCGAGCACGATGACCCGGGCCCGGTCGGCCTTGGCCCGCAGCACCGCCGCGAGGAGCTGCCGGCCGGCCTCGGGGTGCAGCGGATTGCCGCGGTCGGGCTCGGCCAGGGTGATCCGGGCCGCCCCGTCGGCGACGGCATAGCGGACGTAGTCGGTCATCGGGTTCCTTCGGCTGCTGCTCGGGGGTCGGTCATGATGCGCACGCTCCGGTGTCGGCCTCGTGCTCCTCGTCGATCGCCTCGTCGGCGGTGTCGCGCACCTGCTCGGAGGTGAGGGCGTAGCCGGTGTCCGGGTCGGTGACCGACGCCGCGAACACCACGCCCGCGACGTCGCCGTCCGGGTCGATCAGCGGACCGCCCGAGTTGCCGGGGCGCACCAGGCCGCGCAGGGAGAACACCTGCCGCAGGACGGTGCCGCCGCCGTAGATGTCGGGCGACCGGAGGGTCTGCTGCTCGCGGACCCGGCCCGGCTGGATGTCGAACGGGCCGTCCTGCGGGTAGCCGACGATCGCCACCGGGTCCTCGCTCGCGGCACCGCCGCCGGACTCGACGTCGAAGTCGAGCGGCGGGATGTCGCCGGTGTCGACCGCGAGCACCGCCAGGTCGAGCTTGGGGTCGTAGTGGACGACCCGCGCCAGCTCGGTGTCGCCGTCGATCTGCACCTCGGGGTCGTCGACGCCGGCGACGACGTGGGCGTTGGTCATCAGGCGGTTGGGCGCGTAGACGAAGCCGGAGCCCTCCACGCCGCGTCCGCAGTCGTTGGCGCCCACGACCTTGAGGATGCTGTCCTCGGAGGCCCGGACCTGGGGGTCCTCGAGCAGCCACTTGGGGCCGGGGCCGACCTGCTTGATGTCCTCCTGCGCGAACGGCTCGAGGTAGCGCGGGAAGAACCCGGTGCCGACGACGTTGTTGAACGCCTGCAGCGCGCCGTCGGCCTGGTCGGGCAGCACGCTGTCGACCTTCTCCAGGACCATGGAGCCGCGCACCTCCTCGGTGAGCGGACCGATCCGGGTGCCAGAGATGGCGACGCCGAGAGCCCACGCGACGAGGAGCACCGCCGCCGCGCTGAGCGCCGCGCCCCCGACCGCGTCCAGCGCGCGCGCCGGCTGCCAGGTGATCTTCTCCCGGACCCGCGCGCCGGCGTACTGCAGCAGGGCCTGGCCCAGCGAGGCGCAGAGAATCACCACGAACAGCGCGCCGAGGGAGACCGCGAGCGACGGGCTGGCGTCGCCGAGCACGATCGGCGCGAGCCAGATGCCGAAGAAGCCGCCGGCCAGCAGGCCCAGCGTCGCGAAGGCGCCGGTGACGAAGCCCTGCCAGTAGCCCGAGAGGGCGTACGCCGCCACGAGCAGGACGAGCAGCCAGTCGAGGAGGTTCATCCGTCGGCCTCCTCGTCGGGCTCGAGCAGGTCCAACCCGTCGGCGCCCCGGTCGCCGGGCCGGCCGGAGGCGGAGCGGCGGACGTACTCCGCGAGCATGTAGTCGGGGAGGTCGTGCACCGGCGGGTCGGCGACCGGCGGGAGCCAGCCCAGGAAGTCGAAGAACCGGGTCAGGATGCCGCCGGTGAAGCCCCACACGATGACGTCCTTGTCGTCGCCGATGAGGAACCCCGGACCGGTCCAGCCGCCGGGGTGGCGCACCAGGATCCGGTGCTCCGGGGCGACCAGCTCGGCGATCGCGACCCGGTGGATCTCGTGCACCTCCTCCGGCGAGGCCACGCGCACCGGGCTCGGCTCGCGCCACCAGCCGAGCACCGGGGTCACCGCGAAGTTGGACGGCGGGAGCCAGAGCTCGGGGAGCGAGCCGAACACGTCGATCCCCGCCGGGTCGACGCCGATCTCCTCGACCGCCTCGCGCAGGGCGGCCTCGACCGGCGTCTCGCCCGGGTCGATCGAGCCGCCGGGGAAGGAGACCTGCCCGGGGTGCGAGCGCATGTCGTGGGCACGCTCGGTGAGCAGGATGTCGCCCACCGGGCCGTCGGCGGCCGCGGCGTCGTCGGGGTCGCCGCCGAAGAGCATCAGCACCGCACCCCGCCGCGGGTCGCTGCCCTCGGGGGGCAGGAACTGGGTCAGGTGCTCGCCCTCGATCTGCCGGGCCCCCTCGGCGACCGGGTGCAACCAGGCGGGCAGCTCGACGCTCATGACGCGCTCCCCGTGAGCCGGACGCCGAGGTTCTGCTCGACCAGGTCGACCAGCTCGTCGACGGACTCGACGCCACCGGGCCGTTGCTCGACCGAGCCGTCGGGCTTCACGAAGACGAACTGCGGCAACGCGGAGACGACCAGGTCGGTGTCCTGGAGGGCGCCGCACGCGTCGGCGAGCGACGGGTAGCCGACCTTGCTCCGGCCGGCCAGGTCGATGGCGGCGGCGGGGTAGGTGTCGAGGAAGTCGACCCCGACGACGGCCACCTGGTCGCCGTACTCCTCGGCGAAGGCGGCGAGCGCCGGCATCTCCTTGACGCACGGGCCGCAGGAGGAGGACCAGAAGTTGACGACGGCCGGACCCTTGACCGACGACAGGGCCGCGGTGCCGTCGCTGCCGAGGCAGGGCAGCGCGACGTCGGGCAGGTCAGCCTCACCCCCGGTCACGCGCGCGCAGTCCGGGAGGCCGGCCGCGGCGGCCTGCTGCCGCAGGTCCGCCGAGGCGACGTCGACGTCGCAGCCGGCGGCCGGGGCGTCCTTGCCGCACCCGGCGAGGAGGACCGCGACCGCGAGCACCACGACGAGCAGGGCGCCGGTGCGAGGTCGACGAGGTCGTGCCACCGGACCCATCAGTTGGGGCCCTCGGTGCGCACCAGGGCGGCTGCCTCGTCGGGGTCGGTGGGGCCCGCGCCGAAGGCCGGGCACCAGCGGGCCACCGGGCACGCTCCGCAGGCCGGCTTCCTGGCGTGGCAGCGGCGACGGCCGTGCCAGATCAGGTGGTGGCTGAGCATCGTCCAGTCGGACCGGGGGAACAACGCGCCGATCGCGTGCTCGGCCTTGACCGGGTCGGTCTCGCTGGTCCAGCCGAAGCGGCGGATCAGCCGGCCGAAGTGGGTGTCGACGGTGATGCCCGGGACGTCGAAGGCGTTGCCGAGCACCACGTTGGCGGTCTTGCGGCCGACGCCCGGCAGCGTCACCAGGTCCTCGAGCCGCGGCGGCACCTCGCCGTCGAACCGCTCCACCAGCGCTGCGCTGAGCTTGAGCAGCGCGTCGGTCTTGGCGCGGAAGAAGCCGAGCGGGCCGACGATCCGCTCGAGGTCGGCGCGGTCGGCGGCGGCCATCGCGGCGGGCGTCGGGTAGGCCGCGAACAGGGTGGGCCGTACGGCGTTGACCCGCTTGTCGGTCGTCTGCGCGGACAGGACGGTCACGACGAGCAGCTGGAAGGCGTCGTCGAAGTCCAGCTCGCAGTGCGCGTCGGGGTAGGTCTCGGCCAGGACCCGGTTGATCTTGCGCGCCCGGCGCACCAGCTGGGTGCGGGTCTCCCCCGTCGGCGTGTCCCCCGTCGCGTCAGGGGCGCCCGGGACGGGCGGGGTGAGGCTGGCCGGCACGCCCGCAAGACTATGCGGTCGGGTCGACAGTCCCTCCCTGCACCCGTCCCACAGCCTGTGGAGGAACCTGGGGACAACCGGCTCGCCGCTGTGGACGGGCCGCGCGGACGCTGGGGACGGAGTGCCCTCGACCGTTGCGTCGGCTAGGTGTGAGATGGACCACTGGCTAGGATGCGAGCCGACTGCCCATGAGCGGGTCGTCCCGGGAGCCGCGCGACGTGGGGGGACCGGTCGCCGTACGCGAACAACTGGAGGAACCGTGGACAACGACGTGCTGCGTCAGGCACCGCTGTTCAGCGCCCTGGACGACGAGGCCGCCTCCGCGCTGCGGTCGTCCATGTCCGAGACCCGCCTCCGCCGGGGCGAGGTGCTGTTCCACGAGGGCGACAGCGGCGACAAGCTCTACATCGTGCTCGACGGCAAGGTGAAGCTCGGCCGCACCTCCTCCGACGGCCGCGAGAACCTGCTCGCGATCCTCGGTCCCGGGCAGATGTTCGGCGAGCTCTCGCTCTTCGACCCCGGGCCGCGCTCGGCGACGGTCACCGCGGTCACCGACACCGAGTTCGCCTCCCTGTCCCACGAGGACCTGCTGCGCTGGCTCGACGGCCGCCCGCAGGTCGCCCGCGGCCTGCTGACCCAGCTCGCCGGCCGGCTGCGCAAGGCCAACGACGTCGTCGCCGACCTGGTCTTCTCCGACGTCCCCGGCCGCGTCGCCAAGGCGCTGCTCGACCTCGCCGAGCGCTTCGGCCGCACCGCCGACGACGGCGTCCACGTGCACCACGACCTCACCCAGGAGGAGCTCGCCCAGCTGGTCGGCGCCTCCCGCGAGACGGTCAACAAGGCCCTCGCCGACTTCGCGTCCCGCGGCTGGCTGCGCCTCGAGCCCCGCTCGGTCGTGATCATGGACATGGAGCGGATGACCCGCCGCGCCCGCTGACCTGTCGCAGGGTCGTCGAACCGTGGGCTCGCGCACGTCGAACCGTGGCTTCGAACACGTCGAGCCGCGCCTTGCTACGCCGTGTCGTCGCCGCGGGTCCGCGCGGCCAGACGCTCCCGGTCGCCTCGTTCCAGCCGGCGGACGTTCGTGTACGACGGCTTCAGCGCGAACCGCAGCTCGTCGAGCCAGCGCTCCAAGCCACCTCCGGTGAAGTCACCGAGGCGGACGATGATCACGGTCCAGCCGTGGTCGTGCAGCCAGCGGCGACGCGCCGCGTCGCGCTCGATCTGCTGCCGGGTACGGCGGTGGTCGGCGAAGCCGTCGTACTCGATCGCGACCCGGAGGCCCGGGTAGGCGAGGTCGAGGCGGAACCGCCTGCGGCCGTCGACGACGACCCAATGCTGCGCCTCCGGTGTCGGGAGGCCGGCATCGTGGATCTCCAGCCGCGTCCAGGACTCCCGTGCCGACTCGGCGCGCGGATCGACGAGCTCGACGAGCTCCCGGAGCTGGACCACGCCGCGCCGGCGGCGGAACCGCTTGAGCTCACGCCTCAGCTGCGCGGCTGACATTCCGTGGCGACGGCAGATCGCGTCCATGGCGGCGAGTGCGTCTCGACGGTGCAGTCGGGCACCCAGGTCGAGCGCGGTCCGCAGCGGCGTCGTCAGGCGAAGCCCCTCGACCGTCATCACGTCGGCGGGTGCCAGGGCTCGCTCGTGACCGTCGGCGCCACCGCTGTGCGTCGGTGTCCGGCCCGACGGCGTGCACGTCTCGATGGGCGGCAACGCATCGTGCTCCCCGGCGGTGAGCATGTCCACGCCGAGGATCCACGCGGCGGTGCGGTCGCAGATGACATGGTCCGCCGCCGTCACCAGCGCAACCGCCTGCGCGCGAGTGGTGATCGTGTCCGGCAGGGATGCGGCGGCGTACACACCCCGGCAGACGCGCCGGAGCACTCCTCGCTGCACCAGCGTCGACAGGTGCCGCTTCGAGATCCCGAGGCTCTCGGCATCGCGGCCGAGGAAGGGGCGGTCCGGCAGGGTGATGGCTGGGGGCTCATTCATGCCGACACTGTCGGGGGCTCGTGCTCCGTGATCCAGCGGCGATTTCAACCCTGTGGAGAACCGGCGTCCGCAACCCGCGGGACGGCGTACCGAAACCACGGTTCAACATGCTCGAACCCACGGTTCAACATGCTCGAACCCACGGTTCGACGAGCTGTCAGAGCTCGCCGAGGTAGGCGAGCTGGGCGCGGACCGAGAGCTCGGCGGCGCCCCAGAGGACGGGGTCGACGTCGGAGTAGACGATCTCGACGACGCGACGCGGGAGGGTGCTGGCGCCGCCGGCGACCGCGGGGGTCTCGCCGAGCCGGTCGAGGGCGGCCTCGACCTGGGCGAGGCGCTCGCGGCGGTGGGCGCGGTAGTAGTCGAGGACCGCGAGCGCGTCGTCGATGACCGGGCCGTGGCCCGGCCAGATCGTGGTGACCTCGCGCGACTCCGCGAGCGCGTGCAGCCGGTCGAGGGAGTCCAGGTAGGCGCCGAGCTTGCCGTCCGGGTGGGCGACGACGGTGGTGCCGCGGCCGAGGACGGTGTCGCCGGTCAGCACGGCGCGCTCCTCGGGCACCCAGAACGACAGCGAGTCGCTGGTGTGGCCGGGCGTGCCGACGACCCGCACCTCCAGGTCGCCGACCGCCACCACGTCACCGTCGGCGAGGCCCTCGTCACCCAGGCGCTGCTCCGGGTCCAGCGCCCGGACGCCGCAGCCGACCCGCTCGGCGAACGCGCGGGCGCCCTCGGAGTGGTCGAGGTGGCCGTGCGTCAGCAGCACGGCCCGGACGTCGCCGGCGATGTCGGCGACCGCGCGCAGGTGCCCCTCGTCGAGTGGCCCCGGGTCGATCACGACCGACCGACCGAAGTCCTGGTCCCGGATGATCCAGGTGTTGGTGCCGTCGAGGGTCATGATGTTGGCGTTCGGCGCCAGCACGCACTCGCCGTGCTCGCCGAACGCCCCGCCCGACCAGGCCCCGGTCACGGGGTCACGCCCGTCTGCGCGCGGCGACCAGCGGCCGCAGCCGGTCCGGCATCGACAGCGTGAAGCCGTCGCCGAGCGGCTCGACGGACGGCGTGAACATCTCGACCGAGCGACCCTCGCTCGCGTCCACGACGTCGGCGACGGAGTCGTGCTCGGCGATCTCCAGGCAGGTCAGGTAGGTCGGCGGCAGCATCGCGAGCGTGCCGGCGTCGGCGCGCGCGGCGGCCTCCCGGGCCGGCATCCACACCACCTCGGACGACTCCGTCGACACGTCCCGGGTGCGCTGCCCCTCGGGCAGCCGGGCCACGAAGAACCAGGTCCGGTAGCGCTTCGGCTCGAACACCGGCGTCAGCCAGCCGTCCCAGATCCCGAGCAGGTCGGTGCGCAGCACGAGCCCCCGCCGCTCGAGGAAGTCGGTCATGGCGAGCTCGCGGGTCTCCAGGGCGACGCGGTCGGCCTCCCAGTCCTCGCCCGTGGTGTCGGCCACGACCGAGTCGGCCGACGGCCCCGCCAGCAGCACCCCGGACTCCTCGAAGGTCTCCCGCACCGCGGCGCAGACCAGGGCCCGCGCGGTCTCCTCGTCGGTGCCCAGCCGCTCGGCCCACCCGGCGGGCGGCGTACCGGCCCAGCCGACCGCGGCGTCGAAGTCGCGCGGGTCCACGCCGCCCCCGGGGAAGACGCACATGCCGCCGGCGAAGTCCATCGTCACGTGGCGACGCAGCAGGTAGACCTCGGGCCCGGCACCGCGCTCGCGCAGCAGCACCACCGTCGCCGCGTTGCGCGGCTCGGCCGGCTCGAGCGTCCCGTCGTCGTACTCCCGGGCCCGGTCGGCGAGCTCGGCCGGCAGCGGGACCGGCGGGAGCGGGATCCTCACTCGGACAGCTCCACGACGATCTCGACCTCGACCGGCGCGTCCAGCGGGAGGACGGGTACGCCGACCGCGGACCTGGCGTGCACGCCCGCGTCCCCGAACGCCGCGGCCAGCAGCTCCGAGGCGCCGTTGGCCACGCCCGGCTGCCCGGTGAAGTCCGGGGTCGAGGCGACGAACACGACCGCCTTCACCACCCGGCGGACCGCGCCGAGGTCGGCGACCGACTTCACCGCGGCGACGGCGTTGAGCGCGCACTGCCGGGCGCACGCCGTGGCCTCCTCCGGCGTGACCGAGCCGCCGACCTTGCCGGTCGCCATCAGCGTCCCGTCGCGCATCGGCAGCTGGCCGGCGGTGAACACGTGGGCGCCGGACCGCACCGCCGGGACGTACGCCGCCACCGGCGGCACCACGTCGGGGACGGTCAGTCCCAGGTCGGCGAGCCGCTCCTCGGGCGTCGTCATCGCTGCAGCCGCCCCGTCACTCGGCGGGGCGCTTGAAGTAGGCGATGTCGTTGCCCTGCGGGCTCGGGATCAGGGTCACGAGCTCCCAGCCGTCCTGGCCGAAGTTGTTGAGGATCTGCGCCGCGGCGTGGTTGAGGACGGGCGCCACCTGGTACTCCCACTTGGTCATGTCCGGCACCCTACTCAGGACGTGGAGTGGCACCGGTCACAGGTTGTGCCACGATGCGACGGTGAATCTCGACAACGCCGTGTGGATGCTGACCGCACTGGCGGCAGTGGTCGTGCTCCTGACGAGGATGCGCCTGTCCAACGAGCAGGCCCAGGCAGGGCACGCGGTCGTGCCCATGTCGATCGTCAACGCGCACACCGTCGTCGGTGTCGTGGCTCTCGGGACCTGGGTCTTCTACCTCTCCTCGCCGGGTGACGTGATCGGCGCGCTGGCGCTGTCGGCCTGGTGGATCGAGGTCGCGATCGGCCTCCTGATCCTGGGCCGCTGGCTCTCGCGGCCCAGCAAGCACGCGGCGGCCGCCACGGGCGACACGTGGGGCCAGGGCCCGTCGCTGTCGGTGCTGGGGCACGTCGGGATGCTCCTGGGCATCTCCTTCTTCACCTGGGTCGCGCTGGCCGGCAAGCTCGGCTGACGAAGCGCCTCCCCGGCGTGGCGCTACAGTCGCCCGGGTGAGCGACTGGCCGAAGGTGCGCCTGCACGTGGTGACCGGCAAGGGGGGCACGGGCAAGTCGACCGTCGCGTCGGCTCTCGCCCTCGCCCTGGCCGGCCGGGGGAAGAACGTCCTGCTCTGCGAGGTCGAGGGACGGCAGGGCATCGCCCGGATGTTCGACGTCGACCCGCTGCCCTACGAGGAGCGGCGGCTGACCACCGGCCTGCCCGACGACTCGGGCAGCCGCGGCGTCGTCCACGCCCTGCACATCGATGCCGAGTCGGCGCTCTTGGAGTACCTGTCGATGTACTACCGCCTGGGCCGCGCGGGCCGGGCGCTCGACCGGTTCGGGGTGATCGAGTTCGCCACGACGATCGCCCCGGGCGTCCGGGACGTGCTCCTGAGCGGCAAGGTGTACGAGGCCGTCGAGCGCAACAGCCGCAACAAGGGCGCCCAGCAATACGACGCCGTGGTGCTCGACGCCCCGCCGACAGGACGGATCAGCCAGTTCCTCAACGTCGGCGAGGAGGTCTCCGGCCTGGCGAAGATGGGGCCGATCAAGTCGCAGTCGGACACAATGATGACCCTGTTCCGGTCGCCGCGGACCGCGGTGCACCTGGTGACGGTGCTGGAGGAGATGCCCGTGCAGGAGACCGCGGACGGGATCGCCGAGCTGCGCAAGGCCCGGCTCCCGGTTGGCGGCGTGATCGTCAACCAGGTCCGCCCCCGCGACCTGGACGCCGAGGACCTCGCCGCCGCCCGGGCCGGCGCGCTGGACCGGTCGCAGATCGAGTCCGACCTCGACGAGGCGGGCATCGCGGGCGGCGCCGGCCTCGTCGACAGCCTGCTCTTCGAGGCGGCCGACCACGCCGAGCGACGCGCGCTCGAGGACTCCCAGCGCGAGCTCGTCGCGCGGCTCGACGTACCGACCTACGAGCTGCCCCGCATCGCCGCCGGCATCGACCTCGGCGCGCTCTACGAGCTGGCCGGCGAGCTGCGGAAGCAGGGTCTGGCATGAGCCGGCAGAGCGGCGCGCACACCCGCGCACGCAGCCGGGTCGGCCCGTCGGGCAGCCCCGCGGGTGCTCTCGACGTCGACGCCCTGCTCGACGACCCCGGCACCCGGATCATCGTGTGCTGCGGCTCCGGCGGCGTCGGCAAGACCACGACGTCGGCCGCGCTCGCACTGCGCGCCGCGGAGCGCGGGCGCAAGGTCGTGGTGCTGACGATCGACCCGGCGCGCCGGCTCGCGCAGTCGATGGGCATCAAGGAGCTGGACAACACACCCCGCCCGGTCAGCGGGGTCAGCGCCGACGGCTCCGGCAGCCTCGACGCGATGATGCTCGACATGAAGCGCACCTTCGACGAGGTGGTCGAGTCCCAGGCCAGCCCGGAGAAGGCGCAGCAGATCCTGGCCAACCCGTTCTACGTCGCGCTGTCGAGCTCGTTCGCCGGGACGCAGGAGTACATGGCGATGGAGAAGCTCGGCCAGCTCTACCGGGACGCGCAGAGGACGGGCACCTACGACCTGATCGTCGTCGACACCCCGCCGTCGCGCTCCGCACTCGACTTCCTGGACGCCCCCGAACGGCTCTCCAGCTTCCTGGACGGACGCTTCGTGCGGCTGATGCTCGCGCCGGCCCGCGGGCCCGCCAAGCTGATGACCGCGGGGTTCAGCCTGATCACCAACGCGATGACCAAGATCCTCGGCGCGCAGTTCCTCAAGGACCTGCAGATGTTCATCGCGGCGCTGGACACGGTGTTCGGAGGGTTCCGCCAGCGCGCGCAGCAGACCTACTCGCTGCTCAAGGCCGACGACACGGCCTTCCTGGTGGTCGCCGCACCCGAGCCCGACGCGCTGCGCGAGGCGGCGTACTTCGTCGAGCGGCTCACCGACGACGCGATGCCGCTGGCCGGGCTGATCGTCAACCGCGCGAGCCCCCAGCCGTCGGGCACGCTCTCGGCGGCCGAGGCGCTGGCCGGTGCCGAGCGGCTGCGGCGTACGTCGCCCGACTCGCTCACCGCGGGGCTGCTGCGGCTGCACGCCGACCGGACGAGCATGGTCGAGCGTGAGCGGGTGCTGCGCGAGCAGTTCCACACCGCGCACCCGCAGGTCGCAGCGGCGGTCGTGCCGGCGCTCGCCGGCGACGTGCACGACCTCGACGGCCTGCGCCGGATCGGCGACCTCCTCGCGAAGGGCGCCGGCTGACCTCAGGCCGAGGCGGCCTCGGCCCGCGTGCGGGCGGTCTCGAGGACCTTGCGCCACGAGGCGTTGGGGTGCCGGCGCAGCAGCGCACGGCGCTCCCGCTCGGTCATCCCGCCCCAGACGCCCCACTCGATCTGGTTGTCGAGCGCCTCGGCGAGGCACTCGGTGCGAACCGGGCAGCCCTGGCAGACCTGCTTGGCCTGGTTCTGCTCGGCGCCCCGGACGAACAGCTCGTCCGGCTTGGCAGTCTCACGGCACGCTGCACGCAGTGCCCAGTCTTCCACCCACATGTTGTTGTCCCCACTCTGACGAGAAGGGCCGCACCCCCACAGTGCAGCTTCGTCCTTCTCGCACTACCAAAGTAAAGGACACGGAAGCCTTTGGGCACCACTCATCGGAGTCAACTGTCTAGTCATTTCTGACTACCGCGACGGGGCCCGGACCGTCCATGCAGGACCACCGGTCCAGCCGGGCCCGGCCGGTTCCGGGCCCTCGCCGAGGCGGGCCGGAGGAGGGTGGTCCCGTACCCTTGGCCGCATGTCCCGCACCCGGCCCGACCGCCTGCCTGCGCACAAGGTGGTGTCCCACCTCGGGGTGATGCTGCTGGTGTCCGTGGTGCTCGGCGTGGTCGTCTCGGGGCTGGCGATCCCGTTCGCGGGCGTGCTCGGGTTCGCCGCGCGCAACGTCTCCGACTCCGTCGACGACCTGCCCCAGGCGCTCAAGACCGAGCAGCTGCCGCAGCGCACGCTGATCCTGGACAAGGCCGGCAACCAGATCGCGACGATCTACGACCAGAACCGGATCAACGTCGACCTGGTCAACATCTCGCGGATCATGGCGAAGGCGATCGTCTCGATCGAGGACTACCGCTTCTACGAGCACGGCGCGCTCGACGTCAAGGGGACGCTGCGCGCGCTGTTCACCAACCAGGCGTCCAACGGCGTCGTGCAGGGCGGCTCCTCGATCACCCAGCAGCTGGTGAAGCTGACGCTGGTCACCCAGGCGGGCAACAACAAGAAGCTCATCGAGCAGGCGACCGACGACAGCTACGCGCGCAAGCTGCGCGAGCTGCGCTACGCGATCGCCCTGGAGAAGGCGCACAGCAAGGACTGGATCCTCGAGCGCTACCTCAACACCGCCTACTTCGGCGACGGCGCCTACGGCATCCAGGCCGCCGCGCAGCACTACTTCAACGTCAACGCCAAGGACCTCGACCTCACCCAGGCCGCCCTCCTCGCCGGCCTGGTGCAGAGCCCCGAGGCGTTCAACCCGACCGAGAACCCGCAGGCGGCCCGCACCCGCCGCGACGTGGTCCTCGACCGCATGGCCGAGCTGCACGTCATCACGCAGAAGAAGGCCGACCGGGTCAAGGCGACCGGGCTCCACCTCGACGTGCAGCCGATGTCCAACGGCTGCGTCAGCTCGCGCGCCCCGTTCTTCTGCGACTACGTCATCAGCTACCTGCGCCACGACCCGGACCTCGGTCCCACCCCGGCCGCCCGGATGCGGCTGCTCCGCGGCGGCGGCCTGACGATCACGACGACGATCGACACCCGGATCGAGGACGCCGCCCAGCGCGCCGTCGCGGCCCACGTCTACCCGAAGGACGGCGCGATCGGCTCGATCGCGCTGGTGCAGCCGGGCACGGGCGAGGTCAAGGCGATCGCGCAGTCGCGCCCGATGGGTGCCGACGCGGCGAACGGCCAGACCTTCCTCGACTACTCCGTGCCGACCAAGTACGGCGACGCGGCCGGCTTCCAGCCCGGCTCGACGTTCAAGGCGTTCGTGCTCGCCTCGGCGATCGAGCAGGGCATCCCGCTGACCACCCGGATCCCCGCTCCCGACGCACGGGCGTTCGACCTCGGCACGTTCCGGACCTGCGACGGCCCCTACCCGAGCTCCGAGGTCTACACGTTCCACAACTCGACCGACGGCCCGGCCGCGCCCAACCTCTACGAGGGCACCCGGGAGTCGATCAACACCTTCTTCGTGGCACTCGAGCAGCGCACGGGCATCTGCGAGCCGTGGAAGCTGGCCAACGCGATGGGCCTCAACCTCGACAAGCACTGGCAGGTCCCCTCGTTCACCCTGGGTGTCGCCGACGTGAGCCCGCTCGGCATGGCCGAGGCCTACGCGACGTTCGCCGCCCGCGGGCTGCACTGCGACGCCCGCCCGGTCGTGAAGATCGAGGACTCCGAGGGCAACCTCCTCAAGGAGTACAAGCCGCACTGCACCCAGGTGCTGCCGGGCTCGGTGGCCGACGCGGTCAACAACGTGCTCGAGGGCGTGCTGGCGCCCGGCGGCTTCGGCTCCGCGCTCAACCCGGGCATCCCCGTGGCCGGCAAGACCGGTACGACGAGCAGCAACATGGCCGTGTGGTTCGTCGGCTACTCGCCCAACCTGGCGGGCGCGGCCACGGTCGCCGGCGTGAACTCGGCCGGCCACCCGGTGACGCTGAACGGCCAGTTCGTCGGCGGCTCGACGATCTACGAGGCCTTCGGCTCCACCGTCGCCGGCCCGATCTGGGGCGACACCTACAAGGCGATCGCGCACCTGCTGCCCGGCGACGACTTCCAGCTGCCCGACTCGACCATCGCGGGCGTGCGCGTGCCCGTGCCCTACGTGAGCTCGTGCGCGTCGACCGACACGGCGACCTCCGCGATCGAGGGCGCCGGCCTGACCGCGGCGAACGGCGGCTTCGTCGACTCCAGCTGTGCGCGCGGCACGGTGGCCTACATCAGCCCGTCGGGCGGCAACACGCTCAGCCCGGGCGACACGGTCTACTACTACGTCTCCGACGGCACCCCGCCGCCTCCTCCGCCGAAGAACAACGGCGGCGGCGGTCACGGCGGCGGCGGTGGCGGTGGCGGTGGCAACGGTGGCGGCGGCCCGGGCAACGGTCACGGGAACGGGCACGGCCACCACTGACCCGGGCGCCCGCCGCCCGGCGCGGCGTCAGCCGAGCTGGCGACGTACCTCCGCCGCGACCGCGGCGCCGTCGGCCCGGCCCTTGACCTGGGGCTGCACGACGCCCATCACCCGGCCCATCGCCTGCGGGCCCGCGCCGGCGACGCCGAGGTCGTCGACGGCCTTGGTGACGATGCCGGCGATCTCCTCCGGCGTGAGCTGCTGCGGCAGGTAGTCGGCGATCACCGCGGCCTCCGCGCGCTCCCGCGCGGCGCTCTCCGGCCGGTTGCCCTCCTCGAACGCGACCGCCGCCTCACGGCGCTTCTTCGCCTCGCTCGACAGCACCCCGATGACCTCGTCGTCGGTCAGCTCCTTGGCGACCTTTCCGGCCACCTCGGCGTTGGTCACCGAGGTGAGGATCATCCGCAGCGTCGCCGAGCGCAGCTCGTCGCGCGCCTTCATCGCGGCGGTGAGGTCGGTGCGCAGGCGGTCCTTGAGGGTGGTCATGGGAGGCATTCTGCCGACCGTGTGAAAACGTTGCCGCGTGGGATTCTGGCGAGGCGCGGCGAAAGTGGCGGGCGGCGGGGCGGCGGCCGGTGCCGCCGTGGCGGCGTACGCCGTCTGGGAGGCCCGCCAGTACACGCTCCGCAAGGTCGACGTGCGGGTGCTGCCCGCCGGCTCCCGGCCGTTGCGGGTGCTGCACCTCAGCGACATCCACATGACGCCCGGCCAGCACGCCAAGCAGGAGTGGCTGCGCGGCCTCGCCGCCACGCAGCCCGACCTGGTCGTCGACACCGGCGACAACCTCGCCCACCGGGACGCCGTGCCCGCGGTCCTCGACGCGCTGGGTCCGCTGCTCGACGTGCCCGGCGTCTTCGTCCACGGCTCCAACGACTACTTCGAGCCCAGCCTGCGCAACCCGCTCGCCTACCTCCTGCCCGACGACGGCACGCGCCGCACGGACGTGCCCCAGCTGCCCTGGGGCGAGCTCACCCGCGGGTTCGCCGGGTCCGGGTGGCTCGACCTCACCAACCGCCGCGCGACGCTGCAGGTCGGCGACCACCGGCTCGCGTTCGCGGGCGTGGACGACCCGCACCTCTGGTACGACGACCTCGCGGCCGTCGCCGGCCCCGCGGACGAGGAGGCCGACCTGCGGCTGGCGGTCGCGCACGCGCCGTACCTGCGGGTCCTCGACCAGTTCGCCGCCGACGGCTACGACGCGATCCTGGCCGGGCACACGCACGGCGGGCAGGTGTGCCTGCCGCAGGGGTTCGGCGTCCCCGGGCGGACGCTGACGACGAACTGCGACCTGGACCCCGAGCGGGCCCGGGGGCTGCACCGTCATCCGGCCGACTCCCGCCCCGGCGACCCCGGTTCCGCGTGGCTGCACGTGTCCGCCGGCGTCGGCACCAACCCCTACTTCCGGACCCGGATCGCCTGCCGTCCCGAGGCGACACTGCTGACCCTGCTGTCGCGGTGACCCCGGATTAGCGACGCACTACCCGGCTCCGGTAGGCTCCCGGGCTGGTGCTTCGCTCCAGTAGCGGGGCCCATCGGGCTGTGGCGCAGCTTGGTAGCGCGCCTCGTTCGGGACGAGGAGGCCGCAGGTTCAAATCCTGTCAGCCCGACCCTGTGATGTCGCAGGACATCTGCAAGATCCGGACCCACGGAAGTGGGCCCGGATCTTCGTCATTTCGCGCAGCGAGCGGGGCACGACCGTCCGCCCAGCGGTGCGACGCTGCACGGGTTGGCGTTCGTGACACACTGCACCCCATGTCTGACGAGCAGGACAAGCTGAAGGTCAGCTTGGAGCCACCTCGGCTGTTCGGCCGCAAGAAGAAGCCGGCCGCCGGCGAGCCCGCGGTCACCCCGACCCCGGCTGAGCCCGAGGCCCCCCTCGACACCGAGAACGCCGACGACACCGAGGTGATCGAGGTCGCGGAGCCCGTCGCCGCGGAGCCCGTCGCCGAAGAGCCCGTCGCCGAAGAGCCCGTGGTCGAAGAGCCCGTCGTCGAAGAGCCCGTCGCGGAGGAGCCCGTCGCCGCGGAGCCCGTCGTCGCGGAGGAGCCCGTCGCCGAGGGACCGGACGAGAGCGCTACCGCGGTGATCGAGGTCCCGGCGGAGCCGGTCGCCGAGGAGCCCGCCGCCGAGAAGGCGACGACGAAGGTGCCGCCGCCGGAGCCCGCACCCGAGAAGCCGGCTGCCACGGCGACGGCCGTGGGTGCTCCGGCGAGGAGGAAGCCCGCCGCCCGGCAGGCCGCCTCGGCACCGCGTCCCACCCCCGAGGTGGTCGAGCCGGCGCCGCTGACGGACCACGAGCGCGAGGACGCCGAGATCCTGGCCGCGATGGACGAGGAGCCGGTCCTGGCTCCGCTGCCGGCCGCGGCCGTGACCGGGGTCGTCGTCGGCGCCACGGCCATCGGCCTGATCTGGCTGCTGCTGCGCGGCTGCGAGGCGGTCCGCGGCACGTCGTCGTGCGGCGGGGGGCCGGGCTTCGTGCTGCTCGTCGCGACGTTCGCGGTCTGCGTCGTCCTCGGCAGCGCGCTGCTGAAGGTGTTCTGGGTCAAGGACCCCGGTACGACGAGCTTCCTCGCCGCCGGCGTGGTCGCCGCGATCACCTTGACGTTCCTCGTCGACCTGCTGGACAGCTGGCCCGTCGTGATCGTCGTTCCGGTGCTCTCGCTCGCCGCCTACGTCGGCTCGGTGAAGCTCACCGAGATCATCGACGAGACGGCGCGCTAGCCCCTAGCGCGAGCCGAGCACCAGCTCGGCGATCTGCACGGTGTTGAGCGCGGCGCCCTTGCGCAGGTTGTCGTTGGAGACGAACAGCGCGAGACCGCGGTCGCCGTCGACGCCGGGGTCCTGCCGGATCCGGCCCACGTAGGACGGGTCCTTCCCGGCCGCCTGGAGCGGGTTGGGGATGTCGGCCAGCTCGACGCCCGGGGCGTTGCTCAGCAGCTCCTTGGCGCGCGCGACCGGCATCGGGTCGGCGAACTCGGCGTTGATCGCGAGGGAGTGGCCGGTGAAGACCGGCACCCGCACGCAGAGACCCGACACGCGGAGGTCGGGGATGCCGAGGATCTTGCGCGACTCGTTGCGCAGCTTCTGCTCCTCGTCGGTCTCCTCGAGACCGTCCTCGACGAGGTTGCCGGCGAACGGCAGCACGTTGTAGGCGATGGTGCGCCGGTAGACGCCCGGCTCGGGGAAGGTCACGGCCTCGCCGTCGTAGGCCAGCTCGCGCGCCTTGTCGCCGGCGGCGGCGATCCCGTTGGCCAGCTCCTCGACGCCGGCCACGCCCGACCCCGACACGGCCTGGTAGGTCGAGGCGATCAGCCGGACCAGGCCCGCGGCGTCGTGCAGCGGCTTGAGGACCGGCATCGCGGCCATCGTCGTGCAGTTGGGGTTGGCGATGATGCCGTGGCCGGCCTCGATGACCTCCCGGGCGGCCTCCGGGTTGACCTCGGAGACGACGAGCGGGATCGCGGGGTCCTTGCGGAAGGCGCTGGAGTTGTCGACCACGATGACGCCGGCGTCGGCGAACTTCGGGGCCAGGGCGCGCGACGTGGTCGCACCGGCCGAGAACAGCGCGATGTCCAGCCCGCTCGGGTCAGCGGTCGCGGCGTCCTCGACGACGACCTCGCGGTCCCCGAACGCCAGCGTGCGGCCCGCGGAGCGCGCGGAGGCGAAGAAGCGCACCTCGTCGGCGGGGAACGCCCGCTCGAGGAGGATCTGGCGCATGGCGACGCCGACCTGGCCGGTCGCGCCGACGATTCCGATCTTCACAACAGCATCCTTCCGGCCGCCCACGGGTCGCGCGAGCGAGTTTCAGTGGTGGCGCGGTCAGCGCCCGGTGCCGCCGTAGACGACGGCCTCGACCTCGTCGGCGTCGAGCTCGAACGCCGTGTGCGCGGCGGCCACGCCCGCGTCCACGTCGGCCTCGTCGACGACCACCGAGATCCGGATCTCCGAGGTCGAGATCATCCCGATGTTCACCCCGGCGCCGGCGAGGGCGCTGAAGAACTTCGCCGAGACGCCCGGGTGGGAGCGCATGCCGGCACCGATCAGCGAGATCTTGCCGATCTTGTCGTCGAAGAGGAGCGACTCGAAGCCGATCTCGCCCTTCAGGCCCTCGAGCGCCTCGAGGGCGGTCGCCGCGTCGGTGCGCGGGAGCGTGAAGGAGATGTCGGTGAGGTTGGTCGCGGCGGCGGAGACGTTCTGCACGATCATGTCGAGGTTGATCTGCGCCTGCGCGAGCGCGTCGAAGATCCGCGCGGCCTCGCCGACCTTGTCGGGCACGCCGACGACGGTGATCTTGGCCTCGCTGCGGTCGTGGGCGACGCCGGCGATGATGGGCTCTTCCACGGTGCTGTCCTCGCTCCTGGGGTCGTTGATGCTTCCGGTCACGATCGTCCCCTTGAGCTGCGAGAACGACGACCGGACGTGGATCGGGATGCCGTAGCGGCGGGCGTACTCGACCGAGCGCAGGTGCAGCACCTTGGCGCCGCAGGCCGCGAGCTCGAGCATCTCCTCGAACGTCACGGTGTCGAGCTTGCGCGCCGACGGCACGATCCGGGGGTCGGCGGTGAAGACGCCGTCGACGTCGGTGTAGATCTCGCACACGTCGGCCTGCAGCGCAGCGGCCAGCGCGACGGCGGTCGTGTCGGTGCCGCCGCGGCCGAGCGTGGTGATCTCCTTGGTGTCCTGGCTGACGCCCTGGAACCCGGCCACGATCACGATGTGGCCCTCGGCGATCGCGTCGCGGATCCGGCCCGGCGTGACGTCGATGATCTTCGCCTTGCCGTGCACCGAGTCGGTGATCACGCCCGCCTGGGAGCCGGTGAACGACCGCGCGGTGTAGCCGAGGTCGGAGATCGCCATCGCGACCAGCGCCATCGAGATCCGCTCGCCCGCGGTGAGCAGCATGTCGAGCTCGCGCGCCGGCGGGAGCGGGCTCACCTCGGCGGCGAGGTCGAGCAGCTCGTCGGTCTTGTCGCCCATCGCGGAGACGGCGACGACGACGTCGTTGCCCTCCTTCTTCGCCTCGGCGATGCGGCGGGCGACCCGCTTGATCGCGTCGGCGTCGGCGAGGGACGAGCCGCCGTACTTCTGAACGACGATGCCCACGGCGGACCACTCCTGGGTAGGGGGAAGACGACGCGCCGATTCTACCGACGCGCGCGACCCGCCCCTCCGGCGTTCTGCCGAGCGGGACGCGGGAGGCCGGTCAGGAGGCGTCGGCCCCGTTGAGGGCGGCCTCGGCCGCCTCGATCTGCTCGATCTCCGAGGGCAGCTCGACGTCGAGCCGGTCGTGGGCGATCACGGACAGCAGGGCCTTCTGCGCGGCCCCGGCCAGCGCTCCCCAGGAGGAGACGTAGGAGAACTGCCACCACCACAGGGCCTCCTCGACGTCACCCACGCGGTAGTGCCGCATGCCGAGCTCGAGGTCGGAGGCGATCTGGGTGATGTCGTCGGAGAGCAGGCTCTCGACGAGGTCGGGGGCGTAGGGGTCGAACACGTAGCTGTAGGTGTCGAGGTCGCCCAGCAGCTCGGCGAGCCGGAGCCGCAGCTCGTCGAGGTCGGCGTCCGGCCCCACGTCGGGCTGGTACTCGTCGCGCGGCGCGAAGTCGCGCTGCGCGCCGAGGCGGGCACCGACCAGCGACATCTGGCTGATCTGGAGGAGCAGCAGCGAGACGGCCTGCCCTCCAGTGGCCTGCCACGCGATGACCGGGAGCGCGTCGAGGAACCCGCCGACCGAGGCACCGATCTCATCGGCGAACCGCACGGTCTCGGACTCGACCGCGAGCAGCGCCTCCAGCGCGGCCTGGCCCGGGAGCTGATCGGTCATGTCGCAGCCTGCCTTCCAACGAACGCACGTCCGAGAGTGACCTCGTCGGCGTACTCGAGGTCCCCGCCTACAGGGAGTCCACTAGCCAACCGGGTGATGCGCAAGCCCAGCGGCGAGAGCATCCGGGTGAGGTAGGTCGCCGTCGCCTCGCCCTCGAGGTTGGGGTCGGTCGCCAGGATCACCTCGGAGACCTCCGCGCCGTCGCCCTGGCCGAGGCGCGCGAGCAGCTCGCGGATGTGCAGCTGCTCGGGCCCGATCCCGTCGATCGGCGAGATCGCCCCGCCGAGCACGTGGTAGCGGCCCCGGAACTCGCGGGTGCGCTCGATCGCCACGACGTCCTTGTACTCCTCGACCACGCACAGCACCGTCGCGTCCCGGCGCGGGTCGCGGCAGATCCGGCACTGGTCGTCCTCGGCCACGTTGAAGCAGGTCGAGCAGAACTTGACCTTGGCCTTGACCTCGATCAGGACGTCGGCGAGCCGGCGTACGTCGGCCGGGTCGGCCTGCAGGAGGTGGAACGCGATCCGCTGCGCGCTCTTGGGCCCGACGCCCGGGAGCCGACCGAGCTCGTCGATCAGGTCCTGGACCACACCCTCGTACATGTGCGTGCGTCCGGCTCAGGCGAAGCCGAGCGGCCCGGAGCCCGCGCCGGGGCCCTCGGGGAAGCCGGGAAGCCCGCCCGCGAGCGGTCCGAGCTTCTCGCTGGCGAGCGCGTCGGCCTTGGCCCGGGCGTCGCGGTAGGCGGCCACGACGAGGTCGCCGACCTCGGCGAGGTCGTCGGCGGTCGGCCCGGCGTCGCCGTCGACGGCCGCCGGGGTGATCGTGACGCCGGTCAGCTCGCCCACGCCGTTGACGGTGACCGTCACGGCGCCGCCGGCGACGCTGCCCTCGACGAGCGTGTCGGCCAGCTCCCGCTGGGTCGCCTGGAGCTGGTCCTGCATCTGCTGGGCCTGCTGCAGCAGGCCGCCGAGGTCGAGGCCGCCGAGTCCGCCGGCGAGCGCCTCGAGCGGGTTCTGCTCCGCCGGGTCGTCTGTCATGGGTCCATCCTCTTCTGCGGGTGGGGCGGGGTCACGAGCGGGGGATCTCCTCGATGACCTGGGCTCCCAGCTCGCGCGCGAGCAGCTCGGCCCCGGTCTCGTGGTCGGCCTCGGCGTCGTCGAGGTCGACCGCGGCGTCGGGGTCGTGCGCGGGCGGGACGTCCTCGGGGGGCGGCTCCGGGGCGAACGCCTCGGGCGGTGGACGGCGGGAGACGGGGGGCTCGGCCGGCCGGGCCGGAGCCTCCGCCGGGCCGGCGTCGGGTGCGGCGGCCCAGGACGACGGCTCGCCGGGGCCCGTCTGCGGCGCGGGCGGGGTCGGCGCTCCGGTCTCGACCCCGTGGTCGACGATCGCCTCGACGCGCACGTCGGCGCCGATCACGTCGCGCAGGGCCTCCTGCACGATCTCGGCGTGCCCGCCGGTCTCGAACGAGCGGCGCGGGCCGTCCTGCTTGAAGCCGAGCGTCAGCGTGGTGCCGTCGTAGCCGACCACCTGGGAGTTCTGGGAGACGTGCATCCAGGTCACCCGTCGCTTGCGCTGGACGGTCTCGATCACCTCCGGCCACAGCCGGCGGATGTCGCCGAGGCCCAGCGAGCCCGTGGGCGCGGCCGGGGAGACGACCGGCTCGGGCGAGGCGGGCACGGAGGCCGGGGGCACGGGAGCGACGGGCTGGGGCGAGGCCGGCTGCGCCGCCACCTCCACGGGCCGGGTCTGCTCGGGCTCGTCCTGCTCGGGCCGGGCCGGCTCGGGGTGCCGCACCTCGTGCGGGTGCCTCCGCGGCTCCGGGGCCGGCTCCTCCGGACGCTCGGGCGCGGCGCGCTCGGCCCGCGACGCGCGCCGGTCCTGGACCGGCGCGGGCTCCTCGGCCGCGGGGACGGACGACGGCGTGCCGCTGATCGACATCCGCCGCTCGAGGCGGTCGAGCCGTGCACCCAGCCCGTCGGTGCTGTGGTCCGCTGCGGGGAGCAGGATCCGCGCGCAGATCAGCTCGAGCAGCAGCCGCGGGGCCGTGGCCCCCCGCATGTCGGTGAGACCGGCGGCCACCAGGTCGGCCGCGCGGGTGAGCTCGGACCGGCCGAACCGCGCCGCCTGGGCGACCAACCGCTCCCCCTGGTCCTCGGCCACGTCGAGCAGGCCGGAGGCGGGGGCGTCGGGGACCGCGGAGACGATGACCAGGTCGCGCAGCCGGCGCAGCAGGTCCTCGGTGAACCGGCGGGGGTCCTGCCCCGTCTCGATGACCTTGTCGACCACGCCGAAGACGGCCGCCCCGTCGCCCGCGGCGAACGCGTCGACGACGTCGTCGAGGAGCGTGTCCGGCGTGTAGCCCAGCAGCCCGCTCGCCAGCTGGTAGGTCACGCCCTCGGGGCCGGCGCCGCCGAGCAGCTGGTCGAGGACGGAGAGCGTGTCCCGCGCCGAGCCCGCTCCCGCCCGGACGACGAGCGGAAGCGCCGCCGCCTCGATCGACACGCCCTCCCGGGCGCAGAGGTCGTCGAGGTAGCCGGAAAGCAGCCGCGGCGGGATCAGCCGGAACGGGTAGTGGTGGGTCCGCGACCGGATGGTCGGGATCACCTTGTCGGGCTCAGTCGTGGCGAAGATGAAGCGGAGGTGGGGCGGGGGCTCCTCGACGAGCTTGAGCAGGGCGTTGAAGCCCTGCGTCGTCACCATGTGCGCCTCGTCGATGATGTAGACCTTGTAGCGGCTCTTCACCGGGGCGAAGAACGCCTTCTCCCGCAGCTCCCGCGCGTCGTCGACGCCGCCGTGCGACGCGGCGTCGATCTCGATCACGTCGATCGAGCCCGGTCCCCCGCGCGCGAGGTCGCGGCAGCTGTCGCACTCGCCGCACGGGTCGGCGACGGGCGCCTGCTCGCAGTTGAGCGCACGGGCGAGGATCCGGGCGCTCGTCGTCTTGCCGCAGCCGCGCGGCCCGGAGAACAGGTAGGCGTGGTTGACCCGGTTGCCGGCGAGCGCGGCGCGCAGCGGCTCGGTCACGTGCTCCTGCCCGATGACCTCGGCGAAGGTCTCGGGGCGGTAGCGGCGGTAGAGCGCGAGCGGGGCGTCCATCGGTCGCAACCCTAGCCCCGCCCTCCGACGGGGCGGGGCGCCGCCGTCAGCCCGCGGACGTCAGGGGTGGTGGGGCCGCGTCGCCCTCCACGGCGACCACCAGGCCCGAGCGCGCGGCGAGGCCGCCGCCGAGCACCGCCAGCCCGATCGTGACCAGGGCGCCCAGCATCAGCGCGGAGGCCTCGCCGGTCCGGAGCACGCCGAGCTGGGCGCCGATCGTGGCCGCGGCGACGGGGACGCCAAGCTGGGCGGACGCCAGCAGGCCGAGCGGCGCCGGCTGGCCCAGCAGCCGCGGCACCAGGTGCGTGACCCCGGCGCCCACCCCCAGCGCGAGTCCGAGCAGGACCATCGACGGGTGGCCCACCAGCTGCCTCAGGTCCAGCTCGGCGCCGAGCCAGACGAAGAACAGCGGGCCGAGGAACCCCTCGGTGATCGCGAACAGCTGGCGCGCCAGCCGGCGCGGCTCCCCGATCGCCGCGACGCCGAGCCCGAACGCGAAGCCCGCCAGCATGATCGAGCCGTGCGCCCAGACCGCGAGCCCGGCGAGCGCGAACAGGATCGCGAGCTGGATCCGGAGCTCGAGGGCGAACAGGCGCTCCTCGGAGACCTCGTGCACCCGTCTGCGGTGCCCGGAGCGCTCGAAGTGCCGCAGCACGAGGAAGACCACGGCCGCGGCGGCACCCATCGCTCCCGCGCCGCCCGCGGCACGCAGCGCGTGGGCCGGGTCGATCGCGAGCGGCAGCGCGACGATGCAGACGACGTCGGCGATCGCGACCTGCGGCAGCAGGCCGATGACCGAGGGCCCGCCGAGCGCGAGCGAGTCCACGACGGGGAGGATCAGGGCGGCGCTCGACGACGTCATCAGCACGGCGTAGAGGGGCGCGTGCGGGACGCCCGCCACGAGCGCGATGCCCCACCCGACGGCGGCTGCGGCGACGCCGACGACCAGGGCCCGCGCGAGGCCGCCGCCCACCGCGGGGCGGAGCGCAGGGTCGCGCAGGGGAACGTGGGTGCCGACGACGAACATGATGAGCGCGAACCCGGCGTCGGCGAGGAAGGCGAAGACCGGGTCGCCCGGGTCGACGTACCCGAGCCCGGTGCGGCCGATCGCGACGCCCGCCAGGAGCTCGCCCAGGACGACGGGGAGGTGCCAGCCGCGCGGGTAGGCGAGCAGCGGCCCGAGCATGGCGACCGCGCCGACGACCGCCAGCTGCGTGTAGGTCACCCGCGCATTCTGGCCGAGCGGGGCGCGGGTCGCCCGTCCCGCCGCAAAACGAAAAGGCCCCCCGCACACCCGGCAGAGCTCACTTACCCTTGCTGTCTTCCGACCCTGGGGGAGTTGGGCGAGATGCCGCCGCACGGGGGGTTGGCCCCACTCTAGACGACAGTGGTCAGCGCGATTTCATCGGCAGGGAGCACCACCGGTAACCTCCTCCGCTGGAGGTATCGCCTAGTGGCCTATGGCGCTCGCTTGGAAAGCGGGTTGGGTTAACGCCCTCGGGGGTTCGAATCCCCCTACCTCCGCGCGACGCGCGAGCGTACGACGGTCCCGGACCCTGGGGGTCCGGGACCGTTCGCGTCTCGCGGGCGGGTCGCGGCGGCTCAGCGCTCGTCGACGAAGCGCACCTCGCGCCGGGCGGGCGCGGGGTCGTCCATCGACGTGCCGGCGGCCGCGATCGCGGCGCGCACCGGCTCGCGGTCGGCGTCACCGCGCGGGCACGCCACCACGACGTACCGCTCGCCCATGCCGCCCTCCTCGTCCATCCGCGCCTCGTAGCCGTGCTCGCTGACCGCCGTCGCCACCACCGCGGGGTCCTGGCCCTCCGGCACGCGGTAGCGCACGGTCGGGCCGCCCGGGCGGCCGCCCTTGCCGCCGATCGGCAGAGCCGCGCCCGAGAGCCCGAGCAGCACCCACAGCACGGCGGCACCCACCAGGAGCACCACACCCCAGACCAAGAACGTTGCACCCATCGTCGTCTCGCCTCCTCGTCGATGCACGAAGCGGTACCCGGCGCCGAGCGCCGCCATACCGACCGCCTCAGCGCGGCCGACGGCGCGCCAGCACCGGGCGGAGCAGCACGGCGACGACGAGGCCGCCCCCCGCGACCAGGCCCCACCACAGCGCGTGGCGCCGGGTGCCGGCGAGCAGGTCCGCCCGGGCGCCCGGTGCCTGCGCCGGGGTCGCGGCGTCGGTGGTGTCACCGGCCTCCCGGCCCCGGACGTCCATCCGCTGCAGGGCCTCGAGGGGCTGGACGACGCCGTGACCGGTGACCGGGCTGACCGCGTCGGGGGCGTCGCTGCCGGCGGCCGTGCGCACCAGCCGCTCGCGCAGCTCGCGCGCGTCCTCGTCCCGGTGCCAGGACCAGACGAGAGCGGCCACCCCGGCGACCTCCGCGGCGGCGACCCGCGACGAGACGACGTCGACCACGCACGGCTCGCCGGTGGCTCCGCGCGCGACCCCGCCCCGGGTCGGGGCCGCGACGTCGACGGCGGAGTTGGGCACCACGGAGTCGGTCACGTCCTCCTCCCCGGCCGGCAGGGGCGGCACCCCCACCGCGAGGACCGAGCCGAAGCCGGCAGGCCACGCCGCGCGCCGGGCGTTCTCCCCCGGGGGCGGGTCCCCCTCCTCGGGGGCGGCGAAGTCGCGCAGCGGCGAGTGGGAGTCGCTGCCCAGCGGGCGGTCCCCGACGCCGGCGACGACCAGGACGCCGTCGCGGTCGAGGTCACGCACGGCCCCCGCGAGGCCGGCGGTCCGCTCCACGACGTCCGGCACCAGGGCGACGACGTGGTCGCCGAGCCGGCCGCGGTTGTCGTGGATCCAGGACAGCCCGGCGGCGATCCTGGCCGCGGACGGCTCGGCCGCGCCCTCGAGGAGCTGGTCGTAGTCCACGTCGTAGACCTCGACGGCCACCACCCGGGCACCCGGTGCGAAGCCGATCGGCAGGTCCCCCTGCGGATCGCCCCCGACCAGCGAGGCGGCGACCGCACCGAGGGGGTCGGAGCTGTCGGACGAGGCGCCGAGCGGCACCGGCTCGCCGAGGGAGGCCGGGACCCGCGGCCCGACCACGACCACCGTGACGCCCTCCCCGGGGGTCCGGCCCGTCCCCTCGAACAGGTCGGCCGCGTCACCGATCCGCAGCGCGTCGTAGACCGCGTTGTCGCCGGTCACCGGCTGGCCGCCGGACGTGGTGGGGTCGGTCGCCGTGCAGGGGGTGCCCGTCGGCTCCGCCACGGTCCCGACGGCGTCGCCCGCACCGGCCGGCGGAGCGACGGCCGCGCTCGCGGCGGCCAGCAGCGCGGCGACCGGCAGCGCCCTCAGCCGCACGACGCCTCGGGGTCCGTGGTCGGCGGGCACAGCGCCTGGTCGGGGGACAGCTCGGGCCCGGGGTCGAAGAGCTCCATCCAGCCGTCCGGCACCACGACCTCGTCGACCCCGGCGTAGCCCAGGTTGGCGACCGCGTCGTCCCCGCGCAGGGTGTAGCTCATCCCGCGGTCGTCGACCAGCACGGGGAGCCCCTGCTCACCGGCCCAGCCTCCGGCGTCCACGACCGCGCCGTGGCCGGCCGTGACGGTGACGTCGACCTCCCGGGGCCCGGTGCCCTCGGCGGAGGCCCGCTCGCCCGGGTCGACGGCGAGGGCGGCGGACGGCGGGGTGCCCGGCGCGGTGTGCAGCACCGCGCAGAGCTGGTCGCCCTCGGCGACCGGGTTGTCGAGGGCGTCCGTCGGCCAGTGCGAGCCCGCCCACGGTGCCGCGGTGTAGGCGATCGCGGTGTCGTCGACCGACCCCGTGATCTCCTGCGGCCGGTGGCCCCGGAGCGTGGTGCTGCGCAGGACCTCGTAGGCGAAGTCGTCCAGCTGGGCCGCGCCCTCCTCGGTGACGACGAAGCGCTGGCCGGCGTCGGTGACGAACCAGTCCCCCACCCGCGTCCCCGGAGGTACGGCGTCCGCCACCTCGCCGCGCACGGGGGACCCGGCGCCGTCGATGCCGAGCCCGTCGGCGTCGAGCGGCCCCCCGGGTCGCAGCAGGGCGACCCACGCGGCCGGCACGTGCACCGCGTCGCCGGTCAGTCCCACGCCGATCTTGGTGGTCAGCGCGTCCGCGCCGCGCGGGAGCGGGTAGGCGCGCGCCGTGGCCGGCACCTCCGGTCCGCTCTCCGGGGACGGAGCGACGAGGTAGAGCCGGTCGCCGCTGGACACGACGAACGCGGCGTCGTCGTCCTCGGCGACGTCGGGGTCGCCGCTGACGTCGGCGTGCACGCCGTAGCCCTCACCGGTGCACGCGGTCCACCCGCCGTTGACGAGCTGGTCGGCCGCGGGGACCGTCGCCGGAGCGCCGATGATCCCGATCGGAGGGCCCTTCGGCCGGTCGGCGATGTCGTCGCCGGGCACCGGTTGGGCCGTGGCGTCGGCGCCGAGGATGAGCTGGGCCGAGGTCACGTTGACGACCGAGCGCAGCGTGGGCTCGTCCGATCCGGGCACGGCGCCGTCCTCGAGGATCACGTAGAGCGCGCCGGAGTCCTTGTCGATCACCAGGCCCGGCTGCTCCCAGTCGACGTCCGGGCGGTCGGAGAACACGCCGGCGATCGCGGCCCCGGCCAGGAGGAGCACGGCCAGCGCGAGCCCGGCCACGACGGTGCGGCCCGGACGCGCGGGCTCGACCTCGCGCCCGCCGGGGGCGCCGGAGACGAAGGCCGTCACCAGGCGGCGCCTGCTGTAGGCATAGGCCTCGACGAGGTCCTTCTTGGTCGCCATCGCGCTAGAGGGACGCCGTCACGTCGGTCACGGTGCCGAACAGACCGGTGGCCAGCACGAGCAGCGGCACCAGCGCGAGCAGCGCCACCGTCTCGAGCACGTCACCGAACCTGCCGCGGCGGATCGAGGGGGTCGACGGGGTGAGCGTCGCCGCCATCAGCCCGGCGCCGCCGACAGCGAGCACGACCGCGAGGGTCGGTCGCCAGTCGGGGTGCAGGACGAGCACCGCCGCGGCGGTCACCACGAGACCGGCCACGCCGGACCCCAGGCCGACCAGGACCTCGGAACCGGTGCGGTACTGCCGGGTCCGCAGCATCACGACGAGGCAGCAGTCGACCGCGAGCGACGCGCCGAGGGCGCCGAGCCCGACGGCGACCGGCGCGACCAGGACGATCAGCAGCCCGACGGTCCCGCTGATGGCGAGCAGGATCTCGTGGGCCAGCCGGGCGTCGGCGCCCACCCGGTGGGGATCGACGTCGGCGGGGTCGGCGGTGATGTCGGCCGTGCTGTAGAGCTGGTCGACGTTGGTGCCGGTCGCGCCCAGCGCGAGCCACGGGAAGAGGCTGCCCACCAGGACGACGACCGTGAGCACGGTGACGAGGACGATCCCGGGGTCGAGGTCGGAAGCCGACCGGACCAGGACGCCGACCGCCAGCGCGATGGCGCCGACGGCCACCGGGGGGAAGACCAGGATCCTGCCCTCGTCGAGGCCGGTCACGCAGACGATCCCCGCGAGCAGGGCACCGGTGCCCGCGGCGGCCAGCGGGTCGCCGTACGGCGTCACGTCGGCCGGCGCCAGCATGATCCCCGCGACCGCGGCGTAGAGCGTGCCGAGCCAGGCGACGCCGACGGCGGCCTCCGGCTCGTCCTGCGCGCGGGACAGGACGACGGCGCCGGCGCACAGCGCCACCGCGACGACGACCGCGGCGGTGACCGCGAGATCGGAGCCGCGCTGCACCAGGAGGGCTGCGGCGCCCAGGCCGAGCAGCAGGGCCGCCGCGACGAGCGACGTACGTCGCCCCGCGACCGGCTGCCACGGCCGGAGGTCGTGCTCGACGACGTCGGTCATCGCCTCGACCACGTCGTCGTAGACCCGCGCCGGCGGCTCGTCGACCCCGGCCGTCAGGGTCAGCAGACCGCCGTCCTCGACGCCCTGCACGGTCAGGCCGGTGTCGGTGCCGAGGCGCCGACCGTCGGCGGTGACCACGCGGTAGCCGCCGTGCACGGTGGCCGGGTCGAGGAGCCCCACGCTGCGCGCCAGCTCGGGCAGCAGCTCGGCGACCGGGACGGCGCCCGGCAGCACGAGGTCCACCCGTCGCGTGCCGGAGGTGACGGTGACCCGCACCAGCCCCGAGGTGACGGCGCCCTGGCTCATCGCTCCACCCTTTCCCGCAAGCGTCGGCCCGGAGCCGACGCGACGCCCGATCGTCACGGACCCCCCGAGGGCCCGTCCGGTGACGGCATCGTGGCACGACCCGTCGCTACGTGACAGAGGGGCCGACCCACTTCGGGGACGGCCCCTCCGCCGCAGCCCAGCTGCGGGCCCGCAGCGCCGGAACGGATCAGATCTGGAAGCGGGCGGCGCCGCGCTGGTCGGCGGCGCGGTACTCGTCGTTGGACTGGTAGACGGTGCGGTGGCTCTCGTCGAGCAGGTCGCGCATCTCCTGGATCGCCCAGTCCCACTTGGCCTTGGCCGTCGTGTAGGCCTGCTGCTGGCTGCCGCTCCACTGGCTGCGCAGCGGCTCGAGCTCGGACTCGAGGCGGTTCATGCGGTCGTCGATGTCCTTGACCGACTGGTACATGTCGGCCGCCGCCTGGTCGAGCGCGGCGTGCTGGACGCGGATTCCGTCGAGGCTCATGGTGTGTCTCCTTCTCGTCGTCGCAGCGGGCGTCAGCCCAGCCGGCCCTGCAGGTTGCTGTAGCTCGCGCGCTGGGAGTCGTCGGTCGCGGTGTTGTCGCGCTCGGTGACGCCGAGGGAGTCCTCGAACTCGTTGAGCGCGTCGACGATGACCTTGTGCTTCTCGGTCCACGCCTGGTGGAGGGTGAAGAAGGCGGTCGCGCCGGCGCCGCCCCAGCGGCCCTGCACGGCGCCGATCTGCCCGCTCAACCGGTTGCTGATCGTGTGGAAGTCGGTGCGGGCGTCGGCCACCATCCCGGCGGCCCTGCTGAGTACGCCTTCGCCCTGCCCGAACTCGGGGCTGTTCGACATGTCTGCTCCTCGTTTCCGTGCGACGGAGGACGTGCACCCGCCGCGTGCTGGTTTCCCTTGCATGGCTCCCGAGATCCACGGAGCCGACAGGGTGGGGGTTACCCCGGCCTCGCGCCGGCGTAAACCTCAGCCCGTGATTTCCCACAGCTGCCGGAAGAGGCCGACCGCGACGACGAGCGAGGCCACGGACGCGGCACCGCACAGCGACTCGGCGACCTCGGCACGGCGCGACCACCAGGCCGAGCGCCAGCCGCGGCCGAGGGCGACCGCCGCGACGACGAGCAGCGCGCCGACGCCGATCGCCGCCCCGGTGAGCACGCCGAGCAGCCGGTCGCCGAGGACCGACGGCAGCACCACGGCCACGCACACCAGGCAGACCACGCCGGCCAGCCGGAGCATGCGGCGCGCCGCGACGTGGCGGTGGCTGCGGGCGGCGAGCAGCAGCGCGCCGCCGCCGAAGAGGACCAGGCACCGGGCGCCGACCCGGTCCAGCGGCAGGTCGGCGGACAGGAGCAGCAGCGGCGCCGCGACCGTCACGACGACCAGGACGGCGACCGACGCGGCGGTGACCAGGCGCGCCGCGCGGCCGGCGACGGCGGCGACGGCGTCCTGCGGGACGACGATCCGTCCGCGCCGTCCGGTCGGGCGGTCGCGCGCCGACCAGGCGGTGACCGCGAGCCGCTGCACGTCGATGAGGTAGTGGTCGGGCACGTCGACCGCCAGGGCCGGCACCAGCCGGGCGCCGAGCACGGCGGCCAGGAGCAGCACGGCCCACACCACCTGCGGTCGTTGCGAGGCCAGCGCGCCGAGACCGGCGACGACGAACCAGACCGCCCCGACGACGACCCAGACCCGCAGGGCCTCCTCGGCCTCCCCGGTCAGGGCCCGACCGACAGCGGCGGTCAGGGCGCCGCCCAGCGCCGCGGCGCCGATGACGGTGGGCAGCAGCGCCGGCGCGGGGTCCCAGGCGACCGCGAGCACCGCGGCGGCGGCGAAGGCCGGGGCGACCACGACCCGGTGCGGCGCAAGGGGGCCGAACGGCACGCACCCGAGCACGGCCGCGACCGCCAGCACGACGACCGGCAGCGTGCGCTCCCCGTCGGGGACCTGGGCGGCCGTCCACCCGCCGACCAGGGCGAGCGACGCCGCGACCGCGCACCACAGCGCCGAGAGGGCACCCGGCCGCAGCGGGCGTCGCTCCGCGGTCGGCGTACGGCGCCCCGGCGGCGGCGCGCTGCCGTCGACGGCGACCAGCACCGCCCCCGAGGCGATGCCGGACCGCTCGAGCGTCGCGCCCGGGTCCAGCTCGCGACCGGTGCGGGTGACGAGGGGGAGCACCCGGCCGAGGCGGGCCTCGTCGGCGTAGGCCCGCGCGACCTCGGCGAGCGTCGCCGCCGTGGGCACGGTGAGGTCGACGACCCCGTGGGGGCCGTGCACGCTCAGGACGGTGACCTCGCCGGGAGCGAGCGACCGCGCCATCGAGCCTCCCGAGTGCTCTGGGGGTTCTGGTTGACTGCCCCGTGGGCAGGGTAGTCGTACCCCACGGGGACCACACCTGACCGTGAGTCTCCAAGGTGATCGGGCATCGACGAGGACGGGCATGACGACGACGCGACTCGGGAAGCCGGCGGTGGACCCCGCCCTCCCCCCGACCCTGCGCTCCGCGCGCGCGGACCGCCCCGAGCTGCCGTCGGGCCAGCTGAAGCTCCAGCCCCCGCCACAGATCCAGCCGAGCGAGGGCGCGGCCGGTGTCGCGATGAACGCGATCCCGATGCTCGGGAGCCTCGGCTCGATCGTCCTCGTCGCCGGCCTCGGCGGCACCCAGGGCGGCGGGCCGGTGCGCTTCATCGCGGCGGGCATGTTCCTGTTCGCGACCCTCGGGTTCATCGTGGTGCAGATCGACCGGACCCGGAAGCAGCGCCAGCAGCAGGTCACCGGCTCCCGGACGGAGTACCTGCGCTACCTCGCCAGCGTGCGGCAGGTCGCGCGGGACGCGGCGGACCAGCAGCGCCGGGCGCTGACCTGGCTGCACCCCGAGCCCGCGGCGCTGCCCTCGTTCGCCGAGGAGCGCAGCCGGGTGTGGGAGCGGTCGCCGGTCGACCCCGGCTTCCTGCAGGTGCGGTACGGCGTGTGCGCGCAGCCGCTGGCCCTGGAGCTGGTGCCGCCCGACAGCGCGCCGATCGACGACGTCGACCCGGCCGCGGCCTCGGCGCTGCACCGCCTGCTGGTCGTGCACCGGCTGCAGCCCGACCTGCCCGCGTCGGTCGACCTGCGCGCGTTCGCGACGATCGAGGTCTGCGGCGACCCGGAGCGGGCGCGGTCGCTGGCGCGGGCGCTGGTCTGCGCCGCGACCGCGCTGCACTCCCCCGAGAGCCTGCAGGTCGCCGTGCTGGCCTCGGACGAGAACCTCGCCCACTGGGACTGGGTCAAGTGGCTCCCCCACGCCCACAGCCAGCACCAGAACGACGCGGTGGGCCCGGCGCGGATGGTGAGCACGTCGCTGTCCGACCTGGCCGCGATGCTGCCGGAGGACCTCGGCGACCGGCCGCGGTTCGCCGCAGACGAGCGTCCCGCGCAGCCGCACGTCCTGCTCGTCACCGACGGCACCGCGCTGCCTCCGGGCAACCACGTGATCCCGCCGGACGGCCTCCACGGCGTGACCGTCGTCGACCTCCCCGCGCGCTGGACCGAGCTCGACGACCCGGCCACGCTGCGGCTGGCGCTGGACACCGCGACGGACGACGACCCGGACCCGGCGACGGTCGCGCTGGACGCGCTGCGGGTCCGCGAGGAGCCGATCCGGGCGCGCGGCGACCAGTGCACGATCGCCGTCGCCGAGGCGTTCGCCCGGCGGCTGACCCCGCTCTACACGGCGGCCGGCGCGGTCGGTGGCGTGGGCGAGGACGCCGGCGCCGACATCACGGGGCCGTCGGACTTCATGGACCTGCTCGGACTCGGGGACGTGCACCAGCTCGACCCGTCGGCGGCATGGCGGCCGCGACCGGCGCGCGACCGCCTGCGCGTGCCGATCGGCGTCGGCGAGGGCGGTGCGCCGGTCCACCTCGACCTCAAGGAGTCGGCCCAGCAGGGCATGGGCCCGCACGGCCTGGTGATCGGCGCGACCGGCTCCGGCAAGTCGGAGTTCCTGCGCACCCTGGTGCTCGGCCTGGCGATGACCCACTCCCCCGAGCAGCTCAACATGGTGCTCGTCGACTTCAAGGGTGGCGCGACCTTCGCCGGGATGGCGCAGATGCCGCACGTGTCGGCCGTGATCACCAACCTCGCCCAGGAGCTCACCCTGGTCGACCGGATGCAGGACGCCCTGTCCGGCGAGATGGTGCGCCGCCAGGAGCTGCTCCGCGAGGCCGGCAACTTCGCCTCGGTCCGCGACTACGAGAAGGCACGCACCTCCACGCCCGAGGGCGCGTCGCTGCCGCCGCTCCCGTCGCTGTTCATCGTGGTCGACGAGTTCTCCGAGATGCTCTCGGCCAAGCCGGAGTTCATCGACCTCTTCGTCGCGATCGGGCGGCTCGGCAGGTCCCTCGGCCTGCACCTGCTGCTCGCGTCGCAGCGGCTCGAGGAGGGCCGGCTGCGCGGGCTCGAGTCCCACCTGTCCTACCGGATCGGGCTGCGGACGTTCAGCGCCCAGGAGTCGCGAGCCGTGCTCGGCGTACCGGATGCCTACGAGCTGCCCGCCGTCCCGGGTCTCGGCTACCTCAAGCCCGACCCGAGCACGCTCACCCGGTTCAAGGCGGCCTACGTGTCCGGACCGCCGGCGGCCGGAGGCCCGCGCGTGCGCCGCGACGACGGCGGCCACCTGCGCGGCATCCTGCCCTTCACGATCTCGGAGGTGCAGGCGTTCCTCGAGCCCGCCACCCACGAGCCGGAGCCGGAGCCCCGGGCCGATGCCGGCAGCGCGTCGCTCCTCGACGTCGCGGTCGCGCGGATCGAGGGCCGCGGTCCGGCGGCGCACCAGGTGTGGCTGCCGCCGCTCGACGTGCCCGACACGCTCGACCAGCTGATGGGCGACCTCACCCGGCACCCCGAGCTCGGCCTGGTCTCGCCGCGCTGGCGGGCCATGGGCGGCCTCACCGTCCCGCTCGGGACCGTCGACCGGCCGCGCGAGCAGCGCCGCGACGTGCTGACCGTGGGGCTCAGCGGAGCTGCCGGGCACGTCGCCGTGGTGGGTGGTCCGCGCAGCGGCAAGAGCACCCTGCTGCGCACGGTCGTCGCCAGCCTGGCCCTGACCACGACCCCGCTGGAGAGCCAGTTCTACGTGCTCGACTTCGGCGGCGGCACGTTCGCGCCGATGACGGACCTGCCCCACCTCAGCGGCGTCGGCACCCGCTCCGAGCCGGAGGTGGTGCGCCGCATCGTCGCGGAGCTGCAGGGCGTGGTCGACCGCCGGGAGGCGTGGTTCCGGCGGCACGGCATCGACTCGATCGAGACCTACCGCCGGCGCCGGTTCCAGACCGGGCGGCAGGGCGAGGTCGTCGACGACGGCTACGGCGACGTGTTCCTCGTCGTCGACGGGTGGAGCACCCTGCGCTCGGACTTCGACGACCTCGAGCTCGAGCTCCAGCAGCTGGCCTCCCGGGGGCTGACCTTCGGGCTCCACGTAGTCGCCGGCGCGTCGCGGTGGGCCGACTTCCGCGCCGCGATGCGCGACCTGTTCGGCACCCGCCTCGAGCTGCGGCTCGGTGACGTGCTCGACTCCGAGATCGACCGGAAGGTCGCGACCCTGGTGCCGGCCGGTCGGCCGGGCCGCGGCCTGGTGCCCAGCAAGCTCCACTTCCTCGGCGCGCTTCCCCGGATCGACGGCGACCCGCGGGCGGAGTCGCTGGGCGACGGCGTCGACGCGATGGTGTCGGCGGTCGCCAAGGCCTGGACCGGTCCCTCCGGCCCCAAGCTGCGGCTGCTGCCGGACCGGATCGCGCTGAGCGACGTACGCAGCCTCGCGGGCGTGCCGACGGACGGCGCCGCCGGGCGGGGCGGACCGCTGCTGCTCGGCGTCAACGAGAAGGAGCTCGCGCCGGTCGCGCTGGACGTGGACGCCGAGCCGCACCTGCTCCTCTTCGGCGACGGCCAGTCCGGCAAGAGCGCGACCCTGCGGGCCTACGTCCAGGAGGTGATGCGCACGCGCACGCCGCAGCAGGCGCAGATCGTGCTCGTGGACTACCGGCGCTCGCTGCTGGGCGAGGTGCCCGACGACTACCTGGTCAACTACCTCACCTCGGCCACGCAGGCCCAGCCCGCGCTGCGCGACCTGGCCGGCTACCTGGAGAGCCGGATCCCCGGGCCCGACGTGACTCCCGACCAGCTGCGCAACCGCTCGTGGTGGAGCGGCGCGGAGGTGTTCGTGGTCGTCGACGACTACGACCTGGTGGCCACCCAGCAGAGCTCCCCCGTGGCGCAGCTCCAGCCGCTGCTCGCGCAGGCCCGCGACGTCGGGCTGCACGTCGCGGTCGCCCGCCGTTCGGGCGGCGCGTCTCGCGCCCTCTACGAGCCGGTCATCCAGGCGCTCCGCGACCTCGCGATGCCCGGCCTGCTGCTGTCGGGGAGCCGTGACGAGGGGCCGCTGATCGGCACCGTGCGCCCCTCGCTCGCCCAGGCCGGACGGGGCCAGCTGGTCACCCGCGACCGGGGCGCCGAGGTGGTCCAGGTCGCCTGGTCCGACCCGGCGCTCTAGCCGCCACCTGCCCCTTGCCGTCGGGGCCTCCGAGGCGCAAACTGTAAGGCGAGGTCCTCGGAGGCGAGACCATGCGCGACACGCTCAGCACCAGCATCAAGGTCACTCACAGCATCCTCGGGGCGCGGCTCGACAGGGCCGAGTCCAGTGTCCCGACGCGCGACCGGCCCCGGGACATGTTCCCGGCGACGGACACCTTCCTGGCGAGCACCAGCCGTCACATCGGCGCGGTCAACGCCGTGCTCGTGCCCGAGGTGCGCCACCACCTGCCGGACGGTGCGGAAGCGGCGGCGGAGCTGGTCCGGCTGAGCAAGCGGCTCGAGGACGCGATGTTCCAGACCAAGTCCAAGCTCTACGGCTCGACCTACGCCATCCGCCGTCCGTGGGCGTCGATCTGGGCCGACGTCCACGAACGGTTCGACGACCTGCTGCGGCTCGAGGAGGAGCTGGCGGCGCGGCTCGTCACCGAGACCGACGAGGAGCTCCGCGCCGGGATCACCGAGCGGATCTACCGCGCCGAGCTCACCGCCCCCACCCGCCCGCACCCGCACCTCCCGCACCAGGGCCTCCGCGGCCGGATCGCCCGCCGGGTGGCGCTCGGCGTCGACCGGTTCTGGGACCAGGCCGAGGGGCGGATGATCCCCGAGCCGGTGCGGGTGCACGACCACCAGCGCGACGGCAGGCTCACGCAGTACCTGCTGGCGCAGTCGCGGCTGCCGGAGGACTAGGTCCGTCCGTCCTCCAGCAGTCGCGATCTGGTCAGGTCGTCGGTCAGGCGCCTGCAGTAACTCAGTGTTACGTCCACTACCGCCGTGCCATGACCACGAATTGACGGTCACACCGCCGTGGGAGCGGACGTAACACTGAGTTACTGGGTCTCCGCGCCCTCGCCCTCGCCCTCGATTGGTTGTCTGCAGCAAGTAGTTTGTACGCTGCCGCCTCCCGACCGAGGAGCTGAACGTGTCCCAGGCCGTGCCCACCGAGATCGCGCCCAAGCCGCTGCTCGCCGTCGTCGCCCTCTGCTTCGGCGGCCTCGCCGCGGCCACGACGCAGACGATGGTCATCCCGATCCAGAGCCAGCTGCCGTCCCTGCTGGGGACGTCGGCGTCCAACGCGGCCTGGGTCGTGACGGTCACCCTGCTCGCCGCCGCGGTGGCGATGCCGGTCGCCGGGCGGCTGGCCGACATGGTCGGCAAGCAGCGGGTGCTGGTGGCCAGCGCCGCCGCACTGGCCGGCGGCTCCGTGGTCTGCGCCCTGTCGACCACCCTGGTGCCGATGCTCGCCGGCCGCGCGCTGCAGGGCGTGGCGATGGGCTTCATCCCGGTGGCGATCTCGCTCATCCGCGAGATCGTGCCGCCGCGGATGGCCGCCACCTCCGTCGCGGCGATGAGCGCGACCCTCGGCGTCGGCGGCGCCGTCGGCCTCCCGCTGGCGGCGTGGATCGCCGACGCCGGGCACTGGCACGTGCTGTTCTGGATCGCCGCCGGGCTCGCGGTCCTGGTCACCCTCGCCTCGGTCACGGTCGTCCCGCACGTGCACGACGCCTCGCCCGGACGGCTCGACGTGGTCGGCGCGGTCGGTCTCGCCGTGGGCCTGGTGTCGTTCCTGGTGGGCGTCTCGAAGGCGAGCACCTGGGGGTGGGGCGACGTGCGCACCCTCGTCGCGATCCTGGCCGGGGTCGTCGTGCTGCTCGGCTGGGTGGCCTTCGAGCTCCGCCAGGAGGACCCGATCGTCGACCTGCGCACGAGCGCCCAGCGACCGGTCCTGCTCACCAACCTCGCGGCCGTGGCGATCGGCTTCGGGATGATGGCGCAGTCGATCGTCGTACCCCAGCTGCTGCAGGCGCCCGCGGCGACGGGCTACGGCCTCGGCCAGACGATCCTCGAGGCCGGCCTCTGGATGGCGCCGGGCGGCCTGATGATGATGCTGCTCTCGCCGGTGTCGGGGACCCTGATCGGCCGGGTCGGTGCCAAGCCGACCCTCATGCTCGGGGCCGCCGTCATCGGCGGCGGCTACCTCGTGGCGCTGCTGCTGATGGGCTCGCCCTGGCAGCTGATGCTCGCGGCGTGCATCGCCGCGGCCGGCGTCGGCATCGGGTACGCCGCGATGCCCACGCTCATCCTGGACTCGGTGCCGCCGCGGGAGGCTGCGGCGGCCGTCGGCCTCAACGCCCTGATGCGCTCGGTCGGCACGACCGTCGCAGCGGCCGCGATGGCGACCGTGCTGACCAGCGACACCCAGCCCCTCGGCGCGTACGCCGTCCCGACGGAGCACGCCTTCCGGCTGTGCTTCCTGATCGGCGCCCTCGCGGCGTTCGCGGGCGTCGCCATCGCCGCCGGTGTGTCGCGGCGGACCACGGACGAGCAGCCGGTCGCCGTCGCGCTGGAGGAGGCCACCGCGTCCTGATCGACCCTCCTCCATCGGACTAGAACACGTTACAGTTCCGCCATGGAGGACGCGTACGACGTCATCGTCGTCGGCTCGGGTGGCGGCGCGATGACCGCGGCAGCACTGGCGGCCCGGGCCGGGCTGAGCACCGTGGTGCTCGAGCGGACCGGGTTCATCGGCGGCACTTCGGCCTACTCCGGCGGCGCGTGCTGGCTGCCGGGCAGCGACGTGCAGCAGCGGGCGGGGCTGCCGGACTCGACCGAGGGCGCGCGCGCCTACCTCGACGCGGTGCTCGACAAGCCCGACCGGGCCAAGGTCGACGCGCTGCTCGCGCACGCGCCCGCGGTCGTCGCCGAGCTCGAGTCGGACCCCCTCATGGACTTCGAGTGGATCCCGTTCTCGGAGTACTACGACGCTCCCGGCCGGGTCCCGATGGGACGCTCCATCCAGCCCGTGAACATCAAGCGCGCCGACCTCGACCCGGCCGTGGCCGACCTGGTGCGGCCGCCCGTCGAGCGCGACCGCGCGGGAGAGCCTGGCCGCTCGACCCTGTCCGGCGGACAGGCGCTGATCGGCCGACTGGCGGCGATGCTGGTCCGCGACGGCGGCACGATCCTCACCGGTCACCACGTCATCGGGGTCACCGGCCTCCAGCGGGACGACTCCGGCCGCGCGGCCGGTGTCGTCGTCGAGCGGGAGGGTCGCGGCGTGGCCACCATCGCCGCACGCCGCGGCATCGTCGTCGCGGCCGGCGGGTTCGAGGGGAGCCCGCGGCTGCGCCAGGAGCACGGCACGCCGGGCAAGGCCGCGTGGTCGATGGCTCCGCGCGGCACCAACACCGGCGAGATCATCGAGGCGTGCGCCGCGGCCGGCGCCGCGACGGACTTCTCCGGGGAGGGCTGGTTCTGCCCCGGTCTCGAGCAGCCGGACGGCGGCGGCGCCTTCACCCTCGGCTTCCGGGGCGGCCTGATGGTCGACCAGCACGGACGGCGCTACGGCAACGAGTGCCTGCCCTACGACCGGTTCGGCCGGCTGATGGCCGCGGCGCCCGAGCGGGTGCCGTCGTGGTTCGTGTTCGACTCCCGCGAGGGCGGCCGGCTGCCGGCGATCGCGATGCCCGAGGGCGACCTCGACGCCCACCTCGCGGCGGGCACGTGGGTCCGCGCCGACACGGTCGCCGACCTCGCCGCAGCGGCCGGGCTCGACGCGCACGTCCTGGAGGAGACGGTCGCCCGCTTCAACGGCTTCGCGGCCTCGGGCGTGGACGAGGACTTCGGGCGCGGTCAGGACGAGTACGACACGTTCTTCGCCGGAGCCGGCAGCCCCAACAAGGCCCTGGTGCCCGTCGACCAGCCGCCGTACTACGCGGCCCGCTTCGTCGTCTCCGACCTCGGCACCAAGGGCGGGCTGGTCACCGACGAGCACGGGCGGGTGCTGGACGCCGCCGGTGCGCCGATCCCCGGCCTGTACGCCGCGGGCAACTCCGCTGCGTCGGTGTTCGGGTCGGCGTACCCCGGGCCGGGCGCGCCGCTCGGCTCCGCGATGACGTTCGCGTCGCTCGCCGTGCGGGACATCCTCGCCGGGAGCTGAGGCCACCGGGCCGTCAGGGAGGTGGTGCACCCCCGGCCCGTCCCCCCAACGGCGGGAGGCCCCCGCAGCGACGTAGGGGACTCCGACCCTGAGTGACCGGGGGTGCACCCGTCCGATCGGCGCCGGGTCCCGGGACCTGAGGACAAAGGTCCCGGCGGGTAGGCGCGCCGCTAGGCTGCTGCCCGTGGCCGACACCGACAGCCCCGACGAGCAAGTCGAGCCGGTCGGGGCCGAGCGTCGCCGCCGGCTGCGGACCCGGGCGCGCACCCTGCTCACCGTCGACGAGACCGTCGAGCAGATAGGTCGGACCACCCAGGACCTCGCGGACGCGCTCACCGACTTCAACGCCTCGCTCGACCGGTTCAACGCCAGCCTCGACCGGTTCTCCGACGCCGCCGACCACCTCGACCGGGTCGCCCGCCGGCTCGACGAGATCGTGAACAAGATCGACCCGCTGCTCTCGGTCGTCACCGCCCCGCTCGGCGCCGCGCGGAAGCTGGTCCGCAAGCCCGCGCGCGACTGAGCCGCGCCGCTGCCGGTCGGCGCCGCGTCAGTGGGCGACGTGGAACCTGCGACGACGGTGCCGCGGCTCCTCGATCTCGTCGAGGACGGCAAGGGCCAGGTCCGCGCCCGAGATCTCCGACGCGCCGTTCTCGTCGGTGAGCAGCACGTCGTCGCTGGTCCGGTAGGAACCGGTCACGCGCTGGGGGATCCAGGCACCGAAGCTGGCCGCCGGGCTGAGGTAGAACCAGTCGAGCGAGGAGGGAGCCCGCTGGAGCATCTCGAGCTTGGTGATGCCGGTCTGCACCTCGGCCATGACCTCGGCCGGCGTCTCGTTGACGTCGAGGAGCCGGGGACCGCCCTCGGAGACGAGCAGCGAGGACGCGCCACCCAGCACGCCGACCCGGACGCCCTCGCCCTCGACGAGATCGAGGAGCCGCTCGAAGAGTGCCTCGACCTTGCCCTCCATGTCGCCGCGGGGCGACAGCGCGTCGAAGACCACGTCGGCGTCGCGGACGGCGTCGGCCAGGACGTCCTCGTCGAGCAGGGAGCCGGTGACGTAGGCGGCCCCCTCGACCGGCTCGGCGGCCGGCCGCCTGCTGTACGACGTGACGGCGTGCCCGCGCCGTACGGCCTCCCGGACGACCGCCTCGCCCCCGTGGCCGGTGCCGCCCAGGACCTTGATGCGTGCCATGCAGAGCTCCGTTTCAAAGTTGAAATGTCTGCGGCCAGCCTATACGGTTCTTTCAACTTTGAAACATTGGAGCCGTTCATGACCACCCAGCCGACCGCCCTGCCCGCCGCCGCCGTGCGGACCCACGTGGCGGTCCCGCTGCGGTTCCCGGACGGCTTCGCCGCCCCGGCGGACGTGTTCACCTTCCACGGCCTCAGCGACGACCGGGAGCACCTGCTGCTCGGCCTCGGGGACTGGCGGTCGGCGCTCGAGTCCTCGGCCGCCGGCGGCGTCGCGCCCCTGGTCCGGCCGCACAGCGAGTGCCTGACCGGCGACGTGTTCCGATCCGAGCGGTGCGACTGCGGCCCGCAGCTGCGGGAGGCCGTCGAGCGGATCAGCGCGACCGGCGGCTTCCTGCTCTACCTGCGGCAGGAGGGCCGGGGCATCGGCCTCTACGCCAAGCTCGACGCCTACGCGCTGCAGGACGACGGCCTCGACACCTACCAGGCCAACCTCGCGCTCGGTCACGGCGAGGACGAGCGCGACTACCGGCCTGCCGCGCAGATGCTGCGTGCGCTGGGCAGCTCGCGGATCCGGCTGCTGAGCAACAACCCCGACAAGGCTGCGCAGCTCGACGCCTACGGCATCGAGGTCACCGAGCGGGTGCCCACGGGCGTGCACCTGTCCGAGGCCAACGCCCGCTACCTCGGCGCCAAGCGCGACCACACCGCTCACACGCTGGACCTCGGTGGTCCCGGCGTGCTCCACCCGGTGGCGGACCTCGCGTCGTGAGACGCTCGGGCGACGTACGCACGGAGGAGAGCGAGGCGAGCGTGACCCGCACCGAGAGCACGGTCGAGCCGCGGTGGCTCGACGACGAGGAGATGGCGGCCTGGCTGCCGTTCGTCCAGCTCCTCTACCTGCTCCCGCAGGAGCTCGACCGGCAGCTGCGCGAGGAGATGGGCGTCAGCCACACCTGGTACTCGATGCTCGCCGCCCTGTCGGCCGCTCCCGACCGCACCCTGGCGATGGGTGAGCTGGCGCGGTCGAGCATGACCAGCCCCTCGCGCCTGACGCACGCGATCGCGACGATGGAGAAGCGCGGCTGGGTCGTGCGCCGGCCCTGCCCGACCGACAAGCGCAGCCAGTTCGCCGTCCTCACCGACGAGGGCTTCGCGACCCTCGAGGCGATCGCGCCGAGCCACGTCGCCGAGGTGCGGCGCACCGTCTTCGACCGGCTCGACCGTGAGCAGGTCGACCAGCTGCGCCGGATCGCGCTGACCCTGCTCGAGGGCCTCGGCTGAGGTCGGCGGCGGTCGTCCTCAGCGACGGGGCCGCAGCACGACGTACGCGAGGGCGACGCCCAGGCCGGCGACGAGCGGGCCGATCACCGAGAACGCCTCGGACTCCTCACCGCCGAGGACACCCCAGGCGAGGAGCGTCCAGTAGACGCCGACCGCGACGAGGAGGACGGCGGGCGGCAGGCCCAGGGCCAGGACCCGCCACCGGGGCGTCCTGCCGTAGCGCGACTCGTCCATGTGCTCCTCCTCGGATCTGACGGCAGAGGCCCCGGTCGGCGTCTCCGCCGGCCCCGGGGCCTCTGGTCCGAGCCGCCTGTCGGAATCGAACCGACGACCTGCTCATTACGAGTGAGCCGCTCTACCGACTGAGCTAAGGCGGCGTGCCGGGAGTCTCCTCCCGAGCAACCTGGCGAAGCATACCGGCGGCGCCGGGCGCGGGTGAAACCGACGCCCGACGCCCGGTCAGCACTTCAGACCGTCCTCGGGGACGACCCCGTCGATGAGGTAGGAGTGCACCGCGTCGTCGATGCACGCGTTGCCCTGGTTGTAGCCGGTGTGGCCGTCGCCGTCGCGGGTGAGCAGGACGCCGGAGTCGAGGGCCTTCGCCATGGCGACGGCCTCCTGGTAGGGCGTCGCCGGGTCGCGGGTGGTGCCGATGACCACGATCGGGGCGGCGCCCGGTGCGTCGATCTTGATCGGCTGCTCGGTGCTCTTGACCGGGTCCCCGTCGCAGGCGACCAGGAACCAGGCGAAGATCTGCCCGAAGGTGGGCGAGGCCTTCTCGAACTGGGGGTAGAACGACGGGATCCTGCTCGGCGGGAACGACGTCGGGTCGTCGAGGCAGTTGATGACGCCGATCGCCTCGAGGCTGTTGTCGGCGTACGTGCCGTCCTTGTTGCGGGAGCCGTAGGCGTCCGACAGCGTGAGCAGGGTGCTGCCATCGCCGTCGAGCGCCTCCTGCAGCGCGGTGTCGAGGTAGGTCCAGTAGTCCTTGTTGTAGAGCGGCGTGATCACGCCGTAGACCGCGTTGCCGATCTCGAGGTCGCGGTCCTGGTCGGTCGGCAGCGGGTGCGCCTCGATCTGGTCGAGCAGGGTGGTGATCGTGTCCAGGCCCTCCTGGAGCGTGTCGCCGAGGAAGCACCCGCCCTGGTCGATGCAGTTCTGGACGTAGGCGTCGAGCGCCACCTCGAAGCCCTTGGCCTGGCTCAGGTCGCTGTCGAAGGTGTCGAGGTCGGGGTCGATCGCGCCGTCGATCACCATCCGACCGACGTTGTCGGGGAACAGGTCGGCGTACGTCGCCCCGAGCTTGGTGCCGTAGGAGAAGCCGAAGTAGGTCATCTTCGCCTCGCCGAGCGCGGCCCGCAGCACGTCCATGTCGCGAGCGGCCTCGATCGTGCTCACGTGACCCAGGATGTCGCCGGTGTTGGCGGAGCAGCCCTTCCAGAAGTCGTGCTGCTCGGCGACGAGCTGCTTGACCTCGGCCTTGGTGTCCGGGCCCGGGTCCTCCGCGACGTAGTCGTCGAGCTGGGCGTCGGTGAGGCAGTCGACGGGGCTGGAGTCGCCGGTGCCGCGCGGGTCGAACCCCACGATGTCGTAGGCGGCGCGCAGCTCGGGCTGGAAGTAGAAGTCGGCGTCCTTGGCGACGTCGGTGCCGGGAGCGCCCGGACCGCCGGGGTTGACGACCATCGAGCCGATCCGGTCGCCGGTCGCCGCCGCGCGCTCCACCGCGAGCTCGATCGTCTCGCCGTCGGGCTGGGCGTAGTCGACGGGCACCTCGAGCGTGCCGCAGTCGTCGGACCCGCAGGGCTGCCAGTCGATCTGCTGGGAGTAGAACTTCTCGAGCCCGGGCGGGACCGGCGCCTCGGCGGTGGACGAGGAGTCCGGGGTCGACGGCGTGGTGGCCGGCGAGGGCGAGGACGACGTCGTGGCGTCGTCGTCGCCGGACTTCTTGACGACGACGGTGACGGCGACGGCCGCGACGACCACCAGGACCAGGGCCCAGATGGCGACGACAGCGATGACCAGCGGTTTCCTCAACGTGGCTCCTCGACCCTGGACGGCGCCTGCAGGCTCACCATCATGGACTCCAGCGCGAGCGCCGGCTGGACATTGAACTCGAGCATCTGCTCGCGCGCGGCGAAGATCGCGCCGATCCGCCGCAGGTTGGCCTCGGGCGTCGACGCGTGGGCGAGGGCCTCGACGTCGGCGCGGACGTCCTCGTTGACCAGGTCGCCGGCCGCGCCGGTCGCGACAGCGATCGCGTCGCGGTAGACCGACACCAGGTCCATCAGCGCGCGGTCGACGACGTCGAGGTGACGCCGCTTCGCCCGGGTCTTCTGGTCCTTCTCGAGGTCGCGCAGCGCGGGGGCGTACTCTCGCGGCCGGCGGCCGCGCTCGACCACGCCGTAGGCCGCGTCGAGGTCGGCCTTCTCCCGGGCGTCGAGGTCGGCGGTGATCGCGTCGGCCTCGGCCTTGGTCACCTCGCCGAGCCGGCTGGCGGCCGCCAGGCAGGCGCCGAGCGAGGTCAGCGACCGGGGGATGCGGACGACGTCGGCCCGCCGCGCCCGGACCTCCGGGTCGTGGGCGAGCGCCCGGGCCCGGCCGATGTGGCCCTGGCTCGCGCGGGCGGCGAGGTCGGCGAGCCGGTCGTCGGTGCCGCCGCGGCGCAGGAACGCGGCGACGTCCTCGGCCGTGGGCGTGGTGAGCGTGACCAGGCGGCACCGGGAGCGGATCGTCGGCAGCACGTCCTCGACCGTGGGGGCGCAGAGCATCCACACCGTGCGCCCGTTGGGCTCCTCGATCGCCTTGAGCAGCGCGTTGCAGGCCTGCTCGGTGAGCCGGTCGGCGTCCTCGACGACCAGGATCTGCCAGCGGGTGCCCATCGGGGTGAGCGCGGCCCGGCGGACCAGGTCGCGCACCTCCTTGACGCCGATGGAGAGCTTCTCGGTCTTCACGACCGCGACGTCGGCGTGGCTGCCGGCGAGCACGGTGTGGCACGCGTGGCAGGTGCCGCAGCCGGGCTCGCCCGCCTCACCTTCGCACTGGAGCGCCGCGGCGAACGCGACGGCCGCGTTGGACCGGCCCGAGCCGGGCGGGCCGGTGAACAGCCATGCGTGGCTCATCCCGTGGCCCCCGGCGGCGCGGCGCAGGGTCTCGATCATCGGCCGCTGGCCGACCAGGGTGTCCCAGACGGTGGTCACGACGGCCGTCACCGCGCTGCCTGTCCGAGCAGCGGGGCGACCCGCTCGGCGATCGCGGCGGCGACCTCCTCGACGGGTGCGCGCGCGTCGAGCACCAGGTAGTGGTCGGGGTCGGCCGCGGCGAGGTCGAGGAACGCCTGCCGGACCCGCCGGTGGAACTCCAGCGACTCCCCCTCGATCCGGTCGCGGCCCTCGAACCGCTCCAGCCCGGTGGCGGGGTCGAGGTCCAGCACGACCGTGAGGTGCGGCCGCAGGTCGCCGGTCGCCCAGCGCGCGACCTCCTCCAGCTCGGCGGGGTCCAGGTCGCGGCCCGCGCCCTGGTAGGCGAGCGTGGAGTCGACGTAGCGGTCGGTGATCACGACCTCGCCCCGGTCGAGCGCCGGCAGGACGAGGGTCTCGACGTGCTCGGCCTTGTCAGCGGCGTAGAGGAGCGCCTCGGTGCGGTGGGCGAGCTCGCCGGTCTCGGGGCTGAGCACGATCCGCCGCAGCTCCTTGCCGACGGAGGTGTCGCCCGGCTCGTGGGTCAGGCGCACGGCGTACCCCTCCGCCGTCAGGCGATCGGCGAGCAGCCGCGCCTGGGTCGACTTGCCCGAGCCCTCGCCGCCCTCGAGGCAGACGAAGACCCCGCGCTGGGTGTAGACGCCGGACCGCACGGGTCAGAACCTACGGTGCACAGGCGACACGGGCGACCGGAGGGCCGATAATCGGCCCATGCCCGGCGTGAGACTCACCGAGCTGGTCGCCGCGCTCTCGCTCGCGACCGACCTCGGCCTGGGCCTGCCGCAGGAGCACGTGCTCCGCCAGACCCTGGTGGCCGACCGCCTCGCCGCCGCCAACGGGCTCGACGAGCGCGAGCGCGGCTCGGTGCGGATGATCTCGCTGCTGTCCTGGGTGGGCTGCATCGCGGACTCCGACGAGCTGGCGCGGTGGTTCGGTGACGACGTGGCGTTCCGGGCAGACAGCGTGGACGTGGACAAGGCGGGCGTGCCGATGCTGCGGTTCCTGCTGTCGCACCTCGCCGCCGACAGCGCGTGGGGCCGCGTGACCCTGACCCGGCGGTTCCTGGCCGGCGGGATCCGGGACGCGATGCTCTCGCTGGTCACCCACTGCCAGAGCACCGGCGAGATCGCCGACCGGCTGGGCCTCGACGAGGAGGTGCGCCGGGGGCTGCTGCAGTCGTTCGAGCGCTGGGACGGCAAGGGCGTGCCGAACGGCCTCGCGGGCGACGACATCGCGCTCGCGGCGCGGATCGTCCACGTCGCCGACGACGCGGAGGCGCACTTCCACCGCGGTGGCGCGGCGGCGGCGGTGGCCATGCTGCGGGACCGGCGCGGCACCGAGTTCGACCCGGCGCTCGTGGACCTCGTCCTCGCCGACCCGGGTGTGCTCGACGTCGGCGACGTCGACCCGTGGGCGGAGGTGGTGGCGCTGGCCGAGCGCGGGGACCCCGTGATCGCCGAGGACGCGCTCGACGAGGTCCTCACCGTGCTCGCGGACTACGCCGACCTGAAGTGCGCGTGGTGGCTCGGCCACTCGCGTGCGGTGGCCGACCTCGCGGGACGCGCGGCGGCGGAGGCACGGCTCGGGGACGCGACCCTCGTACGACGCGCGGGCCTGGTGCACCGCCTCGGCGCGGTCGGTGTGCCGAGCTCGATCTGGAACAAGAGCGGCGCGCTCTCGGGGGCCGAGGCCGAGCGGGTGCGCCAGGTGCCCTACCTGACCATGCGGGTGCTGTCCCGGCAGCCCGCGCTGGCCGCGATCGGCCGGATCGCGGGCCTGGTGCGTGAGCGCTGCGACGGTTCGGGCTACCCCACCGGGCTGACCCGCGAGTCGATCCCGGTCGAGGCACGGCTCCTGGCGGCCGCCCAGTGCTACCAGGCACTCGCGGAGGACCGGCCGCACCGCCCGGCGCTGGGAGAGGCGGAGCGCACCACCGTCCTGCAGGACCAGGTCACCCTCGGCCGGCTCGACGGCGACGCGGTGCGGGCCGTGCTCGCGGCCGCCGGCCACCGGGTCGGTCGGCGCACCACGGAGGTCGGCGGGCTGACGGCCCGCGAGTGCGAGGTCCTCCGGCTGCTGGCCCGGGGCCGGTCCAACCGGGAGATCGCCGAGGAGCTGGTGATCACGCCCAAGACCGTCGGCACGCACGTCGAGCACATCTACGCCAAGATCGGCGTCTCCACCCGGGGCGCCGCAGCGCTCTACGCGATGCGCACCGGGGTCATCGACGCCGCGGCGATCCAGCTGACGCCGTAGATCGGGTGTTCGCCCGATGTGGGCGGCCCGCTGGTCGCCGTACACAGGAGGCATGACGAACACACTCACCACCCCGGACCTCTCTCGAGAGGTCACCGCATCCTTCGTCGCCGCCCTCGGGCGCCGCGACTTCGCGGGCCTCGCGGCCCTGGTCTCCCCCGATGCCCCGATCCGCGCGCTCACCCCGATGGGGCTGGCCACCGGCACCGGACCGGCGTTCCTGGAGGAGCGGTTCAGCACCTGGTTCGGCGGCGACGACGCGTTCGCGGTCGAGGACACCACCGTCGCCACCGCCGGCCAGAAGGTCCACCTGTGCTGGCGGATCGCGATGACCGCTCCGGAGGGCGCGGTCCGCAAGGCGGAGCAGCACACGTTCGTGCGGGTCTCGGACCGGATCGACTCGCTCGACCTGGTCTGCTCGGGCTACTGGCCGGTGGCGTCATGAGCGCGGCGACGCTCGAAGGGTCCCGCGCGGCGGTCAGCCTCTCGACCGGGCTCGAGGACCCCGAGCAGGTCACCGTCGCCCTCCTCGTCGCGGTCGGCGCGGCGGAGGCCGGACGGCCGACGCTGATGTTCCTCACCAAGGAGGCGGTCCGGCTCGCGACCGGCGGCGTGGCCGTCGGCACGGCGTGCGACGGCTGCCCGTCCATCCCGTCGCTGCTCGAGCGCTACCTCGCCGCCGGCGGCCGGTTGCTCGTCTGCCCGATCTGCTTCAACGCCCGCCAGATCGACCCCGGCACGCTCGTCGCCGGCGCCGACCTCGGCGGCACCGTCCAGCTCTGGGAGTGGATCGGCGAGAACGCCACGGCGTTCAGCTACTGACGCCCGTCGAACCGTGGGTTGGAGCGTGTCGAACCGTGGGTCGTGACCCGTCGAACCGTGCCTTGTAACCCGTCGAACCGTGCCTTGCCGCCTCTGGAACCCACGGTTCGCCTCCTCCGAACCCACGGTTCGACCCGCTCGAACCCAGGGTTCGACCCCTTCGACCCCACGGTTCGACCCCTTCGAACCCACGGTTCGACGGGGCGTCAGGACTTCTTGGCGGTCTTCTTCGCGGCGGACTTCTTCGTGGCGGACTTCTTGGCCGGAGACTTCTTCGCGGTCTTCTTCGCCGCCTTCTTGGCGGGACCCTTGGCGCGTCGCTCGGCGAGGAGCTCGGCGGCGCGCTCGAGGGTGATCGCCTCGACGGAGTCGTCCTTGCGGAGCGTGGCGTTGTACTCGCCGTCGGTCACGTACTCCCCGAACCGGCCGGCCTTCACGACCACCGGCTGCCCGGAGACGGGGTCGTTGCCGAGCTCCTTGAGCGGCGCGGTGGCCGCGGCGCGACCGCGCTGCTTGGGCTGGCTGTAGATCTTCAGCGCCTCGTCGAGGGTGATCGTGAAGAGCTGCTCCTCCGCGGTCAGCGACCGGGAGTCGGTGCCCTTCTTGAGGTAGGGCCCGTAGCGGCCGTTCTGCGCGGTGATCTCCTCGCCGCTCTCGGGGTCGTTGCCGACGACCCGCGGCAGCGACAGCAGGCGTACGGCGTCCTCGAGGGTGATCGTGTCCAGCGACATCGACTTGAACAGCGAGCCGGTGCGCGGCTTCGCGCTCTTGGGGGCGTCCTCCGCCAGCACCTCAGTGACGTAGGGGCCGTAACGGCCGTTCTTCGCCACGACGCGCAGCCCGGTCTCCGGGTGGGCGCCGAGGTCGATCTCCTCACCGGCCGGGTTGGCGAGCAGCTCCTTGGCCTTCTCGACGCTCAGCTCGTCGGGCGGCAGGTCGTCGGGCACATTGGCGCGCTTGGCGAACGGAGCCCCGTCGTCGCCCGGGCCCTCGAGGTAGGGGCCGTACTTGCCGACCCGCAGCTGGATGCCGTCCTCGGGCGTCCCGACCGGGAACGTCGCGAGCTCCTTGGCGTCGATGTCGCCGAGGCCCTCGACGAGCGGCTTGACGCCCTGCAGCTTCTCCGAGCCGAAGTAGAACTCGTGCAGCTCGGTGACCTTGTCCTTCTCGCCGCGCGCGATCTCGTCGAGCACGTCCTCCAGACCGGCGGTGAACTCGTAGTCGATGAGCCGGGTGAAGTGCTCGGTGAGCAGCCGCACCACCGAGAACGCGATCCACGCCGGCACCAGCGCGGTGCCCTTCTTGTAGACGTAGCCGCGGTTGAGGATCGTCCCGATGATCGAGGCGTACGTCGACGGGCGGCCGATCTCGCGGTCCTCGAGCTCCTTGATCAGGGTCGCCTCGGTGTAGCGGGCGGGCGGCTTGGTCTCGTGGCCGTTGGCCTCCAGCGACGCGGCGCTGACCGCGTCCCCCTCGTTCAACGCGGGGAGCCGGGTCTCCTGGTCGTCCTTCGCCGCACCGCCCTCGGTGCCCTCGACGTAGGCCTTGAGGAAGCCGTGGAACGTGATCACCCGGCCGGAGGCGGAGAAGACGACGTCCTCGCCAGCCCCGGTTTGATACTGGGCACGGCCTCCGATCTTCACCGAGACGGTCTGACCGGTGGCGTCCTTCATCTGCGAGGCGACCGTGCGCATCCAGATCAGCTCGTAGAGCCGGAACTGGTCGCCGGTCAGGCCGGTCTGCGCCGGGGTGCGGAAGCTGTCCCCGGCGGGCCGGATCGCCTCGTGCGCCTCCTGGGCGTTCTTGACCTTCGACGCGTAGGTGCGGGGCGCGTCGGGCAGGTACTCCCCGCCGTAGAGCTCGCGCACCTGGTCGCGCGCGGCCCCGACGGCCGCGCTCGACAGCGTGGTCGAGTCGGTCCGCATGTAGGTGATGAAGCCGTTCTCGTAGAGCCGCTGGGCGACCGACATGGTCACGCTCGCGCTCATGCCGAGCTTGCGGCTCGCCTCCTGCTGGAGGGTGGTGGTGCGGAACGGCGGGTAGGGCGACCGGCGGTAGGGCTTGGCCTCGACGCTGCGGACGTCGTACGCCGTCTCGGCGAGCGCGCCGACGAGCGCCTCCGCCCGCTGGCGGTCGAGGTGGACGACGTCGGCACCGGGCTTGAGCTGCCCGTCCGGCCCGAAGTTGCTGCCGGAGGCGACCCGGGTGCCGTCGATCGTGAACAGCTTGGCCGGGAACATCCGCTGGTCGTGGCCCGACCCGGCGTCGAACGTCCCCTCGAGGTCCCAGTACGACGCGGCGCGGAACGCCATGCGCTCCTTCTCGCGGTCCACGACCAGCCGGGTCGCCACCGACTGGACGCGGCCGGCGGACAGGCCGGACATCACCTTGCGCCACAGCACCGGGCTGACCTCGTAGCCGTAGAGCCGGTCGAGCAGGCGCCGGGTCTCCTGCGCCTCGACCAGGTCCATGTCGAGCTCGCGCGGGGTCTCGGCCGCCGCGAGGATCGCCGGCTTGGTGATCTCGTGGAAGACCATCCGCTTGACCGGGATGTTCTTGGGCTTGAGCTCGTCGAGGAGGTGCCACGCGATCGCCTCGCCCTCGCGGTCCTCATCGGTGGCGAGGTAGAGCTCGTCGGCGTCCTTGAGCAGCTTCTTCAGCTTGGCGATGTGCGACTTCTTGTCCCGCGGGACGACGTAGTAGGGCGTGAAGTCGTGGTCGACGTCGACGGCGAGCCGGCCCCAGGGCTTGTCCTTGATGGACGCCGGGGTGTCCGCCGCGTTGTTCGGCAGGTCGCGGATGTGACCGATCGAGGACTCGACGACGTAGCCGTCGCCGAGGTACCCGCCGATCGTGCGGGCCTTGGCCGGTGACTCGACGATCACCAACTTGTGCGGCAAAGCGACCTACTTCTCAGCTCGGAACGTGACGTACGGGCCAAGACGGTAGCGCGTCCTGTCCAGTCCGCCTCCCCGAGAGCCGACCAGGTGCGACGCGGATCACCCCACGCTGATCTGGTCGAACATGTCCGCCTGCTGCTGCTCGGCGGCGCTGTCGCCCAGCAGGACGGCGCTGATGTAGAGGCCGTAGCTGTCCGGGTCGCCGGTGTCGACGACCACCACCTGGACCAGGTCGCCCTCCACCGTGACGGCCGGGTTGTCGACCCGCACCTCGGTCACGATCGAGTAGGCGTCGTGGCCGTCGACGGTGACCGGGCCGCTCTCGCGGTCGGTCGCGCTGCTGAACCCGTCGTAGAGGCTCGAGCCCGTCATGCAGGCCAGGATCTTCCGGGCGGCGTCCTCGGTGCTGTCGAAGCCGTTGGCCTTGCGGAGGCCGCCGACGCCGTAGTTGGAGATCCAGCCGCCGTCCTCCTGGACCACCAGGTAGGAGACCTGGTAGGCGTCCGCGAAGGTGAACGGCGCCGAGACCTGGCGGCTGACCGTGTAGCCCGCGTCGACCAGCGACGGAATGGTCAGCCCGCCGCCGGTGAGGGTCGGGCTGTTCTTGTCGAGCTTGCCGGGGTCCGGGTCGCCGCCCCGGCACTGCTCCGGCGAGGGGGTCGGCGTCGTCCCGTCGGACGGGCTGCCCGAGCCCTCGGTCGGCGGGGTCGGCGCGGCGCCGGTGTCCGAGCTGGTGCCGCTCGCCGTGTCGTTCCCGTCGTCACCGGTGAGCGCCCGGACGCCGAAGAACCCGCCGACGCCGAGCGCGGCGATCAGCACGACGGCCAGCAGCACGATCGCGATCGTCCGGCCCGAACCGCCACCGGCGCTCCCGGAGCCGCCGGCCGGCGGGGCGCCGTACGTCGGCTGGCCGTAGCCGCCGCCCTGGCCGTAGCCCGACGGCTGGCCGTAGCCCTGCTGCCCGTAGCCGGGAGGGGGCGGCGCGATCTGGCCGTAGCCGGGCGCGTGCGCCGTCGGCGGGGCAGCGGGCGGAGGGGACGCGGGCGGAGGGGACACGGGCGGAGGCGGCGTCGGCGGCGCCGGCGTCGCGCCCGGCACGGGGGTGCTCGGGTTCGTCGTCGTGGCCTCGCTCCAGGACGTGCCGTCCCAGTAGCGGTAGGTGTGGGGTTGACCGGCGGGGTCGGGGTACCAGCCTGCGCTCGTCACGCGCGCAATTGTGCACTCAGCCCGCGGCGGCGACCAGGAAGCCCTCGTGGACCAGCTCCGCGACCTCGGTCAGGCGCTCGGCCGTGGTGGCCGCCGGGTCGAGCCCGAGCAGGTCCGCGACCGCGGCCAGGATCTGGCCGACCGTGAGCTCGCCGTCGCACGCGCCCACGACCGCCGCCGCGACCGTGTCGACCTGCCGTGCGCGCCGGAGCCCGCGCTGCTGGCGCAGCACGATCGTCGCCGGGTCCGCAGCGCCGGCGGCGCCCACCGTCTCCTGCCGGACGTCCTCGCGGACGATCAGGCGGCTCGCGGCGTCGACGCCGGTGTGCACCGCCTCCGACCACGCCGCCACCGCCGGGGCGATCGGCTGCTCGACGTCGTAGGGCCACTCCAGCAGCTCCCGTGCGGCGTCCGCCGCGCCCGTGCGGCGCAGGTTGATCCACCCGAACCCCACGCCTCCCACGCCCTGGTCCTCCATCCACGACAGCCAGGTGTCGTAGCGCTGGTGGTAATCGGGCGCACCGTGGTGCCCGGAGTCCTTGAGCCAGAGCTCGACGTACGCCGCCGGGTCGAGCACCTCCCGCTGCACCACGAACGCGTCGCACCCCTCCGGCAGCCACCCGGCGAGGCGCTCGTCCCACGGCTGGTCGGCCGAGATGACCCAGTTCGCGAGCACCTGGCACCAGCCGCCGTCGGCCAGGTGGTCGGGCGCCGTGCGGACGATGTGCTCGACCACGCGGTCGCCCGGCAGCCCCGAGTCGCGGTAGACGAGCCGCTCGCCGGTGGCGGGCGAGATGACGAACGGCGGGTTGGTGCTGACCAGGTCGAACCGCTCGCCGGCGACCGGCTCGAAGAACGACCCGGCCCGCACGTCGACGCGGTCGGCGACGCCGTTGAGCGCGGCGTTGAAGCGCGCGATCTCCAGCGCCCGGGGGTTCACGTCGGTGGCGACCACCCGGTCGCTGTGCTCGGCGAGGTGCAGCGCCTGCACGCCGCAGCCGGTGCCGAGGTCGAGCGAGGTCCGGACCTCGTGCCGCAGGGTGAGCTGGGCGAGCGACGTCGACGCGGCGCTGATCCCGAGCACGTGCTCGGCACCGACCCGCTGCGGTCCCCCGTCGAGCCCCGGGGTGAGGTCGCTGACCACCCAGAGGTCGACGCCGTCGTCGGTGGCGTAGGGCCGGCAGTCCAGGCGCGCCGCGACCTCGCCGACCGACCGGGTCAGCAGCCCGGCGGTCGTCATCCGGTCCACCAGGCCCGGCAGCGCCCGCTCCGCCGCCTCGGCCGGCACCGGCCGCTGCAGCAGGAACAGCCGGACCAGGGTCGCGAGCGGGTCGGGGCCGGCGGCCCGCCGCACCGCCGGCGTCGTCTCGTTGCGCAGCAGGGCGGCGTGGGCGACCTCGCCGAGCAGGCCGCTCACCGCGTCGTAGGTGAAGTCGGCCGTCAGCAGCGCCTCGCGCAGGGGCGCGGCCAGGTCGGGGGTCACCGCTCCACGTTAGCGAGCCGCAGCCGGCGCCGGCGTGCCCGCCGTACGACCGTGCCGACGACCAGCCCGGGCACGGCGGCGAGGGCGAGCACGATCCCGAGATCGGGCGCTCCGAGCGCCTGCGTGTGCAGCAGCGCCTGGAACGGGCCGAGGTACGCGCCGAGCAGCAGCAGGGCGGCCGACCCGGCGATGGCGACGAAGAGGCCGTAGTTGCGCCGTCCGGCCCGGCCGGAGGCGCGGACCGCCAGTGCCACGCCGAGCTGCCCGAGGCCCAGGGCCAGGAAGGTCGCCGTACGGCGGCCGTCGGTCCCGACGAGGAGCGCCGCGGTCACCGACGTGGCGACCAGCAGGGTCGCGGCGAGCGCGAGCCGGACCACCAGCGGGCGGTGGAGCACCGGCTCGTCGGGGGGACGGGGCGGCTCGGCCATCTGGGACGGGTCCGCCGGGTCGACCGCCAGGGCCACGCCGGTGGGGCCGTGGGTCAGCAGGTTGATCCACAGGATCTGCGCGGGGAGCAGAGGCAGCGCGGTGCCGATGATCGGCCCGCACAGCATCACGCCCACCTCGGCGACGCCGCCGGAGAGGCCGTAGACGAGGAACGTGCGGATGTTCGCGTAGATCCGCCGTCCCTCCTCGACCGCGGCGACGACGGTGCGGAAGTCGTCGTCGAGGAGGACGAGGTCGGCTGCCTGCCGCGCGACCTCGGTGCCGCCGCGGCCGGCGGCGACGCCGATGTCGGCGCGCCGGAGCGCGGGAGCGTCGTTGACGCCGTCGCCGAGCATCGCGACCACCTCGCCGTCGCGCTGCAGGTCGTTGACGATCGTGGCCTTGTCCTCGGGCCGCACCCGGGCGTGGATGCCGACGGCCTCCGGCGTGTCCTCGATGCCGACCCGGTCCGCGATCGCGCGCGCCGTGCCGGGGTGGTCGCCGGTCACCAGGACGACCCGGATGCCGGCCCTCCGGCAGTCCGCCACCACGTCCGCGGCCGCGGCCCGCGGGGGGTCGACGATGCCGACCAGACCCACGATCCGGCGTCCACCGGCCCCGTCGTCGCGCTGCAGCCGCTCGGCGACCGCCAGGACCCGGTAGCCGTCGGCGGCGAGCAGGTCGACCGCGGCGAGGGCGTCCGTCGACCCCGCGAGCCCGTCGAGGACGACCTCGGGGGCGCCCTTCTCCACGACCAGCTCGGCCCCGTCCGGGCCCCGGTGCCACGTCCTCATCCGGCGCGACCGGTTGTCGAACGGCTCCTCCCCGAAGCGGCGCCACGCGCCGCGCTCCGCCTCGATGTCGAGGCCGCGCTCGCGGGCGAGGTCGAGCACTGCCCGCTCGAGCGGCTCACCCTCCGTCACCCCGTCCCCGAGGACGCGGGCGTCGTTGCACAGCACGGCGTCCCGCAGCAGGTGCTGTTCCGCTTCCGCGCCTGGTGCCGGCGTCCAGAGGCGCTCGGCCACCATCCGGCCCTCGGTGAGCGTGCCCGTCTTGTCGGTCGCGATGACGGTCACCGCCCCCAGCGTCTCCACCGCGGGCAGGCGCCGTACGACGGCCTGCCGGCGCGCCATCCGGTGCGCCCCGAGGGCCAGCGACACGACCACGACCGCGGGCAGCGACTCGGGGACGGCCGCGACCGCGAGGCTCACGCCCACCAGTGCCATCTGGACGACCGAGCGCCCCAGGAGGAGGCCCTCGACCATCACGACGACGGTCAGCGACAGCACGCCGACGACCACGACCCGGCTGAGCTGGGCGAGCCGGCGCTGCAGCGGCGTCGCGCGCAGCGGCGTGGCGGCGATCAGCGCGGCGAGCCGGCCGAGGCCGCTCTCCGCGCCGGTGCGGGTGACCACGACGTCGGCGCGCCCGGCGGTCACCGACGTGCCGGCGGCGACCTCGTCGCCGTCGGCGAGCGCGACGGGGAGGGACTCGCCCGTCATCGCGGACTCGTCGACCTGGAGGTCGTGCGTCGCGACGACGCGGGCGTCCGCGGCGACGCGGTCGCCGGCGGCGAGCAGCATGAGGTCGCCGGGCACGATCTCGCGGGCCGGGACCCGGGCGACGACACCGTCGCGGTGCACGCGGGCGGTCGGCGCGACCAGGTCGGACAGCGCGTCGATCGCGCGCTCGGCACGCAGCTCCTGGAGCACCCCGGTGGCCGAGTTGACGAGGACGACGACGGCGATGATCACGCTGTCGGACACGTCGCCGACGAGCGCGGTGAACGTGCCGGCCGCGAGCAGGACCAGGATCATCGGGTCGCGCACCTGGGTCCACACCCGGGACACCAGGGTCCGGCGGCGTGGGCGAGGCTGCTCGTTGGGGCCGTGCCGCGCGAGCAGGTCGGCGGCCTCCGCGGAGGTCAGGCCCGAGGCGGTCAGCGTCGGGGGGTCAGTCGCTCCACCGGTGTCCGTGCCGCCTCGCGGCATCGGTCACTCCTGACCGCGGGCGGGGAGCACTGCGTCGGCGATCGAGCAGCGCGTCCTCTCGTCGTCGGTGCGCGGCCGCGTCGACGACGACTCCCGAGACTCGAGGGGGAACATCGGGTGACGGTCCAGCGTCGCTGTGCCGGCGTAGCCGGAAGGCTCGGACATCACGGACTCCTTCAACTTGGTTCGTCTCCAGGCTTCCCGGCCGCGAGCGGCGCGGGTAGGGACGAACGGCTCTGCGTGGAGGGACCCAGGGCTCGGACCGGTCCCAGCGGGGCGACGAGCTGGCGGGACTCCAGGGCGTGGGTGATGTCGGACGGCGTCACGATGCCGACGAGCCACCCGTCGTCGAAGACCAGGGCGCGGCGGCCGGACTCCGGAGTGAGGCGGGGAAGGAGGGCGGCGACCGGCAGCTCCGGGCCGCACGTGGCCACCCGCGAGAGCGGCAGCGCGACGTCGATGAGCAAGGTGGTGGTGCGGGCGGCGGGTGGGACCCCGCGCAGCTGCGCGAGGGTGACCAGGCCGGTCACGCTGCCGTCCGGTCCGACCACCGGGTACGCCGAGTGGTGGCCGCCGAGCACGTCGCGGACGAGCTCGTCCACCGTCAGCCCGGCGGGCCGGGTCTGCACGTCCCGGGACATCACGTCGGCGACGATCACCCCGCGCAGCAGGTGCGCGGTGGTCGTCGCCTCGCGCTCGGCCCGGGCCGCGCCGAGGACGAACCAGCCGATCAGCGCCATCCACATCCCGCCGACGGCGTCCCCGCCGAGCAGCAGCACGATCCCGAACGCGATCAGGACCGACGCCACGAACTGCCCGGCCCTCGTGGCCGCGACCGCGGCGCTGTCCCGGTCGCCACTGCGCCTCCACAGGTAGGCGCGCAGCACCCGGCCGCCGTCGAGCGGCGCACCGGGGACCAGGTTGAACACGGCCAGCACCAGGTTGACGGTCGCGAGCCACGCGGCCACGGCCGCGACGACGCCGTCGTGCCCGAGGGTCTCGAGCACCCACCAGGCACCGCCGGCCACGACCGCGAGGGCCGCGCTGACCGCGGGCCCGACGGCGGCGATCCGGAAGTCGTCCCCCGGCGTGGACGCCTCGCCCTTCAAGGACGCGACGCCGCCGAACATCCAGAGGGTCAGGCTCTCGACGCCCACCCCCGCCCGCCGGGCCACGACCGCGTGCGCCAGCTCGTGCGCGAGGAGGCTCAGGACCAGCAGCAGGGCGCCGGCGAGGCCGGCGAGCCAGTACGTCGCTCGCGCCTCGCCGGGCACGCTGGAGGGCAGGAACCCGTCGGCCAGCCCCCACGCGAGGAGCAGGACGATGACGAGGACGCTCGGGTGGATCGCGATCGGGAAGCCGAACGCACGCCCCAGTCGCAGCCCGCTCGGCATGGCTAGCTGCTTCCGCGCCCGACCGGGGACGACCGCTCCGTGCGGTCCGTGTCCGGCTCGACGGACTGCTCGACGGACTGCTCGACGGGCGGCTCGAACCGGGCCGGGTCGGCGAGGTAGTCGCCCGCGGCCCGGGCGAAGCGGGCGGCGTGCCAGCCGTCGACGTACCGGTGGTCGAAGGTGGCCGTGAGGCCGAGGACCGGCCGGACGACCACCTCGTCGTCGACGGCGACCGGCTTGCGGACCACCTCGCCGGCCAGCACGAGGATCGGCACGCGGTAGTAGGCGGCGAGCGGCGAGTAGGCGTGGGTGACGCCCCACATCCCGACCGAGGAGACCATCGCGTCCCCGAAGGGGCGCCGGGTGACGCCCAGGGCGGGGATGTCGACGCCCACGTCGGTCGCCAGCCACGACCCCACCCGCAGGGCGACCCGCAGCAGCGGGCCCGGCAGCGCAGTGAGCGTCTTCGTCGCACGGTCGAGCTCGCCCTCGCCGTGCCGCACCCGCCCGACCTCGTGGGTGAGCTCGCGGGCGACCTCGACGACGGACTTGTGCCCGACGTCGCGGAGCTTGAACCCGGACAGGGCCCCCTCGTGGGCCACGATGAAGAAGACGTCGGTGGAGCGCTCGTCCGGGCCGACCCGGCTCGGCCGGTCCAGCTCGGGCACCGCGCCGAGGGCGTGGGCCACGGCGCGGCCGACGAGGTCGGTCACCGTCACCGGCGTGCCGGAGCTCTCCCGGACCCGCTCCTGGAACCGCAGCAGCGCGGTCGCCTCGACCTCGAGGTCGCCGTAGAACTGCGGGTCGGACGGCGCCGACCACGCGGCGGACGCCAGGTGGCGCCAGCGGCGCACCGATCGTGACTGCGCTCCCATGGACCCCAGGATCTGCGCGCCCCGACGCCGGCGGTAGGGACTTCGGTCACGACCCTCCGGGCCCCGCGGTCAGCGCCGCAGCAGGCCCGCGGCGCGCGGGATGCCCAGGCCCGCCGTGCGGGTGACGAACCGGGTGGTGACCCGCCCGCGGTACTCGATGGTGGTCGCGACGTGGGCCCGCCCGTAGTGGCGGTTGTACCAACCGGTGAGGGTCGGCGAGACCAGGCCGGACGGGGTGCCGATGCTGAGGTAGCGGATCGGCAGGCCGAGGTTGCGGGAGAGGCGGCGCTGCCAGATCCGGTGCCCGGCGGTCCTGCCGATCGCCGCCAGCGGCTGGTGGATCGAGGCGATGTACGCCGGCCTGACCCGTTGGAGGAACCTCAGCATCGCCCGGGTCTCCGGCTCGCTCGCGGGGCTCGGCCCGCCCCAGGTCTCGCTGCCCTGCCCGGCCGACGTCCACCCGCTCGTCGGCCAGTTCCGGTTGAGGTCCACGTGGCGTGCGTTCCGCCGCGTGTTCAGCACGTAGCCGTCGGGGTTCATGGTCGGCACCACCCAGACCGCGGTGCCGGGCCGGGGGTGCACGTTGCGGCGTACCCACCGCGCGGTGCGGACACCCGCCTTCTCGTCGCCGTGCATCTGCCCGAGCAGGAGCAGGACGCGCCGCGGGTCCGGGTCCCCGCGGTACCAGGCGTGGATCTTGCGGCCGCGGACCGAGTGCCCGATCACCCGGTGCTCGCGCACGAAGTCGGGTGCCGCCGCCGCGGACCGGAGCCGGTCCGCCGGCACGGGGGCCGCCCGGGTGACCGCCGGCAGCAGCAGCCCGGAGAGGACGACGCCGAACGCGGCCACCCCCGCGGCCGCCAGGCGGCCGCGGGGGGTGCGCGTCGTGCTCATGGTCAGGCCGCGGCGTCGACCGTCGCCGGCTCCGGCTCGTCGTGCATCGCCGAGGTCCGCATCTTCGAGGTGAGCACCGCGGCGAAGATGCCCGCTGCCGCGACGACCGCGATCAGGATCCGCACGACGTCGTTCTCGCCGTCGCCGTAGGACAGGCTCACGACCGCGCCGACGATCAGCAGCGAGACCAGGTTCATCACCTTGAGCAGCGGGTTGATCGCCGGGCCGGCAGTGTCCTTGAACGGGTCGCCGACGGTGTCACCGGTGACGGTCGCGGCGTGCGCCTCGGAGCCCTTGCCGCCGTAGTGGCCGTCCTCGACGAGCTTCTTCGCGTTGTCCCAGGCGCCACCGGCGTTGGCGAGGAAGACCGCCATCAGGGTGCCGCACGCGATCGCACCGACGAGGAAGCCGGCGAGCGGGCCGACGCCGAGGCCGAACCCGACCGCGACCGGGCTCAGGATGGCGAGGATGCCGGGCGTGGCGAGCTCGCGGAGCGAGTCGCGGGTGACGATGTCGACGACCCGGCCGTACTCCGGCCGGCCGGTGCCCTCCATGATCCCGGGGATGTCCCGGAACTGGCGCCGCACCTCGAAGACCACGGCGCCGGCCGCCCGGCCGACGGCGTTGATCGCCAGGCCGGAGAAGAGGAACACGACGCCCGCGCCGAGCAGGGTGCCGACGATCAGCTTCGCGTCGAAGACCAGGAACGCGAGGCCGAAGGCGTCGCCCTCGTCGTTGGTGACGCCCTTGGCGTCGAGCAGCGCGTCACCGGCCGATGCGGTGTACGACGCGAACAGCGCGCTCGCCGCGAGCACGGCGGTCGCGATGGCGATGCCCTTGGTGATCGCCTTGGTCGTGTTGCCCACCGCGTCGAGCTCGGTGAGGATCTGCGCGCCCGCCGGGCCCACGTCGCCGGACATCTCCGCGATGCCCTGCGCGTTGTCCGAGACCGGTCCGAAGGTGTCCATCGCGACGATGACGCCGACCGTGGTGAGCAGTCCGCAACCCGCCAGGGACACGGCGAACAGCCCGACCGAGCCGCCGATGAGCGCGGCGCCGAAGACCGCCGCGCCGATCACGATCGCGGTGTAGACCGCCGACTCGAGGCCGACCGACAGCCCGGACAGGATCACCGTGGCGTGGCCGGTCAGCGACGTCTTCGCGACGTCGTTGACGGGGCGGTGGTCGGTGCCGGTGAAGTAGCCGGTGAGCGCCAGGATGCAGGCCGCGAGCACGATGCCGATGACGACGGCGACGGAGGCCAGCACCGCGGGGTTGGCGGAGGGCTCGTCGGTGCTGGAGATCAGCAGCCCGCCGAAGCCGCCCGCGCCGGTCAGGTCGGACCAGTCCTTGGGGAGGTAGACGAACGCGGCGATGACGCTGGCGACCGCACCGAACGCGGCCGACATGTAGAACGCCCGGTTGATCGTCTTGAGCCCGTTCTCGCCGGCGCGCGGCCGGGTCAGGAAGACGCCCGCGATCGCCGAGAGCGCGCCGATCGCCGGGACGATCAGGGGGAAGACCAGTCCCTTGTCACCGAAGGCCTGCGAGCCCAGGATCAGGGCCGCGACGAGCGTGACGGCGTAGGACTCGAACAGGTCGGCGGCCATGCCGGCGCAGTCGCCCACGTTGTCGCCGACGTTGTCCGCGATCGTGGCGGCATTGCGCGGGTCGTCCTCGGGGATGTTCTGCTCCACCTTGCCGACGAGGTCAGCACCCACGTCCGCGGCCTTGGTGAAGATGCCGCCGCCGACCCGCATGAACATCGCGAGCAGCGCGGCGCCGAAGCCGAAGCCCTCGAGCACCTTGGGGGCCTGGTCCTGGAACGCCAGCACGACGACGCTGGCCCCGAGCAGGCCGAGGCCGACCGTCGCCATGCCGACGAACGCGCCGGTGCGGAAGCCGATGTTCATCGCGGGGTCGCGGCCCTCGGTCTCGGCAGCGGCGGCGACCCGGAGGTTGGCGCGGACGGCCAGCGACATGCCCAGGTAGCCGATCGAGGCGGAGAAGCCCGCGCCGACGAGGAAGAAGACCGAGCGGAAGATCCGGACGGTCAGGTCGTCGGCGGGCAGCGCCATCAGGGCGAAGAAGGCGATCGCGGCGAAGATCGCGAGGGTGCGGAACTGGCGCGCCAGGTAGGCGCTGGCGCCCTCCTGGACCGCCTGTGCGATCCGCTGCATGTTGTCGGTGCCCTCGCCGGCCGACAGCACTTGCTGCCGGAAGATCGCGGCCATCGCGAGCGCCCCCAGGGCGATCAGGGCCACCACGACCACGAGTGCGAGATTGGCGCCGTCGACCTCGACCTTCACGGCGGCGGGAAGGATCCCGGGCATGCGCGTCCTCCAGGGGGATAGCGGAGAGGGATGGGCTGACGTCGGTCAGGTGCGGCGGAGTCTACGCACGGTGTGGCCCAGAACACACGGAGGTTGTGACGTGAGTCACGTGCCGTTCGTCGGGTCGGCGCCGCGCTTCTCGGCGTACATCGCGGCGTCGCCTGCTGCGAGCAGGTCGGCGGCGGCCTGCTCGCCGAAGGGCGGCCGCGCGACCGACGTCCCGACGCTGGCGCCCACCCGCACGAGCACGGTGCCGACCTGCACCGGCTCCGCCAGCGCCGTGCGCACCCGGGCGGCCACCTCCGCCACGACGGTCTCGTCGGCCTCCGGGCAGAGCGCGACGAACTCGTCGCCCCCGAGCCGGCCGACCAGGTCGCCGGCCCGCACGGTCGCGCGCAGCCGCTCGGCAGTCACCTCGAGGACGGTGTCGCCGGCGTCGTGACCGTGCTCGTCGTTGACGGCCTTGAACCCGTCGAGGTCCACGAACATCAGCGCCACCGGGCGGTCGCGGCGACCCGCCCACGCGAGCGCACGGTCGAGCGTCTCGAGGAAGAGCAACCGGTTGGGCAGTCCGGTCAGGTCGTCGTGCTTGGCCAGGCGCTCGAGGCGCTCGTGCAGGCGCACCCGGTCCAGCGCCTGGCCCACGACCGCGCCCATGACGGGGAGGACGCCGAGGTCGTCCACGGTGCCCCGCCACGCCTCCTCGACGCAGACCTCGACCACGGCCCAGGTCGTGCCGTCCCGCAGCCACGGAACCGCAGCCCACGCAGGGGACACCGCGACCCCGGCCGGGAGCACCGGTCGCCCGGACCACCACGCCTGCTGCACGCGGTCGTCCGGGCCCGACCCGGTTTCCTCGCAGGTCGTCGCCGCCAGCGTCAGGTCGTCACCCGACGCGAGCCAGATCCGCACGCAGCCGAGCTCGAGGCTGCCCTCCAGGGCTGTCGCGATGCTCGCGAACAGCTCGTCCTGGCGCGCCGCGCCGGAGCACGCCTCGGTGACGCGCTGCAACGCTCGCAGCCGCCACTCCGCCCGCTCGGCGGCGTTGCGTGCCCTGACCAGCTCGCGCTCGTAGGCCTGCCGCTCGGAGGCGTCCACCACCGTCATCAGCACGTCGGGTCGCGCTCCCTCGCTGGTGTCGGCGGTCGCGGCGCTGACCAGGACCGGGAGCACCGATCCGTCCGCGCGGAGCAGCTCGAGTGCGACCGCGTCGATCCGGCCGGCCTGCTCCAGCCGGGGCACGTGGTGGGTCAGCCACACCACGCGCGCGCCGGGGCGCAGCAGGTCCGCGAAGGGCCGGCCGTCGAGCGCGCCGGGCGCGACACCGAGCCACTCGAGCAGGGTCGCGTTGGCCCGCACGACGACGCCGTCGGCGTCGGTCGTCAGGTAGCCGCACGGCGCAGCGTCGTAGAACCTCCGGTCCTCGGAGCGCTCGTGATCCTCAGCAGTCACCTGGTCACCGCTCCGACCGGGAGGCGAGGAACGCGCGCACGACCCCGGCCGTCTCCTCGGGGCCGCTGACGTGCGGGAAGTGCCCGGTTGCGTGCAGGTCCACCAGCTGCGCGGCAGGGATGTGCTGCTGGAGGTAGCTGCCCACCACGGTCGGCACCATCGGGTCCGCCGCCGTCTGCACCACCAGGGTCGGGACCACCACCCCGGGGAGGGCGGCCCGGAAGTCGGAGAGGAAGATCGCCCGCGCGAAGTCGAGCGCGACGCCGGCCCGGGCGCGCGCGAAGGTGGCGGCGAGCTCGTCCGCGAGCTCGGGTCGGTCGGGGTTGGCCATGACCACGGGCGCCAGCGCGCTCGACCAGCCGAGGTAGTTGGCCTCCATCGCCTCCAGCAGCTCGTCGACCGTCTCCCGGGTGAAGCCGCCGATGTAGCCCTCGTCGTCCAGGTAGCGCGGCGAGGCCCCGATGAGCGTGAGCGAGGCGAAGAGGTCGGGCCGCTCGACGGACGCCAGCAGGCCGATCATCCCGCCCGCGGAGTGGCCGACGTAGTGCAGCGGACCGGCTCCGAGCTCGTCGAGCAGGTCGACGAGGTCCCGGGCGTAGCCGCGGAGCGACCGGTGGCCGGCGGGGTCGTAGGCCGCCAGGTCGGACCGCCCGGCGCCCACATGGTCCATCAGCAGGACGGGACGGTCCTCCGCGAGGAGGGGGACCACCCGGGCCCACATCTCCTGGTCGGTGCCGAAGCCGTGCGCGAGCAGCACGGGCACACCGTCGCTCCCGGAATCGACCCGGTGCAGCGCGTGCCGCCGCGCGGCGGCGCCCTGGATCGCCCGAGAGGTACCTGCCCCTGCCGGGGCCGCCTCCCCGCCCAAGCGACTAGGCCAGGGCGGTGTCGGCGGAGTCGTGGATGACGAACACCTTGGCGAGACCGGTGATCTTGAAGATCTTGAGCAGGCGGTCCTGGTTGCAGACCAGCTCGAGGGAGCCGTCGTGGGCCCGGACCTTCTTGAGGCCGCCGACGAGGACGCCCAGCCCGGTGGAGTCGAGGAACTCGACGCCCTCCATGTCGATCACCAGGTGGTAGGCACCACCGGCCACGAGGTCGGTGATCGTGTCGCGCAGCTTGGGAGCGGTGTAGACGTCGATCTCACCGGCGACAGCAACGACGGTGCGTCCACCGGCCTCGCGCGTCGTAAGCGTCAGATCCACGGCTCTCCCTACCCCAGTCTCGTGCCCAGTCTCCTGCGGGCCTGCTTCGGACCGCGTCGGTTGTGCTATCAAACCACGCCGATCCCCCGCACGCACGACGCGCAGGTGTCGGCCCCGGTTGGCACAATCGACGGGTGAGCGCCGGCACCTCCCTCCCCCTCGGTGATCGAGGGTCCCGCCAGCGCCCCCAGGAGCTGGTGGCGCGGCTCGCCTCCGTGCCCGGTCGCGCGGACCGGCTGACCCACCTGGAGCTCCTTCCCGCCCGCGAGGCGGTGCACGCCGACTGGCCGGCCTGGGCCGACCCCGCCGTCGTGCGGGCGTACGTCGAGCGCGGCGTTCCCCTGCCGTGGCGCCACCAGGCGGCCGCCGCGGACGCGGCGCACTCCGGCCAGCACGTGGTCCTGGCCACCGGCACGGCGTCGGGCAAGTCGCTGGGCTACCTGCTGCCCGCACTCACCGCGGCCCGGGCGGCGCGCGGCCCGCGCGGCCAGCGCGGAGCCAGCACCCTCTACCTCGCGCCCACCAAGGCGCTCGCCCAGGACCAGCGGGCGGCGATCACCGGCCTCGGCCTCGACGTGCGGGTCGCGACCCACGACGGCGACAGCCCGCCGGAGCAGCGCGAGTGGACCCGCGACCACGCCGAGTACGTCCTCACCAACCCCGACATGCTGCACCGTTCCCTGCTTCCCGGCCACGCCCGCTGGGCGCGGTTCTTCGGCACCCTGCGCTACGTCGTGGTCGACGAGTGCCACCACTACCGCGGCGTGTTCGGCGCCCACGTCGCGCAGGTGCTGCGCCGGCTCCGTCGGGTCGCGGCCGCCCACGGCGCCGACCCGACGTTCGTGCTGGCGTCGGCGACGGTCGCGGACCCCGGCGTCGCGGCACAGCGGCTGACCGGGCTCGACGTGCTGGAGATCACCGGGGACGCCTCGCCCCGCGGCGAGGTGGCGGTCGCGCTCTGGGAGCCCCCGCTCACGACCTACCGCGGCGCGCACGACGCGCCGGTCCGCCGGCCCGCCCCGGCCGAGACCGCGGACCTGCTGGCCGACCTGGTGCTGGAGGACGTGCGCACCCTGGCGTTCGTCCGCTCCCGGCGTGGCGTGGAGCAGGTCGCCCGCCGCGCGGCGGAGCTGCTCGAGGAGGTCGACCCCGCCCTGGCCGCGCGGGTCGACTCCTACCGGGGCGGTTACCTGCCGGAGGAGCGGCGGGCGCTCGAGGAGGACCTCCGCAGCGGACGGCTGCTGGGCATGGCCGCGACCAACGCGCTCGAGCTCGGCATCGACGTGAGCGGGCTCGACGCGGTCGTGGTGACCGGGTTCCCGGGGACGCGGGCGGCGTTCTGGCAGCAGGTCGGCCGCGCCGGCCGCACCGGCGGCGGAGCCCTCGGGATGCTGGTGGCCCGGGACGACCCGCTCGACACCTACCTCGTGCACCACCCCGACGCGCTGCTCGGCCGGCCGGTGGAGGGCACCGTGTTCGACCCGGGCAACCCCTACGTCCTCGGGCCGCACCTGTGCGCCGCGGCGCAGGAGATCCCGTTGACCACGGCGGACCTGCCGCTGTTCGGCCCCACGGCCCGCGACCTGCTCGACGGCCTGGTCGACGCCGGCCTGCTGCGGCGCCGGGCCCAGGGGTGGTTCTGGACCGACCGGCGGCGCGCCGCCGACCTCGCCGACATCCGGTCCGCGGGCGGGGGGCAGGTCCAGCTCGTCGACGGCGCGACCGGGCGGGTCGTCGGCACCGTCGACGGCGGCCGGGCGCACGCGACGGCGCACACCGGCGCGGTCTACGTCCACCGCGGGGAGACCTGGCTGGTGGAGGACCTCGACCTCGACCAGCACGTGGCGGTCATGCGTGCCACGGAGGTCGACTTCACGACCAGCGCCCGCGAGACGACCGACATCACCGTCGCGGCCGAGCAGGAGCACGTCGTCTGGGGCCGGTGCCGGCTCGCGGTCGGCACGGTCGACGTGTCCAGCCAGGTGGTGTCCTACCTCCGGCGGCGGGCGTCGACCGGCGAGGTGATCGACGAGACGCTGCTGGACCTGCCGGAGCGCACGCTGCGCACCACCGCGGTCTGGTGGACCGTCCCCGACGACGTGCTCGCCGGAGCCGGGCTCGCCGACGCCGACCTGCCGGGCGCGGCGCACGCCGCGGAGCACTGCTCGATCGGGCTCCTGCCGCTGTTCGCCACCTGCGACCGGTGGGACATCGGCGGCGTCTCGACCGCCCGGCACCCCGACACGGGGGTGCTCACCGTGTTCGTGCACGACGGGCACCCGGGCGGAGCCGGGTTCGCCGAGCGCGGCTACCGCACGGCCGCGTCGTGGCTCACCGCCACCAGGGACGCGATCGCCGCGTGCGAGTGCCTCAGCGGTTGCCCGTCCTGCATCCAGTCCCCCAAGTGCGGCAACGGCAACGACCCGCTCGACAAGGACGGGGCGGTCCGCCTCCTCGACGCGCTGCTGGCCGGCGCCCCGCCCGTCCCGACGGTGACCGACGGCGGCACGGGGCAGCGGTAGCCTCGCTGCATGGTGCTCTTCGGGCTGGTCCTGCTGATCCTCGGCGTGCTGCTCCTCCTCGCCGGGGTGTTCACCGCGGGCTTCGACTACGACCAGGGCAGCACCCACAACGAGCTGCTGAACCTGAACATGTCGCCGCCCGTGCTCTTCATGTTCGGCGTCGCCGCCGGCGCGCTGGTCATCGCCGGCATCTGGTTCCTGAAGTTCGGTGCCCAGCTCGGCTGGAAGCGCCGCAAGGAGCAGCGGCGGCTGACCGAGCTCTCCGAGAAGCTCGACCGGGTCGAGGCCGAGCGCCACGCCGCGCTCGAGGAGGGGAACGACGGCTGACCGCCGTCCGGCCCACCCTCACCACACCGCCGGCCCGGCGCGTGCCCGGCCGGTGAGGTCCGCCTGCTGACCCAGCCAGCGCGGCCCGGGCGCCACGACCTCGACGACGGCGTCGCTGCCGTCGAGCGTGCACGCCACCAGGCGCGCGCCGTTGGCCTCCGCGACGGCCGCCCCCTCCCCGCAGGGGTCGCCCCCGCTGGCGACGGCCGAGGCCGCCGCCAGCGCGGCCAGGTCCGCTGCGGCCTGCGCCTGCCGGTGGGCGACCACCATCGCCGAGGCCACGGACAGAGCGGCGCCGAGCAGGAGCAGCAGCCCGATGCACGTGACGGTGAGCAGCGTCGCCGCGCCGCGCTCCCCCCGTCGGGTCCGCCGGCCGCCGCGCGCGACGACGCCGGTGCGCGCCCCGAGGCCGCCGCGCCTCACGGGAGCCCGGACTCCTCGACCGCGGCGACGGCCTCGGCCGTCACGGTCGCCCCGGGGAGGAACGCGAACAGCCCGCCCGGGCCCGGGACCTCGCCGGTCGCCCGCGCCACGACGCGCCGGCCCTCGGTGGCGACGCTCACCGTGACACCGTCGGGCGCCACCTGCTCCCCGGTGGCGATCGCCGACGCGGCGTCGTCGCCCCGGGCGACGGCGCGGGCGGTCTCGCGTGCGGCGTCGACGGTGCGCACCTGGGCGGCACCCACCGAGAGCAGCCAGACGAGCCCGGTGGTCACCGCGAGCAGCGTGGGCAGGGCGAGGGCCAGCTCGGCGGTGACGGCACCGCGGTCCCGGTCCGCCGGCCCGGCCCGTCGGCGGCTGCCGCTCATCCGATCCCCAGCAGGCTCAGCACGTGGTCGAACAGCGTCTTCAGCAGCCGGTCGCCGAACCCGCCGGTGAGCAGCTTGTAGAGCAGGCCGGCGAGGCCGGCGCCGGCGGCGGTGCCGACGGCGTACTCCGCCGTGGTGATGCCGTCCTCGTCGCGTCGCAGGGAGGTCAGGTGGGTCATCGGTGCTCCTCGGGTGTCATCGGTGCCGGCCGCCCGGTGCGGCCCGGTCGATGGAGAGCCTGGGCGAGCGGGGCGACGGGCGTCCCGCACGGACGGTCCGGCTGTGGAGCACGGGCGCCGCCCGGCGGGCCTGTGGACGGGCGGCGGGCCGGGCCGGGGCGAGGGAGGCGGTCACCAGTCGATCGCGCCGACGAGGCCGGCGACGAGCGGCACGATGCCGAGCAGGAGGAACGCGGGCAGCAGGCACACCCCGAGGGGTACGGCGGCCCGCACCCCGACCGCCCGCGCACGGTCCTCCACGTCCGCCCGCGCCCGGCGGGCGAGGTCCTCACCGAGGCGGTCGACCGCGGCGACCACGGGTGCCCCGGTCCGGTGGGTGCGGGCCATCGTGCGTCCCAGCGGCGCGAGCGCGGGGTCGGCGGCCAGCCCGTCCCACACGGCCACCGGGTCTCCCCCGAGCTCCAACCGTGCGACGACCGGCCGCAACCGGTCCGCGGCGGCTCCCGGCAGGGCGCGGCACGCCAGGTCGACGGCGCCGGCCGGGGCGGCGCCCGCCCTCAGCGCGGCCCCCAGGAGGCAGACGACGTAGGGCAGGTCGCGGCCCACCTCCTCCCGCCTGCGGCGCACGGCCGGTGGCTCGAGCCGGCCTGCCGCCACGCCCACGACCCCGGCGACCACCAGGCCCGCGACCGGGGCCGCGGGTCCGCCGAGGACCACGGCACAGCCGGCACCGGCGAGCAGGGCCCAGGCGACACGGCCCCGGCGCAGCAGGCCGAGGTCCTCCCGGTCGGCGGGCGGGTCCGGCACCGCGCTCGCGGTCGTCGACGGCGTCGTCGGCGGCAGCACGAGGAGGGCGACGGCGCAGGCGACCGCAGCGGCGACCACCACGCCGCTCACCGCCCGCGCTCCACGTCGCGCGCGAGCGCCTCGATCCAGCTGAGACCCGCGAGCAGGAAGCCGAGCCCCGCGGCGAGGCAGACCAGCCCCAGCGGGTGGCCGAGCAGGAACGACCACGGGTCCGCGCCGGTGCTGCTGCCCATCAGCAGCGCCAGCAGCGGCAGGACCGCCACCAGCCGCGCGGTCGCCCGCGCCGACGCGAGCTCGCCGGTGACGACACGTCGGGTCTGCTCGGCGGCCCGGAGCTCCTCGGCGACCCGCGCGACGGTGTCGGCCAGGCCGTGACCCGTGCGGTGCGCGACCTGCCAGGCGGCCGCGACCACGCGGAGGTCGCCGGCGCCCGGCGCCTCCGTCAGGGTCCGGAGCGCTGCGGGCACGTCGCCGCCGGTGGCCGCCGTCCGGGCGGCCGGCGCCAGCACGGACCAGTCCGCTGCCGCGCGCCCGAGGGCGGCGGCCGGGGCCTGGCCGGCCGCGAGCTCGGCGTGCAGCGTCGCGCACAGCTCGACCACGCGCGACCGCACGGCCGCTTCCGCCCGGACCGCCCGCTGCCGGGCGACGAGCCGGGCACCCGCCACGGTGGCCGTCACCCCGACCACCGCCAGCACGGCGGTCCGCGGCGATCCCACTCCGACGACCACCGCGAGGAGCGCTCCGACCCCCACCAGGGACGGCGCACCGGGTCTCCCGCGCGGAGCGCGACCGGGAGCGGCCGCGGGCCCCGGCACCAGCAGGGCACCGGCCGCGGTGGCCAGCACGACCGACCCGGACAGCAGCAGCCCCGCAGTCACCGCGCGCTCCGTGCCGCGACGAGGTCGAGCAGCTGCCGACCTCCGGCGCCACCGGTGAGGTCGCCGTCGCGGCCGACGCGCACGGCGGTCGACGTCCGCACCAGACCGGCCGGGTCCCGCTCGAGCACGGCCACCTCGCCGAGCCGGCGCCGTCCGTCGCGGTCGCGGACCATGTGCAGGACCACGTCGACGGCGGACGCGAGCTGGCTGTGCGCGGCGTCGCGACCCAGCCCGGCGGACAGCGCGAGGGCCTCGACCCGGGCCGGCAGGTCCGCCGCGGAGTTGGCGTGCACGGTGCCGCACCCGCCTTCGTGACCGGTGTTGAGGGCGGCCATCAGCTCGACGACCGCCCCGTCGCGGACCTCGCCCACGACGAGCCGGTCGGGGCGCATCCGCAGCGCCTGCCGGACCAGGTCGCGCAGCCCGACGGCTCCCGCCCCCTCCAGGTTGGCCGGCCGCGCCTCCAGCCCGACGACGTGCGGGTGCTCGGGCCGGAGCTCGGTCGCGTCCTCGACGACCACGATCCGCTCGGCGGGGTCGACCGCGCCGAGCAGGGCGGCGAGGAGCGTGGTCTTCCCGCTGCCGGTCCCGCCGGTCACCAGGAACGCGAGCCGCCCGCCGACCACCTGGCGCACCAGGTCGAGCGTCTCGTCGGTGAGCGTGCCGTGGACGCGGAGCTCCTCGAGGGTGAACCCGCCCCGTCGCGGCACGCGCAGCGAGATCGCGGTCCCCGGCCGTGCCAGTGGCGCGAGCACGGCGTGGCAGCGGGTGCCGTCGGGCAGCCGCACGTCCGCCCACGGCGCGGCGTCGTCGAGCCGGCGGCCGCCCGACGCGACCAGCCGCTGCGCCAGGCGACGTACCTGCTCCTCGCTCTCGAAGCGCACCTGCGTCGGCCGCAGCCCGTCACCCTCGTCGACCAGCACCGCGCCGGGGCCGTTGACGAGCACGTCGGTGACCCCGGGGAGCCGGAGCAGCGGCTCGAGGGGCCCGGCGCCGAGCACGTCGCGGCGCAGCGCCTCGAAGACCGCGAGCACCGTCGCGTCACCGACCGGCCGCCCTGCCGCGCGGAGCGCGTCCGCGACGCGGTGCGGCGTGAGGTCCCCGGGCGTGCGCACCAGCCGGTCGCGCACCTCGTCGACGAGCGCCCGTACGTCGTCCGTCCCGCCGGAGGGCCCGCCCGTCCCGCTCACGGCGCGGTCCTCGGTGCGCCCTCGTCGAGGACCGCCTCGACGGCCCGGGCCAGCGGGCCGCGCCGGGAGCGGAGCGGCCCCAGCCCGAGGTCGATGCCCTCGTGCACGCCGCGCTGGTCGCGCATCTGGGCGACCACCGGCGCCCGGACGGCGCGGGCGACGTCGGCCGCGGCGAGCTCCTCGCCCCGGAGCACGACGTCCACCTCCGGGTGGTCGGCGAAGCGGGCCCGGATCCGCGCCGCCGCCGCGACGCCGACGACGCTGGCCATGGTGACGACGACCAGCCGGTCGCAGCGCGAGGCGACCTCGTCGACCAGCCGGTCGGGGGTCCGCGGGAGGTCGACCAGGACCGTGCGGTGGCCCCGGCGCGCGGCCGAGAGGGCCTCGCGGACGGCGAACGCCTGCAGGGTCTGCGGCCGGCCGTCGACGTACCACGAGAGCACGCCGAGCCGGTCGCGCCGCGGCAGCGCCTCGCGCAGGGCGCGGGCCGAGAGCCGTCCCGTGGTCTGGCACAGCGCGTCCCAGCGGAAGCCCTCCGTCCGCTCCATGCCGAGCATCCGGTCCAGGCCCGGGCCCTGCGGGTCGCAGTCGATGACGACCGCGTCGCCCTCCCGCGACGCCGCCTGCCCGAGGGCGCACGCGAGCGTCGTGGCACCGGCGCCGCCGGACCCGCCGACGACCCCGATCACCCGGCCCCGCGAGGTCTGCTGCTCGGTCAGGTCGGCCAGCAGCTCGACGAGCCAGCCCGACGAGCCCGGCAGCTCGACGACCTGCTCGACGCCGAGCGCCAGTGCCGTCCGGAACAGCTCGTCCGGCGCCCGGTGCTGGGTGACCAGGTAGGCGTGCCGCCGGGTCTCGGGCGCGATCCGGGCGAGGTCGCGGGCGAGGTCGGGCCCGACCAGGGCGACCGGCGCGCGCGCCCACCCGACGAGGGCGTCGACCGGGTCCCGGGCGACGACGGGGGTCACGTCGGCCGCCGCGGTCAGCGGCAGGAGAGCGGCGATCAGGTCCTCGTCGGCGGTGACGACGAGCGGGGGGATGTCGAGTGCGGTCATGCCGTGGTGATCGCCGTACGACGTCCCGGCCACGCCTGGGCGCCGCCGGACGGGGGACGAACGTCCCCGATCACCGCCCTGTGGAGGGTTCCTGGCCCGTCGCGCGACGGGTGCGCCCTACGATCTCGGTATGTCCCCCCGCCGGACCGCGGCGTTCTTCGACCTCGACAAGACGATCATCGCCAAGTCGAGCGTGCTCGCGTTCAGCAAGCCGTTCCAGGCCGGGGGCCTGATCTCGCGCCAGGCGCTGCTGCGCTCGGTGTACGCCCAGTTCGTCTTCATGGTGGGCGGGGCCGACCACGACCAGGTCGAGAAGATGCGCCAGTTCATGTCGCAGCTGGTCGCCGGGTGGGACGTCGCGACGGTGCGCGAGATCGTCGCCGAGACGCTGCACAACATCATGGATCCGCTCGTCTACGACGAGGCGGTGCAACTGATCGAGGACCACCACCTCGCGGGGCACGACGTCGTCATCGTCTCCACGAGCGGCAGCGAGGTGGTCGAGCCGATCGGCGCCATGCTCGGTGCCGACCGGGTGATCGCGACCCAGCTGGCCGTCGAGGACGGCCGCTACACCGGGGAGATCGACTACTACGCCTACGCCGACGAGAAGGCGCGCGCGGTCCGCGAGTACGCCGCGGAGCGGGGCTACGACCTCGCCGAGTGCTACGGCTACAGCGACTCGATCACCGACCTCCCGATGCTCGAGGAGGTCGGCCACCCGCACGCCGTCAACCCGGACAAGGAGCTGCGCAAGATCGCCGAGGAGCGCGGCTGGCCGGTCCTGGTCTTCGTCAAGCCGGTCGCCCTCCAGAGCCGGCTCCCCCTCCCTCCCGCCAAGCCCACCCTCGCCGCCCTCGCCGTCGGCGGTGTGGTCGCCGTCGGTGCCGCCGTGTGGGTCGGCGTCCGGCGCCGCAGCTCCGCCTGAGTCGCCCGCGGCTGTTCGGCCGACCCCAGAAATGGCTGGTGGCACCCGAGTCATCGAAGTCTCTCGGATGCCACCGCTGACACGTGAGCTGTTGGCTACCAGGCGTGCATCATCTATTGCTGCCCCGGGAGGTTCCCGGTCGGCCAGCGCCCTGTTGGGAAGGGTGGATCGCCGCGTGGGTACCCGGCTCACGTGTTGCTTGTCGAGTTGTTGTCTCCTTTGTACGCCCCTGCACGAGCACCTTCAAGGCTTGTATTTGGGGCCGTCGAGGAGGACGGTGGGCCAGTTGGGGCGGCCTGCCGGCCGGGCCGTCGCGCGGTCCGTCAGGAGGAGCGCAGCGGGCTCGCCTCGGCGGCCGCGGCGTAGGCCTCGGCGGCGTAGAGCAGCCAGGAGTGCACGCCCGGCTGGCCGCCGCTGGCGAAGCCGCGCAGGTTGGACTCGTACTCCTTGCGCAGCGCGAGGTGGGCCGCTTCCGGCACGACCAGCGACTTCTCGTCCACACCCTTGGCGGCGATCACCAGCCGCTCGGCGGCGCGGGCCACGATGCCGTTGTGGGACCCGAACGGCGCGGCCGTGACCAGCTCGGCGTGCACGAGCGCCGCGATCGCGAGGGCGGGCGCCTCGGTGGTCGCGGTCACCAGGTCGCCCACGCCACGCAGCTTGGCGGCCGACTCCGCGTCGCGGGGGCGGCCGAGCCGTTCCTCCGGGAGCACGCCGGCGCCGGCCACCGCGTGGATCCGTGCGAGCGCCTGCAGGGGCGCGCGCCGCATCACCGGCATCAGCGCGAGCAGCTCGGTCGAGACCCGCACCGCGTCGCGGGCGATCTCGTCGCCCGCACCGGCGCGGACCTCCTCCAGCGACGAGGCCGAGCCCTCCAGGACGGCGCTGGCGTGCGCGCCGCGGAGCAGGGACTCGGCGGTCAGCTCGGGCGACGTACGGCGCAGGCCGCGGTCGCGCAGGACGGCGTCGATCCCGTCCCGGGCCGCCGCGAACGCCGACGGCACGCCTTCCAGCGACACCAACCAGGCCAACGGGTCAACGCTCACCCGATCGAGCCTATCGGCGGGCTACGGTTGCCCCGATGACCACCCAGGATCCCTCCGCCGTCCCCGGCCCGGACCAGCCGCAGGTCTCGACGCCGGCCACGTCGCCCGCACCGTCGCCGGCGATGTCGTTCGGCAGCGTGGTCGACGCCTACGACCGCGGCCGGCCGGGCTACCCGCTGGCGGCCGCGCGCTGGCTGACCGGCGACCAGCCGCTGAGCGTCCTCGAGCTGGGCGCCGGCACCGGCAAGCTCACCCGGGCGCTGGTCGAGCTCGGCCACGACGTCCACGCGACCGAGCCCGACCCGGGCATGCTCGACCGGCTCGCCCAGTCGGTCTCGGTGACCCGGCTCTCGCAGACCGGCGCCGAGGAGATCCCGGCCGCCGACGCGTCCTACGACATCGTGATCGCCGGGCAGGCCTACCACTGGTTCGACAAGGAGAAGGCGCTCCCCGAGATCGCGCGGGTGCTCAAGCGGGGCGGGTCCCTCTCCCTGGTCTGGAACGTCCGCGACGAGCGCATCCCGTGGGTCAAGCGGCTCGGCAACCTCATCGGCCGCCAGGACGTCACCGGCGCCGGCCCCGACGAGGCGCTCGAGTCCTCGCCCTACTTCGGGCCGGTCGAGGAGGCCACGTTCAAGCAGTGGCAGGTCGTCGACCGCGAGTCGATCCAGGACATGGTCCTGTCGCGGTCCAACATCGCGACCCTGCCCGCGGAGCAGCGCGAGGCCAAGCTCCGCGAGGTGCTCGCGTTCTACGACGACTTCGGCCGCGGCATGGACGGCATGCAGGTGCCGTACGTCGTGCGCTGCTTCCGCGCCGTGGTCGGAATCCGGCCCAGGACCGAGCCGGCCGAGCCCGCTCCCGACGCCGCGGCCGTCCCGGGCCCGACCTACGTCGGCGAGCCGACCCAGCCGGTGCGGCTCAGCGAGGTCACCGACCCACCCACCGACGACGACTCAGGCGTGCTCCTCATCGACTTCCGATGAGGGTGACGATTCCGCCATGCGGAGCTGGCGACGCGGCCATCTGGGGTCGGAGGCCGACCGGGCGACGTTCCGCGCGCTGCACCAGGCGTCGCTCGCGTCGCCGGCCCTGCGGGAGGGACTGACGCCGGGCAGCGCGGAGCGCGCGATCAAGCACCTGCGCGCCCTGCTCGGCACCCCGGCGCTGGCCCTGACGGACACGGCGACGGTGCTCGCCTGGGACGGCATGGGTGGTCACCACCGCGACCAGGCCGCCACCCTCGCCGGCAACCTGGTCGGCGCGGTCGGCGAGGACGCCCAGCCCGGCACGACGCGCACCGTGGACCGCGACCAGCTGCCGTGCACGACCGCGGGGTGCCCGGTGCGCACCGGCGTGGTCAGCCCCCTGGTCGTGGAGGGCCGCGTGGTCGGCACGGTCCAGGCCTTCGCCCCGACGCCCAGCGCGGGCCTGGTGCGCGCGACCGACGAGGTCGCCCAGTGGGTGTCCGGCCAGCTCGAGCTCGCCGAGCTCGACGCCCACCGCAACCGGCTGATGGAGGCCGAGGTGCGCGCCCTGCGCGCGCAGATCAGCCCGCACTTCGTCTACAACTCGCTGGGGGCGATCGCCAGCTTCGTGCGCACCGACCCCGACCGGGCGCGCGAGCTGCTGCTCGAGTTCGCCGACTTCACCCGCTACTCCTTCCGCCGGCACGGCGAGTTCACGACGCTCGCCGAGGAGCTGCGCTCGATCGAGCGCTACCTGCTGCTCGAGCAGGCGCGGTTCGGCGACCGGCTGCAGGTCACGCTCAACATCGCGCCCGAGGTGCTCCCGGTCGCCGTACCGTTCCTCTGCATCCAGCCGCTCGTCGAGAACGCGGTGCGGCACGGCCTCGAGGCCGCGAGCCCAGAACACGGAGCCGGGCACCTTCGCATTGTTGCCCACGACCGCGGCCACGAGTGCGTGGTCGAGGTCGAGGACGACGGCGTGGGCGAGGACCCCGAGCGGGTACGTCGCGCGCTGGCCGGCGACGCCGACCTGGACTCCGTCGGGCTCGGCAACGTGGACGCGCGGCTGCGCGCGACGTTCGGCGACGACTACGGTCTGGTCGTGGAGACCGCACCCGGCGCCGGCACCAAGGTGATCGTGCGGGTGCCCAAGTTCGCGCCGGGCGTCAGCGCCGGCCCGCCCGCGGGGACCGCGCCGTGAGCGGGCTCCGGGTGCTGGTGGTCGACGACGAGCGTCCCGCGCTGGACGAGCTCACCTTCCTGCTGCGGGCCGACGAACGGGTCGGCGAGGTCATCGGGTGCGACTCGGCCACCGAGGGGCTGCGGATCCTCCGCGAGCGCGACGTCGACTGCGTCTTCCTCGACATCCAGATGCCCGGCCTGACCGGGCTCGAGCTGGCCGAGGTCCTCGGCCGGTTCCGGCAGCCGCCGCCGGTCGTGTTCGTGACGGCGCACGAGCAGCACGCCGTCGACGCGTTCGACCTGCACGCCGTCGACTACGTGCTCAAGCCGGTGCGCGCCGAGCGCCTGGCCGAGGCGGTCCGGCGGGTGGTCAGCGGGAGCGACCGACCCGCCCCCGAGGACACCCAGATCCCGGTCGAGCGCGGCGGCGTCACGCGCTTCGTCGACCGCGGCGACATCCGCTACGTCGAGGCGCAGGGCGACTACGCGCGGCTCCACCTCGCCGCCGGCGAGTCCTACCTGGTGCGGATCCCGCTCTCGACGCTCGAGGAGGAGTGGGGCCCCGCGGGCTTCCACCGGATCCACCGGTCCCTGCTCGTCGCCCTGGCGCACGTGACGGAGGTCCGCACCGACGCGGGCCGGTGCACGGTGCTCGTCGGCGACACCGAGCTGCCGGTGAGCCGCCGGCACACCCGCGAGCTGCGCGACGTGCTGGTGCGGCGGGCCCGGGGCGGTGCGCCGTGAGCGAGGTGCCGCAGCGGGTCCGGGTCACCGGTCCGCCCCGGCAGCGCGCGCTCGGCCAGCGGAGCCGGGTCGGCGACGTCACGGAGCAGACGCCGCTCGGTGGCGTCTACCTGCGGTCCCTCCTGCGTGAGCAGCTCGCGCTCGCCGTACGCGTGCTGGCGACGGTGGGCGTCACCGTCGTCGCGCTGCCCCTGGTCTTCCACCTGGTCCCGTCGCTCAGCGAGGTCCGGGTGCTCGGGCTGCCGCTGGCCTGGGTGCTGCTCGGCGGCGTGGTCTACCCGTTCCTGCTGCTGCTCGGCTGGCGCTACGTCCGCCGGGCCGAGCGCAACGAGCGGGTCTTCGCCGACCTGGTGCGGGGCGAGGCGGAGGACGAGGGGGCGCCGTGAGCACCGACGCCGTCCCCGGCGTGGTCGCGGTCCTCCTCGTCAGCGCGGTCACGCTCGGCATCGGCACCTGGGGCCTGCGGGTCTCGCGCACCACGAGCGACTTCTTCGTGGCCTCGCGCACCGTGCACCCGCGGCTCAACGCCTCGGCGATCGGCGGCGAGTACCTCTCCGCCGCGTCGTTCCTCGGCGTCGCCGGGCTGCTGCTCGTCGGCGGGGCCGAGATGCTCTGGTACCCGGTCGGCTGGACGGCCGGCTACCTGGTGCTGCTGGTCCTCGTCGCCGCTCCCCTGCGCCGCTCCGGCGCCTACACGCTGCCCGACTTCGCCGAGGCGCGGCTCGGCTCGAAGGCCGTCCGCGCGGCGTGCTCGCTCCTCGTGGTGGGCGTCGGCTGGCTCTACCTGCTGCCGCAGTTCGAGGGCGCGGGCATCACCCTGGAGGCGACCATCGACGCCCCGGAGTGGGCCGGTCCGCTCATCGTCGGCACGGTCGTCCTGGTCAACGTGGCGGCCGGCGGGATGCGGTCGATCACCTTCGTCCAGGCCTTCCAGTACTGGCTGAAGCTGACCGCGCTGCTCGTCCCCGCGATGGTGCTCCTGGCGGTCTGGTGGGACGACGGGCGGCCGCCCGCCGCCGCGCCGGACCACTGGTCGGTGCCGGTCAGCGGCGGCGGGGCGATCGGCCTCTACGCGACGTACTCGCTCATCCTGGCGACGTTCCTCGGCACGATGGGCCTGCCGCACGTGGTCGTGCGGTTCTACACCAACCCCGACGGGCGCGGCGCCCGCCGCACGACGCTCGTCGTGCTGGCGCTGCTGGGGCTGTTCTACGTCTGGCCGCCGGTGTACGCCGGCCTCGGCCGCATCTACGGCAAGGACCTGGTCGCGGAGGGCCGCTCGGACGTGCTGGTGCTCGACCTGCCGCGGCTGATGGTCCCCGGCGTGGGCGGCGACGTGCTGACCGGGCTGGTGACGGCCGGTGCCTTCGCCGCCTTCCTGTCCACGGCCTCGGGCCTGGCGATCGCGGTGTCCGGCGTGCTCACCCAGGACGTGACCACGCCGCTGCTCGGTCGTCGGCTGGGCCGGCCGGCCGCCGGCGTCCCGGCGTTCCGGATCTCCGCGGTCGCGGCCGTGGTGGTGCCGGTGGTCGTGTCCCTGGTCGTGCCCAACGTCGGCGTCGCGGTCTCGGTCGGGCTCGCGTTCGCGGTCGCCGCGTCGACGTTCTGCCCGTTGCTGGTGCTCGGGATCTGGTGGCACGGCCTGACCGACGTCGGCGCGGTCGCGGGCCTCGCGGCCGGCGGCCTCGGCTCCGGCGGCGCCGCCGTGCTCACGGTGACCGGCGCCATCCCCTCCGGCTGGGGCGGTGCGCTGCTCTCCCAGCCGGCGGCATGGAGCACCCCGCTGGCGTTCGTGGTGATGGTCGTCGTCTCGCTGTGGACCGCGGACCGCGCTCCCGCGCACGCCCGGCGGTTCCTCGTCCGGCTGCACACCCCCGAGGCGCTGGACGCGTCGCCGGGCACCTGATCAGGCCACGCCCTCCTCCGCCGCCGCGTCGGCGCCCGCGATCATCAGGCCGGCGACGGCACCGAGCGCGCCGGCCCAGGCCTCGGTCATCGCGGGCGTCCACTCCTCGCCGCCGAGCTCGGCCATCGCGGCGAGCATGCACTCGGCCACGGCGTCGTACATCCCGGGCGTGACGCCGTAGCCCGCGTGCTGGGCGCCGAGGGTGCCGAGGGTCGTGGTCAGCCAGACGGGGTCGTCGAGGTGCTCGAGCACCGCGACGATCGCGGTCCGCAGCATCGCCGCCTGGGGCCCGACGTCCGCGGAGAACATCGGCCGCACGGCCGGGTGGCGCTCGAACAGGATCGCGTAGAAGCGGTCGGTCAGGTCGCCGCCCGCGTCGGCGAGGAGGAGGCTGTCGATGAGGAGCTTCTGGTCCATGTGCCCACGCTTCCGGACCCGTGTTTCCCCCGTGCCGCTCGCGCTCGGAAGGCTCCGTGAACGCGATCTCACGGCCTCACAGCCGGGCGGGGAACCGGCCTCAGGCCGACGCGCGCGAGCCGTCGAGCAGCCGCCGGGCGCGGCGGCAGACGAGCTCCACCACCCGGTCGTGCACACCGATGACGTCGGCGACCACCTCGGCGCCGGCACGCAGCGACTCGACCCGGGCACGGCCCGCGAAGAAGCCCGGGGCGAGGAGGTACGGCGCGACCGCGTCGCCGGGGCGCACCACGTCGGCCGGGCGCTCGCCGAGCCCGGAGAGCGTGGCGAGCCGGACCGGGGCGCCCCAGGCCTCGCCGAGCAGCCGGGCGGCGGCCTCGAGGTCGTCGAGGGCGGCCGGGTCGGTGGAGCCGGCGGCGACGAGGACGACCGGCTGGCCCGGCGCGCCGCCGGCCGCCGACAGGCGGTCGGCGAGGGCCACGGCGAGGAACGGGTCGGGGCCGAGCGGCCCGCCGAGCACGACCGGCGCACCGGCCCCGGCGACGGCGGCGGGCAGGTCGTGGCGCACGTGGTAGCCGGTCGACAGCAGCAGCGGGACCGCCACGGCGGGCGCGGTGAGGCCCGCCACCACGTCGGCGAACAGCGGCTCGCACAGCTCGACGTACGACGCCACGGCGGGCATCCCGAGCCGTGCGCCCGCGGCGGCGGTGATCTCCTGCGCGACGGCGTTGCCGGTCGGGTTGCGGGTGCCGTGCGCGACGGTCACGAGCGTCATCCGGTCACCGCCAGCCGGTAGCCGCGCTTGACGACGGTCTGGATGCAGCGGGTGCCGAGGGCGGCCCGCAGCCGCGCGACCGCCATCTCCACCGCGTGCTCGGAGCCGGCGGTGCCGGACGGCAGCGCCGTGAGCAGGTCGCGCCGGGAGACGACGTTGCCGGGGTTGACCAGCAGCGCCTGGAGCACGGCGTAGGGCGCGGGCGAGAGCCGCACCTCGGCGCCGTCGAGGAGGACGTCCTCGCCGTGCAGCAGCAGGGTGTGGCCGGCCACCTCGATCGTGGTGCCGGTGGCCCGGGACGGGAGCTCGGTCTCGAGCTGCTTGACCATCGCGGCGAGCCGCGACCGCTCGGGGTAGATCGACGGGACGCCCCACATCTCGAACGCCGCGGCGGTCACCGGACCGACGCACGCGGCGACGACGTCGGCCTGGAACGCGGTGATGACGTCGTCGCGACGGCCGCTGGAGACCGCGGCCTCCATCATCGCCCCGACGGCCGGGGCGGCGGTGAAGGTGACCGCCTGGACCCGGCGCCCGGCGACCTCCTCGACGAGCTGGAACATCGGCTCGACGTCGTCGGCGGCGACCACCCGGTAGACGGTCACGGTCGTGACCTCCGCGCCGAGCCGCCGCAGCGCGTGGGCCGCCATCGACAGCGACTGGCCGTGCTCCTGCACGACGATCCGCTGCCCGGTCAGGTCGCGGCCCCGGAGGTGGCCGAGGACGTCCTCGAACTCCTCGGACTCCGGCGCCCACAGCTCGCGCAGCCCGTAGCGGCGCAGCGCACCGACGCTCTTGGGGCCGCGGGCGAGGATCTCGGCCTTCCCGAGCGTCTCCAGCAGGGGCTCGAGGAGGCCCCACCGGTCGGCGGCGTCGAGCCAGGACTTCATGCCGATCCCGGTGGTGGCCAGGAAGATGTCGATCGGCTGCCCGATCAGGGCCTCGGTCGCGGCCCGCAGGGCGTCCTCGTCGATCCGGTTGGGGTCGACCGACAGCGCCGGGGCGTGCACGACCTCGGCGCCGCGCCGCTCCAGCAGCGCGATCTGCTCCTCCGCGCGGCGGGCGGCCGTCACCCCGATCCGGAATCCGCGGAGCGGCTGGTCAGGCAATGCGGTCTGGCTCCCTCTTGGCACCGATGCTCACGACGCCGTCGTCCACCCGGACGTCGTACGTCGCCACGGCCGTCGTCGCGTCGTCGAGGCAGCGGCCGGTCCGCAGGTCGAAGGCCTGCTTGTGCATCGGGCTCGCCACGAAGGGCACCTCCTCATCGTCGAGGGTCCTGGTGCCCACGATGCCGCGGGACAGCACCGACGCCTTCGAGAAGGGATCGTAGTTGGCGAGGGCGAAGATCGCGTCGTCGAAGGTGCGGAACACGGCCACGGCCTCGCCGCCGACGAGCGCCGTGACGCCGCCCTCGCGGTCGATCTGGTCCACCCGGCAGACGGTCTCGTACGTCGTCGCGGTCTCGGTGTCGACGGGGCTGGTCATCGCGGACCTCCGACCGGGATCGTCGCGCCCAGCCTCACCGGACCGTCGTGGGTGTCGGCCTGGATCTGGCCGCGCTCCTCGCGGAAGGCGATGTTGGGGTCGGGCACGCCGGGGGCGTTGACGAAGGACACGAACCGCGCCATCTTCGCCGGGTCCTCGATGGTGGCCTTCCACTCGTCGAAGTAGGACTCGACGTGCCGGGCCATCGCCGCCTCCAGCTCCGAGCCGAGCCCGAGGGCGTCGTCGACGACGACCTCCCGGATCCGGTCCAGGCCGCCGTCGATCGCGTCCATCCAGGACGCCGTGCGCTGCAGCCGGTCGGCCGTGCGGATGTAGTACATGAGGAACCGGTCGAGGTAGCGGACCAGCGTGTCCTTGTCGAGGTCGCCGGCGAGGAGCTGCGCATGCGCCGGGATGGCGCCGCCGTTGCCGCAGACGTAGAGGTTCCAGCCCTTCTCGGTGGCGATGATGCCGAAGTCCTTGGACCGGGCCTCGGCGCACTCGCGGGCGCACCCGGAGACGCCGCCCTTGAGCTTGTGCGGCGAGCGCAGGCCGCGGTAGCGCAGCTCGAGCTCGATCGCCAGGCCGACGGAGTCCTGCACACCGTAGCGGCACCAGGTCGAGCCGACGCACGACTTCACCGTGCGCAGCGACTTGCCGTACGCGTGGCCGGACTCGAACCCCGCGTCGACCAGCCGCTTCCAGATCGCCGGCAGGTCCTCCATCCGGGCGCCGAACATGTCGATCCGCTGGCCGCCGGTGATCTTGGTGTAGAGCCCGAAGTCGCGGGCGACCTCGCCGATCACGATCAGCTTGTCGGGCGTGATCTCGCCCCCGGGGATCCGCGGGACCACCGAGTAGGTGCCGTTGCGCTGGATGTTGGCGAGGTAGGCGTCGTTGGTGTCCTGGAGGGTGCGGTTGCCGCCCTCGAGGACGTGGTGGTTGAGCAGGCTCGCCAGGATCGAGGCGACCACCGGCTTGCAGATGTCGCAGCCGCGCCCGGTGCCGTGCCCCTCGATGATGTCGTCGAACCGGGTGTAGCCGTGGATGAAGACCACGTCGAACAGCTCGGCCCGGGTCATCGGGAAGTGCTCGCACAGCGACCGGTCGACCGTCCGGCCGGTGGCGGCGAAGTAGTCCTCGACGATCTTCTTGACCACCGGCTTGCACGAGCCGCAGGTGGCGCCGGCCCGGGTGTGCTTGGTGACGCAGCCTGCGTCGACGCACGGACCGCCGTCGTTGAGCGTCGACTCCTCGGCGACGGCGTCCTTGATCTGACCCTTGGTGACGTCGTTGCAGGAGCAGACCTGCATCTCGTCGGGCACGTCCAGCTCCACGCCGCCGCGCGAGGCCGGGAGGATCAGCTCCTCGGGGTTCTCGGGCAGCTCCATGCCGGAGGAGACCATCGGCCGCAGGATCCCGTAGGCCTCGGCGTCGCCGACGAGCACGCCGCCCAGCAGGCGCTTGCCGTCCTCGCTCACCACGAGCTTCTTGTAGACGCCGGAGACGGCGTCCTGGTAGGTCAGCTCGAGCGAGCCCTCGGTCTCGCCGTGGGCGTCGCCGAAGGAGGCCACGTCGACGCCGAGCAGCTTGAGCTTGGTCGACATGTCGGCGCCGGTGAAGGCGCCGTCGCCGCCCAGCAGCCGGTCGACGACGATCTCGGCCATGTCGTAGCCGGGCGCGACCAGGCCGTACATCCGGCCCTGCACGGCGGCGCACTCGCCGACCGCCCAGATGTGCTCGTCGGAGGTCCGCAGCGACTCGTCCACCAGGACACCGCCGCGCTCGGCGACGTCGAGGCCGGCGGTGCGGGCCAGGGCGTCGCGGGGCCGGATGCCGGCCGAGAAGACGACCAGGTCGACCTCCAGCGGGTTGCGGTCCTTGAGCGCGAGCTTCTCGACCCGGCCCTTGCTGTCGCCGAGGATCGACTGGGTCATCGCCCCGGTGTGCACGGTCAGGCCGAGCTGGCCGATGTGCCGGTTGAGCGTGCGGCCGCCCATGTCGTCGATCTGCACGGCCATCAGCCGCGGCGCGAGCTCGACGACGTGGGTCTCGACGCCCAGCTGGTGGAGGGCGTTGGCGGCCTCGAGCCCCAGCAGCCCGCCACCGATCACCGCACCGACCTTCGCCTTCTTGGACGCCTCGCGGATCGCGTCGAGGTCCTCGATGGTGCGGTAGACGAAGACGTTGGCCAGGTCCTTGCCCGGCACCGGCGGCACGAACGGCGCGGCGCCGGTGGCGAGCACCAGCTCGTCGTAGTGCAGGTCCTCGCCGCTCGACAGCGTCACGATCCGGTGCCGCGGCGAGATCGCGACGACCTCGGTGCCGAGCCGGAGGGTCACCCGCGGGTCGTCGTACCGGCCCCCGGGCAGGAAGCTCAGCGCCTGGGCGCCCACCTCGAAGTAGGAGGTCAGGGCAACGCGGTCGTACGCCGGCCGCGGCTCCTCGCCGATCACGGTGATGTCGTAGGTCTCGGTGAGGCCGCGGGAGATCGCGGACTCCACGAACCGGTGACCCACCATCCCGTGGCCGACGACGACGAGCTGCTTGCGGAGGTGCACTGTCATTGCGGAGCTCCTGCTGTTTCGGTTGAGCTGAGCAGTTGGCGGACGGTGGCCGTGCAGCCACCGCACCCGGTGGTCGCGCGGGTCGTCTCCCGGGCCTGCTCCACGCTCGAGCAGGCCCGGATCGCACCGGCGGTGACACCGGCGCAGTTGCAGACCTCCGCGTCGTCGGGGAGGTGCGAGATCACGGAGGAGCGCCCGGATCGCTCGGCGAGCAGCAGGTCGCCGGGCTCGGTGGGCCCGAGGACGGTCTGCCGGTCGTAGTGCTGGGTGATCAGGCCGATCCGGTTGAGGTCGCCGACCAGGGCGCCCGCGACGATGCGGCCGTCGCGGACCACGAGCCGGCGGTGCGAGCCGCGCACCGGGTTGGACATCTCGACGACCTCGCCGCCGTTGCGCACCTCCTGCTCGGGGTCGCCGAGCACGGCGACGTCGAGGCCGGTGGCGCGCAGCCGGGCGACGACCCGGCTGCCGTCGTACTTCGTGGGCTCGCCCGTCAGCACGTCGGCGAGCACGCCGGCCTGCTCCCAGGCGGGCGGCACGAACCCGGTGACCCGTCCGTCGTGCTCGACGCAGTCGCCGAGGCCGTGGACGGCGGGGTCGGTGACGCTGGTGAGCCGGTCGTCGACGACGAGGCCGCGGCGGACCTCGAGCCCCGCGCGGCGGGCGAGCGCCGTGGACGGGCGACCGCCGGCGGTGAGCACCACCAGGTCGGTGTCGAGGGTGAAGCCGGTGTCGAGCCGCAGCGCGACCCCGGAGCCGTCCGGCGCATCGTTGAGCCGGACGGCCCGGGCGCCCGTGTAGACCGCGACCCCGAGCTTCTTCAGGTCGCGGGCCAGGATCCGTCCCGCCGCGGTGCCGATCTGCTGGTGCAGCAGGTGGTCGGCGCCCTCGACGATCTCGGTGTCGATGCCGCGGGTCCCGAGCGCCCGCGCCACCTGGAGGCCGAGCAGGCCGCCGCCGACGACCACCGCGCGGCGCGCGCCGCTGATCGCGCCGAGCAGCCGGTCGCAGTCGGCGAGCGAGCGGAACGCGTGGACGGCCTCGTGCAGTGAGCCGTCCATCCGCACCAGGCCGCGGATCGGCGGCAGCGTCGGGATGCTGCCGGTGGCGAGCACCAGGGCGTCGTACTCGACGATGGTGCCGTCGACGAGCATCACGTCCTTGAGGTCGCGCTCGATCTCGAGCACCCGCGCGCCGAGGCGCAAGTCGACGCCGTGCTCGGCGTACCACTCCGCCGAGCGCAGGCTGATCGACTCCGGCCGGTGGGTGCCCTCGAGGACGGCGGACAGCAGGATCCGGTTGTACGGCGCCACCGGCTCGTCGCCGAGGACGGTGATCGTGTGGGTGTCCGCCGCGCCGCGGTCGACCAGCTCCTCGACCAGCCGGGTGGCGGCCATGCCGGAGCCCACGACGACGAGCCGCTTGCGGCCGCTCATACGGCGACCTCCGCGGCGCACACCTTGAACTCGGGCATCCGGCTCGAGGGGTCGAGGGCGTCGTTGGTGAGCCGGTTGGCGCCGACCCAGTGGAACGGCACGAAGACGGTGTCCGGGCGGATCGTCGTGACCACCCGGGCGGGCGCCTTCATCTCGCCGCGGCGGGTGCGGACGACGACCGGCTCGCCGTCGTGGGCGCCGATCCGGACCGCCAGCATCGGGTGCATCTCGACAAACGCGCCGGTGTCGGGCAGCTCCTTGATCCGGCGGGTCTGGGCGCCCGACTGGTACTGCGCGAGGACCCGGCCGGTGGTGAGGTGCAGCGGGTAGGCCGCGTCCGGCTGCTCGGCGGCGCCGCGGAACTCCTGGACGAGGAACCGGGCCCGGCCGTCGACGGTGGGGAACGCGTCGGCGAAGAGGCGCGGCGTGCCGGGGTGGTCCCCCGTGGGCACAGCGGGGCAGGGCCAGAAGACACCTTGTTCCCGGCGGATCCGGTCGTAGCTGATGCCGGAGTAGTCGGCCTTGCCGCCGGCCGAGGCCCGACCGAGCTCGGCGAAGACCTCCTCGGGATCGGTCGAGAAGGTGACGCTTCCGTTGGTGGAGCCTGTCGAAACCAGGCGCTCCGCGAGCCCCGCGATCACCTCGAGGTCGCTGCGGACACCCTCGGGGGCGGCGGCGGCCTGCTGGCGCAGGATCACCCGGCCCTCGAGGTTGGTCATCGTGCCGGTCTCCTCGGCCCACTGGGTGACCGGCAGCACGACGTCGGCGAGCGCGGCGGTCTCGGACATCACCAGGTCGCAGACGACGAGCAGGTCGAGGGCCTCGAGCCGCTCGGTGACGTGGCTCGCCCGCGGCGCGGAGACCACGATGTTGGAGCCGAGCACCAGCAGCGCCTTCGCGCCGTCGTCGGTGCCCAGGCTGTCGAGCAGCTCGTACGCCGAGCGCCCCTTGCCGGGCAGGGAGTCCGGCTCCACGCCCCAGACCGAGGCGACGTGCGCGCGGGCCACCGGGTCGTCGATCATCCGGTAGCCCGGCAGCTGGTCGGCCTTCTGGCCGTGCTCACGCCCGCCCTGGCCGTTGCCCTGCCCGGTGAGGCAGCCGTAGCCGGCGTGCGGCTTCCCCGGCATGCCGAGGGCCAGCGCCACGTTGATCCAGGACAGCACGGTGGCGGTGCCCTGGGCGTGCTGCTCGGCGCCGCGCGCGGTGAGCACCATCGCCGTGCCGGCGCCGGCGAGCAGGTCGACGAGCGCCCGCAGCTCGGTGGTGGCGACACCGGTGGTGCGCTCGACGCGCTCGGGCCACCAGGAGGCCACCGATCGGCGGACGTCCTCCCACCCGGTGGTGCGCGCGGCGACGTACTCCTCGTCGACGGCGCCGGCCGCGTCGAGGAGGTGCAGGGTGCCCAGGGCGAGCGCGAGGTCGGTGCCGGGGACGGGCTGGAGGAAGAGGTCGGCGCGCTCCGCCGTCGCGGTGCGGCGCGGGTCGATGACGACGAGCTTGCCGCCGTTCTCGCGCAGCCGGTCGAGGTGGCGGGCCGCGGGCGGCATGGTCTCGGCCAGGTTGGACCCGACGAGGACCACGACGTCGGCGTGCTCGACGTCGGCCAGCGGGAACGGCAGCCCGCGGTCGATGCCGAGCGCCTGGTTGCCGGCGCTCGCCGCCGAGCTCATGCACCAGCGGCCGTTGTAGTCGATCTGGGAGGTGCCGAGCGCGACCCGGGCGAACTTGCCCAGCTGGTAGGCCTTCTCGTTGGTGAGGCCGCCGCCACCGAACACGGCCACCGCGTCCTTGCCGTGCGCGGCCTGGAGCTCGCGGACGCGCGACGCCACCAGGTCGAGCGCCTCGTCCCAGTCCGCGGCGCGGAGCTCGCCGGTGACCCGGTCCTTGACCAGCGGGGTGGTGAGCCGCTCGCGGCTGCCGCGCAGCCCGGCCGCCGTCCAGCCCTTGCGGCACAGGCCGCCCTCGTTGACCGGGAAGTCCGCCCACGGCAGGACCTCCAGCCCGGCCCGGCCCTGCTGCTGCAGGGTCATGCCGCACTGGAGGCTGCAGTAGGGGCAGTGCGTCTGCGTGGGCGTCCGCACTCCCGAGGTGCTCCCGGTCATGGCATCCATTGCACGGGACCCGCGTTTCACGCCCGAAACACGGCGGTCGCACGGAAGATCAACTTGTCCTCACGTCCTCACGGCAGTCGAACCCTGGGTTGGAGCACGTCGAACCCTGCGTTGGAGCACGTCGAACCCTGGGTTCGGACGTGCCGAACCGTCACTTCCGACGTGCGGAAGTGACGGTTCGACGTGTTCGAGTCCAGGGTTCGACGTGTTCGAGTCCAGGGTTCGACCCTGATCAGACGCCGACGTACCCGCTGTCGGTCCGGCGCTTCTTGAGGTAGACGCCGTAGGTCACGAGGCCGCAGACCACGTAGAACCCGGTGAACAGCCAGAACGCGGCCTTGGTGGCGGCGAGCGGGTCGGTGACCCACGGGCTGTTGAACGAGATCGGGATGAGGAAGCCGCCGATCGCGCCGACGGCGCCGATGATGCCGACCGCCGCGGAGGAGAGCTTGGTGCCCTCGTGCAGGGCGAGCTCCCGCTCCGGGGTGCCCTCCGCGGTGTCGCGCGTCGCGTCCTTGCGGAAGATCGCCGGGATCATCTTGTACGTCGACCCGTTGCCGATGCCGGTGCAGAAGAAGATGAACATGAAGATCCCGAGGAACACCGGGAACCACGAGGAGTTGGAGTCGACGGCCGACTGCACCGCGTCGGGGTAGACGAACGAGCCCGGGTCGGCGGAGATGGCCTGAAGGGTCGCGGCGTCCGGCGGCGGCGGGAAGCCCTGGAGCTGGCCGAGCGTCCAGACGATGCCGAGCGTGCCGAGCACGAGGCCGGCGAACGCGACCACGGTCACCCGTGCGCCGCCGAACCGGTCGGCGAGGTAGCCGCCGAGGGGGCGCGCCATCGAGCCCACCAGCGCGCCGAGGAACGCGTAGAACGCGAAGTTGATGCCGATGCCGGGCACCTGCGGGACAGGCTGGCGCCAGAAGTTGAGCTTGATGAGCAGCGGCATGGCGGCGGAGTAGCCGATGAACGAGCCGAACGTGCCGATGTAGAGGAAGGCCATCACCCAGGTGTGCCGGTGCTTGACGACCGCGAGCTGGGACCTCGTGTCGGTCTTGGCGCCCTCGAGGTTGTCCATGAACAGGAAGGCCGCGAGGACCGCGCAGATCGCGAGGCCCGCGTAGAAGAACGCCGCCCGCTCGAGGTGGATGCCACCCTCGCTCGCCTTGACCAGGCCGAAGATCCCGGCGCCGCCGACGATGACAGGGAGCAGGAACTGGATGATCGAGACGCCGAGGTTGCCGCCGGCGGCGTTGAGGCCGAGCGCCGCGCCCTTGAGCCGCGCCGGGTAGAAGAAGTTGATGTTGGCCATCGACGAGGCGAAGTTGCCCCCACCGAAGCCGGCCGTGGCGGCGATCAGGCAGAACGCCCAGTACGGCGTGCCCGGGTTGGTCACCGCGTAGGCGAACAGCAGGGTCGGCACGAGCAGCATGCCGGCGCTGATCATGGTCCAGTTGCGACCGCCGAACTTGCCGACCGCGAGGGTGTAGGGGATCCGGATCAGCGCGCCCACCAGGTTGGGGATCGCGACCAGGAAGAACAGCTGCTGCGGCGTGAACGTGAACCCCTGAGCGAGGAGGAACGCGGACGACACCGACCAGATCAGCCACACCGAGAACCCGAGGTGCTCGGCGAAGATCGACCAGGCCAGGTTGCGCTTGGCGATCGCGGCGCCGCCCTGCTCCCAGAACTCGGTGTCCTCGGGTCGCCAGTCGGCGATCCAGCGTCCTCGGTGGTGCGGGGCGACCGGGGTCGCGGTCGTGGTCGGGGCGACGACGCTGTCGCTGGTCTGGTTGGTCAGGCTCATGACGCCTCCTGTGGGGCAGGGGGTGGTGCGAATGCGTCGAGCCTGCGGGAGCCAGGTTTCGCCGTGTTACGGGCGTGGGTCTCCCGGCCGTCAACTTGTGCTCACGCCCTCACGCGCCTCACGTGCTCACGCGTGACGTGGGGCGGCGCGGGGTCTAGCGTCGGCCCGTGCGCCTGCGTCACCTCGGCCGACCCAGCCTGGAGCCCTATGCCGACCGGTTCGCCGTACCCCCGGCCGAGGGGCCGATCTCGGTGACCTTCCTCGGCGTGGCCACCCTGCTCGTGGACGACGGCGAGACGCAGCTGCTCACCGACGGCTTCTTCTCCCGGCCCGGGCTGCTGCAGGTCGGCCTGCGCCGGATCGCGCCGGACCCGGGCCGGATCGACGCGTGCCTGGCCCGCGCCGGCGCCGACCGCGTCGCGGTGGTCGCGCCGGTGCACAGCCACTTCGACCACGCCCTGGACTCCGCAGCGGTGGCGGCGCGGACCGGCGCGCTGCTGGTCGGCGGCGGCTCCACCGCCAACATCGGTCGCGGCGCGAGCCTGCCGGAGGACCGCGTCCGCACGGTCGCGAGCGGCGACCAGGTCACCGCCGGGGCGTTCTCGCTGACCTTCGTCGCCTCCGAGCACTGCCCGCCCGACCGGTTCCCCGGCGAGATCACCGAGCCGCTCACCCCGCCCGCGAAGGCTGCCGCCTACCGCTGCGGCGAGGCCTGGAGCATCCTCGTCGCCCACGAGGGCGGCCGCCGGATGCTGGTCCAGGGCAGCGCGGGGTACGTCGAGGGCGCGCTCGACGGCCACGAGGCCGAGGTCGCCTACCTCGGCATCGGCCAGCTCGGCAAGCAGGACGACACCTACCTGCACGCCTACTGGCAGCACACCGTGCGGGCCGTGGGCGCGCGCCAGGTGGTGCTGATCCACTGGGACGACTTCTTCCGGCCGCTCGACCGGCCGCTGCGCGCGCTCCCCTTCCTCGGGGACGACCTCGACCACACGATGCGGGTGCTGGTGCCGCTGGCGGAGCGGGACGGGGTCAACGTGCGGTTCCCCACGGTGTGGCGGCGCGAGGACCCCTGGCCCTAGGCGTTCTGGGCCCTCGCGCCGACTCGCCGCCCGCTCCGCCGGAGCGGCGTCAGGCCGCCGTACGGCGGACGGCCGCAGCCTCGGCGACGCCGGCGACCGCGGCCTGGAAGGCCTCCCGAAGGAAGGCGTTCGACTCGGCGACCGCGCCCGCGGACGCGATCCCGAGGGCCACGCCGGCGAGCGCCTCGTTCTTCCAGTTCGGATTCGGCCCGTCGTCGGGCACCGGCCCGCCGTGCTTGAGGAGCTCGGCGATCAGCGCGGCGAGCACGGGGTTGGGCGCACCGAGGTTGTCGAGCACCTCGTCGTCGGCCCAGGTCGACAGCGGTGCGACCTCCTGGCCGAGCTTCTCGGCGACGAACGCGAGCTGGACGAGCGAGCGCCCGAAGCCGATGCCCGCGTCGACCGGCGGCAGCGGCTGCGGGTTGAGCGCGGCCAGGTCGATCCGGCTCGCGACGGGCGGGCCGTGCGGGATGAGCGCGTCGGCCGCTCCGGGGAAGCGGTCGAGGATGATGCTGAGCAGGATGCGGTTCACGTCCACGGGGGACTCCTTCATCAGGGATTGACGGACACCAGGAGGAGTCCCGGCACGCCCCGCCTGATTCATCTTCGAGGGGAATCCCGTCCTCTCGTCCCGCGCGACCGTTCGTCGCGCCCCACCGACCGCTCGTCGAACCGCCGTCCCCGCTCGGCGCGCGGCCCGCCGCCGCACCTCCCGCGTGACCGGCGTCACTCCTAGCGTGAAAGCCGCCGTGACGCCGCTCACACGTCGCGGCCCCATCCCCCACGAGGAGGTCAGCGATGTCGCACGACACCGCCCAGCAGCCGCACGACATGGCGGCCCGGCACGACCCGGTCTACGACCGGCTGCACGAGACCGAGGAGTTCGCCGAGCTCCGGCGCCGCTACCGCGGGTTCGCCTTCCCGGCGACGCTCGCGTTCCTGTCCTGGTACCTGCTCTACGTCGTCCTCTCCACCTGGGCGGGCGACTTCATGAGCCAGAAGGTCGTCGGCAACATCAACGTCGCCCTGGTCTTCGGGCTCCTGCAGTTCGCGACGACGTTCCTCATCGCGTGGCTCTACAGCCGCTACTCCGCGAGCCGGCTCGACCCGCTGGCCCGCGAGCTCGACCAGAAGTTCATCGACCTCGACGGCAAGTCCTCCCGCGGAAGGGGCCACCACTGATGGACCACCAGGCACTCACGGCGATCCTGTTCCTCGCCGTCGTCGCGGTCACGATCGCGATCACGCTCCGCGCCAGCCGCCAGACCAGCGGCACCGCGGACTTCTACGCCGGCGGCCGCGGGTTCTCCGGGATCCAGAACGGTCTCGCCATCGGCGGCGACTACATGTCCGCCGCGTCCTTCCTCGGCATCTCGGGCGCGATCGCACTCTCCGGCTACGACGGGTTCCTCTACTCGATCGGCTTCCTCGTCGCGTGGCTGGTGGCGCTTCTCCTCGTCGCCGAGGTGCTGCGCAACTCCGGCCGCTACACGATGGCGGACCAGCTGGCCTACCGGATGCGGCAGCGCCCGGTGCGGATGGCCGCGGCGACCTCCACGGTGGTCGTCTCGATCTTCTACCTGCTCGCGCAGATGGTCGGTGCGGGCGCGCTGGTCGCGCTGCTGCTCGGCGTCGACAGCCAGGGCCTGAAGAACCTGGTGATCGTCGGCGTCGGCGCGCTGATGATCTTCTACGTCACCGTCGGCGGGATGAAGGGCACGACCTGGGTCCAGATCGTCAAGGCCGTCCTCCTGATGACGGGCTCCGCGCTGATCGTGGTCCTGGTGCTGGCCCAGTTCGGCTTCAACCTCTCCGACCTGCTCGGCACCGCGGCCGACAACACCGGCAAGGGCTCGGCGTTCCTCGAGCCGGGGCTGAAGTACGGCGTCGACACCACGCACAAGATCGACTTCATCTCCCTCAGCCTCGCGCTGGTGCTCGGCACCGCGGGTCTGCCGCACATCCTGATCCGCTTCTACACGACCCCGACCTCGCGCGACGCACGCAAGTCGGTGCTGTGGGCGATCGGCCTGATCGGCGTCTTCTACCTGTTCACGCTGGTGCTCGGCTTCGGTGCCGCCGCGCTGCTCACCAAGCAGCACTACGGCGAGGTCGCCGCATCCGGCGGCAACCTGGCCTCGCCCCTGCTGGCCCAGGCGGTCGGTGGCGGT
>DATMHR010000022.1:0-41229 GCA_035554955.1 Nocardioides sp. | reverse complement strand
ATCACCAGCTGGTGTCGGCCGTCCCAGCGATCCAGCTGGTGTCAGCCTTGGTGATCCAGCTGGTGTCAGCCTGAGCCGGGGCCGTAGCGAACAAACTAACGACGACCGTCGCAGCCGAGGCCAGCGCAAGAGCCGCCGCAGAGCGTACGAACTTCATAGTTTTCCCTTCGTGGTCTCGAGGCCGCCATGTCGCCGAGAGGCCTACGCATCGAATTATGGTGCCAGCCGCAGATCAAGAACAACCTTCGTTCCGCTGTACGAACCTCTGCAACGCACAAAACTGCAGGTCAGAATGCAGTTTGGCCCCCTCATGAAGGGGGCCAAACGCATTGAAACTGTCGGAGGCGGAGGGATTTGAACCCTCGATGGGGTTTAAGCCCCAAACTCGATTAGCAGTCGAGCGCCATAGACCGGACTAGGCGACGCCTCCATACTGCGCGAACAGGCTACAAGACCAGCGCGTCTGGGACCAATCAGGGTGCTTCAGTGGTTCCCGACGCCTGGTCGAGCGGTTTGATGGTGGCCTTCAGATGGGCCTGCAGGTCGCGCACGAACTGCTCTCGGTCGATGCTGAGGATGGAGACCGGGATCGTGGTCGCGCCGCCCCTCTTGAGGCGGAGCTCCAGGCACGGCGTGCCGGCGGGCATGGTGGTCACGGCCTCCTGGATGTCGGCCCAACGGGCCTCGCGCACGCCGGCGCCCCGCACGAACGCGACCTTGTAGCCCTGGGCGCTGGCGCGCAGGACGTACGCCTTGTTGCGGAGCCACCAGCCGAAGACGGCCACCGCGACGACGCCGACGACCAGCGGGACGAAGATCCACGCGAAGTCGATCCGGGCCGCGATCACGACGGCCGTGCCGGCGAAGACCAGGAGCGCCAGGCCCACGACCGCGGCGCCGAGGAGGCGGGCCTGCAGGGTGGGAGCGAGACGGTAGTAGGTGAGCTCTGCGGACGACACGCTCTCCATTGTGACCGACACGGGCGGCCGGAGCCGCATCGGCTTGCTCCTTTACGTGACCTAGGTCACAATCTGCTCATGACAGGTGTGCTTCCCAATATGTCGGATGCTCTTCGGGCCCTGGATACCGCTATCGCTGCTCCCCGTCCTGGGGCCAACATCGGCCTCTGGCGCTGGTCGGTGCGCCAGCGTCTGGGCGGCGTACGTGAGGCGCTGCTGATCCTCGACAACGGTCAGGAGTGGCATGCCCTCAACGACGTCGGCGCGCTGCGTGACCGCGGCACGCTGCTGAGCCGGCTCGCGGTCCTCGCCGACGATGTGCTCGACCGTACGGATCTCGAGGATCTCCTCCTCGAGCTGCGCCGGTTGATGATCGACGTGGATCGGCACCTGCAAGAGGTCTGACTCTGGCAGAGGGAGCGGGATTCGAACCCGCGGTAGGTCTCCCTACGACCGCTTTCAAGGCGGTTCCGATCGGCCACTCCGGCACCCCACCCGGCGGCACCGCCCAGCGGCGCCGACGCGGGCGAGTCTAGGGGCTCAGCCCGGCGCGACCTCGACCAGCACGTCGCCCTCCTGGACCACGTCGCCGGCGGAGACCTTCACCGCGGTGACCACGCCGCCGACCTCGGCGAGCACCGGGATCTCCATCTTCATCGACTCCAGGAGCACCACCGCGTCGCCCGCGGCGACGACTGCCCCGACCGCCACGTCGACCGCGATGACGTTCGCCACCATCTCGGCCTGGATCAGCAGGGTCGTGTCACGCGCCATGGCCGCGACGCTAGCCGTTACCGGTGGGTACGCCGAGCGGGCGCTACAGGAGCGAATGCGCGCGCGTCGGCTCCGGCCGTACGGCGGCCGCCTGCTCCTCGACCCGGCGGCGCCGGCCGCGGTTGCCGGTGAGCGCCAGGTCGAGCCGGATCACCAGCCAGCCGACCACCAGCCCGACGACCAGCGCGTAGACGATCGAGAGCCCGATCTCGCGCAGCGCGACGGTCGGGTCGTCGAGCGCGGTCGCGACGCGCGCTGTCGCCGCGACGCCGAACATGCAGACCCACCAGCCCTGCCGCCGGCGGGCACGCATGTGGCTGCCGTAGACCAGCGCCGGGATCCCGAGCGCCGCCATGATCGGCCGCGGGAAGGCACCGAGGTGCTCGCGGCACCAGGCCACCCACGAGTCCAGGGTGTCGATCAGGTCCGCGGCGCCGTAGCGGTGCAGCGTCTCGGCGTAGAGCACGATCAGCAGGAGCAGCGCGGTGCCGACGGCCACCACGAGCAGGCCGCGGCGCCCGAGGCCGTGGAACCCGGCGCCCAGGCGGTAGACGACGAGGAACGCGCCGACCAGGGCGATCCCGAGGACGGCGTACTCGAAGCGGGTCACCCGGATGGCCGGCTCGAAGCCGACCGCGGCGAGCGCTCCGACCGCGGCGACCAGGGTCGCCACCACGGCCTCCCGGGCCGCGCGCAGGAAGCCGGCCGCGGGGACCGTGACCATCACACCCAGCACGGAGGCGACGGCCGCGGTGGAGACCGCGGCGCCGGTGTGGAGGAAGTCCTGGCTGCTCAGCACGCCGAGCAGGCCCAGCCCGAGCGCCACCAGGCCGAAGATGATCGGCCGGCCGCCGGTGCGGGCCGCGAGCGCCCAGCTGAACGCGCTGGCCACCGCCACCGCGCCGCTCGGCCCGAGCCAGTCGGGTCCCACCGGGATCATCGCGCAGACCAGCGCCGCCGTGGCCGCGGCGACCACGACCAGCCAGGCGACGACCGGCAGCGGCGAGGCCGCGATCCGGGCGATCCGCTCCTGGAGGGGCGAGGCGGCGGCGCGGGACACGAGGGATGAGCCTAGTGACCCGTCAGAGGCGTCGGTTCGCGAGGGACGGGTTGGCGCGCCGCGCCTCGGCGAGGACCGCCCGCTCGACGACCGCGGTCAGCACGACCGGCTCGTCGGGGGTGCCCGCGTCGGTCTCGGCGACCACGTCGCCGAGCGGGTCGACCACCATCGACGTGCCGCAGTAGCGCGGCGCCGGCTGGCCCACCGCCGCCACGTAGACCGTGTTCTCCACGGCCCGGGCGGTCAGCAGCGTGCGCCAGTGGTGGATCTTCCGCGGGCCCGCCACCCACGCCGCGGGCACCACGACCAGCTCGGCGCCCCGGTCGACCAGCCCGCGCGCGAGCTCGGGGAACCGCAGGTCGTAGCAGGTCATCAGCCCGACCTTCCAGCCCGCGAGGTCGACGACGAGCGGCTCGAGCGGCCCGGCGGTGAGCCGGTCGGACTCGCGGTAGCCGAAGGAGTCGTAGAGGTGGATCTTGCGGTACTCCGCGTCCACCGCCCCGCGCACCAGGAGCGTGTTGAACGGCCGCTCGGAGTCGGCGCCCCGCTCGAACATGCCGGCGACGATCGTCGTACGGCGCTCGGCGGCCAGCCGGGCGACCTCGCTCCCGAACGCCCCGTCCACCGGCTCGGCGAACATGCTGACGTCGGAGCCGGACTCGCCGAAGTCGCGCGCGAAGGCCTCGGGGAAGACCACGAGGTCGGCGTCGCCGGGCGTCTCCGCGGCGAGCCGGGACAGCGCGGCCCGGTTGTCGGCGGGGTCGAGCGACGCCGCGGCCTGGACCAGCGCGATCCGGAGGCTCTCCTGCGGCGGCGGGGCCGACGTGGTCGCGGTCACGTGCCCAGTCTGTCGCACGGCACGACACCCGCTGACAGACTCGCAGGGTGATCGGACCCGGACTGACCAGCTTCTCCGCGATCATCCTGGCGGGGGGACAGGCGACCCGCCTCGGAGGCGCGGACAAGGCGTCCATCGAGGTGCACGGCCGCACCCTGCTCGAGCACGCGCTCGACGCCGTCATCGACGCCGCCGAGGTGGTCGTCGTCGGGCAGCAGGTGCCGACCGACCGGCCGGTGACGTTCGTGATCGAGGACCCGCAGTACGGCGGCCCGGTGGCCGGCCTGCTGACGGGGCGGGACTCGCTGCTGCGCCGCACGCCGTCGCTCGCGGTGCTCGCGGTGGACATGCCGGAGCTGTCGGCGACCACGGTGCGCCGGCTCCACGAGGCCGCGGTCGGCCACGACGGGGCGGTGCTGACCGACCCGGACGGTCGTCGCCAGCTCGCGTTCGTGGTGTCGACCGAGCGGCTCGACGCCGTCCGGCCCGACCGCGAGCACCAGCACGGCCTGGCGGTGCGTGCGCTGTGGGAGGCGCTGGACCTGGTCGACGTACCTCCGCTCGGTGCGGAGCACCGCGACATCGACTCCTGGACCGACCTCCGCGACATCGACTCCTGATTTTGGGGGCCCTCTGCTCTTGCCTGCGGCGCGCGCGTCGCCCAATCTGGACGGGTGAACCTCCACGACTGGATCGATGAGCTGAGTGACCTGCTCGACGTCGACACGGAGGCGGACGAGGGGCTGCTCGGCGACCTCGCCGACGTCGTGGTCGAGAACGTCGACCAGCACGCGGGACCGGTGACCGCGTTCCTGCTGGGGGTGGCCGCCGGCGCGCAGAGCGCGGGGCCCGAGAAGGTCGAGCGCCTCGCCGCGCGGGTGCAGGCGCTCGCCGAGGCCTGGGACCGCCCTGCCGACGCCATCATCGCCGAGGACGAGGAGGTCGAGGTCGAGGCGGAGCTCGACGACCTCGTCGAGCTCGAGCTCGACGACGAGGAAGAGGACGTCGTCGTCTGACGGCCCTTCCGATGCCGAGTCGGCTCGAATGTGCACGCCGAGCCGCCCGGACCGAAGGTCCCACGTGCACGTTCGAGCCGACTCGGCATAGTTGCGCCCATGCGCGCTGTCATCGTGGAGGAGCCGGGCGGACCCGAGGTGCTGTCGGTCGGTGAGGTGCCCGACCCGGAGCCCGGCCCGGGCGAGGTGCTCGTCGAGGTCGTGGCGACCGCGGTCAACCGGGCCGACCTGCTCCAGCGGAGGGGCTTCTACCCGCCGCCGCCCGGCGCGTCGGACGTCATCGGGCTCGAGTGCAGCGGGCGCGTCGCCGCGCTCGGCGAGGGCGTGACCGGCCACCAGGTGGGCGACGAGGTGTGCGCGCTCCTCGCGGGCGGCGGGTACGCCGAGCGCGTCGTCGTCCCCGCGGGGCAGCTGATGCCCGTGCCCGCCGGCGTCGACCTGGTCACCGCGGCCGCGCTGCCCGAGGTGGCGTGCACGGTGTGGTCCAACGTCTTCATGATCGCCGCCCTGCGTCCCGACGAGGTCTTCCTCGTCCACGGCGGTGCCGGCGGGATCGGGACGTTCGCGATCCAGCTCGCCGCACGGGCCGGCGCCCGGGTCTTCACCACGGCGGGCACGCCGGAGAAGCGCGCGCGGTGCGTCGAGCTCGGCGCGGAGGTCGCGATCGACTACCGCGAGGAGGACTTCGTCGAGGTGGTGCGGTCGCACACCGACGGCCACGGCGCCGACGTCATCCTCGACAACATGGGCGCCAAGTACCTCGGCCGCAACGTCGACGTGCTCGCCGACCAGGGCCGGCTCGTGATCATCGGCCTCCAGGGCGGCGCGAAGGGCGAGCTCGACCTCGCCCGGCTGCTCAACAAGCGCGGCGCGGTGATCGCCACCCAGCTGCGCGGGCGCACCGCCGACGACAAGGCCGCGATCTGCGCGTCGGTGGCCGAGCACGTCTGGCCGCTGGTCGCCGACGGGTCGGTGCGCCCGATCGTGCACGACGTGCTGCCGCTGGAGCGGGTGGCCGACGCGCACCGGATGATCGAGGACGGTGAGCAGGTCGGCAAGGTCCTGCTCACCCTCTGAGGCCCGACGACCCCCCTTATAGGCTCGGCACCATGACCGAGAGCACCCCGCAGGACGGCGAGCAGCGGATCCTCGTGATCGGACCCGACGGGCAGCCGCTGGCCGCCGTACCCAACCCGCCGCTGGCGGCGGAGCAGGGCGAGGCCGGCGAGGAGGAGGACGGGGAGGACAGCGAGCGCGCGCTCACCGACCTCGTCGAGCAGCCCGCCAAGGTGATGCGGATCGGCAGCATGATCCGGCAGCTGCTCGAGGAGGTGAAGGCCGCGCCCCTCGACGAGGCCAGCCGCCACCGCCTCGCGGAGATCCACCGGTCCTCGATCGCCGAGCTCGAGCAGGGCCTGGCCCCCGAGCTGGTCGAGGAGCTCGAGCGGCTCTCGCTGCCGTTCTCCAAGGACGAGACGCCGTCCGAGGCCGAGCTGCGGATCGCGCAGGCGCAGCTCGTCGGCTGGTTGGAGGGTCTCTTCCACGGCATCCAGACCGCCATCTACGCCCAGCAGATGGCCGCGCGCGCCCAGTTCGAGCAGATCCGGCGCGCCCTGCCGCCCGGCATCATCCCCGGCCAGCCCGGCCGCGGCGCCGAGGAGGACCCCGCCCCGGGCGACGACCACCCGACGTCGGGTGGGGGCATGTACCTCTGAGCCAGGCCCTCTGAGCCAGGCCCGCCAGGACCGGGCCGTCAGGCCCGGCGGCGCCCCATCCAGGAGAACAGCACCAGCCCCAGCACGCCCACGATCGTCAGCGCGAGGCCCGGCGCGACCGCGCGGCCCAGCGACGGCGCCTCCGACGGCCCGCCCGCCGGGTCGCTCAGCACCGGCGCGGCGCCCGGGGTGCTCTCGGTGGCGAGCAGCTGGGTGATCTGGTCGCGCAGCCGGGCGCTGAGCCCGTCGGGGAGCCGGGTGGTGCCCGCGCAGTCGACCGCGGTCACCGTCGGAAGGTCCTGCTGGATGCTCGAGCTCGCGCCCGAGAGTCCGTCGCCGGGCCCGGTCTCGACGTCGGTGGTGAAGAGCAGGTAGGTCTCGTGCGCGCGCAGCGGGCCGAGACCGTGCCGGGTGCGGCGGTCGGTCGTGACCAGGCGGACCCGGTCGCCGGACTCCAGGTCGCCGCGGAAGGCCTTGTCGACGCGGACGGTGTGCTCGAACATCCGCTTGGCCTTGCCGCCCTTCCCCGCCGTCCCGTGCGTGCGGACCTCGCGGTCGAGCACGCTCCCGACGAACACGTCGTCGGCGTCGTCGGCGTAGGACCGGAGCAGGTCGGCGTCGAGGGCCTGGGGAGCGAGCTCCATGCAGGTGCCGGAGCGGCGTACGTCGACCGGCGCGCCGGCGGTGGCCGGCGGGACGACGAGCGCCAGCAGCGGGGCCAGGAGCAGGGCCACGGCGGTACGGCGCAGGACGGTCACGCCGACCATCTCATCAGATCGCCGAAGCGGACAGCCACTCAGGAGGTGCCCGAGCGCACCCGACGGACCATCACCAGCTCGCCCTCGGGGGTGGTGCCCCGCAGGTCCGCGAAGCCGCACTTGGCGAGCACCCGGACGCTCGCGGTGTTGTCCGGCGCGACCGACGCGCGGAGTCGTACGCCGGCCCGGTCGGCCTCCGCCGTGAGCGCGGCCAGCGCCTCCGTGGCGATCCCCTGCCCGCGGACGGCCTCCACCAGGCCGTAGCCGACCTCGGTCTCGCCGTCGACCGGCGGCCCGAAGCAGCCGATCGAGCCGACCGCGAGCCGGTCGAGCACGATGTGCCGCGGACCCCAGGTGTCGCCCTCCCGGACCATCGAGGCGGCGTCCACGTCGTCGCGCCGCGGGTAGGCGGGGTGCCAGCGGTCCTCGTGACGCAGGCCGGCGCGCATGTCGGCCGCCTCGGCGGGCGTGATCAGGAACAGCCGGAGCCGGGCGGTGGTGATGAGCTGCGGCAGCTCGGGGGTGCTCACGACGGGATGCCGTCGGTTGAGGTGCGAGCCTGCGAGCCTCGAAACCAGCGGAGGAGCTCCTCGGCCGCGCCGTCCTCGTCCACCGGGCTGGTGCTGGCGTCGGCGGCGTCGTGCACCTCCTGGACGGCCTGGCCCATCGCGACCCCGCGGCCGGCCCACCGCAGCATCTCCACGTCGTTGCGCCCGTCGCCGATGGCCAGCACGTCCGCGGCGTCGATGCCGAGCTCCGCGGCGACCCGCTGCAGGCCGGAGGCCTTGGACACCCCGACCGGCGCGAGGTCGAGCCAGGCAGTCCAGCCGACGACGTAGTCGGTGCCGTGCAGCCCCAGCTCGCCGGCCATCTGCACGAAGTCCTCGGCCGTCGCGTCCGGGTCGCGGATGATCACGCGGCTGACCGGCATCGAGACCAGCTCCTCGAGGTGGGTGACGATCTGCTCGCCGCCCAGCTCGCCCTCGGGGAACGGCGCCGAGACCCGGTAGCCGACGCCGCGCTCCTCGATCGCCACCAGCGCGTCGGGGTGCCGCTCGAGGACGGCCTGCACCGCGGGCGCGGCGTCGAAGGTCTCCTCGTGCACGATCTCGACCGGCGGGTAACGGACCAGGACCGAGCCGTTGGATGCCACGACCCAGAGCCGGTCGCCGTGGCCGTGCAGGTCGAGCAGGTCCGCGACGACGGTCATCGAGTGCGGTGCCCGGCCGGAGGCGAGCACCACGTGGCTGCCCGCCTCGAGCACGCGCTGGACGGCGTCGTAGACCGCCGGCGGCACCTCCTCGTGCGTGGTGCCGCCGCCCTCGACCCACTTCAGCAGCGTGCCGTCGATGTCGAGGGCGACCAGCTTGGGCTGCCAAGCCTCGGAGACCGGTGGTTTCGAGGCTCGCTGCGCTCGCACCTCAACCACCGAGAGGCTTCAGTTCCTCGAGGCCGCCCATGTAGGGCTGCAGGGCCGTCGGCACCCGGACCGACCCGTCCTGCTGCTGGTGCGTCTCCAGGATCGCGACGATCGCGCGGGTGACGGCGGTCAGCGTGCCGTTGAGCGTCGCGACCGGGCGGGTCCCGTCGGGGAACCGGCCGCGGATGTCGAGCCGGCGGCTCTGGAACTCGGTGCAGTTGGAGGTCGAGGTGAGCTCGCGGTACTTGCCCTGGCTCGGGATCCAGGCCTCGCAGTCGAACTTCCGGATCGCCGACAGGCCCAGGTCGCCGGCCGCCACGTCGATCACCCGGTAGGCGAGCTCGAGCTTGTCGAGGAACTCCTTCTCCCAGCCGAGCAGCCGCTCGTGCTCGGCGTACGACTCCTCGAGGGTGGAGTAGACGAACATCTCGACCTTGTCGAACCAGTGCACCCGGATGATGCCGCGGGTGTCCTTGCCGTGCGAGCCGGCCTCCTTGCGGAAGCACGGGCTGAAGCTGGCGTAGCGCCGCGGCAAGGTGGCGACGTCGAGGATCTCGTCGGAGTGGTACGCCGCCATGGGCACCTCCGAGGTGCCGACGAGGTACATGTCCTCGCCCTCGATCCGGTAGACGTCGTCGGCCGCCTGGCCGAGGAACCCGGTGCCCTCCATGGCCCGCGGACGCACCAGCGACGGCGCGATCACCTGGGTGAAGCCCGCGTTGCGCGCCTGGTCCATCGCCATGTTGACCAGCGCCAGCTCGAGCTGCGCCCCCACGCCGGTGAGGAAGTAGAAGCGGCTGCCGCTGACCTTGGCGCCGCGCTCGAGGTCGATCGCGCCGAGCATCTGGCCGAGCTCGACGTGGTCGCGGGGCTCGAACCCCTCGGCCGCGAAGTCCCGCGGCGTGCCGACGTGCTCGAGCACGACGAAGTCGTCCTCGCCGCCGGCCGGCGCCTCGTCCGCTGCGAGGTTGGGGATGTCGGCCAGGGCCGCGGTCCACTCCTCCTCCGCGGCGGTGCGCGCCGCCTCGGCCTCCTTCACCTCGGCGGCGAGCGCCTTGGTGCGGCCGAGCAGCTCCTGCTTCTCCTCCGGGGAGGCCTTCGGGATCAGCGCGCCCAGCTGCTTCTGCTCGGCCCGCTTGGCCTCGAACGACGCGATCGCCTCCCGGCGCGCGGTGTCCGCCGCCAGCGCCCGGTCCACCGGCGCGTCGGACAGCCCGCGCTTCACCTGCGCGGCGCGGACGCGGTCGGGCTCGTCGCGGAGGATGCGCGGGTCGATCATGCCGCTCAGGCTATCCGGGCTCCCGCCGAACCTCGCCTTCGAGCACGTCGAACCGTGGGTTGGAGCACGTCGAACCGTGGGTTGTACCAGGTCGAACCGTGGGTTCGGGCACGCCGATAGTCACGGTTCAACATGTTCGAAGCCAGGGTTCGCTGCGTTCGAAGGCACGGTTCGACCGGCTCGAAGGCAGGGTTCGACGCAGGGTCAGAACGGGGCGATCGGTTCCGGGGGAGGGAAAATGTCGTCGAGCTCGGCGAGGTCCTCGGCGCGGGGGGCCCAGGAGGCGGCGGCGGCGTTGGCGACGACCTGCTCGGCGCGGGTGGCGCCGGCGATGACGGAGGCGACCGGGGCCTGGGCGAGCAGCCAGCCGATGGCGACGGTGACCTCGGACAGGCCGCGGGAGGCGGCGAACTCGGAGTAGCGCTTGAGCTCCGGCGACACGGCCTTCTCGAGCAGGTGCTTGCGGGTGCGGGCGAGCCGGGTCCCCTCGGCGGCGGTGCCGTCGGCGTACTTGCCGGTGAGCAGGCCGTTGGCGAGCGGGAAGTAGGGGAGCACGCCGAGCCCGAACGCCTCGCAGGACGGCAGCACCTCGTGCTCGGCCCGGCGGTCGATCAGGTTGTACTGGTTCTGGCTGGAGATGAAGCGTTCCGCGCCCATCTCGCGCGCGACGAACTCCGCCTCGGCGATCTGCCAGCCCGCGCGGTTGGAGTGGCCGACGTAGCGCACCTTGCCCGACTGCACGAGCGCGTCGAGCGCGGCCACGGTCTCGTCGATCGGGGTCAGCGGGTCCGGCGTGTGGAACTGGTAGAGGTCGATCCAGTCGGTGCCGAGCCGGCGCAGCGACGACTCGACCGCGCGGATGACATAGCTGCGCGAGCCGCGCGCTCCCCCGTCCGGGCCGTTGAGGCCCCGCGTGTCCATCCCGAACTTCGTGGCGATGACGACCCGGTCGCGGTGCCCGCGCAGCGCGGCGCCGAGCCGCTCCTCGGAGAGGCCGGGTCGGGCACCGTAGGTGTCGGCGGTGTCGAAGAGCGTGATCCCGGCGTCGAGGGCGGCGTGGACCACCCGGTCGCTGCCCTCCTGGCTCTCGCTCGCGGCGCCCGGCCGCCCGAGGGTGTTGCACCCGAGCCCGACGGCCGAGACGACGAGGCCGGAGCTGCCGAGACGCCGCAGCGGCGGCCGGGACCGGTCGGTGGCGGGGGTGTCGGCGCTCATGCCTCGAAACTAGCGCCGCGGGCCACAGCGGGGCGATCGCCTATCCTCACGGCGTGCTCGACCGTCCCCGCGTCATCCAGCTGTCGTGGGCACTGCTGTGCTTCGTGCTCTTCGGGGCGCTGACCGCCGTGGTGCTCGCCGACCCGGCTTGGCTCGTCGACCTGGACGCGAAGGCACGGCCGGCGGCGGAGTGGGCGGCGGACCAGCACTGGCTGCGGATGCCGCTCGAGGTCGTCGAGGCGGCGCTCAACACCCTCCCGATGGCGGTCTACACGGTCCTGCTCTCCCTGCTGCTGGTCCTCCGGGGTCACCGCCGAGCGGCCGTGCTGACCGCCGGCGTCATGGTGGCGACGTACGGCGCCACCCAGGGCCTCAAGCACCTGGTCGACCGGGACCGGCCGGTGTGGCAGGACGCCGCGCGGTTCCTGGACACCCACTCCTTCCCGTCCGGCCACGCCTCCCAGTCCGCCGCGCTCGGCGGTCTCGCCGTGCTGCTGGCGATCATGCTGATCCGGAAGGCCGCCCTCCGCCGGGTGGTGTACGTCGCCGCGGTGCTCGTCACGCTCGCCGCGTGCCTGGACCGCGTGCTGCTCGGCCGGCACTTCCCCAGCGACGTCGTGGGCGGGGTCCTCCTGGGGGTCGGGACCGTGCTGCTGGGCCTCGCCCTCTACAGCCCGCTCCCCCGCAGCCACGCGCTCGGCGCCGCGCCGCTGCCGCAGGCGTTCCCGGTGCGCGGCCGGCTCGCCGTGGTGCTCAACCCGATCAAGGTGGAGTCGGTCGAGGCGTTCCAGACGATGGTCACCCAGCTGGCCGCCGAGTCGGGCTGGCAGGAGCCCAGCTGGTACCTCACCACCGTCGAGGACTCCGGCACCGGGCAGGCCGAGCAGGCCTCGGTCGAGGGTGCCGAGCTGGTGATCGTCTGCGGCGGCGACGGCACGGTCCGCGAGGTGTGCGCCGAGCTCGCCGGGACCGGGATCCCGGTCGGGATCATTCCCGCCGGGACCGGCAACCTGCTCGCCCGCAACCTCGGCATCCCGCTGTTCATCCGCGCCGCGATCGACATCGCGCTCAACGGCCAGGACCGGGCGATCGACATGGTCGCGGCCTCGGGCGACGGGATCGAGGACACCCACTTCATGGTCATGGCCGGGCTGGGCTTCGACGCCGCGATCATGGAGGGCGTCAACGAGGACATCAAGAAGAAGGTCGGCTGGCTGGCCTACGTGTGGTCCGGGCTCAAGGCGCTGATGTTCCCGGCCATGAAGCTCGAGGTCTCCGTCGACGACGGCCCGTTCACCACGCACCGCGCGCGGACCTGCGTGATCGGCAACGTCGGCAGCCTCCAGGGCGGCATGGTGCTGCTCCCGGACGCGGCGATCGACGACGGCACCATCGACGTGGTCATGCTCTACCCCCGGCGGTTCCTCAGCTGGATCCCGCTGGTGCTGCGGGTGATCACCCGCCGCGAGCGGAACGCCGGGGAGTCGGTCGCCCGGATGACCGGCCGCAAGGTCGTCGTCCGCGCGTCGAGCGACGTGCCGCGCCAGCTCGACGGCGACACCATCGGCGTGGGCCGCGAGCTGCGGATGGAGTGCATCCACGGGCGGCTGCTGGTGCGCGTCCCGCGCTAGCGGGCGTGGTCGACGGCCTCGACCTCCTCGGGCGACAGGTCCTGCTCGCTGCGCCAGCCGACGATGCTCTTGGCGTAGGTGCGGGCCTCGTTGCGGCCGCGGATCGAGGTGAGGACGACCCCGTCGCCGGCGTCGTCGAGCAGAGCGAGCGACCACGACAGCCCGCCGCCCATCTCGTCGAAGGCGTCGTAGCGCACCACCGCGAGGTGCCGCAGCGCCCCGCCGGCCTCCTCCTTCAGGGCGGCGACCTCGCGCCGCAGGCCGACCAGGTCCGGGGGTACGCCGAGCTCGGCGTCGGGCCGCACCCGGCGCCAGGTCAGCAGGGCGAGGACGGCTGCCGCGGCAGCGAGCAGCACGGCGACCAGGGCGAGGGCGACGGCCATGGCGTTCACCGTAGGTGCTGGCGGGCGGCCCGCAGCGGAGGCGCCACTACCCTTGCCGCCATGGCCCGCATCGCGTACCAGGGAGAGCCCGGCGCGAACTCCCACACCGTCTGCATCCGGAACTACCCCGATGCCGAGGCGGTGCCGTGCGCGTCGTTCGAGGACGCGTTCGCGGCGGTGACCAACGGCGACGTGGACCTGGCGATGATCCCGATCGACAACTCGATCGCGGGCCGGGTGGCCGACATCCACCACTTCCTGCCGGACTCCGGGCTGCACATCGTGGCCGAGCACTTCCTGCGGATCCAGTTCATGCTGATGGCCGTGCCGGGAGCCTCCCTGGACACGATCCGCACGGTGCACAGCCACGTGCACGCGCTCGGCCAGTGCCGCAAGGTGATCCGCGAGCTGGGCCTGACGCCGTTCATCTCCGGCGACACTGCCGGCGCGGCGCGCGAGGTCGCCGAGGCGAACGACCCGACCCAGGCGGCGATCGCGCCCCCGCTGGCCGCCGAGATCTACGGCCTCGACATCCTGCGCGAGGACGTCGAGGACGAGGAGCACAACACCACCCGGTTCGTGGTGCTCTCGCGCGACTTCGTGATGGCGCCGCAGGGCCAGGGACCGGTCGTCACCAGCTTCGTCTTCAACGTGCGCAACATCCCGGCCGCGCTCTACAAGGCGCTCGGCGGCTTCGCGACCAACGGCATCAACATGACCAAGCTGGAGAGCTACATGGTCGGCGGCGAGTTCGCCGCCACCCAGTTCCTCGCCGAGGTCGACGGCCACCCCGACGACCCGGGTCTCAAGCGGGCGCTGGAGGAGCTGGCGTTCTTCACCACCGACATCAAGGTCCTCGGCGTCTACCCGGCCGACGCCTTCCGCGGCTGATTGTCAGACAATCCACTAAGGTGCCCGCCATGCCCACGAACCCCGGCGCCGACAGCGAGGTCGGCCGGCTGCGCACGGTGCTGCTGCACCGTCCCGGCCCCGAGCTCCAGCGGCTCACGCCCCGCAACAACGACCGGCTGCTGTTCGACGGCATCCCGTGGGTCGCGCGCGCCCAGGAGGAGCACGACGCCTTCGCGCAGGCGCTGCGCGACCGCGACGTCGAGGTGCTCTACCTGACCGAGCTGCTGACCGAGGCGCTCGCGGACGCCGAGGCGCGCCGGGTCGCGATCGACACCGCGCTGGCCGACCTCGACCTCGGCGTCACCCTGCGCGGCTACCTGCGCGGCCTGCTCGACGACTCCACGCCGGAGGAGCTGACCGTCCACCTGACCGCGGGCATCCGCAACGACGAGGTGCGGCACGGGCTCGGCACGACCGAGCTGGTCACCACCCTGCTGCCCGACGACGCGTTCCTCGTCGACCCGCTGCCCAACCTGCTGTTCACCCGCGACTCCTCGGTCTGGCTGCGCGACCGGGTCGCGATCACGTCCCTCGCGATGCCGGCCCGGCGGCGGGAGACGCAGCTGACCGAGCTGATCTACCGGCACCACCCGCGGTTCGCCGGGCACGAGCGGATCCTCGGCCACCACTTCGAGCACGTCGAGGGCGGCGACGTGCTGCTGCTCGCGCCCGGCGTGGTCGCGGTCGGCGTCGGCGAGCGCACGACGCCCGCAGGCGCCGAGCGGCTCGCGCGGCAGGTGTTCGCCGGCGGGCTCGCCCACACCGTGCTCGTCGTGCCGATCGCCCAGGAGCGGGCCACGATGCACCTCGACACGGTCTGCACCATGGTCGACGTCGACAAGGTCGTGATGTACCCCAACGTCGCGCACACGCTGACGGCGTACGCCGTCAAGCCCGCCGACGACGGCCGGCTGCACGTCGCGCCGCCCGAGCCCTTCCTCGTGGCCGCGGCCAAGGCGATGCAGATCGACACGCTGCACCAGATCGACACCGGCCTCGACCCGGTGACCGCCGAGCGGGAGCAGTGGGACGACGGCAACAACACCCTCGCGCTCGCGCCGCGGCTGGCGGTCGCCTACGAGCGCAACGACGGCACCAACGCCCGGCTCGAGGACGCCGGCATCGAGGTGATCCGGATCGCCGGCTCCGAGCTGGGGTCCGGCCGCGGCGGCCCCCGGTGCATGAGCTGCCCGATCACGCGTGACCCCCTCGTCTGACGTGACCCACGAGACTGAGGTGACCCGCTGACCTGACGGGCGGTTTGCCGATAGGGTCGCGAGCGACGCGACAGCGTGTCATGGGGAGACAGCGAAAGGGTCAGCGATGGCGACGTTCTTCGAGCACTTCACGCCGCAGGAAGTGGCACGGATCTCCGGCGCGGGCCGCCGCGTCAAGCTCCCGTCCGGCTGGTCGCCGATCTGGGAGGACACCCCGGCCGACAAGGCCTACATCATCCTCGACGGCACCGTGTCGGTCCGCCGCGACGGCGTCGAGATCGCACAGATCGGGCCGGGCGACATCGTCGGCGAGGCCGCGATCATGGGCCACAAGCTGCGCAACGCTTCGATCGTCGCGCTCACGCCGCTCGAGACGATCCACCTGACCGACGAGACGCTCCGCGAGCTGGACGCCGACATGCCGAGCTTCCACTCCGCGCTGATGGAGGTCGCGCAGTCCCGCATGCCGAAGGAATGACCTTCGACCGGGACACCGCCGCGCTCGAGGGGCTCGAGGAGCTCCTGCTCGGCGACCGACCGACCCTGACCCGGCTCGAGGTCGCCGAGCGCGCCGGCGTCCCCATCGAGGAGGCCGCGCACCTCTGGCACCTGCTCGGGTTCCCCGGCACCGCCGACGACGACGTCGCGTTCACCGACGCGGACGTCCGGGCCCTGCGGCACACCCGGGCCCTGGTCGACCTCGGCATCCTCGACCGCAACCGGGAGGACGGCCTGGTCCGCACCTGGGGCCGCAGCTTCGCGCGGCTCGCCGAGTGGCAGGTCACCCTGCTCACCGAGGTCGCGACCGAGCTCGGGGTCGACCTGAGCGAGGGGATCGCGGCGCTCTCCGAGGAGGTCCTCCCGCGGGTCGAGGAGCTCCAGGTGATCGTGTGGAAGCGGCACCTGCTGGGCGCCTGGTCGCGCGTCATGGTCGGCAGCGACGACACCGGCACCCGGCGCGCCGTCTGCTTCGTGGACATCGTCGGCTACACCTCGCGGTCCAAGACGCTCACCGAGCGGGAGCTCGTCTCGTGGCTCGAGGCGTTCGAGAGCGCGGCCCTCGACACGGTCCTCGCGCACGACGGCCGGATCATCAAGAACATCGGGGACGAGCTGCTCGTCGTCGCCGACACGGCGGAGCACGCGACGGCGATCGCGATGGAGCTCACCCGCCGCGGCGAGGACCCCGACGACCCCTTCCCGTCGGTGCGCGCCGGGGTCGCGTACGGCGACGTGGTGCTGCGGCTCGGTGACGTCTTCGGCCCGGTGGTCAACGTCGCGTCCCGGCTGACCTCGGTCGCGCGCCCGGGATCGGTCCTCGTCGACGAGGGGACCTACGCCGCGCTCACCGGGCGGCCGCACCCCGAGGAAGGCGCCGACCACAACGGCGACCACAACGGCGAGCACAACGGGGACCACAACGGCGACCACGAGGACACCGACGACCACGACGCGCCGTACCGCTTCCGCCGGCTGCGACGCCTCTCCGTCAAGGGCTACCCGCGGCTGAAGGCGTGGAGCGTGCGGCCGCGCTGACCGGCCGCTGCCGGGGGCTGCCCGGGCTCAGTGCCTGGTCGAGGGGTGCCCCGGCCACCACAGCCGCGGCCCGAGCAGCGTCGCGGCAGCGGGCACCAGCAGCGACCGGACCAGGAACGTGTCGAGCAGCAGGCCGGCGCCGATCGTGAAGCCCATCTGGGCCAGGGTGAGGATGCTGCCGGCCATCAGCGCGAGCATGCTGCCCGCGAAGATCAGGCCGGCCGAGGTGATGACCCCGCCGGTGACCACCGTTGCGCGGGCGATCCCGGCCGCGGCGCCGTCGGGCGCCTCCTCGTGGATCCGCTTGGTGAGCAGCAGGTTGTAGTCCGCCCCCACGGCCACCAGCAGCACCAGGGTCAGCGCCGGGACCGACCACTCCAGCGGCTTGTCGAGGAGCACCTGCCAGACCAGGGTCGCGAGCCCGATGGCCGACACGTAGGAGAGCACGACGGTCCCGAGCAGCAGCACTGCCGCGACCAGGCTGCGCAGCACGACCAGCAGCACCAGGAACACGGCCAGCAGGGCGAGCAGCGCGACCAGGCGCAGGTCGGTCGAGGCGTAGTGCGCGAGGTCCGCGTTGGTGCTCGCCATGCCGGTCGACTGCACGGTGGCGTCCTCGAGCCGGGTCCCCGCGAGGGCGTCGACGACCGCCTGGTGGATGTCGTCGGAGCGCTGCGCGGCCGCGCGCCCGAAGGCGTCGGTCGACCCGAGCACCATCAGCCGTGCGGTCCGGCCGTCCTCGGACAGGTAGAGCCCGCTCGCCGCGGCGAACCGCGGGTCGTCGAGCGCGGCCGGGGGCAGGTAGAACCCGCCGACGGCCGGGTCGCGCGCGACGGCGCCGGTCCGGTGGAGGTACGCCGCCGCGCGCTCCATGCCGCGCCGCAGCTCCGGCAGCGACTGCGCGACCTGCTCGGTGCCACCCTCCACCCGGTCGGCGCCCGCGGAGAGCCGGCCCGCGCCGTCGGCGAGCCGGTCCGCGCCGCTGGCGAGGTCGCCGAGCCGGCGGCCGAACTGCTGCTGGCCCTGCCGGAGCCGGTCGGCGCCGTCGCGCACCTGCTGGAGCGCGGACCGCAGCCGGGTGAGCCCCGCGTGCAGGCCGACCGTGCCGTCCGCGAGGCGGCGGGCCGCGTCGGCGGCCCGCTGGAGCGCGGGGAGGAGCCGGTCGCGCTCGGCCACCCAGATCTGCCGGATGCCGTCCCGGGCCTGGCGGCAGGCCGGGTCGAGGCCGCAGGTCAGGCTCTTGGTGCTGAGCGCGTCGTACGCCAGGCCGAGGCCGTCGACCGCCACCGCGGTCTGGTCGTGGGCCGCTTGGAGGCCGTCAGCGAGGTCGCCCATGCCGGCCGCGACCCGGTCGCTGCCGTCGACCGCGGCGGGCACGCCGGCCAGGATCCGGTCGATCCCTGCGGCCAGCTGCTCGGTGCCGTCGACCAGCCGGCCCGACCCCGCGACCGCCTGCCGCGCGCCGTCGCCGAGCCGCCCCGCGCCGTCGGCCAGCCGGCCGGCGCCCTGGTCGAGCCGTCCCGCGCCGTCGACCAGCGCGCTCGCGCCCTCCTCGCCGGACGCGACCCGGCGGGAGGCGTCCTGGAGGCGGTCGCCGACGACGCCGGCCTGGTAGCCGACCGACGCCCGGGTGATCGGGTGCCCCAGCGGCCGGGTGATGCCGCGGACCAGGTCGACCCCGTCGCGCCCGGCGACGGCGCCCGCCGCCTGCTCGAGCAGCGCGAGGTCGCGGGCGTTGCGCAGGTCGTGGTCGGCGGTGACCAGCACGAAGTCCGGCAGCACCTCGTTGATCGGGAAGTGCCGGGCCAGCAGGGCGTAGCCCTGGTTGCTCTCGGTGTCGTCCGGCTGGACCCCGCGCTCGTCGAAGGAGGTCTCCAGCAGCGGGTAGCACAGCGCCAGGGCGAGCAGGGGCACCAGCGCGACGGCCAGCATCCGCGCCGGCGCCGCGACCACCAGCCCGGTCAGCGCGTTCCAGAAGCGCGGGTGGCCCGCCGAGCGCGGCTCGGCCCAGCCGCGTGCGCCGGCGAGCGCGAGCAGCGCCGGGAGCAGGGTCAGGCTCAGGACCAGGTCGACGGCCACGCTGACGGCGAGCGCCGGACCCGTGGTCCGGAAGAAGCCGAGGTCGGCGAACGCCAGGCAGGCGGTGCCGAGCATGACCGTCAGCGCGGAGGCCGCGATCACCCCGCCGACCCTGGTGCCGGCGACCCGCGCCGCCATCGCCGGCGGCACGCCGAGCCGGCGCTGCTCGTGGTAGCGGCTGATCAGGAAGATCGCGTAGTCGGTGCCCGCGCCGAGCACCACGCCGGTCACGAACGAGCCGGTGAAGGTGGAGACCTCGAGCACCCCGCTGATGCCGAGCAGCGACGTCACCGCCCGGGCGAGACCGAGCCCCAGGCCGACCATGCCGAGCACCAGCCCGGTCACCACGAAGGACCGGTAGATCACGAGCAGGATCACCGCGATGACCAGCACCGTCACGATCGTGATCCGCAGCAGGCTGTGCTCGATCCCGGTCGCTACGTCCACGATCGTCGCCGTCGGCCCGGTCACCTCCACGCGCAGCCCGGGCGGCGCATGGGCCCGCACGGTCGAGCGGACCGCCTCCACCTGCTGGATCGACGACGGCGCCCCGGTGTCGCCGGTGATGCCGACCTGCACGTAGCGGGCCTCGCCGTCACGGCTGGTCAGCGCCTTCAGCAGCTCCGGCGACCGCCGTACGTCCTGCACGAACGCGACGTCGTCGTCGGCCCGCAGCTCGGTGACCAGGTGACGCGCGTAGGCGGTGTCGGCCCGGGTCAGCCCGCCCTCGCGCTCCATCGCGATGACGAGGAAGCTGTGGCTGCGGCCGCTGCCGAAGGCGCGGTCCATGGCGTGCACGGCCTCGATGGACGGCGCGTAGGTCGGCACGACCGGCGTCGAGTCGCGCGCCGCGACGTCCTCGAGCTGGGGTACGGCGACGTTGAGCACGCCGGCCACGAGCAGCCAGCCGAGCAGCACCCAGACGGCGCGCCGGACCGCGAACGCCGCGAGGCGCGCGAAACGTCCGACGGTCTGCTCCTGGTGCACGTACCGACGGTATGGTCCCGGAGCGGTCCTCCGGATCCGCCTGGGAGGGGAATCACAGCTACGACCGCAGTAGGACTAGACCAGTCGGACCGGCCGACCTCGGAGGATGCTCAGCGGATGGTGACCTGCCGGTTCGCGAGCCCCGACCGGGCGGCGCGCTCCTCCGGGCTCAGCTCGGACTCGTCCGCGAGCGCGGCGTCGAGGGCGGCCTTGAACGTCGAGGCGGCCTCCTCCAGCGGCTCCGGCCCGGTGCCGACGGGCAGGTCCCAGACCGGGGCGAGCAGACCGTGGGCACGGAACATCCCGACCAGCCGGGCGTCGGGGACGATCACGTCGGCGCCGCTGACGTGCAGCCGGGCGAGGGCGGTCAGCAGCTGGTCCTCGGGCTCGGGCATCACCCAGCGCAGGTGCTCCTTGGCGCCCATCCGGGTCCAGTAGGCGGCCTCGACCTCGGTGAGCCGGGCGGTCGGCGCGGCCGCGCCCTCGGCCTGCTCCAGCGCCGCGCGCAGCTCGTCGGACTCCTCCATGTCGGAGACCCAGTACTCGAAGCCCTCGTGGACGGTGATCCGCAGCGGCTCGTCGGCGACCAGGTCCTGGAGCCGCGGACCCTCACCGGGCGCCTCGGTCAGGCCGATCGCTCCGGCGCCCGGCTCGGCGGCGAGCGCCGCGAGCAGCACCGCGCCCAGGTCCCGGGCGACGTCGCCGAAGTCGTGCTGCACCTGGAGACCGAGCCACACCTCGCCGCTGTCGCGCACCATCGCCGGTGCCGCCGCGGGGAGGAGCGTGCAGAGCCGGACCTGGCGGTCGGCGTGCTCGCCGGTCAGCGTGAGCGGCGCGGTCGCGGCGGGCACCAGCTCGCGCAGGGCGACCACGTCGCACTCCGACGGCATGCCCTCGAACGGCCGCTTCACGAACACCTGGCCGCCGCCGGGCGCGCCGTGGCAGGCCTTGTAGCGCTTGCCGGAGCCGCAGGGGCAGGGCTGGCGCGGGCCGACGCCGCCGTCGGTGGCGTCGGGGCGGGGCTTGGTGCGGGAACGCTTGGCCATGGCGCCGAACCTATCCGGCGGCCAGGCCCTTCCTCTCCAGCAGGTCGATGATGTAGGCCGGTCGGTCGCTGATGACCGCCTTGACGCCGGCGTCGAGGCAGCGGTCCAGGTCGGTCTCGGTGTTGACGGTCCAGACGTGGATGTCACGACCGCTGCGGGTGATGCTCTCGGCGAGGCCCGGCCAGTCCCGCAGCAGCCGGATGCCCGGCCCGACCACCCAGTCGCGGCCGATCACGCGCCGCAGCATCGGCCAGGTCGAGCCGCGGTCGAGCAGCTGCACGAGCTGGACGTCGGGCGCGAGCCGCTCGACGCGCTGCAGCGCACTGAAGGAGAAGCTCATCACCCGCACCGGTGCGCCGGGCTTGTCCCAGCCGAAGTCGCGCAGCATCTCGACCAGGCGCTTCTCCACCAGGCCGCCGTAGCGGGTCGGGTGCTTGGTCTCGATCGCGACCTCGACCCGGCGCTCGTAGTCGGCGACCGTCTCGAGCAGCTTGCGCAGGGTGAGCACGCCGTCGAGGGTCTCGTCGCGGTCGGGGGCCTCGTCGTCGAGGTCGGCCCACGGGTTCTTCCAGGCCGCGAAGTCGAGCTCGGCCAGCTCGGCGAGCTCCATCGTGGAGACGCGCCCGCGGGTGGAGGCGGTGCGTCGCAGGGTGCTGTCGTGCACGCAGACCAGGTGCCCGTCGGCGGTCAGCCGGACGTCGCACTCGAGCCCGTCGACGCCGGCGTCGAGTGCCTGGACGTAGGCACCCAGGGTGTGCTCGGCCTGCTCGTGGCTCGCGCCCCGATGGGCGACGACCAGGGGTCGCTGGGGTGACACACCTCCAGTGTGGCCGGAAGGCACGCCCGATGGGGGGTGGTTTCACTGACGTGTCCCCAGGGTCGGACCGGGGCCGGACCAGGGTCGCGCCCCGATGTGCCCCGCGCGCGTCGGCCCGATGCTGGATGACATGACGAACTACCAGCCCTACCAGTCGCCGACCACCGCGCCCCGGAAGCGCCTGGTGCGGCGTACCGACAACCGGGTCGTGGCCGGGGTGTGCAGCGGGGTCGCGGCCTACACCGGGCTCGACGTCACCCTCGTGCGCGTCCTGCTCGTCGCGGCCGTCGTGCTCGGGCTCGGCAGCGGCATCGTGCTCTACCTCGCCGCCTGGCTGCTGATGCCCGAGGCGGGGGCGCTCTCCTAGCCTTGCGCGGGTGCGCCCCTCGCCTGCCGACCTCGCCGCCCGCCTCCGCGCGGCCGGCTGCGTGTTCGCCGAGGACGAGGCGGCCCTGCTCCTCGGGGCGACCGGGGACCCCCTCGTGCTCGAGGACCTGGTCGCCCGCCGGGTGGCGGGCGAGCCGTTGGAGCACCTGCTCGGCTGGGTCGACTTCGCCGGCGTGCGGGTGCTGGTGGGGCCGGGGGTCTTCGTGCCCCGCCAGCGGACGGCGCTCGTCGTGGAGGTCGCCGCCGGGCTGGTGCCGCCCGGCGCGCGCGTCGTGGACCTCTGCTGCGGGTGCGGCGCCGTCGGCGCAGCCCTGGCGGCGCGCGTCCCGGGGATCGAGCTGCACGCCGTCGACGTCGAGCCGGAGGCCGTGGCGTGGGCGCGCCGCAACGTCGAGCCGCGCGGCGGGCGGGTCTACCACGGCGACCTCGACGCTCCCCTGCCCGACGCGGTGAGGGGCACGGTCGACCTGGTGGTCGCCAACGCGCCGTACGTGCCGAGCGGGCGGGTCGGCGACATGCCGCCGGAGTCGCGGGACCACGAGCCGCTGGTCACCGTCGACGGCGGGGACGACGGGCTCGACGTGCTGCGGCGCGTGGTGGCGCGGGCGCCGGCGTTGCTCCGGCCCGGCGGCCACCTGGTCGTCGAGGCCGGTCGCGACCAGGCGGCCGCGCTGCTCGCCGCGTTCGGCGAGGCCGGGTTCGACGCGGAGGCCCACCACGACGAGGAGCGCGGCGCGCACGCGGTGTCGGGTCGGCTCAGCGCAGCATCGTCGTGAGCAGGTAGGAGCCCGCGAACGTCGCGAGCAGCACGACCAGGAACAGCACCGCCGCGAGCACCCGGCGCGGACGCCGCTGCTGGTGCTGCACCGGCGCGGGGAAGGGCTCCGGCGTGACCAGGGTGCGCGCCTCCTCGCGAGCACCCACCGGTCGCTGCGGCTGCGCGACGGGGCGCGGGGCGGGCCCCTGGAGCACCGCGACCGTCTCCGGAGCCGGCTCGGGTGCCGGGCGCGCACCGGCCGCGCGGACCGCCGCGACGAACGACTCCACGTCGGGCCAGCGCCGCTCGGGCTCCGGCTCGAGCGCGCGCAGCAGCGCCGTGTCCCACTCCGGAGCGACCCGCACCAGGCGCGACGGCGGCGGCGGGAGGGTCCAGCCGCCGACCCCCGAGAGGCCGCCCTTGCGCACCAGCTGCCCGGTCAGCAGGACGTAGGCGACGGCGGCGAGCGCGTGCACGTCGGCCCGCTTGTCGATCCCGAGGCCGGTGGCCTGCTCGGGCGCCATGTAGGCCGGGGTGCCGACGACCTGGGTCAGGCCGCTCGCGTGCACGACCGCCTTGGCGACGCCGAGGTCGGCGACCAGGACGCGGGTGCCGCCCTCGGGGGTCGAGCGCAGCAGCAGGTTCTGCGGCTTGATGTCGCGGTGGATCACGCCGTTGCGGTGCAGCACCGACACGCCCTCGCCCGCCTGGGCGATCAGGTCCGCGACCTGCTCCGGGGGCAGCGGGTGGGCGGGGTCGAGCAACATCGCCATCGAGCCGCGGTCGGCGTACGACATGACGAAGTAGGGCGTGCCGTCGGCCTCCCCGATGTCGTAGACCCGGACCACGTGGTCGGAGTCCGCGCGGCGCAGGATCCGCGCCTCCTCGAGGAACCGCTCCCGGATGTCGTGCCGGACGGCCCAGTTGTCCGCGAGCGCCTTGACGGCGACCAGCGAGTCGAGCTCGTCGTCGCGGTAGAGCCACACGGTCGCGAAACCGCCCACGCCGATCCGGTCGATCCGCTGCAGGCGTCCCAGGCGCTCCGGGAGTGACACGGTGCGTATTCTGCCCCAGGACGACTCCCGTCGAACCGGCTCAGACCCGGGAGGCACCATGCACGAAGCCGACGTCGACCTCGACGACCTGGCGCTGCGCGCCGCGGGCGGCGACCGGGACGCGCTGGAGGACCTGCTGGCAGCGATCCAGCCGCGGGTACGGCGGATCTGCGGGCGGATGCTGCTCTACCCCGAGGACGCCGAGGAGGCGACGCAGGACGCGCTGCTGCTGGTCGCCACCAAGATCGGCACGTTCGCGGGGCGCAGCCGGTTCACGACCTGGCTGCACGCCGTCGCCTCCAACAGCGCGCGGACGACCTACCGGTCGCTCAAGCGGCGGGCAGCGGAGCGGGCCGTCGACGAGCTGCCGGTCAACGCCGACCCGCGGACGACCAGCGTCATCGCCGGCAGCCGGCTGGACCTGCTGGAGGCGCTCGAGGTGCTCGGCTCCTCCTCGCCCGAGCTGGTCGAGCCGTTGGTGCTGCGCGACGTGCAGCAGCTGGACTACAACGAGATCGCCCAGCTGCTCGACCTGCCGCTCGGCACCGTGAAGTCGCGCATCCACCACGCCCGGCAGGCCGTCCGGCCGCTGCTGCGCGTGCACGACTGACCCGGCCCCCTCCCGGGGACCTCAGCCGAGGGTGAGCTCCGGACCCGACCAGCGACGCCGCAGCCAGCGGTCGTGGGACGCGACGACGACCGTGCCCGGGCTGGCGTCGACCGCCTCCTCCAGCTCTCCCACCAGGGACAGCGAGATGTGGTTGGTCGGCTCGTCGAGGAGCAGCAGGTCGGGGCCGGCCGCGACCGCGAGCGCCAGGGCGAGCCGCCGCCGCTGGCCGACCGAGAGCCGGCCCACCGGCTGGTGCTGGTCCCGGGGGTGCAGCAGCCCCAGGGCGTGCAGCGGGCGGCGCTCGGCGAGCTCCTCGCCGAGCAGGTCGCGGTAGGTCGCCGCCGCGGTCCGCCCGGGCCGGGGGAACACCGGGTCCTGGGTCAGCTCGGCGACCCGGCGGGCGGTGACGTCGAGGGTGCCCCCGGTCGCTGCGAGCCGGCCGGACACGACCCCGAGCAGGGTGGACTTGCCGGTGCCGTTGGCGCCCGTCACGAGCAGGTGGTCCCCGGCGGCCACGTCGAGCCGCGGGAGGTCGAGGCGGCCCGCCACCTGCAGGCCGCGGGCGGTGACCACCCGGCCGCCCACGGGGGTGGTGGTGAGCGACGTACCGAGCCGGAGGGGGGCGGGCGGCCTGCGGACCTGGTCCCGCTCCGCCTCCTCGAGGCGACGCTGGGCGTCCCGCTTGCGGCGGGCCAGGGTCCGGTCGACGTTCTGGCCCTTGAAGTGGTGGATGAACCGGTCGTTGTCGGTCGGGCCGCGGCCGGGAGCGACCGCGCGACTCCCGATCCGGGTCGCCTCGCGGAGCCGCCCGAGCTCCTCCTGCTGGGCCGCATAGGCCTCCTCCCAGCGGCGGCGGGCGTCGCGCCGCGCCGCCTCGTACGCCGACCAGCCGCCTCCGAAGCGGCGGCCGCCGCGGCCGTCGGTGCCGAAGGCCGTCGGGTCGAGGTCGACCAGGTCGGTCGCGACCTCGTCGAGGAACACCCGGTCATGGCTGGCGAGCAGGACGACCCCGGGGAGGTCGCGCAGGAACGCCGCGAGGACCGCGACGGCGTCGTCGTCGAGGTGGTTGGTGGGCTCGTCGAGCAGCAGGGCGTGCGGGCGGGTGGTCATCACCGTCGCGATGGCGAGACGGGTGCGCTGGCCGCCCGAGAGCGACCCGACGCGGCGCGCCGGGTCGAGTCCGTCGATGCCCAGCCGCTCGGCCGCGAGCAGCGCCCGGCGGTCGGCGTCCCAGGCGTCGTGGTCGAGGGCGTGCTCGAGCGCCCGGGCGTAGGCGGCGGCCGCCCGGGGGTCGTCGAGCTCGCCGGCGAGCCGCTCGACCGTGGCGACCGCCTCCCGCAGCGGGCGCAGCGTCATCGCCAGCACGTCGGCGATCGTGCGGTCGTCGCCGAACGGCGGCTCCTGGGCGAGCAGCACCAGGTCGTCCGGACGCTCGATCCCGCCGGTCACGGTCGCGGTGGGCGGGAGCGCACCGGCGACGGCGCGGAGCAGCGTCGACTTGCCGGCGCCGTTCTCGCCGACGAGCGCGATCCGCCGGCCGGGCTGCGCGAGGAGGTCGACCTCGTCGAGCACCGGGCGGTCGCCGTACGCGACGGACAGGCCGCGGACGGCCACGGGAGCGAGGGACGGGAGGGAGGGGGATGCGGACACGGCTGACCTCGGGCGGTCGGAGGGCGGCCCGCCGGGCCCGTGGGGCCGCGGACGCGGGTCATGGTCAGCCGTGGATCAGCATGGTGCGACCAGGCTAGCCGGGCGGCCCGGGGCCGCGCACCCGATTAACCGGTCAGGCCTGGGCGCGCAGGTAGCGCCCGAAGTGCGGCACGGTGAACGCGATCCGGCCCCGCTCGCCGGAGTAGATCAGGCCCTTCTTGAGCAGGGCGTCGCGGGCCGGTGACAGCGATTGCGGCTTCTTCCCCAGCACGGCCGCGACGTCGGCCGTGGCAACCGAATCGGTCGGATCGACAGGGGCGGTCCCTGAGGAGCCGAGGGACGAGGCGTCTCGAAGGGCGACGGCGGCGTCCGCCATCGCCCGCAGGTAGTCGCGCTCCCCCGGCGTCGCGCGCTCGTAGCGCGACCCGAAGAACCCGACCGCGAGCTCGCGCTCGGCCTCCGGCGCCGCGACCGCCACGTCCGCAGCCGTGATCGGCGAGCGCGGCGCGAGGTCCCACACCGCCTTGCCGTAGGCCTGGATGAAGTAGGGGTAACCGCCGGTGGCGTCGTGCATCGCGGCGAGCGCCGCGTCGTCGTAGGCCGCACCCTCCTCCTGCGCCGGCGCGACCAGGGCCCGGTCGGCCGCCTCGCGGCCGAGCCGGTCGATGCGCTGGTAGGAGAACAGCCGCTCGGAGTAGGACTTGCTCGCGGACAGGACCGCCGGCAGGTGCGGCAACCCGGCCCCCACGACGATCACCGGGAGGCCGGACTGGCTCAGCTCGTGGCAGGCCGCGCAGAGGGCGGAGACGTCGGCCGGACCGAGGTCCTGCATCTCGTCGATGAACACCGCGACGCCCTTGCCGGTGTCGGCGGCGAGCCCGCCCACGTCGGTCAGCAGCTCGACCAGGTCGATCTCGACGTCACCGGAGTCGGCGCGCCCGCGCACGACCGCGGCGTCGATGCCGGGGCTCCAGCGGTCGCGGAGCTTGGCATCGGCGCCGGCGTCGCGCTCGACGAAGGAGCGCACCACCCCGAGGACGTGGTCGGCCTGCTCGGGCTCCGGGTGGCCCAGCTCGCGGACGGCCTGGTGCAGCGCCCCGGCCAGGGGCCGGCGCAGGCTCTGGTCGGGCCGCGCCTCGAGCTTGCCCGTCCCCCACCCCTTGCGGACCGCCGCGCTGCGCAGCGCGTTGAGCAGCACGGTCTTGCCGACGCCGCGCAGCCCGGTCAGCACCAGGCTGCGCTCCGGCCGCCCCCGCTGCACCCGCTCGAGGACGACGTCGAAGGCGCGCAGCTGCTCGTCCCGGCCGGCGAGCTCGGGCGGCCGCTGCCCCGCGCCCGGCGCGTAGGGGTTCCGGATCGGGTCCACGATCGGACGCTATCGGGGTGTCTAGCCGGATCCTTAGACCCGCCTAGCGTGTCGGATCGATCGACCGATCCGTATGCGAACCGGGGTTTCCGGGAACCACCCCTGTCGACGGGCGGTCCCGTCGGCGTCCCCGCCGTTGCCGAGCCGCCCCCTTCAGTGAACGGAGCTCACCATGTTGTGGACCATCCTGGTCATCCTGGTCATCGTCGCGCTGGTCCTCTTCATCCTGGGTCGGGTGCGGGGAGGCCGGGGCGGCATCTGAGCCCGCTCCGCGGCGCCGGACGCCGCCTGACGCACTGACCCGCCCGGTTCCGCCGCGCGTCGTATCCTCGGCATCGTGCCCGAGCTGCCCGAGGTCGAAGCGCTGGCCCAGGACCTGCGGGGGCGGCTGGACGGGCGGGCCATCACGAAGGTGCACGTCCCGCAGTTCAGCGCCCTGAAGACCTACGACCCTCCGCTGTCCGCCGTCGAGGGCACCCTGGTGGACGGGGTGACCCGGCACGGCAAGTTCCTCGACATCGAGGCCAGCGGGGCGCACCTGGTGTTCCACCTCGCGCGCGCCGGGTGGGTGCGCTGGAAGGACGAGGTGCCGGCGATCCCGCCGCGGCCGGGCGGCAAGTCGACGCTCGCCGTACGCATCGTCCTGGACGACGACCCGGAGACCGGCCTCGCACCGGGCCTCGACATCACCGAGGCCGGCACCAAGAAGTCGCTCGCGCTGTACGTCGTGCGCGACCCGATGGACGTGCCGGGCGTGGCCTCCCTCGGGCCGGACCCGCTGGCCGACGAGTTCACCCGCGACGCGCTGGCGGCGATCCTCGAGCGCGAGGGCCGCAAGCAGCTCAAGGGCGTCCTGCGCCACCAGGGCACCATCGCCGGCATCGGCAACGCCTACTCCGACGAGATCCTGCACGCGGCGCGGATGAGCCCCTTCAAGCCGGCCGGCACCCTGACCGACGAGGAGCTCGAGACCCTCTTCCTGGCCGTGAAGAACACCCTCGGCGACGCGGTCGAGCGCTCCCGCGGGCTCGCAGCCAGCGAGCTGAAGGCCGAGAAGAAGTCCCACCTCGCGGTCCACGGCCGCACCGGGGAGAAGTGCCCCGTGTGCGGCGACGTGGTCCGCGAGGTGTCCTTCGCCGACTCCAGCCTCCAGTACTGCGCGACCTGCCAGACGGGCGGGAAGCCGCTGGCCGACCGGCGGATGTCCCGGCTGCTGAAGTGAGCCGGGCGGCTCAGGCCGCGATCGAGACGACCAGCCCGCCGAGCACGAACGCGACGATGACGGCGACCAGGGTCGAGGTGCGGAAGCTCGGCAGGAACCGCCGCACTCCCGTCGCGGGCCCGCTCCCGTGCTGGCCGTGGGTCAGCGCGTGGCCCTTGCCACGGCCGAGCAGGTAGGCGTTGACCGGCACCGCCGCGACGAACGCGGCGCCGAGCGCCAGCAGCAGGCTCACCCAGAAGGTCGGGTTGACCAGCCCGGCGTCCATCGCACCGGGGACGACGAGGACGACCAGGTTGTCGACGACCTCCATGGTCAGGATGGAGAGGGTGTCCGCCGCCAGCACCAGGCCGAGCGCGGCCGAGAGCGCGAGCCCGCCCTTGACCAGCGGCAGCGTGGACAGCGCGTAGCCGAAGACGAAGGCCAGCGCGATCGAGATCGCCACCGTCCACCCGTTGCCCAGCCCGGCGGCCGTGCCGATCATCAGACCGGCGATCTCGCCGATCGCGCAGCCGGTCAGGCAGTGCAGGGTGGCGGCGACCGCCATCGCACGGGTGCCGCCCGTCATGTCGTGGTCGTGGTGCATCGCGTTCACGTCGGTGTGCGTCTCCATGTCCACCCCCAACTGATACCCCCTCGGGGTATATTCCCAGAGGCGGTCGCTATTCCTGCTTCTTCCTCCCCGGCTCGAGCAGGCAGTTGTCCGCGAACCAGCTGCTGGCCGCGACGATCAACCGCCGGTCGCGCCCGTCCAGGTCGTCCTCGACCCCCTCGATGTCGTCGAGGGTCGGCTCCTCGGGGAGCGCGAGGATGCGCCGGGCGAGCAGCTGCAGGCCGTCCCACACGGCCTGGTCGATGCCCGGCGGGTGCGCCAGGTCGGGCACCTGGGCGGCCCACTCCCGCATCACCGGCGCCAGCTGCGCCGCCACCTGCGCGTCGTCGGCTCCGTAGTCGATGGCCTCGATCGTCCGGCGCATGGCGACGTACGGCGCGCAGAACTCGCCGACCGAGGGCGGCGCACCGGGATCGGCGGCCGCCTCGGACGGGTCGACGGTGATCTCGGGCAGCGGGGGCACGCTGCTCGCCGGGGTGGAGGAGGCGGCCGCGGACGGCCCCCCGGACCCGCCGTCGCTACAGCCGCCGACGGCCAGCGCGGCGACGCCCGCGAGGACCACGGCACCTGCCCGCCATCCTCCGGTCATCGCCAGCGACCCCTCACCTCGTCGGGGTGGCGGCGGGCTCGCAGAGGCGCGCAGCCTCGCTGTTGAACTGGCGGGCGCGGGCCTCGTCGGCGTCGGTGACACCCGGGAGGTTGTCGGCGCCGCGGAGCCGCTTCATGTCCGCCGCGCTCAGCGCGGTCAGGGCGTCGGTGAAGATGGGCAGGCCCTCGGCCGCGTCGTCCGACAGCCCCTCGGGGGCCCCCATCGCGGCGAGCTTGGTGAGGTCGGCCGTCACGGCGTCCCACTGCTCCTCGGTCGGCCCGGCGCTGCCGGTGGCCGCCAGGCCGTTGAGGGCGTCCTCCCAGGTGGCGCAGAAGTCGTCCACGCTGGCCGCCGGGGTCGTGGCCGCCGCCGCGGCCGGCTCGTCGGAGCCTCCGCAGCCGGAGAGGGTGAGCACCGCCAGTCCCGCCGTGCCGATTCCGGCCAGCGCGCGCTGGGTCCAGGTCATGTGCTTCCTCTCGCCGGGTGGGCCCTCCGGGGCCGCGGCCACGATAGTCCGGCCACCCACGCGCCACCGGCCGGCTCCGCTGGGCGGAACCGGCCGGTGGTGACGGTGCGAGGTCAGCCGATCAGCTGGGCGAGTCCGTCGGCAGGTCGCTCGGGACGTCCGTGCAGTCGGTGAACGCCCACTGCACGAAGTCCTGGACCTTCGCCTGGTCGTCCTTGGAGACGCCGGGGATGTCGTCGCCGCTGTCGGAGTTGAAGTCGTCGAGCGAGATGTCGTCGACCGCGTCGACGAACACCTCGAAGCCCTTGCGCTGGTCGTCGCTGATGTCGCTCGGGGTGCCCACGTCGGCGAGGTTGTCGACCGCGTCCTTGAACTTGTCCAGCTGGTCCTGGTTGGCGTCACCCTCGAGCGAGGCCAGCGGCGTGAACGCGTCGTTCCAGGCCTTGCAGAAGTCGTCCTTGGACGCGTCGTCGGGAGCGGACCCACCACCCCCGCCACCACAGGCGGTCAGCGAGAAGGCGAGCACGGCGGCGGCGCCGAGGGCGGCTGCGGGGCGCTTGAAGCGGGTCATGCGGTGTTCCTTTCGAGTGGCACCGGCGCGGACGCGACGGTGTCGGGCATGGCACGGCGGCCAACAGGAGCCTTCCTACCCAACCGCCCGCAACCTATGCGCGACAACCGCTAGCGTCCGGAGAACACGCCGGGCAGCGGGGCGTCGACCAGGTCCCCCAGCCGGGCGAGGTACGCCGAGCGCGGCTCCTCGACCACGCCGAGGCTGGCCAGGTGGGGCGTGGACCACTGCGCGTCGACCAGCCGCGGACCCCGGTCCGCGTCCTGCCGCAGCAGCTCCACCAGCCCGACCAGCGCGACCTTGGAGGCGTCCGGCTCGCGGTGGAACATCGACTCCCCGGCGAACAGGCCGCCGACGGAGACGCCGTAGAGGCCGCCCGCCAGCCGGCCGTCCCGCCACGCCTCGACCGAGTGCGCCCAGCCCAGCCGGTGCAGGCCGACGTACGCCTGCCGGATCCGGGCGTCGATCCAGCCGCCCTCCCGCCGCGGGTCCGCGCAGCCGTCGACGACGTCGGCGAACGCCGTGTCCACCCGGATCTCGAAGCTGCGCACCGAGCGTCGCAGGGAGCGGGAGACGACGAGCCCGTCGAGGTGCAGCACGCCGCGGCGCCGCGGGCACCACCAGCCGATCCGGCGCCGGCCGTGCGGCATCGGGAACAACCCGTTGCGGTAGGCGGTCAGCAGCGTGCCGGGCGCCAGGTCCGCTCCGACGGCCACCAAGTCGTCACCCTGGTCGTCCCCGAGCGCCGCGAGCTCGGCACGCGTCGGGAGCTGCCACGGAGTAGGAGGCGGTTCGACGGGCACCGTGGTCACAAGGCCAGACCTTAGGAGGGTGGCGGCCGGGCGCACGAGGGAGCGCTGCCCAGCCGCCTGGAAGGATGGAGACGTGGCCAAGCTCAACACCAACCTCAAGCGCGGCATCGCCATGCAGGCGGCGCGCCAGGTCGCGCCACGGGTGACCACCCTGGCGCCGGGGCTGACCTCGGCGTTCGTGCGCCAGGCCCTCACCCGGGCCCTCGAGGGGGTCGGGCCGCTCCCCGGGGCGGCCGCCGCGGCGGAGGCCCAGCTGCGCGAGCAGCGGGGCGACGTCGACAAGGCGATCCACGAGGTGATCGAGAACCACGTGCGCTACGCCGGCGTGGGCGGCTTCGTCACCAACATCGGCGGCCTGGTGACGACCACGGTCGTCGCGCCCGCCAACATCACCGGCCTGGCGCTGATCCAGGCCAGGATGGTCGCGGGCATCGCCCACCTGCGCGACTACGAGCTCGACGACCCGCGGGTCCGCAACGCCGTGCTGGTGGCGATGCTCGGCCAGGACACGGTGACCTCGATGGTCAAGAAGATGCAGATCCCGGCGCCCCCGATGGCGATCGCCACGGCCCCCGAGCACGACCCTGGCCTGGACGCCACGATCGCCAACGCGGTCGCCCAGGACCTGGTCGGCCAGGTGGTCGGCAAGCGGCTCGTCTCCACGGTCGGCCGGCGGGTGCCGCTGGTCGGCGGGGTGGTCGGCGCCGCGTCCGACGGCATCGACACCTGGCGGGTGGGCCGCTACGCCGACCGCGAGTTCCTGCCCCGCAAGGTGCGGTAGACGCGCAGCAGGCCGCGCCCGCCGCGGGAGGTCTCCAGGCGACGTACGACCTTCTGCCGCAGGCGGTAGGTCGGCCGCAGGTAGGACCGCTCGAGCGCGTCCCGCGTCTCGGCGAGCTCCGCGTGCACGCGGTCGAGCTCCTCGCGCTGCCGGGCCGCCTCGAGCAGCAGCGCCTTGATCGCGTCGACCGCGGCGTCGGCGACCTGCTTCTCCCGCGGGTGGTCGGGGTCCGTCCACTTCTCGGGGTCGGGGACGACCCCGCGCAGCTCGTCGAGGTCGCCCACGACGTCGTAGCCGCGCACCTTCAGCTCGTCGATCCAGGACTCCTGCAGCCCGGTCACCCACGGGACGAGGTCCGGCGGCAGGGACAGGCGCGGCGAGCCGGTGCGGCGGGAGAGCGTGCGGTGCGCGAGGAGCTCGCGGACCAGGGGCCGGTAGTGGACCGGCGGGACGTCCTTGTTGGCGGCCAGGTTGATCCGCCGGACCAGCGCCGTCTCCGGCGCGCCGAGGGACGGGTTGGCGCGCTCGGTCTGCAGGTCCAGGTCGACGTCGTCGAGGCCGAAGACGGCGCTGAACCGCTTCCACAGCACCTCGGGCGCCCCGCCCGGCGGCGGCACGGTCACGACGTGCACCCGCTCGGGAGGCAGCCCGCCACCCCAGCGGTCGAGGATGTCCGGCACCTCCTGAACGCCCCAGAACCAGGACGCGATCCGGCCCTCGCGCGCGGGGTCCTGGAGCAGCGCGAGGAACTGCTCGTAGCTCAGCCCGGCGCGGTGCTTGACGTTCTCCTGCCACTCCGCGGGGATCTGGCGGATCAGGTCGCGCACCGAGAGCACCAGGTGCACCTCGGTGGTCGCGGGGTCGCCGAGCGAGGCGAGCGCCCGCCCGGCCTGGGACCGCGAGGCGGTCGCGAGGATCTCGTGGCTGATGATCGCGGTGCCGGCGTGGTCGCGCACGGCTGTCGCCAGCCGGTCCCAGGCGCCGACGGCCTCGTGCTCGAGCCCGCCCCACGGGAGCCGCATCAGGTCCAGCGCGGCGAGGAAGTGGGCGTCGAAGCGGTCCGCCGGGTAGCAGATGTCCGCCTCACGCAGGCGTCGCTGGTTGTGGAACAGCACGTCCTGGAGGTACGACGTCCCGGTCTTGGGGGTACCGACGTGCAGCAGGACCTTTCTGCTCACGACTCTCCTTCTGCCGCGCGGACCGGATCGAGCAACAGCCGCGTCGCGAGCGCGAGCACGTCCTCCTCCGGCGGGTCACCGACCGCGCCGCCCTCGGCGGGGCGCCGGCGGAGCAGCAGGTCGAGATCGCCGGCGACAGCGTATCGGCCCTCGGACACCGCCGCGCGCATGCGCTCGGCACGGTCGGCGAGCCACCCGCCCTGCTCCTCCGGTACGGCGACCGGCGGGCCGCCCGTCCCGGCGAGCCGCGGGAGCAGGAGCCGGCGCAGCAGCGCCGTGCGGCGCCGCGGCTTCACCATCACGCCGAGGGACATGCCGACCCGGCGGGCGAGGTCGACGGCGGCGCCGCCGAGCTCCGGCGGACCCGCGACCCGCCGCACGCCGACGAGCCCGGGGAGGAGGGCCGGGTCGAGCACCACCGTGACCCGGCCGGCGCCGAGCCGGCCGGCCCAGTTGCGGGCCGGGGTGACGATGTCGGCGCGCGGCGGCAGCCGGTCGACCCGCGCCAGCCCGGCCAGCCACTCGCTCCACGAGGAGCCGCCCTCGGCGAAGGCCCGCGCGGTCCACGCGAGCCCGACCATGGTCTCCAGGTCGGCGCCGAGCACGAACGCGCGCTCCGGGTCGGGCAGCGGACCGCGGCCGCGGCGCACCAGGTCCGCGACGGCCGGCTCGACCAGCCAGGGGTGCCCGACCAGGGCGTAGCGCCGGGTCCACGGCCGCCGGGCGCGGTTGCCGACCCGGCTCAGGTTCTCGCCCCAGGTGCGCCGACCGTGCTCGAGGCTCGCGCCGGGCCGGTCGGCGGCGGCGACGAGGTCCTCGGCGATCAGCCCGGTGGCGACCCGGAGCAGCTCGGCGGACGGCAGCGCGGCGGGGTCCACCGGCCGCGGGCCGAACCGCGGCTCGGGTCCCGCGCCGGTGAGCAGCAGGTCCGGGGTCCCCCGGCCGGGAGCACTCGCGGTGAGCACCCGCTCGGCCAGCCCGGCATCCACGGGCTCGCCGCGGCGCCGGCACTCGAGGTTGACGCGCCGCAGGAGCTCGAGCTGCTGCGCGCCGGGCAGCCAGGGACCGTTCTCCTCGCCCTCGCCGGCCCACGCCGACCACGGGGTGGTCTCGCCGGCACGGAGGGCGGCCACCCAGCCCCAGGCCCGACGAACCCCGCTCATGTCGGTCCATCCTGCCGCAGGCGGTAACCTGCACCGACATCTGCGGACGGTGACGGGAAAGGACGAGGGCGTGGGTGAGCCGGTCGTCGTCCTCCACGTGGGCGCGATGAAGACGGGCACGACGTACCTCCAGAACAAGGTGCTCGCCAACCGCGAGGCGCTCGCCGAGCAGGGCGTCGACTTCGCCGGGCGCCGGTGGCGCGAGCAGGTCAGCGCCGTGCAGGACCTGCTCTCCCTGGCCCAGCACGACCCCGAGGTCGAGAGCCGCAGCGACGGCGCGTGGGGCCGGATGGTCAGCCACTTCCGCGGCGTCGACGCGCGGGTGTCCCTGCTCTCGATGGAGTTCCTCAGCTTCGCCGACGACGCCACGGCCCGGGAGGCCGTGGCCAGCCTCGAGGGGCTCGAGGTGCACGTGGTGATCACGGTCCGCGACACCGCGGCGGTCATGCCGTCGCTGTGGCAGACGTCGATCACCAGCGGCGGGCAGACCACCTGGGAGCGCTACACCAAGGTCGTGCGCACCAGCACCCGCGCCGGCGGCCGGGTCGGCGCGGCGCTCGCGCGCGCCGGGGTGCCGTCGGCCCGACGGTTCAGCGAGGCGATCGACATCCCGCGCATGGTGCGCGTGTGGACCTCGGTGCTGCCCGCCGCGCGGGTGCACGTGCTCGTCGTACCCGGCTCGGCGGCGCCGCGCGACCGGCTCTGGGAGCTGTTCGCCGAGATCCTCGGGGTCGACCCGGCGGCCAGCCCGGCTCCTCCCGAGCACGTCAACGAGTCGCTGGGCCTGCCCTCAGCCGAGCTCGTCCGCCGCCTCAACGCCGCCCTGGCGCTGAAGGAGCCCTCGCAGCAGCGGACCGTGAAGGTGGACCTCGCGCGGGACGCGCTGGCGCACCTGCGGCACGACGAGCGGCGCGCGCGGATCGACCCGCGCACGTTCCGGGCGGCGATGCGCTGGAACGGGCAGATCCGCGAGGTCCTCGCCGAGACCGGCGTGCGCGTGCACGGCGACCTGGCCGACCTGCCCACCTCGGCGGACCCCGCCGACTACGACGTCGACCCCGACCAGCAGCCGCCCACCGAGGAGGAGCTGCTCCGGGCGGCACGCGAGGGGTTCTGGGCGCTGGTCCGGCTCAACCGGCGCCTGGCGATGGACGCGTTCCCCAAGAAGAAGGCGAAGCGCTACCGGTCGCGGATCAAGCAGGGCCTGGTGAAGCCGAAGGGCTGGACCGACGCCGCCGAGCCCGCGGACGCGGCGGTCGCCGACCTCGCCGCCCTGACCCGGTCGGCCATCCGCCTGCAGCAGAAGGCGGCGAAGCGGCGGCGCCGGCAGCGCCGCCGGCGGGCCGAGCGCCGCGCCGCCCGGCGCACGCAGCGCGAGGGCTGACCTCCCCCAGCGGGTCCTTCCTCAGCCGGCGGGCGGGATGTTCTGGTTGTGCCGGAACACGTTGTCCGGGTCCCACTGCGTCTTGAGCCGCCGCAGGCGCTCGTAGGTGTCGTGCTCGAACGCCGCCTCGACCCGCAGCAGCCCCTCGTCGCCGATGAAGTTGAGGTAGGCGTGGCCGGTGCTCCACGGCTTCATCGCCGTCGCGAGGCGACGGATGTGCTCGATGTTCACCGGGTCCTGGCCGGGATCGGGCGGCCACATGCCGAGGTAGTGGGTGTTGAACGGCGCGTCCCGGTTGCCGAACGCGGTGGCGTCCCCGGGCACCCGCGCGATCGCGCCGCCGCCCGCCACGACGATGACCTGGGTCAGCGGGCTGACCGGCGGCCATGCGTGGGCGAGGTAGGTGTCGATGGCCTCGTCGGGGAGCTCGGCGAGGAAGTCGCCGCTCCAGTAGTTGTGCATGCCCTTCGGGTTGCCCGGGTCGAGGAGCTGCTGCACGGCGACGTACGGCATCGGCTGCACGAGGTTGGCCGCGGGCGGCCCGTACTCGAGCAGCGGTCGGCACACCTCGGCGCCCTTCTCGGGCTCGCCGGCGTAGCAGACGACCACGCCGACGGCGGGCTGGCCGCGGGCCGGCTCGGGGACGAACTCCTCCGGAGGGGCGGTGATCAGGGCGACTCCGCTGCCCACCTCGTCCGGTGCCGTGGCCATGAAGTCGCGCCAGTTGGCGAGGACCTCCCGGGCGGCGAAGCCGGGGTAGAGCAGCATCCCGCCGAGCACCATCGGGCCGAGCGGGTGCAGCCGGAAGGTGAACTCGGTGACGATGCCGAAGTTGCCGCCGCCGCCGCGGATCGCCCAGAAGAGGTCGGGGTTCTCCTCGTCGCTGGCGGTGACGACGTCGCCGGCCGCGGTCACCACGACCGCCGACTGGAGGCTGTCGCAGCTGAACCCGAACGCGCGCTCGAGCCAGCCGCTGCCGCTGCCGAGGGACAGGCCGCCGACACCCGTGCCGGACACCCGCCCGCCGGTGACGGCCAGCCCGTGCTCCTGGGTGGCCGCGTCGAGCTCTCCCCAGGTGGCTCCGCCGCCGACCCGCACGGTGACCGCCGCGGTGTCGACCTCGATCGCATGGAGGTCCCGCAGGTCGATGCACACCGCGCCGTCGGCGACGCAGTGGCCGGTGACGCTGTGGCCACCGCCGTAGATGGTGAAGTCCTCGCCGTTCGCACGGCAGTCGATGACGGCGGACGCGACGTCGCTCGTGCTCGCGCACCGCAGGATGCGCGATGGTCGCCGGTCGATCATGCCGTTGAAGACGCTGCGGAGGGCGTCGTAGTCCGCGTGCTCGGGCGTGACGGTGGTGCCGGTGAATGCCATGGCGGATCCTCGGTCGGGTGGCCAGCAGTCTCCTGCCGCCCGGCGCGGGTCCGCTCGATGTTGCGGTTCTGCGGTGCCGCCCGAAGGAAGCGGGTGCGGCCCGGTCAGCGACCGGCGAGCGCCCGGACCACCGCCGACGGGCTGGGGCGGCCGAGGTGGCCGGCCATCCAGCCGCTCGTCTCGACCACAGCAGCGAGGTCCACGCCGTGCTCGATGCCGAGACCGGTGAGGAACCAGACCAGGTCCTCGGTGGCGAGGTTGCCGGTCGCGCTCTTGGCGTAGGGGCAGCCGCCGAGGCCGCCGGCCGACGCGTCGTAGGTCGTCACGCCGGCGCGCAGCCCGGCCTGGACGTTGGCCAGCGCCTGGCCGTAGGTGTCGTGGAAGTGCAGCGCGAGCCGGTCGGTGGCGACGCCGGCCTCGGCGAAGGCCGCGACGAGCCGCCCGACGTGGCCCGCGGTCGCGACGCCGATCGTGTCGCCGAGGCTGAGCTGGCGGACGCCGAGGTCGAGCAGCCGCTGCCCGACCTCGACCACCTGCTCGACGGGTACGGCGCCCTCCCAGGGGTCGCCGAAGCACATCGAGACGTAGCCGCGCACGTCCATCCCGGCCTCGAGCGCACGGGCGACCGTCGGCTCGAACATCGCGAACTGGCTGTCGAGGGTGCGGTTGAGGTTCTTGGCGGCGAAGGTCTCGGTCGCGGAGGCGAACACCGCCACGTGCCGCAGCCCGAGCTCGAGGGCGCGGTCGAGGCCGCGCTCGTTGGGCACCAGGACGGGCAGCTCGCGGGCGCGGTCGCCGAGGTCGGCGGTGAGGCCGGTCATCAGCTCCGCCGCGTCGGCCAGCTGCGGCACCCATTTCGGGTGCACGAAGCTCGTCGCCTCGACCACGGGCAGCCCGGCGGCCAGGAGTCGCCGTACGAACTCGGCCTTGACGGTCGTGGGGACCGCCGTCGCCTCGTTCTGCAGGCCGTCGCGCGGTCCGACCTCGTAGATCGTCACCCGGTCCGGCAGCCCCGGCTCGGCCACGACCATCGGCAGGCTGGTCTCACTCATCGGCGGATCCTCCCTCGGGGGCCTCGACGGTGAAGAGCGGGGCGCCGAGGGCGACCTGCTGGCCGACGGCGGCGGTGACGGAGCCGACGGTGCCGTCGTGGGGGGCCTTGAGGGCGAGCTCCATCTTCATCGCCTCGACGACGCCGAGGACGTCGTCCGCGGCGACGGTGTCGCCGGGGGCGACGCGGACGTCGATCACGGTGCCGGGCATCGGGGCGACGACCGTGCCGTCGCCCGCCTCGAGGGCGTGGTCGGCGGCGGGGTCGGGACGCTCGAAGACGTAGCGCTGGCCGTGGTGGGCGAGCTCGACGCCGTGCTCGGTCACCACGCACACCGGGAGCTCCGGCGGAGCGGTGCCGAGGGTGACCTCGCCGTCCTCGAACGCGACGACCACCGGGGCCGCCGGTCCGCCGAGCCGGAACCCGTCGGAGGAGAACGGGCCGGCCTGCACCCGGTGCGCGCGGTACCACGCGTGCGCGGCGAGCACCCTCGCGTCGGCGGGGTCGGGCGGCGTCAGCTCGGTGCGGTCGAGCCAGGCGGTGTCGATCGCTCCCGGCTCGGCGAACTCCGGGCCCGCGGCGACCTCGCGGAGGAAGCCGGTGTTGGTGGTGAGCCCCAGGATCGCGGTGGCGTCGAGCGCCCGCACCAGCGCGAGCCGCGCGGCCTCCCGGTCGGCGGCGTGGACGATCACCTTGCCGAGCATCGGGTCGTACGACGTGCTGACCACCTGCCCCGGCTCGAGGGCGTGGTCGACGCGGGTGTCCGGCCACCGCACCGTCGTCGCGGTGCCCGCCTGCGGCAGGAAGCCGGCGTAGGGGTCCTCGGCGTAGACCCGCGCCTCGATCGCGTGGCCGCTCACCGTCGGCCGCAGCTCGTCGAGCAGCCGGCCCTCGGCGACCCGCAGCTGCAGCTCGACGAGGTCCACGCCGTTGACGAGCTCGGTGACCGGGTGCTCGACCTGGAGGCGGGTGTTCATCTCCAGGAAGTAGAACTCTCCGGTCGCGCTGTCGAGCAGGAACTCCACGGTGCCGGCGTTGGCGTAGCCGACCTCGCGGCCGAGCGCCACCGCCGCCGCGTGCAGCCGCTCGCGCAGGTCGTCGTCGAGGGCCGGCGCCGGCGCCTCCTCGATGACCTTCTGGTGCCGCCGCTGCACCGAGCACTCGCGGGTGCCGAGGTGGATCACGGTGCCGTGCGCGTCGCCGAGGACCTGCACCTCGATGTGGCGCCCGCGCTCGACGTACTTCTCGATCAGGAGGGTGTCGTCGCCGAAGGCGGACGCCGCCTCCCGGCGGGCCGCGGCCGCCGCCTCGGCGAGCTCGCCGGCCGAGCGCACGACCCGCATCCCCTTGCCACCGCCGCCCGCGGCGGCCTTCACGAGCACGGGGTAGTGCAGCGTCGCCGGGTCGTCGTCGACGCCGTACGACGGCACCACCGGGACGCCCGCGGCGACGGCGAGGTCGCGCGCGCGGTCCTTGCGCCCCATCACGTCGATCACCTCGGGCGAGGGCCCGATCCAGGTGATGCCGGCCCCCGCGACCGCGCGTGCGAAGCCCGCGTTCTCGGAGAGGAAGCCGTAGCCCGGGTGGACGGCGTCCGCACCGGCCTCCTTGGCGGCGGCGACCTGTGCGGCCGGGTCGAGGAAGTCCGGTTCGCCCCGGATCGCGAGGATCCCGAGCCGGTCGCACGTGCGCGCGATCCGTAGGGCGATCTCGCCGCGGTTGGCGATGTAGACGCTTCTGATCATCGGAGGTCCTCCGGGTTTCGACGCGGCCGTCGCGACCTCGTCCCTCGGTCGCGGGCCTTGCTCAACCTGAGCGCGCTCACGCGCCCGGCTCGTTCCTCGCCGGTCACTGCGCGCTCACATCCGGAAGATTCCGTAGGAGGGCTCCGGCACGGGTGCCTGGGCCGTGGCGGCCAGCGCCATGCCGAGCACCCGCCGGGTGTCCGCGGGGTCGATGACGCCGTCGTCCCAGAGCCGGGCGGTGGCGTAGTAGGGCGACCCCTGGGTCTCGTACTGCTCGAGGATCGGCTCCTTGAAGGCCTCGTCGTCCTCGCGGCCGGCGACCGTCGCGAGCACGTTGGCCGCCTGCTCGCCGCCCATCACCGAGATCCGGGCGTTGGGCCACATCCACATGAAGCGCGGCGAGTACGCCCGGCCGCACATCGAGTAGTTGCCGGCGCCGAACGAGCCGCCGATGACGACGGTCAGCTTCGGTACCCGCGCGCACGCGACGGCGGTGACCATCTTCGCGCCGTGCTTGGCGATGCCGCCGGCCTCGTAGTCGCGGCCGACCATGAAGCCGACGATGTTCTGGAGGAACAGGAGCGGAATGCGCCGCTGGCAGCACAGCTCGATGAAGTGCGCGGCTTTCAGCGCGCTTTCCGAGAACAGGATGCCGTTATTGCCGAGAATGCCGACCGGCATGCCGTGGATGTGTGCGAAGCCGGTGACGAGCGTCGTGCCGTAGAGCGCCTTGAACTCGTCGAACTCGGACGCGTCGGCGATCCGAGCGATCACCTCGCGCACGTCGTACTGCTTCTTCAGGTCGGCCGGCAC
>DATMHR010000021.1:0-23326 GCA_035554955.1 Nocardioides sp. | reverse complement strand
ATCGGTTACGTAATTGCCCGGTCACCGGGCCCCCGGCGGCGCGACAGACTCCATCGTCGTGCGCTGTCAGGAGGGCAGATCCCGTGGTCGCAGCACCGGTCCCGGACCAGCACCCGCTGCTGGCCGCGGTCGCGACCGCCCAGGGTGCGTTGGCCGATGTCCGCGACGTGCCGGCCACGTTCCTCTCGACCGGCGACAAGCGGCAGGCGCTGCTCGAGGTCACCGCCCTCGAGGCGCAGGTCGCCGCGCTGAAGGCCCGGCTCGTCGCGCCCGCCGACGTCCTCGCCGAGGAGGACGGCGCCCGCGACGTCGCGACCTGGGTCTCCCACCACACCCGCGCCGACCTGCGCGCCACCCGTCCAGAGGTCGAGCTCGCCCAGGCCCTGGACCGCCGCTGGACCCGGGTCGCGGCCGGGATGACCGACGGGACCGTCTCCCCCGCCCAGGCCAAGGTCGTCGTCGAGGCCCTCGACGCGCTGCCCGACACCGTCGACGCCGAGGTCCGGGCCAAGGCCGAGACCCAGCTGGTGGCCTGGTGCACCCAGTTCAAGCCCCACGAGCTGCGCCTGCTCGGCAAACGGATCCTGACCTACCTCGACCCCGACGCCGCCGACGCCGAGGACGCCCGGCGCCTCCAGCACGAGGAGCAGAACGCCCGGGACAAGATGCGACTCACCTTCAAGCCTCAAGGCGACGGCACCACCCGCCTCTCCGGGCTCCTCCCCGACCCCGCCGCCGCCCGGCTCAAGACCTACCTCGAGGCGTTCACCTCACCCCGCAACCCCAACGGCACCCCGCCCGGCGCCGGAGAAGCCGACCGGATCCCCTACCCCCGCCGCCTGGCCCACGCCTTCTGCTCCCTGCTCGAGCACCTCGACCCCACCACGCTCCCCGACCACGGCGGCGACGCCACCACCGTCATCGTCACCATCGGCCTCGACCAGCTCCGCTCCGAGCTCGCCACCGCGTCGATCCTCGACGGCTCCGACCCCGCCCTCGGACCCAACCTGTCCGCTGCCGAAGCCCGCCGGCTGGCCTGCACCGCCGGCATCATCCCGGCCGTCCTCGGCACCAACGGCGAGGTCCTCGACCTCGGCCGCACCGAACGCCTCTACCGACCACCCCAGCGCAAAGCACTGCGCCTGCGCGACAGGCGATGCCGCGTCAAGGGCTGCGACGCCCCCGCCACCTGGTGCGAAGCCCACCACCTCACACCCTGGTCCGAAGGCGGGAAGACCGACCTCGACAACGCCGTCCTGATCTGCTCCTGGCACCACCACCGCATCCACGACCCCCGCTACGAGCACCAACGCCTCCCCGACGGAGACCTCCTCATCCGCCGGCGGCGACCGAGCCGAACGTAGTGCCCGACCGTCCGGGACGTTCGTCCCTCCCGGACCCCGCCGCGCGGTTCGACGATGAAGGGAGGAGCCAGTTCCAGGAGGATCGCCATGTCCGAGAACCGCCCGCAGGCCTACGTGCTCTACGAGTCGATGTTCGGCAACACCGAGCAGATCGCGATGGCGGTCGCCGAGGGGCTGCGGGAGGCCGGCTACGAGGTCAAGACCGGCGACGTCGCCTGGGCTCCCATCGGCGATCCCCTCGAGTCCGACCTGCTCGTGGTCGGGGCGCCGACCCACGCCTTCTCGCTGAGCCGTCCGGCCACGCGGCGCAGCGCGGTCGACCAGGGCGCCCCGCACGTCCGGCAGGGCGTCGGCCTGCGCGAGTGGCTGTCCCGCCTCCGCACCGAGCCGGGCACGAGGCTCCCTGCCGTCGCCGTGTTCGACACCCGGGTCCCGAAGGCGCAGCGGCTCCCTGGCGCGACCCGGGCTGCCGTCCGCCTGGCCCGGCGCGACGGGTTCTCCGTCGTCGCCGACCCCGAGACGTTCTTCGTAGCGGACAGCCCCGGCCCGCTCGTCGAGGGAGAGCAGGCGCGCGCCCGCGCCTGGGGCCGCACCCTCGCCACCACCGCGTTGCCGGCGCCGCACGGCACCGACCACCGGGCCGCCTCCTGAGCCGGCCCGGCTCGACACCCAGAGCAGGAGGACTCCGACCATGGTCACGTTCAGCATCATCAAGGCCGACACCGGAGGGTGGGTCGGCCACTCCTCCGTCCATCCCGACCAGGTGGCGGCCGCGCAGCAACGGGTCGAGGCCGCCCGGGAGGACGGCCTGCTGATCGACGCGCGCATCGCGACGTGCGGGGACGACCTGGCGCTGGTCATGACGCACGAGCACGGGGTCGACGCGACCGCGATCCACGAGTTCGCGTGGGACGTGTTCCAGACGACGACGCAGGTCGCCCAGCGCCTCGGGCTCTACGGGGCCGGCCAGGACCTCCTGTCCGATGCGTTCTCCGGCAACCTGCGCGGCCTCGGCCCGGGGTACGCCGAGATGGAGCTCCAGGAGCGCCCGAGCGAGCCGGTGATCTGCTTCTTCGCCGACAAGACCGAGCCCGGCGCCTGGAACCTGCCGCTCTACAAGATGTTCGCCGACCCCTTCAACACGGCCGGGCTGGTCATCGACAAGAGCATGCACAGCGGGTTCACCTTCGAGGTCTACGACCTGTTCGAGAACAAGCGCCTCGAGTTCCACTGCCCGGAGGACATCTACGACCTGCTGATGTACATCGGCGCCCCCGCGCGCTACGTCGTGCACTCGGTGACCTCGCGCAGCCTCGGCATCCCGGCCGCGGCGACCAGCACCCAGCGGCTGTCCCTGATCGCCGGCAAGTACGTCGGCAAGGACGACCCGGTCATGATCGTCCGCTGCCAGTCGGGCCTGCCCGCCGTCGGTGAGGTGCTCGAGCCGTTCGCGCTCGCGCACAGCGTCGCCGGGTGCATGCGCGGCTCGCACCACGCCCCGCTGATGCCGGTCGCGGCCGGGGACGCGACCCCGACCCGGTTCGACGGCCCGCCGCGCGTGGTGGGCCTGGGATTCCAGCTGCACAACGGGAAGCTGGGTGAGCCGCGGGACATGCTCGCCGACGTCTCCTTCGACCGCGCGCGTGCCACCGCCAACGAGGTGATGGACTACATGCGGCGGCACGGCCCGTTCGAGCCGCACCGGCTGCCGCTCGACGACCTCGAGTACACGACCATGCACGAGCTCGAGCACCGGCTCGCGGACCGCTGGACGCCGCTCCCCGGAGAGCCGGCCCGCGCCGCCGCGGGCGTGGGTCCGCGATGACGGGGACGACGACCCACCCGGTGGTCGGACCCCGCACCCGGCGCCCGCACGCCGGCTATGCCGACGTGCGCGGCGCCTTCAGCTGGGCCCGGGCGCGCACCCAGCTGTCCGGCCTGCCCCACGGGTGCCTCAACATCGCCCACGAGGCGGTCGACCGGCACGTCGCCGAGGGCAACGGCGAGCGCACGGCGATCCGGGTGATCGCCGAGGACGGGGACGCCACCGCGGTGAGTTATGCGGACCTGAAGGGGCTGACCAACCGCTTCGCGTCGGTGCTGGCCTCGCTCGGCGTACGGAGGGGCGACCGCGTGATGTCGCTCCTCGGCCGCTCGATCGACCAGTACGTCGCGGCGTTCGGCACGCTCAAGCACGGCGCCGTGTTCAGCCCGCTCTTCTCCTCCTTCGGCCCGGAGCCGATCCGCGACCGCCTCGTGCTCGGCAGGGCCCGGGTGCTGGTGACGACACCGGCGCTCTACCGCCGCAAGGTCGCGCCGATGCGCGACCAGCTGCCTCTCCTGGAGCACGTGCTGGTCGTGGGTGGCTCGGACGACGACCGCACCGTCGACCTGGACGCGGCGCTCGCGGCCGCATCCGCCGACTACGAGGTCGTCGCCACCGACCCCGAGGACATGGCGCTCCTGCACTTCACCAGCGGCACCACGGGCAAGCCCAAGGGCGCCGTGCACGTCCACGAGGCCGTCGTGGCCCACCACGCCACGGCGGCGTACGCCCTGGACCTGCGGCCCGGCGACGTCTTCTGGTGCACCGCCGACCCGGGCTGGGTGACCGGCACGTCCTACGGGATCATCGCTCCGCTCACCCACGGCGCCACCCTGGTCACCTACGCCGGCGAGTTCGACCCGCGCAAGTGGTACCGGCTGCTCCAGGAGGAGCAGGTCGACGTCTGGTACACCGCACCGACGGCGCTGCGGATGCTGATGCGGTACGGCGCCGACCTGGCCCACGAGTTCGACCTGACCTCGGTCCGCCACATCGCCAGCGTCGGGGAGGCCCTCAACCCCGAGGTCGTCGAGTGGGGCTACGAGGCCTACGGGCTGACGATCCACGACAACTGGTGGCAGACCGAGACCGGCGCGATCATGATCAGCAACTACCCCGGCATGGACGTCCGCCCCGGTTCGATGGGCCGGCCGGTGCCCGGCATCGACGCCGCCGTGCTGGTGCGCGGCGAGGACGGCCGGGCGCTCGTGGTCGACGGCCACACCACCATCGCCGGGTGCGGTGAGGTCGGCGAGATCGCGCTGCGGCCGGGCTGGCCGTCGATGTTCCGCGGCTACCTCGACGACGAGGAGCGGTACGAGGCCTGCTTCGCGGGCGGTTGGTACCTCAGCGGCGACCTGGCGACCGTCGACGACGACGGCTACTTCTGGTTCGTCGGCCGCGCCGACGACGTCATCAAGTCCGCCGGGCACCTGGTCGGGCCGTTCGAGGTCGAGACCGCGCTGATGGAGCACCCGGCCGTCGTCGAGGCGGGGGTCATCGGCAAGCCCGACCCGGTGGCGGGCGAGCTGGTCAAGGCCTTCGTCACCCTGGCCGACGGCTACGAGCCGGGCGACGACCTGCGGCTGGAGCTGCTGGCGTTCGGGCGCCGGAAGCTCGGCGGCCTGGCACCGAAGGAGATCGCCTTCGACCAGCACCTGCCGCACACCAGCAGCGGCAAGGTCATGCGCCGCCTGCTCAAGGCGCGCGAGCTGGGGCTGCCGGAGGGCGACACCTCGACCCTGGAGTCCTCGCCGTGAGCCGGCGCGGTGCCCTCCCGGCCGAGCACGGGACCGCGACGGCGAAGCACCGCCGCGACCTGCTGCGGACGATGGTGCTGATCCGCCGCTTCGAGGAGACCTGTGCGGAGCTCTACAGCTCGAGCCGGATCCGCGGCTTCGTGCACCTCTACGTCGGCGAGGAGGCCGTCGCCACCGGGGTGCTCGCTGCGCTCGGCAGCGAGGACGCGGTCGTCGCCACCTACCGCGAGCACGGCCACGCGCTCGCCCGCGGCATCGGCGTGGACCCGCTGATGGCCGAGATGTTCGGCAAGGTGACCGGCTGCTCGCGCGGCCGCGGCGGCTCGATGCACATCTTCGACGCCGCGACCCGCTTCGTCGGCGGGAACGCCATCGTCGGCGGCGGCATCGCGCTGGCCGTCGGCCTCGCCCTCGCCGACCGGCTCCAGGGCCGCAACCGGGTCACCGTCTGCTTCCTCGGCGACGGCGCGGTGGCCGAGGGTGCGTTCCACGAGTCGCTCAACCTGGCCGCCCTCTGGCGGCTCCCGGTGCTGTTCTGCTGCGAGAACAACCGCTACGCGATGGGCACCGCGATCAGCGTCGAGCACGCCCAGACCGACCTCGCGCTGCGCGCGTCGTCGTACGGGCTCGCCGCCTGGCCGGTGGACGGCATGGACGTGGTGGCCGTCGAGGACGCGGCCGGTCGCGCCGTCGAGGCGATCCGGGGCGGCGCCGGTCCCCACTTCCTCGAGATGCGGACCTACCGGTTCCGGGCGCACTCGATGTACGACCCCGACCGCTACCGGCAGAAGAGCGAGGTCGAGGACTGGAAGGAGCGCGACCCCATCCACCTGCTCGCCGAGCGGATGCGGACCGACCAGCACCTCACCGACCAGGACCTCGCCGACATCGAGGAGGAGGTCGCGGGCCTGCTGACGGCCGCAGTGGCCGCTGCCGAGAGCGCACCGGACGAGCCGGTGGAGGACCTGACCCGGTTCGTCGTCTCGGAGCGTCCGGCATGAGCGCCACCATCGAGACCACCTATCGCGAGGCCCTGCGCGAGGCGATCCGCGAGGCGATGACCCAGGACGACCGGGTCTTCCTCATGGGCGAGGACGTCGGCGCCTACGGAGGCTGCTTCGCCGTGAGCCTCGGCCTGCTGGAGGAGTTCGGGCCGGAGCGGATCCGGGACACTCCCCTCTCCGAGCTCGCCTTCGTCGGCGCCGGGATCGGCGCAGCGATCGGCGGGATGCGGCCGATCGTCGAGATCATGACCGTCAACTTCAGCCTGCTCGCCCTCGACCAGATCGTGAACACGGCTGGCTCGCTGCTGCACATGTCCGGCGGTCAGTTCAACGTCCCCCTCGTCATCCGGATGACCACCGGCGCCGGACGCCAGCTCGCGGCGCAGCACTCGCACAGCCTCGAGGGCTGGTACGCCCACATCCCCGGCATCCGGATCGTCGCCCCGGCCACGATCGAGGACGTGCGCGGCATGCTGGCGACCGCGCTGGCCGACCCCGACCCGGTGCTCGTCTTCGAGCACGGCTCGCTCTACAACGCGAAGGGGACGCTGGCCGAGGACGCGGGGCCGGTCGACATCGACCACGCCGCCGTGCGCCGCCCCGGCGACGACGTCACCCTGGTCACCTACGGCGGGATGCTGCCGACCACGATCGCGGCCGCCGACCTCCTCGCCGCCGACGGCATCTCCGCGGAGGTCGTCGACCTGCGCACCCTGCGGCCCCTCGACGACGCGACCATCCTGGCGTCCGTACGGCGCACCCATCGCGCCGTCGTGGTCGACGAGGGCTGGCGCAGCGGCAGCCTGTCCGCCGAGATCAGCGCGCGGATCACCGAGCAGGCGCTCTACGACCTCGACGGTCCGGTCGAGCGGGTGTGCACCGCCGAGGTGCCGATGCCCTACGCCCGTCACCTCGAGCAGGCGGCCCTGCCGCAGCCGGAGACGGTCGCCGCGGCGGCCCGGCGGCTCGTCAGGGGCTCCGATGGCTGAGTTCACGATGCCGTCGCTCGGGGCCGACATGGACGAGGGCACCCTCCTCGAGTGGCTGGTCGCCCCCGGGGACGCGGTGCACAAGGGCGACGTCGTCGCCGTCGTCGACACCGCGAAGGCGGCCGTCGAGGTCGAGACCTTCGCCGACGGCGTGGTCGAGGCGCTGCTCGTGCAGCCCGGGACCACCGTCCCCGTCGGGACCCCGCTCGCGAGCATCGGCGTCGGCCCGGTCGCGCCCGCCGCTGCCGCCAAGCCCGCGAAACCCGCGAAACCCGCGAAACCCGCGAAATCCGCCCGGCCCGCCCGGCCGGCGAAGCCGCGCCGGGCCGCCGAGCCGGTGAAGCCCGCGGCTCGTGGCGCGACGGCCCAGCCGCCGGTCCACCCGCCCGCACCCGTCGTCCGGCGCGTGGCCCGCGACCTGGGCGTCGACCTCGCCACGCTCACCGGCAGCGGCCCCGGCGGCGAGATCACCCGCGACGACGTGGTCCACGCCGCCGACCAGCACCCGGCACCGGCGGCGCGCACGACTCCCGCGCCGCCGGCGCCGGCGCCCCGCGAAGGAATGCGGGTCTCGCCGTACGCGCGGCGGCTCGCCACGGAGCTCGGCGTCGACCTGGCCGCCGTACCGCTCCCCGCCGACGGCGTCGTGCGGGCAGCCGACGTCCGGGCCGCGGCGTCCGGCCCCGCCCCCACCGCTGCGCCCCTGGTGGCGGCGAGCGCCGCACCCGACGCCGAGGACCGGCGGCAGCGGATGCGCTCGGCGATCGCGACGGTGATGTCCCACTCCAAGCGCGAGATCCCGCACTACTACCTGACCTCGACGGTGAACCTCGGCGCTGCGCTCGACTGGATGCACGAGCGCAACCGCGACCTGCCGGTGACCGCGCGCCTCGTGCCGGCCGCGCTGATGCTCAAGGCGACCGCGCTCGCGGCCACGGAGGTGCCCGACGTCAACGGCTTCTGGGTCGACGACCGGTTCCAGCCGGCGACCGACGTGCACGTCGGCATGGCCATCTCGCTGCGCGGCGGCGGGCTGCTGGCGCCCGCGGTGCACGACACCGCCCGGTTGTCCCTGGACGCGGTGATGGCGGCGATGCGCGACCTGGTGGTCCGCGCCCGCAGCGGCCGGCTCCGCGACACCGAGCTCCGGGAGCCGACGCTCACGGTGACCAACCTCGGCGAGCAGGGCGTCGAGTCGGTCCTGGGCGTGATCTACCCGCCCCAGGTCGCGCTCGTGGGGTTCGGGACGGTCGTGGAGCGGCCCTGGGCGATCGGCGGCCTGCTCGGCGTACGGCCGGTCACGACCCTGACCCTCTCGGCCGACCACCGCGCGACCGACGGCTTCACCGGCAGCCGCTTCCTGGCTGCCATCGACCGGCACCTACAGCATCCGGAGGCCCTGTGATGACCACTCCCCTGACCGTCCCGGTGGCACGCACCATCGTGCTCAACGCGCTCCACCAGGTGGTGCCCGACGAGGACCTGACCGTCCTCGGCGACGACCGCCCGTTCCGCTCGGAGCTGGAGCTGGACTCCCTCGACTTCCTCTCGTTCGTCGAGAACCTCAGCGCCGCGACGGGCATCCGGATCGACGAGAGCGACTACGACGCCGTGACGTCGGTCGCGTCCTGCGTGAGCTTCCTGACCGCGCGCGGCGCCGCCCTCTAGCACCGGGAGCTAGGCGTCCCGCGGGGCGATCCCCATCCGGCGCTCGACCTCGAGCACGGTCCGCGTCGTCTGGAGCACGCTGTCGGGGTTGAGGCTCATCGACTCGATCCCGACCTCCACGAGGAACTCGGCCATGTCCGGGTAGTCCGAGGGCGCCTGGCCGCACAGCCCCGAGTGCACCCCGTTGCGGCGGCAGCCCTCGACCGCCAGCCGGATCATCTCCTTGACGCCGGGGTCGCGCTCGTCGAAGTCGAAAGCAACCAGCGTGCTGTCCCGGTCGACACCGAGCGTGAGCTGGGTCAGGTCGTTGGAGCCGATGGAGAACCCGTCGAACCGCTGGGCGAACTCGTCGATGAGGATCACGTTGTTGGGGATCTCGCACATCGCGTAGACCTCGAGCCCCTGCTCACCCCGGCGAAGTCCCAGCTCGTCCATCCGCTCGAGCACGAGATCGGCCTCCTCCAGCCGCCGGACGAAGGGCAGCATCAGCACGACGTTGGTGAGCCCCATGTCCTCCCGCACCCGGCGCATCGCCCGGCACTCCAGGGCGAACCCCTCCTCGTAGGCCGGGTGGGCGTAGCGCGAGGCGCCCCGGAAGCCGAGCATCGGGTTCTCCTCGCGCGGCTCGAAGTCGGCGCCGCCGACCAGGCTCGCGTACTCGTTGGTCTTGAAGTCCGACATCCGCACCACGACCGGGCGTGGGTAGAACGCGGCGGCGATCGTGCCGATGCCCTCGGCCAGCCGCTCGACGAAGAACGTCTCCCCGTCCGGGTAGCCCTGGGTGAGCGCCGCCAGCTGCGCCCGCGTCGCCGGGTCCGTGACGCGGTCCGGGTGCACCAGCGCCAGCGGGTGGGCCTTGATGGACTCGCTGATCACGAACTCCATCCGGGCGAGGCCCACGCCGTCGCTCGGCAGCAGGGCCGTGTGGAAGGCCACCGCCGGGTTGCCGAGGTTGACCATGAGCTGCGTCCGCGGCCGGGCCAGGTCCGCGAGGTCGGTGGTCTCGACGTGGAAGGACGCGGCTCCGCGGTAGACCCGCCCGACGTCGCCCTCGGCGCAGGAGACCGAGACCAGCTCGCCGGTCGTGAGCCGCGCCGTCGCGTCGCCCGTGCCGACGACGGCCGGGATGCCGAGCTCGCGGGCGATGATCGCTGCGTGGCAGGTCCGGCCGCCGCGATCGGTCACCACCGCGCCCGCGGTCTTCATGACCGGCTCCCAGTCGGGCGTCGTCGTGTCGGCGACGAGGATCTCGCCGGGCTGGAAGTCCGCGAGGTCGACGGTGCCGGTGATCAGGCGGGCGCGGCCCACGGCGACCTTGTCGCCGACCGACCGGCCCTCGCAGACGGTCTCGCCGTGCTCCTCGACGACGTACGACGTGAGCTGCGTGACCGACCGGGCCGAGGCGGCGGTCTCGGGTCGCGCCTGCACGATGTAGATGCGCCCGTCGGCGCCGTCCTTCGCCCACTCGATGTCCATCGGGACCCCGTAGTGCGCCTCGATCGTGATCGCGCTGCCGGCCAGCTCGAGCACGTCGGCGTCGGTCAGCGAGAACCGGGTCCGCTTCTCCTCGGGGGTCGCCACGTTGCGGGTGGTCCGTCGGCCGTCGCCCGCCATGAGCTCCATCGTGACGGCCTTCTCCCCCCGCTTGCGGCGCAGCACGGCGCGGTGCCCCGCCGCGTAGGTGGGCTTGTGGACGAGGAACTCGTCGGGGTCGACGGCACCCTGGACGATGTTCTCCCCGAGCCCGTAGGAGGAGGTCACGAAGACGACGTCGCGGAAGCCGGTCTCGGTGTCGAGGGTGAACATGACGCCGGCGGACGACAGGTCGGACCGGACCATCTTCATCACGCCGACCGAGAGGGCGACCTTGAAGTGGTCGAACCCCTTGTCGATCCGGTAGTGGATCGCCCGGTCGGTGAACAGGCTGGCGAAGCAGCGCCGCACGGCGTCGAGCAGGTGCGCCTCGCCGCGGATGTTGAGGTAGGTCTCGTGCTGCCCCGCGAAGCTCGCGTCGGGCAGGTCCTCGGCCGTCGCCGAGCTGCGCACGGCGAGGGACACGTCGTCGCCGTACTCCTCGCGAAGACCGCGGTAACCGACCAGGACGTCGGCCGAGACCTCGGGCGGCAGCGGCGCGGCGTAGACGAGCTCGCGGGCGCGCTCCGCGCGGCGGGCGAGGTCGGCCACGTCCGCGGGGTCGACGTCGTCGAGCAGCTCGTGGAGCGCCGGCCACAACCCGGCGGCGTCGAGGGTGTGGCGGTACGCCTCCGCGGTCACCGCGAACCCGTCCGGGACGCGCACCCCTGCGGCGTCCAGCCGCTGGTACATCTCCCCCAGGGACGCGTTCTTCCCACCGACCAGGGGGACGTCACCGGCCCCGACCTCGGAGAACGTCCGGACGAACTCGCGCTGACTCATCATGCCTCCCGACCTGCGGACCATGCCTGCTTCCAGCGTCCGGCCGGACCCTGCTCGACCCCAGAGGAGAAAGGCCCGCACGCCCCGTGCGGCCCGGGACCTTGGACCCTGCAAGCGCGCACGAGCCGCGCGGAGACTCGCAGGAGGGGACCCGCCGCTCGGCGCGTCCCGAGCGACCAGGAGGACACCATGCGGATCCACGCAGCCCGCCCCGACCAGGGAGCGTCGTGATGTTCGCGGCAGTCGGCGACCGGCTCGTCGTGCGCGGCCCGCACCTCGACGACCCGGTGCGCGACGGCGAGATCCTCGAGGTCCGCCACCCCGACGGCAGCCCGCCCTACCTGGTCCGCTGGTCCGACACCGGCCACGAGGGCCTCGTCTTCCCCGGACCGGACGCGTTCGTGGAGCACTTCGAGCACCACGGGTCCGGCACGAGCAGCTAGCGCCGCGCCACCTTCTGCGCCCCGTCCACGAGCGCCAGCACGACGGCGGCCCCGAGAGCCGTGCCCCAACCGGCCAGGGTCGGGAACGAGCCGCCGAGCAGGTCCGCGACGGGCGGCAGCCCGAGGAAGACGAGGAGCAGGACCAGCTCGGTGCCGACGGCCCACAGGACGAGCGGGTTGCCGCGCGGGTCGAGCCGCCACACCGGCAGCCGGGTGCTGCGGCAGGCGAACGCGTTGGCCACCTGGGCGCAGGCGATGGTCGCGAAGGCCGTGCCGGACGCGAGCGCGAGCACGCCCGACGACGGCGTGGCCCCCCAGTGCCAGCCGTGGCCCACCAGCACCAGGGTGAACGCGGTGAGCGAGAGGACCGCCTCGGTCAGGCCCAGCACCAGGAAGGCGCGCACGAACAGCGCGCGGTCGATGAGGGTGCGGCCGTGCCGTCGCCGCATCACCCCGGCACGGGCCGGCTCGGCGCCGAGCGCCAGGGCCGGCAGCATGTCCGTGCCGATGTCGAGCGCGAGGACCTGGAGCACGCCGATCGCGAGCGGGAACGCGCCACCGGTCAGCGCCCAGAGCGCGAACGGGGCCAGCTCCGCCACGTTGTCGGTCAGGTGGAAGGTCAGGAACCGTCGCACGTTCTGGGTCGTGGCGCGGCCGAGCTCGATCGCCGTCACGATCGTCCCGAAGTGGTCGTCGAGCAGCACGAGGTCGGCGGACTCGCGGGCGACGTCGCTGCCGCTCGCGCCCATCGCCACGCCCACGTCCGCCTCCCGGAGCGCCGGCGCGTCGTTGACGCCGTCGCCGGTCATGGCGACGACGTGCCCGTGCGTCCGCAGCGCCCGGGCGATCCGGAGCTTGTCCGCGGGCGTGACCCGCGCGACGACCACACCGTGCTCGCTGTCGAGCAGCTCGGCGAGCTCGACGTCACCGTCGGGGAGGTCCGGACCGTCGACGACGACGGCGCCGGGGCCCAGCAGCCCGACCTGCTCGCCGATCGCCCGCGCGGTGCGCGGGTGGTCGCCGGTCACCATCGCGACCCGCACGCCGGCGTCCCGGCAGGTCTGCAGCGCGTCGGCGACGTCCGGGCGCGGCGGGTCCTCCAGGCCGAGGAGCGCCAGCAGCTCGAGCTCCTGCTCCATCGCCTCCGACAGCTCCCCCGACCAGGGGCGGGTGGCGACGGCGAGCACCCGCAGGCCGGCCCCGGTCATGTCCTCCAGGGCCACGCGCACCGACCCGGGGACCGTCCGACACCGCGAGAGCACCGCCTCGGGCGCCCCGAGCACCGACGCGACGCCGGCCTCGAGACCCGAGCTCATCATCCGGTCGGCCGTGTAGGGACGGCGGCGCGGAGCGTCGTCGACCGGCGCCCCCACGCGGAGGGCGAGGCAGTGGAGGGCGGCCTCGAGGGGGTCGCCGACGGCGACCCAGCGGCCGTCGTGCTCGACCACCCGACCGGTCACGCACCGCACTGCGGCCGTTGCCGCACGTCGTACGTCGTCCGTGGTCCCGGGCCCGGTGACCGTCGCGGTCGGCTGGTAGCCCTCGCCGGCCACGGCGAACCGACCGGCCGTGGTCACCACCTCGAGGACGTTCATCCGGTTCTGGGTGAGCGTGCCGGTCTTGTCCGTGCAGATGAACGTCGTCGCCCCCAGGGTCTCGACGGCGTCGAGGCGCCGCACCAGCGCCCGGCGGTGCGCCATGTGCTGCGCCCCGCGCGCCAGCGACAGGGTGACGGTCGGCAGCAGGCCCTCCGGCACCAGCGCGACGGCCACCCCGACCCCGAACAGGAAGGCCTGCGTGGCGTCCAGCCCCAGCAGGAGCGAGCCGACCCCGAGCGCCACACCGACGGAGAACGCGACCGCTGCCACGACGCGCACGACGCGGTCCAGCTGCACCGTGAGCGGGCTCTTGGGGCGCTCGGCGGTCTCGGTGAGGCGCGAGATGCCGGCGAGCGTCGTGCGAGCGCCGACGGCGACGACCCGGGCCCAGGCGTCGCCCTGCACCACGAACGTCCCGGACATGAGGCGGTCCCCCGCCTCGTGCGGCACCACCGCGCTCTCGCCCGTGAGCATCGACTCGTCCAGGGTCAGGCTGTCCGCCCGGGCGACGACCATGTCCGCACCGACCCGGTCGCCGGCCTCGAGGTGCACCACGTCGCCGATCACGAGGTCCGTGACGTCGACCGCGACGCTCCGTCCCGCACGCACGACGCGCGCCCGGGTCGGGAGCATGTCCCGCAGCCGCTGGGCGGACCGGTCGGCGTGGTACTCCTGCCAGAACGCGAACACGGCGTTGAGCAGGACGATCACCACGATCGCGGCAGCGAGCACGGGCATGCCCGCCAGCGTCGCGAGCCCCGCCGCGATCCACAGCAGCACCGCCAGCAGGTGCGTCAGCTGCCCGACGAGCATCGCGGCCGGCGTACGGCGTCGCGCCGGCGGCAGCACGTTGGGACCGGACTCCGCGCGCCGCTGCCGGACCTCCGCGTCGGTCAGGCCACTGCGGAGGTCGATGTCCGGGTCGACGCGGAGCTCCACCGCTCCTCCTCAGCCGGTCAGGCGCGCGGCGACCGCCCCCGCGACCACGGCGACGAGACCGCCGAGCTCGATCACGCCCAGCCTCCCCGGTCGCAGGGTCGGGTCGTGCAGCCACAGCGCCCGGGCGGCGAGGAGGACGAACGGGACGGCGACCGACCACCACGGGACGCCGAGGAGCAGCGCGACCGCGACGACGACCGGGACGCACGCGACCGCGAACCACTGGCTCGCACGCGTGTACCGCGGGTTGCGCCGCTCCCGGATCAGGCTCTTCACGTGGAGGGTCGAGCCGACCAGGGTCAGGGCGCACACGACCGTCCAGGCCAGCACGGTGGGGTCGGTCAGCGCGGACCACGGCGGCGTCCAGCCGGATGCGTCGGACGTCACGCCGGCGACCACGGGAACCAGCAGCGCGCACTCGACGATGAGCACCAGGTCGTTGGCGATGGCCCGCTCCGAACGGGCGCGGGCGAAGCGGAGGTTGACCGCGAACCCCACGGCGTACGCCGCCAGGACCCAGGTCAGCCAGGGCCGCGCCGCCAGGACCACGGCACCGGCGACCACGGTCACCGCACCCCAGAGCACCGCGGCGTCCCGGTAGCGCTCGGGGCGCGGCATCGACACCAGGGCGGCCACCGCCCAGCTGAACGGGTAGGACGCGATCCACGCGACGCCGAGCGGGAGCAGGAGCGGCGACCACCCGGCCACGCACACGGCGAGCACGAAGGGCAGCACCAGGAAGCCCCACGCTCCGTGCTGGTTCGGGAGGAGCTGTCGGCTCCGCCGCGACCGCGGTGCGGACCGTGCGGTGACCCGGGCGCTGCGATCGGTGGTCGGCATCCTCCCCAGCATGCACCGCGCCGTCCGCACGTCACGAGGGACCAAGGTCATCCGGCGCGACGGCGGAAGCCCCTGCCCCGCCGGCCCCGGAATTGGTGCACTGGGACCACCCCGACGAGACCCTTGGGAGAAGCCATGAGGGAACAGCACTGGTACAAGGCGCACGTCCGGGACATCGAGCGTGCCGAGTGCCTCGATCTCCTGCGCTCCCAGAGGGTCGGTCGCCTCGCGTTCACCGACGACTCCGGTCCGGACGCCCTGCCGGTCAACTTCAGCGTCGACGGCGAGGACATCCTGATCGCGACGACCGGCTACAGCTCGATCGCGCGGGCCGCGACCGGCGCACGGGTCGCGTTCGAGGTGGACGAGATCGACGCCTACACCGAGTCCGGCTGGTCCGTCGTCGTCCGGGGACGTGCGCACCGCGAGTCCCACCTCGAGTCCTCCGACAATGCTCCCTACCCGTGGGCCGAGGGCAACCGGGCCTACCTGATCCGGATCCGTCCCGACGTGATCACCGGCCGCCGGCTGGTGCCGGCCTGATGCCCGGCAGGACCCGGGGCGTGCACCCGGTGATGGCGAGCTCCGCGTCGCACCGGCTGATCGAGCTCGCCTGCCGGGCCCCGAGCGTGCACAACACGCAGCCGTGGCGCTGGCGGGCCGACGACCACCACCTGCACCTGTACGCCGACCGCGGCCGTCAGCTCGCTGTCGAGGACCCGGCGGGCCGCAACCTCCTGATCAGCTGCGGCGCCGCGCTGGACCACCTCGTGGTCGGCGCGGCAGCGCTGGGCTGGGAGGCCAGGGTGTCGCGGTTCCCGGAGGGTCCCACGAGCGACCTGCTCGCGGACATCGCGCTGGTCCGCACCGAGCCGTCCAAGACCGGCGTCGAGGACCTCACCGCGCTGCGGAAGCGGCACACCGACCGGCGGCGCTACACGTCGTGGCCCGTCCCGGACGAGCTGCTCGAGGCGCTGGCCGGCGAGGCCCGCAGGCTCGGCGCGCACGCCCGCGCGCTGGACGACGCGCTCGTCCGCTACCACCTCGAACGGCTGGCGACCAAGGCCGTCGACCTGCGTGCGGCCGACCCGGACGCCCAGGCCGAGCAGGACCGCTGGGTCGACCGCTCCCCGGTCGACGGCGTGCCCAGCGACGTGCTGCCCGTCGAGACGGACCCGGGCGTGACGCCCCCGTCCCGGTTCCCGTCGGGAGCCGTCCGCGAGACCCGGGAGGTCGTGGGCGCGGGTGACGGCGTGATCCTCATCGGCGGCGCGTACGACGACCGCGCGGGCTGGCTGCGCACCGGCGAGGCCCTCAGCAGGCTGTGGCTGCGCGCCACGAAGGACGGCCTCTCCGTCGTCCCGCTGAGCCTGCCCATCGAGGTCGACGCGGTCCGGCACGAGCTGCGGAAGAACCTCCTGCGCTACGAGTTCGTGCCGCACCTGCTGGTCCGCGTCGGCTGGCAGGCGATCGGTCGCGACCCCCTCCCGCGGACCCCTCGACGTCCGGTCGTCGAGGTCCTCCGCTGACCCCCCAGCGCAGGGCCGACACCACGAAGAGCCCGGGTCCTCCTTGACCCGGGCTCTTCCGTTGACGCCGCAGCTCAGCCCGCGGCGACCATCCGGGTGACGGCCTCGTGCCGCAGCACGGTCGCCCGGCCCGCCTCGAGCCGTGCGACCGGCACCCGGTAGGGCGAGCAGGAGACGTAGTCGAGCCCGATCTCGGCGAAGAACGCGATCGAGGTCGGGTCCCCGCCGTGCTCCCCGCACACGCCCAGCCCGATGCCGGGCCGCGCATCGCGCGCCCGCTCGGCCGCGGTCCGCACCAGCGCGCCGACTCCGTCGACGTCGATGGTCTCGAACGGCGAGCGGGACAGGAGACCGAGGTCCAGGTAACGACGGACCACGCTCGCCTCGGCGTCGTCGCGGGACAGTCCCCAGGTCGTCTGGGTCAGGTCGTTGGTACCGAAGGAGAGGAACTCGGCGTGGTCGGCGATCCGGTCGGCGGTCAGCGCGGCACGCGGCAGCTCGACCATCGCGCCGATGCGGTAGGGCACGGACCTGCCGCGCTCGGCCGCGACGGCGTCCCCCACCCGCTCGATCTCGGCGCGCACGAGCTCGAGCTCGGCCGCGCTCGCCACGAGGGGCACCATGATCTCCGGCTCCACCGTCCCACCGGCGACCCGGTGGTCGTCGGCAGCCTCGAGGATCGCCCGGGTCTGCATCGCCACCAGGCCGGGGATCGCGATGGCCAGCCGCACGCCGCGCAGGCCCAGCATGGGGTTGTCCTCGTGCATCCGCTCGACCGCGGCCAGCAGCCGCTCGTCCTCGGTGGTGCCCTCGCGGGTGGTCTCGTCCAAGTGCCGGCCGATGCGCACCAGCAGCTCGCCGACGTCGGGAAGGAACTCGTGCAGCGGCGGGTCGATGAGCCGGACCGTGACCGGCCGGTCCCCGATCGCCGCGAAGAGCTCGGTGAAGTCGGCACGCTGCAGCGGCAGCAGCTCGGCAAGCGCCGCCTCGCGCTCCGGGTCGGTCTCAGCGAGGATCAGTCGCTCGACCAGCCGACGGCGCTCGCCGAGGAACATGTGCTCGGTGCGGCACAGCCCGATGCCCTCCGCGCCGAACCGGACGGCCCGTGCAGCGTCCGAGGCGTTGTCCGCGTTGACCCGCACCCCGAGCGCGCGGACCTCGTCGGCGTGCCGGACCAGGAGCGCGACCGCGTCGACGAGGTCGCTGGTGACCGGCTGGCCGTCGAACCAGCGCGCGACCTCGGACTCGACGACCGGGACCGCCCCGAGGAAGACCTCGCCGGTGGCACCGTCGACGGAGATCACGTCGCCCTCGTCGACCACCGCGCCGCCGTGCACCCGCATCCGGCGGGCGTCCGGGTCGACCTCGAGGTCGCCGGCACCGCACACGCACGGACGGCCCAGGCCGCGGGCCACGACGGCCGCGTGCGAGGTCTTGCCGCCACGGGCGGTCAGGATCGCCGCGGCGACGAGCATGCCGGGCAGGTCCTCGGGCCGCGTCTCGCGACGCACCAGCACGACGGTCTCGCCCCGCACCGCCCAGTCGGCGGCGGTGGCGGAGTCGAAGACGACCCGGCCCACCGCGGCGCCCGGGGACGCAGCGACACCGTGGGTGAGCTCGGTCCGCGGGGTCGACGGGTCGAAGCCGGGGTGCAGCAGGTGGGCGAGCTGGTCGCCCGAGACCCGGCGCAGGGCCTCGTCGAGATCGATGGCGCCCTCCTCGACGAGGTCTGCGGCGATCTGGAAGGCGGCCGCAGGGGTGCGCTTGCCGATGCGCGTCTGGAGCATCCAGAGCCGGCCCTCCTCGATGGTGAACTCGATGTCGCACATGTCGCGGTAGTGCCGCTCGAGCGTGCCCATCAGCGAGCGCAGCCGGCGGTAGGCGGCCTCGTCGATCTGCTCGAGGTCGGCCAGCGGGACCGTGTCCCGGACGCCGGAGACGACGTCCTCCCCCTGCGCGTCGGGCAGGTAGTCGCCGTACGGGCCGAGCCGGCCGGTCGCAGGGTCGCGGGTGAACGCGACGCCCGAGCCCGACCGCGAGCCGAGGTTGCCGAAGACCATCATCTGCACGTTGACGGCGGTGCCGAGGTCGTCCGGGATGCCCTGGTGCCGGCGGTAGAGGCGTGCGCGCTCACCGAGCCAGGAGCCGAAGACGGCGCGGACCGCGAGGTCGAGCTGCTCGCGGGGGTCCTGGGGGAACGGCCGGTCGCCGTGCGCGGCGGTGATCTCCTGGAAGCGCTCGACCAGGCGGCGCAGAGCGTCGGCCGGGAGGTCCACGTCCCGGTGCACCCCGAGCTCCTGCTCGAGCTCGTCGAGGGCCTCGGAGTACTTCTCGCTGGGCACGCCGAGCACGGTGTCGCCGAACATCTGCACCAGGCGGCGGTAGGAGTCGAACGCGAACCGCTCGTCACCGGTGCGCGCCGCCAGGCCCAGAACGGTCGTGTCGTTGAGCCCGATGTCGAGGACGGTGTCCATCATCCCGGGCATGGAGATAGCCGCGCCCGAGCGGACCGACACCAGGAGCGGGTCGTCGGGGTCGCCGAACCGGCGACCTGCGGCGGTCTCGAGCTCGGCGAGGTGGCGGGCCACCTGGCCGTCGAGCTCCGGCGGCGGTGCGCCGTGCTTGAGGTAGTGGCGGCACGCCTCGGTCGTGATGGTGAAGCCGGGCGGCACGGGCAGCCCGAGTCCGACCATCTCGGCCAGGTCGGCGCCCTTGCCGCCCAGCAGTGCGCGCTCCGCGGAGCGCCCGACGGTGAAGTTCTGCACGTAGTTGGTCACGTCCCCGATCCTGCGTGGTCACCGAGGGGCGGATCAGGGGCGAAGGTCCCCCGTTGCGGGGACCTCCCTCGGGAGGGCCGCGGCCGTCAACGACCTCGGGGCACCGCCCAGCGCAGCGTGGTGCCGCTGCCCGGCGCCGACTCGACGGTGAACGTGCCACCTCGCTGCTCGGCGCGGCGCCGGATGTTGGCGAGGCCGCTCTCGATGACGTCCTCCGGGATGCCCGTGCCGTCGTCGCGCACGGTCAGCACGATCTGCTCGCCGGCGGCGAGCACCACGGCGACCGACGAGGCCTGCGCGTGGCGGCCGGCGTTGGAGAGCGCCTCGCCGAGCACGGCCAGCAGGTCGGGAGCGACGTCCTTCCCCACCAGCGTGCGCACGGGCCCCTCGAACTGCAGGTCCGGCTTGAACTTCAGCGCGGCCGCGGCGCGCTGGACCACGCGGGTGACCTCGGCCTGGATGTCCTCGGAGGACTCCATCGTCCCGAGGGCGAAGATCGTGCGCCGGATGTCCTTGATCGTCGAGTCGATGTCGTCGACCGCCCGGTCGAGCCGCTCGGCCACCTCGGGCCGGTCGGACAGCCGCCCGGTGCCCTGGAGGCCCAGCCCGACGGCGAACAGCCGCTGGATGACCAGGTCGTGGAGGTCGCGGCCGATCCGGTCGCGGTCCTCGAGGACCGCCAGGCGCTGCTGGTCCTCCCGCGCCTGGGCGACCTGGAGGGCCAGGGCAGCCTGGCGGGCGAAGCTGGCCGGGAGCTCGGGCGTCACCGTGCGGTGCAGGTCGGCGTTGTCCGGCGTCCACGCGAGCCCCAGCGCGCCGGCGCTCTCGCCGGTCCCGAGCGGCACGGCCATCACCGGTCCCACCTCGGGCGCCCCCGGAAGGGTCGCGACGGTCGCCTGGGGACCGCCGGCGCGGACGTCGGCATTGAGGACGGTTTCGCCGGTGTCGACCACCAGCCCGGAGACGGACCCGTCGAGCTGCAGGAGGGCCAGCTCGGCCTCGGTCGCCGGGAAGCCGGACACGACCTGCATGCTCAGCTTGTCCGACGAGGGGCCGGTGACGATCCAGGCCACGTCGGCGTCGGCCACCGTCCGCGCCCGGTCGGCGATCGCCTGGAGGGCGTTGCTGCCCGTGGCGGGATCGAGGAGCAGGGCCGTGATCTCCGCGGTCGCCCGCAACCAGCTCTCGCGCCGCCGGGCCTCCTCGTAGAGGCGCGCGTTCTCGATGGTGACACCGGCCGCGGCCGCCAGCGCGATGACGATCTCCTCGTCGTCGGCGGTGAAGTCGCTGCCGTCGCGCTTCTCGGTGAGGTAGAGGTTGCCGAAGATCTTGTCCCGGATCCGCACCGGGACCCCGAGGAAGGAGTGCATCGGCGGGTGGTTGGCGGGGAACCCGTAGGACGCCGCGTGCTCGGCGATGTCGTGCAGCCGCAACGGGTGCGGCTGGTCGATGATCAGCCCGAGCAACCCGTGGCCGCGCGGGAGCTCCCCGATCTGCACCGCCTCGTCCTCGGAGATGCCGTCGTAGATGAAGGTGCGCAGCCGCTTGTTCTCGGCGTCGCCCAGGACGCCCAGGGCGGCGTACTTGGCGTCGACGAGCCGGCTCGCGACGCCGACGATGCGCGCGAGCACGCCGTCGACGTTGAGGTCGGCCGCCATCGACACGACGGCGTCCAGCAGCAGCTCGAGGCGGGCCTGCTGGTCGAGCGCCCCCTGCATCCGCGACTGCACCTCACGGACCAGCTCCTCGAACTCCGCCTCGCCGAGATCCCTCCCGGGCACGTCAGTCCTCGTCGCCCCGCGTGTGCTTCACCGCGAAGATGGCGGCCTGCGTGCGGCTGGACAGGCCGAGCTTGGCGAGCATCGAGGAGACGTAGTTCTTCACCGTCTTCTCGGCGAGGTGGGTGCGCTGCGCGATCTGCCGGTTGGTGAGTCCCTGGCCGATCAGGTCGAGGATCTTCTGCTCCTGCTCGGTCAGGACCTCCAGCGCCTTGTCCTTCGGGGGGCCGGACCGCACCCGCTCGAGCACCTGCGCGGTCACCGACGGGTCGAGCGTCGACTGCCCCGCGGCGACCCGGCGGATCATGTCGAGCAGGTCGTTGCCGCGGACCTGCTTGAGCACGTAGCCGGCGGCGCCCGCCATGATCGCCGCGAACAGCGCGTCGTCGTCGTCGTACGACGTCAGGATGAGCGCCTTGATGCTCGGGTCCTGCGAGCGCACGTCGCGGCACACGTCGATGCCCGAGCCGTCGGGCAACCGGCCGTCGAGGATCGCCACGTGGGGTCGCAGCGCCGGGATCCGGCGGGTGGCCTCGGCGGCCGAACCGGACTCACCGACGACCTCGAAGTCGTCCTCGGCCTCCAGCATCTCGCGCATCCCGCGCCGGACCACCTCGTGGTCGTCGAGGAGGTAGATCCGGATCGGCGACGGCACAGGGGCGGCGGTCGTTTCGCTCACGAGGACCACCCTAGCCCGGGACCGGTGTCCTTTGCCGTCAATCCCTTCCTCCTTCCACAAGGGACCTTCGTCCCTTTCTGAGGCGCGGGCGCGCCGTCACTCTGGACTGCGTACAGGAGAGAGGGCCATGACATCCATGACGATCCGCGAGAAGCTCGCGCCCGAGGTCGCCCGGCGACTCATCGAACTGGCGTGCCTGGCTCCGAGCGTGCACAACACCCAGCCGTGGGCCTGGCAGTTCGGCGGTGACCGCGTCCTCCTCTACGCCGACCGCTCGCGCACCCTGCCGCTGGAGGACCCCGACGGCCGCAACCTGGTCCTGAGCTGCGGCGCCGCTCTGCACCACTTCCGGGTCGCTGCGCGCGCGCTGGGCTGGGACACCCACGTGGAGGTCCTTCCCGAGGGCGCCGACGGCGACCTGCTCGCGGCGATCTCGCTGACGCCCGGCCACCGCTCGCCGACCCCGTCGGACGACCTCTCCGTCCTCCGCACCCGGTGCACCGACCGCCGCCGCTTCACCATGTGGCCCGTCCCCGACGCCCAGCTCGACGCGCTGGCGGAGGAGGCCCGCGAGTGGGGCTGCGCCGCGCTGCCGGTCAGCGACCTGAGCACGCGGTTCCGGATCGAGCTGCTGACCATCCGCGCCCACGACCTGCGGGCCCACGACCGCGCCGCCATCGCCGAGCAGGACGCGTGGGTGGGCCGCGGCGGCTACGACGGCATCCCGCACGAGGTCCTGCCCAGCCCGGACACCGCCGCGGTGCACCAGACCCACCAGGTGCGGTTCGACGGCGGCGTGGTGCCCGAGAGCCGGACCGTGGTCGAGAGCGGGGACGGCGTCATCGTCCTCGGCGGCGCCCACGACGGCCCGGCCGACTGGCTGCGGACCGGCGAGGGCCTCAGCGCCCTCTGGCTGCGGGCCACCCGGGCCGGCCTCTCGGTCGTCCCGCTGAGCCTGCCCGTGGAGGTCGAGGCGGTCCGCCTCGAGCTCAAGCACTTCGTCGTCGAGGACGCCTTCGTCCCGCACATGATGGTGCGGATCGGCTGGCAGGCGATCGGTCGCAGCGAGCTGCCCCGGACGCCGCGGCGTCCCGTCTCCGAGGTGCTCCGGCCCTAGCCGTCGGCAGGTCGGGACCAAGGTCCCCAGGCCTCGGGAAATCAGCCCGTGCTGGAGGGCCTCTCCGGATCCCTAGCGTGATCGCGTCCCCGCAAATCACGCACGCCAGGAGAACGACGTGGATCCGACCGACATCGCGCGGTGGCAGTTCGCCATCACGACCGTGTACCACTTCCTGTTCGTACCGATCACGATCGGGCTGTCCGCGATCATCGCCGGCTACGAGATCACCTGGCTCCGCACCAAGAACCCGCAGTGGCTGCGGCTCACCAAGTTCTTCGGGAAGCTCTTCCTCATCAACTTCGCCATCGGCGTCGTCACCGGCATCGTGCAGGAGTTCCAGTTCGGCATGAACTGGAGCGACTACTCGCGGTTCGTCGGCGACATCTTCGGTGCGCCGCTCGCGGTCGAGGGCCTCCTCGCCTTCTTCCTCGAGTCGACCTTCCTCGGGCTGTGGATCTTCGGCTGGGGCAAGCTGCCGCCGAAGGTGCACGCCGCGACGATCTGGCTGGTCCACATCGGCACGCTGTTCTCGTCGTACTTCATCCTCGCGGCGAACTCCTGGATGCAGCACCCGGTGGGCTACAAGTACAACGCGGAC
>DATMHR010000020.1:0-84310 GCA_035554955.1 Nocardioides sp. | reverse complement strand
GCCAGGGCTGCGAGGTCATCCACCTCGGGCACAACCGCTCCGTGCAGGAGGTCGTCGACGCCGCGCTGGAGGAGGACGTGCAGGGCGTCGCCGTGTCGTCCTACCAGGGCGGGCACGTGGAGTACTTCGAGTACCTCGTCGAGTCGCTGCGCGCGGCCGGTGCCGACCACGTCAAGGTCGTCGGCGGTGGCGGCGGCGTGATCGTGCCGTCGGAGATCACGCGTCTGCGCGAGTCGGGCGTCACGATCTTCTCCCCCGAGGACGGCCAGAAGATGGGCCTCGTCGGGATGATCAACTCGGTCGTCGCCGACTGCGACATCGACCTCTGGGCCGACCAGGCCGTCACCGTCGAGCAGGTGCTCACCGGCGACCGCTTCGCCGTCGCCCGCGCGATCACCGGCGCCGAGGACGGCCGCCTCGACGAGGCGATGCTGACCGAGCTCCGCGCGGCAGCCCGGCGCCGCGTCGTGCCAGTGCTCGGCATCACCGGCACCGGCGGCTCGGGCAAGTCGTCGCTGACCGACGAGATCGTGCGCCGCTTCCGCACCGACCAGCAGGACAAGCTCCGGATCGCCGTCATCGCCGTCGACCCGACCCGCCGCAAGGGCGGCGGCGCCCTGCTCGGCGACCGGATCCGCGCGAACGCGCTCGACGGCGACCGGGTCTTCTTCCGCTCGCTCGCCACCCGCGGCGCCCACGAGGTGCCCGACCACCTGGCCGACGTGATCGACGTGATGAAGGCCGCCGGCCACGACCTCGTCATCGTCGAGACGCCCGGCATCGGGCAGGGCGACGCCGGCATCGTGCCGCTGGTCGACCACTCGCTCTACGTCATGACGCCGGAGTTCGGCGCGGCCTCGCAGCTGGAGAAGATCGACATGCTCGACTTCGCCGACGCGGTCGCGATCAACAAGTTCGAGCGTCGTGGCGCCGAGGACGCCTGGCGCGACGTGGGCCGCCAGCTGGTCCGCAACCGGGAGGCTTTCGGCCAGCGGCCCGAGGACATGCCCGTGTTCGGCACCTCGGCCGCCACCTTCGACGACGACGGCGTGACCGCGCTCTACCAGCACCTGCGCGGGCTGCTCGCCGACAAGGGACTCGCGGTCGACGAGGGCACCCTCGCGCCCGTCGCCGGGAAGAAGTCCACCCGGATCCAGCAGGTGCTGCCCGCCGACCGCACCGGCTACCTCGCCGAGATCGCCCGCACCGTCCGCCACTACCACTCCGCGACCGACGAGCTGGTCGGCAAGGCCCGCCGGGCGCAGCGGTTCGCGGACGTCGCGGCCGAGGTGTCGGTGGCCGAGGTCGCGGAGCTCGCGACCCGGGCCGAGGCCGACGTGCCGCTCGAGGTGCGCGACCAGCTCGCGCAGTGGCCGTCGGTGGTCGAGCGCTACGAGCAGGACACGCGGGACAACGGCCGCACGTCGCTCTCCGGGAACACGATCGCGCGGGTCGCCGTACCCCGGTTCGAGGACCACGGCGAGCTGGTGCGGTTCTGGCGACGCGAGAACCTGCCGGGCTACTTCCCGTTCACCGCCGGGGTGTTCCCGTTCAAGCGGACGGGCGAGGACCCGGCGCGGATGTTCGCCGGCGAGGGCGACCCGTTCCGGACCAACCGGCGGTTCAAGCTGCTCTCGCACGGGCTCGAGGCGACGCGCCTCTCGACGGCATTCGACTCGGTCACGCTCTACGGCAACGACCCCGACGAGCGGCCCGACATCTACGGCAAGATCGGCACGTCCGGCGTCTCGGTGGCGACGCTCGACGACATGAAGGCGCTCTACGACGGGTTCGACCTGCTGTCGCCGACGACGTCGGTGTCGATGACGATCAACGGCCCGGCGCCGACCGTGCTCGCGTTCTTCCTCAACACCGTGCTCGACCAGGCGCGCGAGCGCGGGGTCGACCCGGCGGAGGCGCTGCGGACCGTGCGCGGCACCGTCCAGGCCGACATCCTCAAGGAGGACCAGGGTCAGAACACCTGCCTGTTCTCCACGGAGTTCTCGCTGCGCTGCATGGCCGACATCCAGGAGTGGTTCATCGAGCAGCAGGTGCGCAACTTCTACTCGGTGTCGATCTCGGGCTACCACATCGCCGAGGCCGGGGCGAACCCCATCAGCCAGCTCGCGTTCACCCTCGCCAACGGGTTCACCTACGTCGAGTCCTACCTCGCCCGCGGGATGGACATCGACGACTTCGCGCCCAACCTGTCGTTCTTCTTCTCCAACGGCATGGACCCCGAGTACTCCGTCATCGGCCGGGTCGCCCGCCGGATCTGGGCGGTGGCGATGAAGGAGCTGTACGGCGGCAACGAGCGCTCGCAGAAGCTGAAGTACCACGTGCAGACCTCGGGCCGCTCGCTGCACGCGCAGGAGATGGCGTTCAACGACATCCGCACCACGCTGCAGGCGCTGATCGCGATCTACGACAACGCCAACTCGCTGCACACCAACGCCTACGACGAGGCCGTCACCACCCCGACCGAGGACTCGGTGCGCCGGGCCCTGGCGATCCAGATGATCATCAACAAGGAGTGGGGCCTGGCGATGAACGAGAACCCGCTCCAGGGCTCGTTCATCATCGACCAGCTCACCGACCTCGTCGAGGAGGCCGTGCTCCACGAGTTCGACCGGATCTCCGAGCGCGGCGGCGTGCTCGGCGCGATGGAGACCGGCTTCCAGCGCGGCCGGATCCAGGACGAGTCGATGCTCTACGAGCACCGCAAGCACGACGGCACGCTGCCCATCATCGGCGTCAACACCTTCCGCAAGGACGGTGCCGACGACGGCACGCCCGACCACGTCGAGCTCGCCCGGGCCACCGAGGACGAGAAGCAGTCCCAGCTGCGCCGGCTCCGCGACTTCAAGGAGCGCCACGCCGACGAGGCCCCGGCCGCGCTGGCCCGGCTCAAGGAGGCCGCCACGAGCGGCGAGAACGTGTTCGCCGTACTCATGGACGCCGCGCGGGTCTGCACCCTCGGCCAGATCACCGAGGCGTTCTTCGAGGTCGGCGGGCAGTACCGGAGGAACGTCTGAGGACCGGCCGGCCGCGAGGATGTGCGATTCGCCGGTCGACCGGCGAATCGCACACTGGGCGGCCATCGTTTTGGCCGTCAAGCGTCAGTTTCACCGGTCGACCGGTGAATCCCACCGCTACTCGCGCTCGGTGAGCACCCGGACGCTGGGCAGCAGAGCGAGACCGTTGACGACCACGGAGAAGGCGAGGAACACCGCGGCCCAGCTGTCGTGACCGGCGTCCCAGAGCGCGAGGGTGGCGAGCGAGAACACCGCGAGCTTCACCACCGGGCGGACGAGGGTGCCGCCGTACGGCGCCTTGGGCGACGCGAGCGCCCACCACACGGCCATCGCCGTGAGCGGGAGCAGCCACACGAGGAGCCAGCGCGGGTCGTGCTGCCAGCCCCACGCACCGAACGCCGCCATCGCCAGCAGCTCGTCGAGGAACACCAGGGCCAGGACCGTCCACCCGAAGATCGCCACGGCGCGATCATGCCCTGCCGACGCCCGCGCACCCTGCACACACGAGCCGACTCGGCGCGTTCCGGGTGCACACACGAGCCGACTCGGCGTGTTCTGGGTGCACACACGAGCCGACTCGACGTGTTCTGCATGCACACACGAGCCGGGTCGGCATGCTGGGCCGCATGAGGGTCGCGGTGGTCGGAGCAGGGCTCGCGGGGCTGGCGTGCGCGTGGACGCTCGACCGCGCCGGGCACGACGTGGTCGTGCTCGAGGCGCGGGAGCGGGTGGGCGGCCGCACCTGGTCGGCGGTGCTCGCCAACGGCGTCGTCGTCGAGCGGGGCGGCGAGTGGATCGACGCCGACCAGCACACCATCCGCCGGTTCTGCGCGGAGCTCGGGCTCCCGCTCGCGCCGCACGGGGTGCGGTTCCACCGGCGGCGGGTCCGCGGCACGGTCCCGAGCATCCCCGAGCTCGAGGCGGTCCTCGCCGAGGTCGCGGCCCACGTCCCGGCGGACGACTGCAGCGTCGCGGAGGCCTTCGAGCGCGCGCTCGGCAGCTCGTACGCCGAGCACCCGGCGTACCTGCGCGTCATCACCTCGACGGCCGGCGACCCCTCGCGCGCGAGCGCACGGTTCCACGTGGCCCGGGCCGAGGCGGCGCGGGTCGACGGGGCAGCGCGCGTGGTGAAGGGCAACCAGGCGATCAGCCTCGCGATGGCCGCCGACCTCGGCGACCGGGTCCGGCTGGGCACCCCGGTCGTCGCCGTGAGCGCGGGCGCGTCGGGCGGGGCGGTCATCACCGCCGCCGGCGAGGAGGTGACCGCCGACCGCGTCGTCGTCGCGGTGCCGCGCGCGCTCCACGAGCACCTGAGCTGGGAGCCCGGCTTCCCCGACGCCTGGCGGGCGGCGCTGCGCGGGATCGCCACCGGCACCGCCGCCAAGCTCTCGATCCCCACGACCCGGGCGAGCGCGCCCGACGGCGTGCAGCACCCCAGCGCGGCGTGGTGGGCGTGGAACTCCCTCGACGCTGCTGGCGACACCGGCGTCCCCGCCGTCTCCTGCTTCGCCGGCGGCGACGTCGCGCGCAACGCACTCGGCGTGGGCGCCGGCCCGCACACGTGGGAGCGGGAGCTGGCCGCCCTCCGCCCCGACCTCGAGCTGCGGACCGCCGACGCCCTGCTGACCGACTGGCACGAGGACCCGTGGACCCGCGGCGGCTACTCCTACGTGACCGTCGGGCACGACCCGGCGCAGGACGCCGCGGTCCAGCAGGCGGCCGGACCGCTGGTGCTGGCCGGTGAGTTCACCGCCGGCCCGGCCTCGGGCACGATGGACGGCGCCCTGGTCAGCGGCGTCCGCGCCGCCCGGACCGCCGTCGGCTGAGGGTCACGCGCTCGCGCGACCCTCGGGCACCCGCGCGGCGACGGCCGCCACCACCTCGAGGAAAACCGGCTTCCAGTGCGGGAGGTCGAAGACCAGCGAGGCGTGCCCGCCCGGCGCCTCCCGCACCACCGCGTGCGGCACCAGCTCGGCGAGCTGCCGCTGCCGCGCGGTCGGGATGGCGTGGTCGCGCGCGGTGATCACCACGCCGGTGGGCACGTCGACGTCGCCGATCCACCGGGTCGCGTCGAACCTGCCGAGCTCGCTCATCACCACCGGCAGCGACCACGGGCTCGTCGACCGCAGCTCGGCCATGCACCAGGCCCGGAGCTCGGCCTCGTGCTCCTCGAGCGGCGGGGGAAGGGCGTCGCCGTGCAGGCGCACGCGGTCGGCCGCGACCGACAGCAGGCCGATGTTGGCGACCCGCAGCATGAGGAAGAAGACCCGCTCCCCCATGTGTCCCTGCCACCGCGCCGCGGTCGAGCAGAGCACCAGCCCGGCGACCCGCTCCGGGTGCCGCCGCCAGAGGACCTGCGCGCTCGCGCCACCCATGGAGTAGCCGACGACGATCGCGCGCCGGATGCCGAGCGCGTCGAGCACGGCGGCGGCGTCGTCGGCGCAGTCGTCGAGGGCGAACCGCTCGGAGCGGATGCCCCGGCCGTGCCACCGCTGGTCGAACGTCACCACCCGGTAGTGCTGCGCCAGGTCGGCCAGCACCGAGAACCAGGTGAGGCTGCCGGTCGTCGCGATGCCGTGCATCAGGAGCACGGTCGGGGCGTCCTCGGTCGGGCCGGGCAGGTCCACCACGTGGGTCGTACCGCGACCGGGCAGGTCCACCGCGCGTCCCGGCGGCGGCACCGGCACGTCGGGCACGGCCCCGTCGGCCGCCTTGCGCAGGGCCCAGACCAGTGCTCGCGCGCTGCTCCGCGCGACGACGCGGCTCGCGCTCCTGCCGGTCCGGCCGATGGTGCGGAACGTCATGCACTCTCCTGGTGGTCGTCGGTGGCGGCGGGGGGCGCCGCGGGCATGTCGTCGGCCGGGCCGTCGGTCCCGAGGAGCTCGGCCAGGGCCGGGGGGAAGTACGCCGCCAGCGTCTCGACGTCCGGCAGCAGGTCCGGGCAGGCGAGGAGCGAGAAGTTCATCCGGTCGACGTAGGACCACACGGTGACGTTGAGGCCGATGCCGTCCACCAGCGGGCCGACGCTGAAGATGTCGGAGAGCCGGGCACCGCCGATGCTGATCCGCTCCCGCGGCCCGGGCACGTTGGAGACGATCGCCGAGAACGCGGACCGGTGGAACCGGACCAGCCGCAGCCGGCTCCACAGCCGCACGGCGGCGGAGAACGGAGCCGGCGGCGCGAACTGGCTCCACTGGGTGAGCATGGTGCTGCCCAGCCGACGGTTCATCTCCTTGGCGTGCCCGGCCGTCCGCGAGATCCGGCGCAGCCGCTGGACCGGGTCGTCGACGTCGGTGGCCAGCGTGGTGAACAGGTTGGAGACGGCGTTGCCGAACAGCCGCGGACCCGCGCCCGCGCTGTCGAGGCCGACCGGGACCCCCGCGGTCAGCGAGGCGGACGGGCGCTCGCCGTGCTGCTCGAGCCAGCGGCGCAGGGCGCCGGAGACGACGGCGAGCACGACGTCGTTGAGCGTGACGTCGTGCTCGCGGCGGACCTCCTTGAGGTCGGCGAGCGGGAGGGTGACCGTGGCGAAGGAGCGGCGCGGCGTGAGCGGACCGTTGAACGAGACCCGGGGCGCGTCCGCGAGCGGCAGGGGTACGCCGGTCACCGTGCTCCTGCGGTAGCGCAGCATCGCGACGACGCCCTGCACGGTCGCCAGGAGCAACCGGGGCAGCAGGGCGATCTGCAGGACGGCGTCGCGGAGCGCCTCGGCGACCAGTCGCAGGCGGGACGGCAGCGGGGTGGCGTCGGCCGGGTCGTGCCACGCGCTGGGCGTGCCGTCCGCGGACCGCACGTCGGTGAGGTTGGCGAGCATCGCGTTGGCGGCGTTGCCGTCGGCGAGGGAGTGGTGGATCTTGCCGACGATGACCGTGCTGCCGTCGGCGAGACCGTCGAGCAGGTGGACCTGCCACAGCGGGACGTCCCGGTCGAGCGGCGACCCGGCGATCCGGCCGATCTCGCGCTCGGCGTCGCGCAGCGTCGCGTCGCCACCGAGGTCGTGGCGGAAGAAGTGGCGCGCGGGGTCGATCCGGCGCTGGGTCACGAGCACGGGGTGGTTGAGGTTGAACGGCACCGGCACCACCCGTCGCCGCAGCGCCGGCATCCGCCGCAGCCGGACGAGCGTCCCGGCGACCAGGTTGTCGAACGTCATGTCGGCGTTGGGCTCGACGACCGCGATCTTCAGGGTGTGCATGTGCACCGACGGCGTCTCGAGGTAGAGGAAGCTCGCGTCGGTGCCCCGCATCCGCTCGCCACCGGCGGTCACGGCGCGCTCCCCGCGGCCGGCAGGTCCCGGGCCACGACCTTCCCCGAGGCGTTGCGCGGCAGCTCGTCGAGCAGCACGACGTCGCGCGGCACCTTGTAGCCGGCCAGCTCGGCCTTGACGTGGGCCCGCACCTGGTCGGGATCGACGGCACCCGGCCGGGTCGGGACGACGTACGCCGCGAGCCGCTGGCCGTAGGCGTCGTCCGGCACGCCGACCACCACCACCTCGCGCACCTCGGGCAGGGCGCCGATCGCCTTCTCGACCTCGACCGGGTAGACGTTCTCCCCACCCGACACGATCATGTCGTCGTCGCGGCCGACCACGTAGAGCCGGCCGTCGGCGTCGAACCGGCCGACGTCGCCGGAGACCATCGCCCCGTCGAGCGACGCCTTGGTGTCGCCGGCCGTGTAGCCGTCGAACTCCGACGCCCCCCGCACCAGGATCCGGCCGACCTCGCCGACCGGGACCTCCCGGCCGTCGTCGTCGACCAGCGTCACGGTCGTGCCGGTGACCGGGCGCCCCGCGGTGTCGGGCGCGTGCCGCAGGTCGGCCGGGCCGGCGACGCTGATCTGGCCCGCCTCGGTGGCGTTGTAGCTGTTGTAGACGATGTCGCCGAATCGGTCCATGAAGGACGTCACCGCGTCGGCGCGCATCCGCGAGCCGCTGGCGGAGACGAACCGGACGCTGGCGAGCGAGTAGCGGTCGAGCACCTCGTCGGGCAGGTCGACGATCCGCTCCAGCATCACCGGCACGACCGAGATCCCGCTGGCGCGGTGCTCGTCGGCGAGGGCGAGCGTCGCCTCGGGGTCGAACCGCCGGCGCAGCACGACGGTGCAGGTCATCGTGGCGGCGATGACGAGCTGGCCGAACCCCCAGGCGTGGAAGGTCGGCGCGGCGACGACGACGGTCTCCCCTGCCCTCCACGGGATCCGCTCGAGCATCGCGGCGAGCTCCTCCGGGCCGCCACCACTGCGGCTCGCGCCTTTCGGCGTGCCCGTGGTGCCCGAGGTCAGCAGGACGACCCGCCCCGGCTTCGCGTACGGCGGCCGCGCGCCTGCGTGCGCGGCGATCAGCTGGTCGGTCGTCGGCAGGTCGCGCGGCGCGTCCGGCTCGTCGACCCAGGAGAGGACCTCGACGAGGCCCTCGACCCGAGCCCGTGCGTCGGCGACCAGCCCGGCGAACTCCTCGTCGTAGACGATCAGCGTGCCCTCCTCGCGCGCGAGCACGTCGGCGAGCTGGGGCCCGGAGAAGCCGGTGTTGAGCAGGAGGCCGGGCACGCCGAGCCGGGCGGCGGCGAGGAACGCGTCGACGAACCCGCGGTGGTTGCGGCACAGGATGGCCACCGAGGTGACGGCGCCGCCGTTCCGGCGCGCCAGGCGGGTGAGTCCCACCGCCAGCGCGTCGGCGCGGTCCTGGATCTCGCGCCAGGTCAGCGCGCCGCGCTCGTCGATGAGCCCGACCCCGCTGGGACGGCGGTTGGCGGCGAGCGCGAAGCCGGACGTCGCGTGCGGGCCGTAGCGACGCAGGATCCGCGCCATGCCGACGTACTTGTCCGGGCGCATCGGGCCGACCATGCCGCTGCGGAGCAGGTGGCCGGTGGCCCAGAGCTGGGTGCGCAGCGCGCCCCTCGTGGCATGGGTCATCCCAGCACCGGGAACCTTCGGTCGCGGGCCAGCTCGTCCAGGGCGGCCTGCATCCGGGCGCGGACCTCGGCGTCGACCTCGGCGACGTCGGGCTCGGGCCCGAACTCCGCGGTGATGTCGATCGGGTCGAGCACCTGGGTGACGATCTTGGTCGGCAGCGGCAAATTGGGCACTCCCGCCGCGGTGAGCCCGAACGGGAACCCGATCGAGATCGGCAGCAGGTCGGTGCGCATCACCTTGCGCAGCGGCGAGAACCGGCCGAGCCACTGGCCGCGGGTCAGGTAGATCTGCGCCTCCTGCCCGCCGATCGACACGACCGGGACGATCGGGACCCCGGCCTCGAGGGCGGTGCGGACGTAGCCCGTGCGCCCGTTGAAGTCGATGACGTTGGCCTTGAGGGTCGGCCGGAAGGTGTCGTAGTCGCCGCCAGGGAACACGATGGTGACGGCGCCGGAGGCGAGCACCTCCTGCGCCGCCTCGCGGTGCGCCGGCACGAAGCCGAACTTGCGGAAGAACGGCCCCGCGACGCCGGTGAAGAGCATGTCGTGCGCGAGGCAGAAGAGCGGCCGTTCCGCGCCGAAGGTGTCGGCGAAGGCCACCGCGATGATCGGCACGTCCATCGCCATCAGTCCGCCCGAGTGGTTGCCGACCATCAGCGCGCCGCCCTCGGGGACGCGCTCCATGCCGCGGACCTCGGAGCGGAAGTAGCCCTTCATCGCGAGCTTCAGGAGCGGGAGCACGCTGGCGACGTAGCCCGGGTCCCGGTGGTCGAGGGCGCCCATCACGCCACCCCGGGGATCAGCGAGCGCCAGGTGAACGGCCGCCAGTCGGCCGGGTCCTGGGTCAGCCGGTCGACGACGGCGGCGAGCACGACCGGGTTGGCCACCATGCCGACGTGGGAGCTGACCACCTCGATGTTCTCCGCGGGCGCCGGGTCGGTCGCCTCGTCGACGCGGCAGCCCTGCCACGGGACGATGCCGTCGGTCCGGGACCAGATCGCCGTCGTCGGCACCGGCACCGGCCCGCGGGCGAGGTCGACGATCTCCCGCGCCCGGCCGGACAGTCCGTGGCGCTCGCGGGACCGCTCGAAGGCGGCCGTGGCCCGGGTCCGCTCGCCGTCGGCCCGCCAGGGCGAGCCCAGGCACACGATCTGGCGTACGTCGTCCGGGTGCTCGTGGGCCAGCCAGCGGGCGAGCAGCCCGCCGAAGCTCCACCCGACGATGCTCACCGGCTCGTCGTACTGCTCCGCGAGGGCGGTGAACCGCTCGGCGAGACCGTCCACGAGCCGGTCGGTCAGGCCGTGGTTGCGCCCGAGCTTCCAGCCGTGGACGCGGAAGCCGTGGCGGCGCAGGTGGCCGCGCAGCCGTCCGGTCATCGCGTCGTTGGCGGAGAACCCCGGCAGCACGAGCACCGGCCGGTCGTGGCCGACCTGGCGAGCGGGGGTGATCAGGTCGAGCGTGCGCGAGGCGGCGTACTCCCCCACCCAGCGCGGCAGCTCGAGGTACATCAGGGCTCGCGTGGGCGCACGGCCCGGCGGCGCGGCGTCGGTGCGTTCGCTCTCGAAGTCGTACACGTGGCCCCCTAGAACACGTTCTACTTTCTCTCGAGTATGGTCGCCCCGCGGCGATCGCGCCAGTCACCTGTAGCCCGGATCACACCCGCGGACACCGGGACGTAACCGGCGGTCAACCTGACCGCGACGTCCGTCTCGGACAGTTGGGTCATGGACATGACGACCTCTCCTGAGACCCAGCCCGGCCGTCCCGTCGACTCCACCAACGAGCCCGACGTCGTCGACCGCACCCTCGAGTCCCGCGTCGAGCGCCGGATCGCGCTGCGCGACCGCCACGCCCAGGGCCTGACCCGGCTGATGGGCGAGCGGGCCGACCTGCGCGGCGTGCACGCCCTCGCCGACTTCGTCGACGACGCGGTGCGGTGGACCGCCTGACGGGCCACCGGGTTTGCCGGAACCCCGGATGGTGGTTGGCAGTCGGCAACTAAACTCCGCCGGGTGATCTTCAAGCGGGTCGGCGTCGGGCGCCCCTATCCCGACCACGGCCTGACGGCGGGGGCGTGGGCGGCCGTGCCGCCGCGTCAGGTGCGGCTCGACGAGCTGGTCACCACCAAGGACACCCTCCAGCTCGCGGCGCTGCTCGACGAGGACTCGACCTTCTTCGGCGACCTGTTCGCCCACGTGGTCCTGTGGCGGGGCGAGTACTACCTGGAGGACGGCCTCCACCGTGCGCTGCGCGCGGCGCTCCAGCAGCGGAACGTGCTCCACGCACGGGTCGTCCGGATGGACGGCTAGGCTCGGCGGCGCCATGGACATGACCGCCAGCGCCCGATCGGCCGCCACGCTCGTCGTACTCGCCGTCGTCTTCGCTGGTGGCGTCGCCTGGGCGTGGGGCAAGGTCACCGAGCCGTTCCCCGAGCACCAGTCCGACCCGGCCTGCAACGACACCCTCTTCACCGCGGGTGAGCAGCTCACCCCCGACGACGTGCTGGTGAGCGTGCTCAACGCCAGCGACGAGGACGGGCTGGCCAGCGAGACGATGAACCGCCTGGTGAAGGCCGGGTTCGGCCGCGGCGGGCTCGGCAACGCCCCCCGGATCCACGGCCGGGCGCCGGTCCAAGTCTGGACCTCGGAGCCCGACGGCGCCGTGGCGCGGCTGGTCGCCTCGTACCTCGGCGACAACGTGCGCACCGTCGACCAGGAGAGCTCCGAGCCCGGCGTGACGGTGGTCGTCCGGGACGACTTCCCCGGCGTCGTCCGCGGCGTGCGCCGCGTGGCCGTCGAGGACGACATCACGGTCTGCTCCCCGCCGGGCGGCTAGTCCGGCACGTCCTCGTGCAGCCACTGGGCGAGGCGACCTCCGGCGCTGACCTGCCGCAGGCGCTTCTCGGTGGCCTCGCGCTGCTTGCGCGGCGTCACGATCAGCAGGTCGTCGCCGTGCCGCAGCACGGTCCGCAGCTCGGGGACGAGCGCGCGTCCCTCGCGGACGACCATCGAGACCGACGAGCCGGTCGGGAGGCGGAGCTCGCCGACCTCGACGCCGTGCAGCCGGGAGCGCGGGCTGATCGTCACCTGCAGCAGGTCGGCGCCGAGCCGCTCCAGCGGGGCGACCTCCATCTCGATGCCGCGGGGCTCGGAGCGCCGCGCCACCTGGAGCCACTTCGCGACGGCCGGCAGCGTAGGCCCGGTCATGATCGTGTCGAGCACGACCAGGACGAAGACGATGTCGAAGAGCCGGGTCGCGTCCGGCACGCCCTCGGCCAGCGGGATGGTCGCGAGGACGATCGGCACCGCCCCGCGCAGGCCCGCCCAGGAGACGAAGGCCAGCTCCCGCCAGGGCAGGGGTTGGACCAGCGCGCTCACCGCCACGGACACGGGCCGCGCGACGACGGTCAGGACGGCCCCGGCGACCAGCGCCATGCCGAGCGTCTCCCAGCCGATCCGGCCGGGCGAGAGCAGCAGCCCGAGCATGACGAACAGGCCGATCTGGGCGAGCCACGCGAGCCCCTCGGCGAACGACCGGCTCGCGGCGCGGTGCGGCAGCTCGCTGTTGCCGAGGACGAGGGCCGCGACGTAGACCGCGGCGAAGCCGCTGGCGTGCAGGGCGGCGGCGCCGCCGTAGCCGAGGAGCGCGAGGCAGAGCACCGCGATCGGGTAGAGACCCGACGCGGGCAGGGCCGCCCGCCGCATCACCCAGGCGCCGGCGAAGCCGACCGCGAGGCCGAGCAGCACGCCGACGACCAGCTCGTAGACGACGATGCCGCCGGTGGCCAGCACCCCGTGGTCGGCCGCAGACCCGGACGAGACCAGCGTCACCAGGACGACCGTCGGCGCGTCGTTGAGACCGGACTCGGCCTCGAGCGTGCCGGTGATCCGCCGTGGCAGCGGCACCACCCGGAGCACGGAGAACACCGCCGCGGCGTCGGTCGGGGAGGTCACCGCGCCGAGCAGCACCGACGTCTCCCAGGAGAGCCCGAGCAGGAAGTGGCTCGCCACGGCGACGATCCCGACCGACAGGCCGACACCGAGGGTGGCGAGGGAGAGCCCGAGCCGCGCGGAGTGGCGCATCTCCCGCCACCGGGTCGTGAGGCCACCTTCGGCCAGGATGATCGCCAGCGCGCCGAACCCGATCGCGTGGGCCAGCTCGGCGTCGTCGAACTCGATGCCGATCACGGACTCGCCGAGGAGGACGCCGATCAGCAGGTAGATCAGGAGGCTCGGGAGCCCGGCCCGCGAGGAGAGCCGCACGGCCAGGACCGCCAGCAGCGTGACGGCCGACCCCACCAGGACGAACGCGTCGAGCTGGTGGACGTCGAAGCTCACGGGCACCTCGGCTGGTCGTCGGGGCGGGTCCGCAGTCTATCGGTCCCGGTCCGGCCGCCCGGTCCGGCCGCCCGGCGGCGCACTCGCCTGCCGACTAGAACGTGTTCTATTGTTGGACGGTGAGCACTCCCAGCGGACTGACCATCCCGGCGACGATCCCCGCGGGCGACGTACCCGCGGACGCCCCGGCGTACGACGTCGTGGTGGTCGGCTTCGGCATCGCCGGCGGCTGCGCGGCCCTCGAGGCGGCCCGCACCCTCGGCGACGGCGGCCGGGTGCTGCTCCTGGAGCGCGCGGCGGTGCACGGCGGGACCTCGTCGATGTCGGGTGGGCACTTCTACCTCGGCGGCGGCACGGCGGTGCAGAAGGCCACCGGTCACGAGGACTCCGTCGAGGCGATGGCCGACTACCTGATGGCCAGCACCAAGGACCCCGACGAGCAGAAGATCCGGGCCTACTGCGAGGACTCCGTCGAGCACTTCGACTGGCTCGAGTCGCTGGGCTTCGAGTTCGAGCGCTCCTACTTCCCGGGCAAGGCCGTCATCCAGCCCGGCACCGAGGGGCTGATGTTCACCGGCAACGAGAAGGTGTGGCCCTACCGCGACGAGGTCCCGCCTGCGCCGCGCGGCCACAAGGTGCCCGTGCCCGGCGACACCGAGGGCACCCGGATCGTGATGGACCTGCTCCGCACCAAGGTGGAGGAGGCCGGCGTCGAGGTGCGCTTCGAGACCGGCGCGTCGCACCTGGTCGTCGACGAGGCGGGCGACGTGGTCGGGGTGGGCTGGAAGTCGTTCGACGACACCGGGGTGGTCCGCGCAGGCGCCGTCGTGCTGGCTGCAGGCGGGTTCGTGATGAACCCCGACATGGTCGCGAAGTACACGCCGGCGCTCGGCTCCAAGCTCTTCACGCTCGGGTCGACCTACGACGACGGGCTCGGCATCCGGCTCGGCGAGTCGGCCGGCGCGGCCCTGGAGCACATGGAGGAGCCGTTCATCACCGCGCCGTTCTACCCGCCGTCGTCGCGCGTGAAGGGGCTGATCGTCAACAAGCTCGGCGACCGCTTCGTCGCCGAGGACAGCTACCACGCGCGCACGTCGTACTTCGTGCTCCAGCAGCCCGACGCCGTCGCCTACCTGATCGTCGACAGCGAGCACCTCGGCGAGGACCACATGCCGCTGGTGCCGCTCAAGGACGGCTACGAGACGATCGAGGAGATGGCCGAGGGCCTCGGGATCCCGGCCGAGAAGCTGCGCGCGACCGTCGACCGCTACAACGAGCACGCCGCCCGCGGCGAGGACCCCGACTTCCACAAGAGCCCCGACTGGCTGGAGCCGCAGGACCACGGCCCGTGGGCGGTGCTGGACCTGTCGCTCGGCGTCGCGCTCTACGCCGGCTTCACCATCGGCGGCATCCGCACCAGCGTCGACGGCGAGGCGCTGCGCGAGGACGGCTCGGTGATCCACGGCCTCTACGCCGCCGGCGCGTGCGCCTCCAACATCGCGCAGGACGGCGCGGGCTACTGCTCGGGCACCCAGCTCGGTGAGGGCTCCTACTTCGGACGCAGGTGCGGGAGGCATGCAGCGCACGCCCGCGACCGCGCGGCGAGCGGAGCGGGCACGACCGGCTGACCGACCGGGGCGGGGGACAATGAGCAGATGAACCGCTTCGCCGCCGCCCAACGCGCGAACGTCCCGCCGTTCCACGTGATGGACCTGCTCGCGCTCTCGGCCGAGCGGCAGCGGACCCACGGCGACGTGGTCAACCTGCTGGCCGGGCAGCCGAGCACGGGAGCGCCGGAGCCGGTGCGGGCCGAGGCGATCCGGCTGCTCAACTCCGGCGACCCGCTCGGCTACACGCCGGCGACGGGCATCGTCGAGCTGCGGGCCGCGATCGCCGACCACCACCGCCGCGCCCACGGCGTGGACGTCTCCGCCGACGACGTGGTGGTGACGACCGGGTCGAGCGGCGGCTTCCTGCTGGCGTTCCTGGCGGCGTTCGAGGTCGGCGACAAGGTGGCGATCGGGCGTCCGGGCTACCCCTGCTACCGCAACGTCCTGACCGCGCTGGGCTGCGAGGTGGTGGAGATCCCGACCGGCCCGGACACCCGGTTCCAGCCGACCGTCGCCGAGGTGGCGGCCGCGCACGAGGCGGCCGGTCCCAGCGGTCTGAAGGGCCTGGTCGTGGCGAGCCCCGCGAACCCCACCGGCACGATGCTGCTGCCCGAGGAGCTGGCCGCGCTCGCCCGCTGGTGCGAGGAGAACGGCGTCCAGCTGATCTCCGACGAGATCTACCACGGCATCGAGACTGCTTCATCGGCCGAGCGCGTCTCCGACGGGAACGGCGGCAGCAAGCTGCAGGCGCCCGTCTCCCGCCGCGCTGCCGGCGGGAAGCTCTCCCGCTGTGCTTGGGAGACCAGCCGCGAGGCGATCGTGTTCGGCTCGTTCTCGAAGTACTTCTCGATGACCGGCTGGCGGCTGGGCTGGATGCTCGCGCCGCAGCGCCTGGTCCGCTCGGTCGACGTGCTGACCGGCAACTTCAGCATCTGCCCTCCCGTGCTCGCGCAGCGCGCGGCGTTGGCGGCGTTCGACGACGCGTCGTACGCCGAGCTGGACGGCCACGTCCGGCGCTACGCCCACAACCGCGCCCTGCTCCTCGACGGGCTGACCGGGCTCGGGATCACCGGCCTGGCGCCGGCCGACGGCGCGTTCTACGCCTACGCCGACGTCGGGCACCTGACCCACGACTCGATGCAGTTCGCGCGCGACCTGCTCGCCGCGACCGGCGTGGCTGTCGCCAGCGGCATCGACTTCGACACCGTCGACGGCCACCGCTACCTCCGGTTCAGCTTCGCCGGCACCGCCGCCGAGATCGAGGAGGCGCTCGCCCGGCTGGCCAAGCACCTGTGAGGAGCGACGTTTAGATCGCGTCCCATCGGGGAACGCGCTACGTGACCTGTCGGATCGGGCCGAGGAGGGCATGGGTGTACGGCGAGAGCGACCTCATCCGGAGGCGGGCGGACCAGCTGCGGGACCAGGGCGCCGACGTCCGCGCGCTCGCCGACCAGCTGGTGGCGCGCACCGACGCCCTCGGCTGGACCGGTCGCGCCGCGGAGGCGATGCGTGCCCGCGTGGCCGACCGCGCCGCACACCTGCGCGGCGCCGCCGACCGGCACGACCGGGCAGCCGACGCCCTCGGGCGGCACGGCGCCGCGGTGGACGACCTGAAGGACCGGATCGCCGCCGCCGAGAAGCGCGGAGCCGCGCTCGGCGCCGACGGGCGCGCACCGTCGGGCTTCGTGCCTCCGGCCCCCGGCCACCGGGACTGGCTGGACGCCGAGCTTCCGGGCGCCTGAGACCACCAGCGAACCACCGAAGGAGAGCTGTGACGACCATCGACCTGACTCCCGCCCCACCGGTAGCGAGCACACCACTGGACGCCGCACCGCGCCGCGTCGGGCTGACGCTGCCGGAGCTCGGCGTGGTCGCCGAGATGGCCGGCGGTGCGCCCCTCCCCTTCGACGTCGCGTCGCCGTCCGCGGCGGGCGGTCTCGAGGACCGGCTCGGCCACTCGCCCGCGACGACCTCGGACCAGGCCTACCGCTCGGTGGTCGGGGCGCTGGCCAACCCGGTCGCGGCGCTCTACCGGCGCGGCCTCGTCGTCGACGGGCGGCTCGACCCGGGCATCGCCGGTGCGATCGGCCTGCTGGCCACGCCCCGGCTCGCGCTGGACATCGACGTCGCCTGCGGCCACGTGCAGGGCAAGGCGTGGTACCGCCAGACCGACGCCGCGGTCGCCTCGCTCGCCACCGTCGACGGGATCGTGTTCGAGCTGGCCTGGTTCGCCACCGACGCCTGGCCCACCGAGCTGGCGCGGGCGGCCGCGATCTCCGAGGAGGTCGCCCTCGAGCCGTCGGCCGTCCCGTCGTACGTCGACCTGCCGTTCGAGCTGTTGGACGCGGCGACCGAGGCCCTGCGGACCGGCCGCAACGACCTGGTGCCCGTGCTCGTGTCCCGCCACACCGGTGCAGCGCGCGGGGCCGACGGGCGGGCCCTGCCCGACGACGAGACCGCTCGGGTCCTGGTCGCGCTGGCAGCGGAGGCCCGCGGTCGCCTGCGCGCGATGGTCGCCGACGTGCCGAGCCACCCCGACGAGCACGCCCCGGCGGTGGGCGTCGTGTCGTGGACGCTGCTCGCCGACGGCTGGCACGCCCTGCGGCCCCACCGCGGGCCCGACGGCCTGCGGGTGGAGGTGTCCGCGACCGAGAGCACCACCCTGTCCGTCGTGCTCGCGCCGCTCCTCGCGGAGGTCCGCGCATGAGCATGCCGCACGACGACCTGGGCACCAGCGGCGTCGACGACGCCGCGGTGCTGCGGGCCGCAGCGACCGAGCACCGCGACGCCCCCGCGACGGCGGTCGAGGCCGCCGACGCCACCGACCGCTACGACCAGATGCTGCGGCTGGCGGACCTCTTCGACGCTGCCGGGGAGCAGATGCGGGAGTGGGCCAAGCTGGGCGGCGCGATCCTCTCCGACCCGGGGGTGTCCGACTCCGCGGCCCTCTCCCCCGGCACCTGGGCCGAGGCGGAGGACGAGGTCCGAGCCGCCACCTCCGGCCGGCACGGGCTGCTCAGCCGCTCGATCGAGCTCGACGCCGACGCGCTCGTGCTGCGCGCGACCGTCCTCACCTACCGGTGGATCGACGACCTGCGCGTGGCGGCCCAGCAGACCCTGGGCAGCATCGCCGGGAAGGCGATCGGCTACCTCGCCCCCGAGGTGGCGCTCGGCGGCGCGATCGTGTCCGCGGGGCTGATCGAGACCGATGCCGTGGACCGCGACGGGGTCGCGGCCTACCTCAACGAGCTCGCCGAGGCCAACCCCGAGCTGATGGACCACGTCACGACGGGCGGCGGCCTGGTCGACAGCCTGCAGATGCGCGCCCTGCTGACGGCCGGGGTCTTCTCCGACGAGGCCGGCCGGCACGCCCGCGGGGGCGGGCTGCGCGCGGCGGGGGTGGCGGAGCTCTCCGGTGCCTTCGGCGCCGCCCTGCGCGACGCCGGGGTCGCCCTGACCGACGCCGGCGCGGACGAGAAGCACGCCGAGCCCGCGGTGGCCGAGGCCGGTCCGCCCGCGGGCCTGGGTGACCTTGTCGCCGGCCTGGCCGCGACCACCGAGCCGCTGCGGGTGCAGAGCCTCTCCGACAGCCACCACATCGTCTACCTCCCGGGCCCGGCGGGTGCCCCGACCGGGCCCGGTCAGCTGCGGCTGGTCTCCGGCGACCTCTCGTCGTACGTCGACGACGTCGCACGCGCGCTCGGCGGTCTCGCCGGGTCGGGTGTCGACGCGCACGTGATGCTGGTGGGCGGCGGCACCGGTGGCGCGGCGGCCGTCGCGCTCGCCGCGCGCGAGGACCTGCCCGGCTTCGTCGTCGACCAGGTGGTGACGGTGAGCTCGCCGTCGGCACAGGTCCCCCGGCTCCCGCGGACCGTGCGGGTGCTCTCGCTCGAGGACCGCTCCGACCCGGTCGCACTCTTCGGGTCGCTCGTCAACGCCGGGTCGCCCAACCGGGTGAGCGTGGTCTTCGACGCCCACGCCCTCGGGGCCGACGGCGCGGGCCCCTACGTCGCCGGCGGGCTGGCCGCCGACCGCTCCGACGACCCGGCCCTGCGTGCCGAGCTCGAGCGGCTGCGGGAGCTCGGCTACCTGGCGCGCTGAGGGGGTGCGAATCATCAAGGGATGCAGGTGAGTCGTCACATCCCGTGTGGAATTCCGCACGGGAAGCGTGGATTCACCTGCATACCTTGATGATTCGGCAGCGGCAGCGGCCGAGCTCGCTAGAGCGCCAGGTCGTGGGCGAAGTCGCTCAGCTGGACCAGGTTGCGGCACTCGACCATGGGGACGACCTGCCCGTAGGTGGGGGCGGCGGAGTCGCCGGTGCCCCAGTTGCGCTGGTGCTCGGGGTTGAGCCAGTAGGACCGCTTGACCGAGCCCGCCAGCCGGCGCAGGACGTCCTCGGACAGGTCGGTGTAGTTGGACCGGGCATCGCCGAGGATCAGCAGCGTGGTGCGGGGTCCGAGCGCGTCGGCGTAGGACTCCTCGAACTTGGTGAACGCCCGCCCGTAGTTGGTGCGACCCCACAGCGCCGCGTGGCTCGCCGACGCGGAGAGGTCCGCGAGCACGTCGACCGGGTCGGCGCCGGGCCGGAAGTGGCCGGTCACCTCGTGCACGTGGTCGATGAAGGTGAACGCGCGCATGCTCTGGAACACCTCGCGCAGCGCGAACATGAACAGCAGCGTGAACGACGCGAAGTTGGCGACCGACCCGCTCACGTCGCAGAGCACCACCAGGTCGCTGCGGTGCGCCCGCTTGGGCCGGTGGTACGTCGTGAGCGGGACCCCTCCGGTGCCGACGGAGGCGCGCACCGTGCGGCGGAAGTCCAGCGGACCCCGCCGGCGCGCGTGGTGCTCCTTGGTGAGCCGGGTGGCGAGCCGCCGGGCCAGCGGGTAGATCTCCCGGCGCATCTCGTCGAGGTCGGAGCGGCGCGCGGCCATGAACGCGAGCCGGTCGATGGCGGGGCGCACCGTCACGTCGGCGACGTGGTCGGGCCCTTTCTCCTCGGCGATCCGGCGGCGGGCGTCGTTCTCGACCATCCCGGTGAACGCGCCGAGCCGCCGGCCGGCCGTCCGCCGCGCGTCCTCGCCGGCCGCCTCGTCGTCGACGTCGCCGAGGAGCCCGGCGACGACGCGGTCGACGAGCTCCTGGGGGGCGACCCGCTGGAGGGCGGTGTACGCCGACCACGAGGACATCCCCGGCCCGCGGCCCGGCATCGCGCCGAACCGGCCGACCATCTCCGCGGCCAGCTGGCGCAGCCGCTGCTCGTCGCCTCTCTCCAGCGCCTCGGCGAGCTGCTCGCGGAACGCCTCCAGCGCCTCGGCGTTGTCGCGGGACGTGGCGGGCGCCGCGTCGGCGTCCTCGTCCGCGGCGGCGGAGACCCCGTCGCCCACGAGCGCCGGGAAGTAGACGTCGAAGAGGGTGTCGAAGGTGGTGCGCTGCGCCTGCTTCTTCACCATCGTGGCGGCGAGCACGGCGCGCACCTGCTCGCGGTCGCCCCAGCCGACGGTGCCCAGCGCGGCGACGGCGTCGAGGTCCTCGGCGAGCGACACCGACAGCCCGGCGCCCCGCAGCGCCTCGACGAAGCCGAGGTGCCGCTCCAGCAGCCCGGAGCCCTGGGAGTCCGCCGCGCTCATCGCAGACGTCAGCGCTTCGCGAGCCGCAGCTCGCGCACCGCGCGCTCCTGGTCGGACGCGTGCTTGAGCACGACGCCGAGGGTGTCGGCCACGGCCTTCTCGTCGAGGTCGCGGATCTCGAGCGCGAGCAGGGTCCGCGCCCAGTCGACGGACTCGGCGATCGACGGCGCCTTCTTGAGCTCCAGGTCGCGGAGCCGGCCGACGGTCGCGACCACCTGGGCCGCGATCCGGTCGTCGAGGTCGGGCACCTGGGACCGCAGGATCTCGTGCTCGCGGGCGGCGTCGGGGTAGTCGAGGTGGAGGTAGAGGCAGCGGCGCTTGACCGCCTCGGAGAGCTCCCGGCTCGCGTTGGAGGTCAGGACCACGTACGGGCGGCGGACCGCCGCGACCGTGCCGAGCTCGGGGATGGTGACCTGGAAGTCGGACAGCACCTCCAGCAGGAGGCCCTCGACCTCGACGTCGGTCTTGTCGACCTCGTCGATGAGCAGCACCGTCGGCTCGTCGCGGCGGATCGCCGTCAGCAGCGGCCGGGTGAGCAGGAACTCCTCGCTGAAGATGTCGTCGTGGGTCCGGCCCCAGTCCAGGGCGTCGCCGGTGGTGTTGCTCTCGGCCTGGATGCGGAGCAGCTGCTTCTTGTAGTTCCACTCGTAGAGGGCGCGCGCCTCGTCCAGGCCCTCGTAGCACTGCAGCCGGACCAGCTCCCCGCCGGTCGCCCGGGAGACGGCCTTGGCGAGCTCGGTCTTGCCGACCCCGGCCGGGCCCTCGAGCAGGAGCGGCTTCTCCAGCGCGCCGGCGAGGAACGCGGTGGTCGCGGTCGCGGCGTCGGTGAGGTAGCCGACGCTCCCGAGCCGCTCGGCGACGTCGGCCGGGGACTGGAACCAGGTCATGGGGGTCATCCTGCCGGGTCCCCGCAGCAGGCGGGGCGTCGCGGGTCACAACACCGCGTCGTGACCCGACGCGGCGCGCCTCGTTGACGAAGCGAGACAGGTTCGCAGGACCGCTAGGGGGTGGCTCGGATGGTGGCAGCAGTGCGCGAGAAGACGCGGCTGGAGTCGACGGTGCTCTCCCTCCGCAGCGCCCTCACCGCGGGGTCGCTCACCCTCCTCGTCGGGATGGCCGCCATGAGCGTGCTCGGGCAGCCGCAGCCGACGGCGCCTGCCGACCAGCTCGGCCTCTCCTCCCGGGGCCTGGACAAGATGCTCGAGCGGCACCACTGCTCGACCACCGGCTTCGGCTCCGACGTGATCCCCGCCAAGGCGGTCGTCACCCAGCCCGACGGCAGCACCGACCTGGTGTCCTTCGACTACGGCTGGCAGGTCTTCAACGGCGACAAGCCGGGCCGGCTCGTCGCGGTGTGCCTGGGTCGCACCGACGTCAGCGGCTGAGGATCACGCGCTGGGCCACAGGCCCGCGCGGAACGCGTCGAGCGACCTCTTCGAGGAGTCGATCCGCCAGTCGGTCTCCTTGTCGAAGGAGAACCAGCTGATCCCGCGGACCTCGGGGTGCGCGTCGAGCCACTTCCACATGTCGCTGATCCACGCCGACTTGGAGCCCCCGACCTCGGTGGAGGCGGTCTCGGTGACGTAGATCGGCCGGTTCGGGGCGAGCGAGCGCAGGGCGCTGACCGTCGGCCCGAAGACCTGCCCGAACGACTGCCAGGACGACCACGACTGGGTGGTCCCCCAGTTGTAGCCGTCGACGCCGAGCCGGTCGACGTACGCGTCGCCGGGGTAGAGCGCCGCGAGCCCGGTCGATCCGGGGTACTCCACGTTGGGCGCCCAGACCCAGCGCACGTTGGTCACCCCGGCGGCGCGGAACACGTCGACCACGTGCCGCCAGGCGGCGGCGTAGTCACCGGGCCCGTTGCCGTTGACCTGCTCCGACCACGGGTACCAGCTGCCGTTCATCTCGTGCGCGAGCCGGATGTTGACCGGCAGCTGGTAGGCCTGGATCTCGGCGGCCCACCGGCGCAGGTAGGCGTCGTGCGCACCGGAGGCGATGGTGTCCAGGGAGTACGCCGGCTGGTCGGTGCCGGCCGCGGGGTCCCACGGCTCCCAGACCAGCTCGACGGTCGGCCGGGTGACGCCGGCACCGGGGTAGGTGAACGGGAAGTCGGCGACGGTCGCCCAGGCCGCGTAGTAGGTGAGCTGGTCGGGCGTGTGCCCCAGCCTGGAGACCAGTGAATCGAGGTAGCCGGTGTCGGCCGGCCAGCCGGGGACGGCGAGGCCGAGCTCACCCGTCCTGGTCGGCTTGGTGGTGGTCGTCCGGCGCGCCTCGGCCGGCGAGACCACCGTCAGGCAGAGCGCGCCGAGCAGGCCGCCGACGACGAGACGGATCGCGATGGTTCGGATGGTGACGGCCATGAATCCCCCCGAGCGGCTGGTCAACCGGACGAGGCTACGTCGGGCGGGCCGTCGCCGTCCGGGAGTCCCGGAAAGTCAGGACCCTTGCTCGAGCAGCTGCCAGACCTGGTCGCTGCGGTCGTGGCCGCCGAGCCCACGGGTGACGTACGCCGCCGCGTAGGCGGGCTCCCCGCCCGCGGTCAGCGACACCCAGGCGCTGCAGCCGCCGGCGCCGCCCATGCCGATCTCCCGGCGCCCGTCGGGGAGCTCGTCGACCTGGAACCCGAGCGTCCAGCTGACCTCGCGGCCGAGCACGCCGTCGACGCCGGTGCGCTGCGGGCGCAGGTAGTCGGCGTGGAGCCCGGCCCCGAGCAGCCGGGCGACCGGGCCGTCGGAGGGGACGAGGTCGCCGTAGAAGCGGGCGAGACCGCGGGCCGAGGCGTGCAGCGAGATCGCGGCGAACGGCGTGCGCCGCCACCGCTCGGCGTTGAGCACGTCGGGGTCGAGCAGGCCCGGCGGGCGGCCGATGGCCGGGGCCCAGCGCGGGTCGTCGAGGTAGGCCGACGGCCAGTCCGGGTCGACCGGCACGACGTCGGCGACCCGGTGCAGCTGGTCCTCCGGCACCGCGAGGTGGAGGTCCCAGCCGTGCTCGCCGGCGATCCGCGCGAAGCGCTCGTGCACCGCCTCGCCCGTCGCGCGCCGCAGCAGCTCGTCGCAGAGGTGGCCGTAGGTCTGGGCGTGCTCGGCCACCCGGGTGCCGGGCTCGTGCGCGGGCTCGGCACCGGCCAGCAGCTCCACGAGGGCCTCGCGGTCGTCGTACTCCACGAGCGCGGCGCGCTCGGGGAAGGCGGGCAGCCCCGCCTGGTGGCTGAGCACGTGGCGCACGGTCGTGGCGCCCTTCCCGTGGACGGCGTACGCCGGCCAGAGCTCGGCGACCCGCTGGTCCAGCCCGAGCGCACCCTCCGCGACGGCGCTGAGCACCGCGAGCGCGGCCATCGGCTTGGCGCACGAGTAGGTCATCACCAGGGTGTCGGCCGTCCACGGGGTCCCGTCGCCGCGGTCGCCGACCACCGCCTCGTCGGTCGTGCCGTCGCCGCGGACCACGCACACGGCGCCACCCGGCTCCCGCCCCGTCGCGTGCAGCCGCTCCAGCAGCGTCGTGATCGCTCCCACGGGCGCCATCGTGCCGCACGGGCCGCTTCGATGGTGCCTGCGGCGGCCCACCTAGACTGCGACGGATGACCAGCACCGCGAAGGCCACCCGCCGACTGGTGGCGGCCGTGGCCGTCGCCGGCCTGAGCCTCACCGTGGCGGCGTGCGGCGACGACACCACCACGCACGACGCGAGCAGCGAGCGGACCGCGTCCAACGGCGACGTCCTCAACGACGCGGACGTGGCGTTCGCGACCGCGATGATCCCGCACCACGCCGAGGCGCTCTCGATGGTCGACCTGACCCAGGGACGCCCGCTCTCCCCCGCCGTCAGGCGGCTGGCCGTGCAGATCCGTGAGGCGCAGGCTCCCGAGATCGAGCAGATGGTCGACTGGCTCACCGCGTGGGGCGAGCCGGTGCCGGCGACGATGCGCGACCACGTCCACGGCGACCACCCGGACGACCAGATGGCCGAGCTGGAGTCGGCGCCCGACGGGTCGTTCGAGGACGTGTGGCTGCAGGCGATGATCGAGCACCACGAGGGCGCCGTCGCGATGGCGCACGACGAGCAGGAGGACGGCACCTTCGGACCGGCCGTCGACCTGGCCGGGTCGATCGTGACCTCCCAGCAGGACGAGATCGACCGGATGCAGGCGCTGCTCGAGGACTGAGCGCGCTGCTGCCGCCGCAGGCGCGCGGCAGTCCGGGACGACCCGTCGCCACGGTCACCGTCGGCGGTCTCGGCCGTCGGGGTGACCGGGTCGCCCCGGACCACGTCAGGGGGCGGCCTCAGCCGTGCTGGACCTCGATCCGGCGCGGGGCCTCGCCCTCGCCGTCCATCGGGACCCGCAGCTCGAGCACGCCGTCCTTGTACTCGGCCTTGATCTTGTCGGCGTCGGCGCCGCGCGGCAGGGTCAGGCTGCGGGAGAACGACCCGTAGTGGAACTCGTGGCGGTTCCGCTCCTTCTTCTCCTCCCGGCGCTCGCCCTGGATGGTGAGCACGTCGCCGTCGATGTCGATCCGGACGTCCTTGTCGGGGTCGATGCCCGGCATCTCGGCGCGCAGCACGTAGGTGCCGTCCTCGACGAAGTCCTCGATGTGCACGTACGGCGTGAGGCCCGGACCCCGGGTGCCGAAGAACGACTCGGAGTCGAGCCACCCGAGCATGTCGGCGATCGGGTTGCGGCGGGTGAGTGTGGTGGCCATGGGTTACCTCCAGCCGGGGTGAGGGGCGGCCCGCTGCCGCCCGGCCTCCTCCAGCCTTCGCCGACCGCGGCCCGCGTCGAAGGGGCCAAGCGCCCATCGACCCGGGTCTTTCGGCCCTCGCCCGGCCCGAGCAGGGTCAGGACGAGGCGACCTCGCCGATCGGCCGGCTCGGGTCGACCTCGACGCCGAGCTCCCGGGCCTGCCCGTCGATCTGGTACCAGATCCAGCGGCTCAGCAGCGCGGTCAGCGTGCGCGGGCTCGGGCCGCGCTCGGGGCGGCGGACCCACTGGTTGACCGCGCCCCGCACCTGACCGATGAGGCCGACGACGAGCAGGTCCAGCATCGCCGACTTGTCGTCGTCGAGCTCGTTGCCGAGCAGCGCCGCGCCCGCCTGGAGCAGCCCGGAGAGCTGGTCGCGCAGCTGGTCGATCGCGCGCTCGAGCTCTCCCGGCTCGCCGTCGCCGAGCTCGCGCTCGGCCATGTCGTGCAGCTGCGGGTGCTCGGACACCCAGTCGACGTAGGACCCCACGATGCTGCGGATGATCTCGTCCGCCGTGCCGTCGAGCCGGAAGTTCGCCTCGAGCACCTCGCGGATCATCTCGACCACGCGCAGCTGGACGGCCCGGTTGAGGTCGGCACGGCTGTTGAAGAGGCGGTAGACGACCGTGCGGACGAGGCCGGCGCGGTCGGCGATCTGCTGGACGTGGAGGTCGGTGCCGACGGGCTGCTCCTCGAGCAGCTCGATGGCCGCCCCCAGCACCTGCTCCCGCCGCTCCTCGTTGTGGTGCTGCCAGCGCAGGCTGCGCCCGTCGATCCCCGGGACGCGTGGCATCTGCGGCACAGCCAGCATGCTAGGTCCTCGCGGGTGGCCGGGCGGGGAGCGCCGCGTCGCGCAGCGCGGCCCGGTCGGTGAGCTTCACCCGGGGCCGGCCGGCGGCCTCGCCCAGCAGCCGCTCGAGCCGGTCGATCTCCAGCCAGCCGCGGTGGTCGACCTCGTAGTCGAAGGGCGGCACGACGTCGCGCGGGGTGGGCAGCAGCCCGGCGTCGAGGTCGTCGAGCAGCCGCTCGACCGTCTCCTTCGAGCACGACTTGTTGCTGCCCAGGAAGCCGGTCGCGCCGCGTTTGATCCAGCCGCCGACGTAGAGCCCCGGCTCGACCCGGCCTCCGTCGTTCGGCACCAGCCCCCGCTGCTCGTCGAACGGCAGCCCGGCGACCGGCCGCGCCCGGTAGCCGATCGCCCGGAGCACCAGCCCGGCGTCGATCCGCTCGGTCTCGCCGGTGGGCACGGCGCGCCCCTCGACCACCGCGGTGCGCTCGACCTCGAGGCCCTCGACCCGGTCGACCCCGAGCACGCGCACCGGCGCGCGGTGGAAGCGCAGCACGATCCGGTTCCGGCCCGGGACGGGAGTGCGGGACGCGAGCTCGGCGAGGACCTGGGTCTTCGCCGAGGTCACCGGCACGTCGCCGTCGACCACGACGTCGACGTCGTCCAGGCCCGCGAGGCCGACCAGCTCGGGCAGCGTGAACGCCGCCTCGGCCGGGCCGCGACGGCCGAGCACGACGACCTCGCGGATCCGGCTGTCCCGCAGGGCCAGCAGGGCGCGGTCGGAGATGTCGGTGGTCGCGAGCCGGTCCGGGTCGGCGGTCAGGATCCGGGCGACGTCGAGCGCGACGTTGCCGTTGCCGATCACCACGGCGCGCTCGGTGTCCAGCGGGTACGCCGTCTCGTCGGCGTCGGGGTGGCCGTTGTACCAGGCCACGAGCTCGGTCGCCGAGACGCTGCCGGGCAGGTCCTCGCCCGGGACGTCGAGGCGCCGGTCGGTCGCGGCGCCCACCGCGTAGACCACCGCGTGGTAGGACGCCCGCAGCTCGTCGACGGTCACGTCGGTCCCGGCCTCGACGTTGAGCCGGTAGCGGAACCCGGGCTCGCGCTCGATCTGGGCGAACAGCTCGATGACCTGCTTGGTCCGCGGGTGGTCGGGCGCGACGCCGTAGCGGGCGAGCCCGTGCGGCGTCGGGAGCCGGTCGAACACGTCGACCTCGACACCGGGCAGCTTGAGCAGCTCGTCGGCGGCGTAGAGGCCCGCCGGACCGGCGCCGACGACCGCGACGCGCAGGCCCTCGGTCGCCGAGGCGCGGTGGCGCGGCACGATCGCGAGCGGCGTCCGGTCGGCGTGCGGGTGCTCCCGGTAGTAGGCCGCGTTGATCTCGACGAACGGCAGCTGCTCGTCGGTCAGCTTGGTGTGCGGCAGCAGCGCGTCGACCGGGCAGGCGGTGGCGCAGGCTCCGCAGTCGACGCAGGTCACCGGGTCGACGTACAGCATCTCCGCGGTGGCGAAGCCGGGCTCGCCCGGCGCCGGGTGGATGGCGTTGACCGGGCACGCGACCACGCAGGCGGCGTCGCTGCAGCAGGACTGGGTGACGACGTAGGGCATGAGGAGCTGCCCCGTCCTCAGGCGGCCTTGGGCGCCGGCTCGCTGCGGTAGCGGGCCGGCCGGCCGTCGATCCCGAGCCGCTTCCAGAGCACCCGCGAGACCGGGTTCATCAGGCCGGCGTCGTCGGCGAGCGTGCGGACGTCGGCGAACAGGTCGCGCAGCAGCTTCTCCGAGTCCGGCGCGTCCCAGTAGAGGTCCTTGATCACCTGCTTGGGGATGTCGTAGCGCTTCACGAACGCCGGGGACGGCGTGGCGATCACGTCGCAGAGGACGCGCATGATCACCGGGTAGGCGACGGAGAGCAGCGAGCGACGGACCGGTCCGAGGCGGGGTGCCTTGCGGGCGAGGAACTCGTGGGCGAAGGAGATGTGCCGGGCCTCCTCGGCGACGTGGATCTGCATGACCCGCACGATGAGCGGGTGCAGCTCGTCACCCGAGCGCAGGATGGCCTTCTGCAGGTGGTCGATCGGCTCCTCGCCGGCGAGGATGCCGGTGAAGAAGATCTCCGGCAGCAGCCGGCCGAAGATCGGGAACACCGACTGCACGCCGCGGAACCAGCCGGGGGCGCCCGGGACGCCGGTGCCGGTGCGGTTGACGAGCTCCTGGAACATCTGGATGTGGTGGGTCTCCTCGGTGACCTCGTGCATGAGGTAGCGGAACTCCGGGGAGCCGTTGGGGACGTCCATCAGGTACTCGAGGACGCCCTTGATCAGCACGTTCTCGAACTGCCAGCCCACCTTGGCGATGTTGGCCATCCGCGCCATGCCGATCTCGATCTGCCGCTCGCGGGGCAGCGACTTGTACCAGTCATGACCGCCGAGAGGGTCCACGTCGGGGAGGATCCACCGGTCGTCGTCGGGCACGACCGCGTAGGCCGGGTCGTCCCAGGGGATGTCCTTGAACGCGTTGAACGACAGCCGCACCGACCCCTCGCTCAGGGTCTGCAGCTTCTCCTCGTAGGTCTGGACAGCAGTCATCACAATCGTCCTCTCAGACAGCGACGGAGGTCGCGGTGGTGGTGTCGGCGGACGTGCCGGTGGTGCTGAAGCGGAGGGCGGGGTCGGCGATGCGGCCGCGGCGGAGCGCGGGGGCGTCGCGCAGGTAGTCGTTGCGGATCCGCCACGGCATCCGCCGGCCCTGCCGGGGCATCACGGCGTCACCACGCTGGATGTAGCCGGAGCGCATCGAGTCGCCCATCACCGAGACCTCGGTGCGGTCCCCGGCCTCGGCGACCGCCACGACCTGGGTCTGGCCGTGCTCGTCCATGTGGCGCAGCAGGCGGCAGAAGTACTCGCTCGCGAGGTCGGCCTTGAGCGTCCAGGACGCGTTGGTGTAGCCGATGACGTACATCGCGTTGGGGACGCCCTCGAGCAGCACGCCCTTGTAGAGCATGCGGTCGTGGGTGTCGACGCGCTCGCCGTCGACCTCCAGGTCGGCGCCGCCCATCAGCTGGATCTTCAGGCCGGTCGCGGCGACGACGATGTCTGCCGGGATCTCCTCGCCGGACTGCAGGCGGATGCCCGACGAGGTGAAGGTCTCGATGTGGTCGGTGACGATCGAGGCCTCGCCGCGGCGGAGCACCCGGAACAGGTCGCCGTCGGGCACGACGCAGAGGCGCTCGTCCCACGGGTCGTAGGAGGGCGTGAAGTGCTTCATGTCCACGTCGGGCCCGACCTGGGCGCGCACCGCCGAGAGGAGGACGCGCCGCGCCAGGCGGGGCTGCGCGCGGCACAGCTTGTAGACGGCCTGCTGGAGCAGGACGTTGCGCCAGCGGCCGGTGGCGTAGAGCAGGCCCGCCGGGACGCCGACCTTCGCCAGCGGCGAGGCGACCGGGTCGGTCGCCGGGACGGTCATCACATAGCTCGGCGAGCGCTGCAGCATCGTGACGTGCTCGGCCTCGCCCGCCATCGTCGGCACCAGGGTGATCGCGGTCGCGCCGCTGCCGATGACCACCACCCGCTTGCCGGTGTGGTCGAGGTCCGCAGGCCAGTGCTGGGGGTGGACGACCCGGCCGGCGAAGTCCTCCTCGCCGGGGAACACCGGCCGGTGCCCCTGGTCGTAGTCGTAGTAGCCGGTCGCGCCCACGAGGAACCGGCTGGTGTAGGTCCGCGGCTGGCCGTCGGCGAGCGCGTCGACGGTCCACAGCCCGGTCGCCGACGACCAGCTCGCCCGGGTGACCTGGTGCCCGAACCGGATGTGCTCGGTGACGCCGTGCTCGTCGGCGGTCTCGGCGACGTACTGCTTGATGCTGGGCCCGTCGGCGAGCACCTTGGTGCCGTTCCAGGGCCGGAACCCGAAGCCGAAGGTCAGCATGTCGGAGTCGGAGCGGATGCCCGGGTAGGTGAACAGGTCCCAGGTGCCGCCGACGGCAGCGCGCCGCTCGAGGATCGCGAACGACTTGCCGGTGCCGGAGCGCACCAGGTGGCACGCGGCGCCGATGCCGGAGATGCCGGCGCCGACGATCAGGACGTCGAAGTCAGGGGTCTCGGTCATCGTGGCTCCTCGGTCAGGCCACCGCGGCGGTGGCGGCGCGCAGGCCCTGGGCCGAGCCGCGCAGGAGCACGTCGACGACGGCATCGACGTCGTCGGACATCGGGACGTGGCCGCTGCCGCCGAGCCAGACGTGCTCGGCGTCCGGCATCTGCTTGCGGGCGCGGTCGGCGTGGTAGGGCAGCAGCAGGCGGTCCTTGCTGCCCCACGCGATCGTCACCGGGATGTCCGGGTCGACCTCGCGGTCGAACCGGGTCGCCTCCTTGAGGATCGTCTTCAGCGCCGGGCGGGCGGCCACCATGGCGTTGAGGTCGCCGACCACGCGGTCCCGGTCGAGCCGGTGGCCGCGGGTCATCAGGGAGCCGAGCATCAGCTTCCGGGCCGTGGCCGAGTGGGCGAGCGCGGGGGCGACCGGGCGCGCGACCCGGGCCGCGGTCATCAGGGTCGCGAAGTGCGCCTTGATGTAGGCGACGTCGAGGTCGCCCTTCCAGAAGCCGGCCGGTGACAGGCCGGTCGCGCTGCTGACCAGGCCGTCGGCCGCCGCCTCCAGGGCGATCCGGCCGCCGAGCGAGTTGCCGGCGATGTGCGGACGGTCGAGCGCGAGCTCGTCGAACAGGTCGATCAGCTGCTCCTGGAGCAGGTCCTTCACCGACCGGCCGTCGGCGACCAGCGCGGGCGACTCACCGTGCCCGGGGAGGTCGATCAGGATCACCTCGCGGTGCTCGGCTACCCGCTCCGCGACGGGGTACCAGGCCTGGCGGCGGTGGCTGATCCCGTGGACGAGCACCAGGGGCTCTCCGGTCCCGAACCGCTCGTGAGCCAACATCCGAACCTCCATCGCCAGGGCGTCGCTGCCCATAGTTAGCACGACACTGTGTACAAGACAGTGTGGACACGATGGCGGTTCGTGTAAACCCCCTGATCGGCGCGGCGCTCGTCGATGTGAGCCAGCGCACGCCGGCGCAGGCGTGCGGCCCCGGCGGGACGACGCGTCTCACGGGTGCCGTCCGACGAGCCCGCTGGGGCTGGGGCTCGTCGGACGGTCCGTGCGCTGCGAGCTGAACCGGGTCACGGCCACGAGGGAGAGAAGGTGGCGGTCGCGACGATCGCAGCGGTCCGGCGTCAGGACCCGAGGTGTCGCTGCAGGGTCCCGTGCGCCGGGGTCGGTGGGCTCACCCCGCGAGGGGCAGCGGACGGTCGGCGACGCGGGAGTCCAGGTGCGTGCGCGCGATCCGTTCCGCGACGACGGTGAGGTCGCCCAGGGCAACGCCGCACGCCCGGGCGGTGCGTACCGCCCGGGCGAAGCAGCGCAGCACCGTGCCGGCGGGCAGCTCCGGGTGCTCGTCGGCCAGGCGCCAGGCGATGTCGAGCAGGTCGATCTGGACCCTCTGTGCCTCGTTCGGCGCCATGTCGTACCTCCGCGTCAGCGTGTGTCGCGTTCCGGTGCGACGTCGAAGAGGCTCCCGCACCACGGGGCCTGCGCTCAGGGGCGGCGGTCCGTGACTTGTCGGGACTTTCGTCCCGAGGCGGCACGCTCAGCCGACCTCCACGACGGCCGCCCCGGTCACCGCGCCGCGAGCCAGGTCGTCCAGCGCCTCCGCCGTGCGGTCGAAGGGGTAGCGGGTGATCGTCGGCCGCAGGTCGAGCGCGGCGGCCAGGCGCAGCCACTCCTCGCCGTCGGCCCGCGTGTTCGCGGTGACGCTGGTGAGCGTCCGCTCGCGGAACAGCGCCGCCTGGTAGTCGAGCTTCGGGACGTCGGTCAGGTGGATCCCGGCCACCGCCAGGGTCGCCCCGTCCCCGAGCGCCGCCATCGCGACCGGCACCAGGGTGCCGACGGGCGCGAACAGGATCGCGCCGTCGAGCGGGACGGGAGGCATGCCGTCGGCCGGTCCGACCGACGCGGCCCCGAGCCGGGTCGCGAGCTCCTGGGCGGCGACGTCCCGGGTCAGCACGTGGACCTCGAAGCCCTGGGCGATCGCGAGCTGTGCCGTGAGGTGGGCGCTGGCGCCGAAGCCGTAGATCCCGAGCCGGCCGCCGGGCGGCACCGCCGCGCGCTTGAGCGCGCGGTAGCCGATGATGCCCGAGCAGAGCAGCGGTGCTGCCTCGGCGTCGCCGTACTTCTCGGGGAGGCGGTAGGCGAAGGCCTCCGGCACGACGGCGTAGTCGGCGAAGCCGCCGTCGGCGTCCCAGCCGGTGTACTCCGAGCGCCGGCACAGGTTCTCCGCGCCCCGCCGGCACGCCGCGCACGCGCCGCAGGTCCGCCGCAGCCACGCGACGCCGAGCCGGTCGCCCTCGTGGAAGCGGGTCGTCCGCTCCCCCGCGTGGACGACCCGGCCGACGATCTCGTGCCCGGGCACCGCCATCGGGCGCCGGGGCCCGAGGTCGTGGTCGGCGAGGTGCAGGTCGGTGCGACAGACCCCGCACGCGCTGACCCGGACGAGGACCTCGTCCGGCCCGGGCTCGGGACGCTCCATCTCGACGGGCACCAGCCGGTCCGGTCGCCCCGGGAAACCGCTCACCACCCAGGCCCTCATCGCTGACCACCCCTTCCGCCTCACCCCAGGATGCGCCGGCCCGGCAGGGGATGCGAGGGGCCAAGGTCCCCGGCGACGGGGCGTCAGTGCCCGCGGTTGACGACCGCCAGGTAGTGGCGGCGCTCCTCGTCACTGGGGACGAGGAACATCGAGGTCGGCGTGAAGCCGCTGCGCTCGAGCGTGAAGGTGCCCTGGTGCGGCCCGGGGGCCGAGCAGCGGAAGGTGAGCCGGTAGTGGTGCCGGTCGCCCGGCGCGGCGCCCGGCAGGTCCTCGACGGCCGTCAGCACCATCGTCGTGGATCCCGCAGGACCGCGCACCGAGAAGCGGCGCTTGAGCCGGTCCGCGAACCGCGACCGTGCGTAGAGCTGGCCCTCGGTGGTGAACGGGCGCGCCGCGGGCGCCGCGGTGGGCGCGGCGTGGGCGGCGCCGCCGTCGGCCAGCACGCCCCCCGCCACCAGGCCGGTCGCTCCGGCAGCGAGCACGCTGCGTCGGGACAGGTCGCTCATCTTCTTCTCCTCGCTAGCATCGGGCCGTGGCAGGGACACCGTGGCTCACCCTCGCGGACTTCGCCGGCCTGGTGGGCGGCGAGTTCAGCCTGCGGCTGCCGGACGGCGGCGCGCTGGTGCTGACCCTGCACGACGTGACCGCGGGCGGTCGCGAAGGCGGTCCTGGCCCGGACGGGGCTCGCCGGGAGCAGTTCTCCCTGGTGTTCGCGGGTCCGGCCGAGCCGCTGCTGGAGCAAGGCATCCGCGAGCTCAGCAACGCCGCTCTGGGCGACCTCGCCCTGTTCCTCGTGCCGATCGGGCTCGATGCCGACGGCGCCCGCTACGAAGCGGCCTTCGCCTGACCCGTTCATCGCCCGCTCCACTCGAGGAGCCGGTAGAGCCCCCGCTCGGCGACGGGGTGGAACCCGAGCCGCTCGTAGAGCCGGGCAGCGCGGTTGTGCACCTCGACGTGGATGCTCACCGTGCGGCCCGAACGGGCGGCCTCCCCGATGACGTCACCGATGAGGCGCGCGCCGATGCCCCGCCCGCGGAACTCGGGCAGGAGAGCGACGTCGACGATCCGGATGTCGTCGGGCCGGCGGTCGACGTACAGCCGGCCCGCCGGGCGCCCGTCGACCTCGACGACGTCGAAGCTGCCGTCGGGGTTCGCGCCCCGGTACTGGCTGTCCTGGAGGTCGAACTGCATCCGGAGGAACACCTCGCGCTCGCCGGGCGGCCAGGCGACCTGGTCGAGCTCTTCTGCACGCGCGGCGGCGTAGACCTCGAGCAGGAGGTCGCGGTCGGCCGCGGTCGCCGGTCTCAGGGCGATCCGCGCGGTGCTGACGACCTCGGTCGGGACGGTGTCCACGGCTAGGGCCTCGACGGGTAGACGCCCTGGAGGGCGATGTTGAAGTTGCAGGTCAGGTAGGGCTGCATGTTGTTGTGCGGCTGGTCGCCCCCTGCAGGGGCGAGCGCGGTCGGCGCGAGCTGGGTGTCGGCTGCGTCCTGGTAGAGCGTGCCGCCGGCGGACTGGGCGTAGACGGCCGCGGTTCCCGGCGTGGACGTGTCGCCGAGGTCGACGACGTCCGCCGACACGACGTGCTGGTGGACCGGGATCTCGGAGACCAGGAGCGTCACCGTCTCCGTGCCGCCGACCTCGCCGAGGAAGTGCTGGCTCGTCCCGGGGCCTTGTCCGGGGTGCATCGGGGCGCTGCCCTGCAGGTCGGGGAGGGCGAAGTTGCTCTTGCCGTCACCCCCGTAGTAGGTCCCGAGGAGGGAGAAGAGTGCGGTGTTCTGCGAGATCGGCAGCAGCTGACCGTTGCACCAGGCCCAGCCCCGGGGCGCGAAGTTGAACGGGAAGATGCGGATCTCCGCCACGAACGGGTCGGCCATGGTCGCTCCTCACTGGAACGGGTAGAGCCCGTACTGGGCGATGATGAAGTTGACGCACAGGTAGGGCTGCATGTTGTCGTGCGGCTGGCTCCCCCCGGCCGAGCCGACCATGGCGGAGTTGAACGTCCCCGAGGTCGCGTCCTGGATGAACGGGACCACGTTGAGCGACATCGCCGGCAGGTTCCCGGCCGGCGTGATCGCGTTGCCCGGCTGACCGGCGATGGCGGTCTGCGGGTGGTTGTGGTTCGGGATCTGGTTGACGGTGAGCGTGACGGTCTCGACGCCTGCCGACTCGCCCATCGTGTACGTCGTGCCGTCGGGTCCCGTGCCCTGGTGCACCGGGAGGCGTCCGCGGAGGTCGGGCAGCGCGAACGTGTTCTGGCCGTCCCCGCCGTAGATCGTGCCGATCAGGTTGAACAGGGCGTCGTTCTCCGAGATCGGCACGAGCTGTCCCTCGCAGAACAACCAGCCCGCAGGGGCGAAGTTGCCCGCGAACATCCGGATCTCCCCGATGTAGGGCTGTCCCATGACGGTCTCCTCAGGTCTGGCTCGGGAAGATGCCCTGGAGGGCGATGCAGAAGCTGATCACCAGGTAGGGCTGCATGTTGACGTGCGCCTGGCTGCCGCCGACGTTGCTGACGGTGCTGGGCGCGAGGGTCGTCGTCGGTGCACCGGAGCGGTAGGCGTTGTTGGCGCCGCCGAGGTAGCGGCCGCTCGGCGACGCCGAGCCGCCGGTGGCGTGGGACGAGGCCTGCACGGCGTGGGTGTGCGTGGGCATCTCGCTCACGGTGATCGTGTGCGCTGTCTGGCCTGCCGCCTCGCCGAGGTTGTGGCCCGAGCCGACGTGGATCGGCACCCGACCGCGGAAGTTCGGCAGCGCGAAGTTGGTCTGCCCGTTGCCTCCGAACGTCGTGCCCAGCAGGGAGAAGAGGCCCTGGTTCTGGTTGATCGGCAGGAATTGGCCGTTGCAGAGCGCCCAGCCCTGGGGTGCGAAGCTGAACGACATCAGCCTGATCTCGCCGAGGAACGGCTCAGCCATCGGTCCTCCTCCCCCGAGAGGTCGTGGTGGTCATGGGATGCTCGGGGTGGCGCAGGCCGCACCGCCGGTGAAGCCGCCGCCGGTGGGCACGGTGTTGGACGCCGTGACGGACGTGCCTGCCGAGTTGTTGCCCGCGACGAAGGTCGCGACCGCCGCGTTGTCGTTGTTCAGGCCGCCGTAGCCGGGCAGGCGGATCGTGGTCGCCTGCCGCTGGCGGAGCCGGACGTCGAAGTTGAACGGCGTCGACGGGACCGTGTCGGCGCCGCTCTGGTCGAGCGTGTTGCCCGTGATGTTGGCGCAGGCCGCGAACGTGTCGCCCACCGTGGTGCCGATGTTGTAGTGGACGCCCTGCTTGGCGACCGTGAGCGTGCCGGCCGTGTTGCCCGGCTGGGCGACCGTGTTGCCGGTGACCCGGGTCTCGAACGATCCGGCCTGGACCGTGCCGCTGCCGCCTGCGAGGAACTCCACGCCGAAGTTGTTGTAGCCGTAGATGGTGTTGCCGTCGACCGACCACGCGTCCGTCCCGCCGCCGACGTCCTGGATCTTGAGCGTGGACCCCTCGGCCGAACCGGAGTTCGCCGTGCCGCTGACGCCGATCGTGTTGTTGTAGAACTTGCCCTGCTGGGTGCTGGTGCCTGCGCCCTTCACGATCAGCACGCCGGGCCCGACGGCATCGCGGAACGTGTTGCCGTTGACCTGCATCGTGGTCGAGTTGCCCGCGGTTCCGCCCTGGAACAAGGAGAGGCCGCCGCCGCCGGTCGCGATCGCCGGGTTGGCGTTGGAGAAGGTGTTGCCGGTCAGCACCAGGTCGCCAGTGCTGATCCCGTTGTGGTCGAACTGGAACAGGTCGCCGGCTGCGCTCGTGAACGTGCTGTTGGTGACCGTCGCCTTGAGGACGCCGCCGGTGACCTCGGAGCCGACGTAGAGCGCGTCGTTGTTGGGCGTCGTGCCGCTGGTCCCGAAGGTGGAGCTGTCGACCGTGATCCGGTCGAGGTTGCCGGTGGTGTTGTCGACCCGGAGGTTGTCGGCGTAGCCGCCGCTGATGTAGGTGCTGGTCACCGACGCCGAGCCGGTCAGGTTGTCGAAGCTCAGGCTCGAGTCGACGTACGGCGAGGACGCGGTGGTGCCGTTGGCCCCGTTGACCACGCTGGTGGCGAGGGTGAAGCCGCTGACGGCGTTGCCGCGCACGCCGTAATTGCTGTGGTCGTGGATCCACATCCGGGTGAACGACGGGGCCAGCGTGCTGTTGAGCACGATGCCGGTGCCGACCGGGGTGACGCCGGAGTCGTCGGCGCCCGTCGTGCTGGCGATCGTGCCGCCGGTGCAACCGGCCGTGTTGCCGTTGACGCAGGTCCCGCCGTTGCCGGTGACGACCAGGCTGCCCTGGCTGCCCGTCGTGTTGAGCACGATGCCGTTGCTGCCGCCGCTCGCACTCACGGTCCGGAACGTCATGCCGGCCGAGCCGATGGTGGTGCTCGACACCGAGAGCGCCGGACCGCCCGTGGCCGACAGCGTGTTGCTGCTGCCGGTGACGACCGCGGTGCCGGTGTGGCTGCTCATCACGAACGCACCGGACGTCCCGGACGTGGTGGTGAGCGAGAGCGCCGCGAAGGTGAGCGTGCCCGAGCTGCCGGTCACGGAGACGCCGCCGGTCCCCGACCCGGTCACCGTGATCGAGTCGAAGGTGCTCGTGCCGAGCGCGGTGCCGGAGACGTCGAGGGCGCGGGCGCCGGCGGTCGCGATGGTGATCGTGCTCGCCGGGTCGAAGGTCACGGTGCCGGCGTTGGAGAGGTTGACGCCCTCGGAGCCGGAGGTCCGTCCGCTCGCGGCGGTGTTGTCGACGACCAGGTCGGAGACCGCGAACGTGCCCGACGTGCTCACCAGGTCGAGCGCGGGCTGGGTGCCGGCGGTCGAGGTGTCGACGATCTGGACGTCGGTGATCGTGCCGCCACTGACGCCTGCGGACCCCGCGATGCCGGACCCGGAGCCGTTGGGATCGATCGCGACGCCACGGACCGTGTCGCCCGAGGCGAGGGTGACGACGTCGCCGCCGTTCCGCGTGAGCGTGGGGCGCGCGCCCGCCGTACCCGCGGCGAGGAGGTCGCTGCCGACCTGGAGCGGCGCGATCTCACCGAGCAGCCGCTGGCCCGACTTGAGCGTGATGCCGGTCGCGTAGCCGTTGGCGGTGCCGTCGCCCTTGTAGACGTAGATCGTGTCGTTGGCGGCCGACGCGGTCTCCGCCTCGGCCAGGGTGTCGAAGGGGGCGACGGAGGTGCCCGAGTCACCGGCCGCTGCGTTCGAGACGTACCACACGCACCCGGCGGTGGTGACGTTCACCGTGCCGGCGCTGCTGCCACCGTCACCGTCGTTGAGCGTGTAGCTGAACGAGTCGCTGTGGTCGGTGCAGCTGAGGGTGGCCCGCGGGTTGAACACGAAGTCGCCGTCGGCCTGGATGGTCACGGACCCGCCGTCCGTCGAGGCGAAGGTGCCCGCGGTGATGGTGAGCGGTCCCGGACTGTCGATGTCGGTGTCGTTGGCGAGGATGTCGCCGGTCACGGACTTCTTGGGCCCGCTCGCGGCCGGCGGGCCGTCGGTTGGGTCGTCCACCACGAGGGTGGTGTTGCCCACCGCGGCGCTGGCGCCGTTGAACGTGTCCGTCCCGGCGACCGGGGCGTCGTTCACGCAGGTGACGGTGATGCTGACCGTGGCGGTCGAGCCGCCCGGGGTGAGCGTGTAGGTGAACGTGTCCGGCGCCGTGCCCGGTGGGTCGTTGCAGTAGTTCGCGTTGGGCTGGTAGGTCAGCCCGGTCCCACCACCGGTGATCACCACGGTCCCGTTCGCCGGCTGGGTGACCGACGTGATGCTGATCGGGCCGCCGTCGATGTCGGTGTCGTTGGCCAGCACGTTCACCGCGGTGGCCGGGTCGTCCTCGGTGACCGTCGTCGAGTCGTTCACCGCCGTCGGCGGGTCGTCGACGCAGTTGACCGTCATCGTCACGGTGGCCGTCGAGCCGCCGGGGGTGAGCGTGTAGGTGAAGGTGTCCAGCGCCAGGCCGGGCGGGTTGTTGCAGTAGTTGGCGTTCGGCGCGTAGGTCAGCCCGGTCCCACCACCGGTGATCACCACCGTGCCGTTGGCCGGCTGCGTCACCGACGTGATCGAGATCGGGCCACCGTCGGGGTCGGTGTCGTTGGCCAGCACGGCGACCGCGGAGGCACCGGAGTCCTCGGCCACCGCCGCGGAGTCGTTCACGGCCGTCGGCGCGTCGTCGACGCACGTGACCGTCACGCTGACCGTGGCTGTCGAGCCGCCCGGGGTGAGCGTGTAGGTGAACGTGTCCGCCGTCGTGCCCGGCGGGTCGTTGCAGTAGTTCGCGTTCGGCGCGTAGGTCAGCCCGGTGCCACCACCGGTGATCACCACCGTGCCGTTGGCCGGCTGCGTCACCGAGGTGATGCTCTTCGGACCGCCGTCGACATCGGTGTCGTTGGCCAGCACGTCGACCGCCGTCGCACCGGAGTCCTCCACCACGGTCTTCGTGTCGTTCACCGCCGTCGGCGCGTCGTCGACGCACGTGACCGTCACCGAGACCGTCGCCGTCGACCCGCCCGGGGTCAGCGAGTACGTGAACGTGTCGGGCGTCGTGCCCGGCGGGTTGTTGCAGTAGTTGGCGTTCGGCGCGTAGCTCAGCCCGGTGCCACCCCCGGTGATCACCACGGTGCCGTTGGCCGGCTGGGTGACCGACGTGATCGAGATCGGGCCACCGTCGGGGTCGGTGTCGTTGGCCAGCACGCCGACCGCCGTCGGACCGGAGTCCTCGGCCACCGTTGCGCTGTCGTTGACCGCGGTCGGGGCGTCGTCGACGCAGTTGACGGTCACCGACACCGTGGCGGTCGAGCCGCCCGGGGTCAGCGTGTAGGTGAACGTGTCCAGCGCCAGGCCGGGCGGGTTGTTGCAGTAGTTGGCGTTGGGCGCGTAGGTCAGCCCGGTGCCACCGCCGGTGATCACCACGGTCCCGTTGGCCGGCTGGGTGACCGACGTGATCGAGATCGGCCCACCGTCCGGGTTGGTGTCGTTGGCCAGCACGTCCACCGCCGTCGCACCGGAGTCCTCGGCGACCGCCGCGGAGTCGTTCACCGCGGTCGGCGGGTCCGGCACGCAGGTGACGGTCACGCTGACCGTGGCCGTCGAGCCGCCCGGGGTCAAGGTGTAGGTGAAGGTGTCGGGGGTCGTGCCCGGTGGGTCGTTGCAGTAGTTGGGGTTGGGCTGGTAGGTCAGCCCGGTCCCACCACCGGTGATCACCACGGTCCCGTTGGCCGGCTGGGTGACCGACGTGATGCTGATCGGGCCGCCGTCGACGTCGGTGTCGTTGGCCAGCACGTTCACCGCGGTGGCCGGGTCGTCCTCGGTGACGGTCTTCGTGTCGTTCACCGCGACCGGGGCGTCGTCGACGCAGTTGACGGTCATCGTCACGGTGGCGCTCGACCCGCCGGGGGTGAGCGTGTAGGTGAACGTGTCGAGCGCGAGGCCGGGCGGGTTGTTGCAGTAGTTCGCGTTCGGCGCGTAGGTCAGCCCGGTCCCACCACCGGTGATCACCACCGTGCCGTTGGCCGGCTGCGTCACCGAGGTGATGCTCTTCGGACCGCCGTCGACATCGGTGTCGTTGGCCAGCACGGCGACCGCGGAGGCACCGGAGTCCTCCGCCACCGCCGCGGAGTCGTTCACGGCCGTGGGCGGGTCGTCGACGCAGTTGACGGTCATCGTCACCGTGGCGGTCGACCCACCGGGGGTGAGCGTGTAGGTGAAGGTGTCGAGCGCGAGGCCGGGCGGGTTGTTGCAGTAGTTCGCGTTCGGGGCATAGGTCAGCCCGGTCCCACCACCGGTGATCACCACCGTGCCGTTCGCCGGCTGCGTCACCGACGTGATCGAGATCGGGCCACCGTCGGGGTCGGTGTCGTTGGCCAGCACGTCGACCGCGGAGGCACCGGAGTCCTCGGCCACCGCCGCGGAGTCGTTCACGGCCGTCGGCGCGTCGTCGACGCAGCTGACCGTCACCGACACCGTGGCCGTCGAGCCGCCCGGGGCCAGCGAGTACGTGAACGTGTCGGGCGTCGTGCCCGGCGGGTTGTTGCAGTAGTTGGCGTTCGGCGCGTAGGTCAGCCCGGTGCCACCACCGGTGATCACCACCGTGCCGTGCGCCGGCTGCGTGACCGACGAGATCGACACCGCGCCACCGTCGGGGTCGGTGTCGTTGGCCAGCACGTTCACCGCGGTGGCCGGGTCGTCCTCGGTGACCGTCTTGGAGTCGTTCACGGCCGTGGGCGGGTCGTCGACGCAGTTGACCGTCACGCTCACGGTCGCCGTCGACCCGCCCGGGGCCAGCGTGTAGGTGAACGTGTCCGGCGTCGTGCCCGGCGGGTCGTTGCAGTAGTTCGCGTTCGGCGCGTAGGTCAGCCCGGTCCCACCACCGGTGATCACGACGGTCCCGTGCGCCGGCTGCGTGACCGAGGTGATGCTGATCGGACCGCCATCGACGTCGGTGTCGTTGCCCAGCACGTTCACCGCGGTGGCCGGGTCGTCCTCGGTCACCGTCTTCGCGTCGTTCACCGCGACCGGAGCGTCGTCGACGCAGGTCACCGTGACGCTGACCGTCGCCGTCGACCCACCGTTCACGTGGTAGGTGAAGGTGTCCGGGCTCGTTCCGGGAGGTGTGTTGCAGTAGTTGGCGTTCGGCTGGTAGGTCACCGAGGTGCCGCCGCCGGTGATCACCACCGTCCCGTTGGCCGGCTGGGTGACCGACACGATCGAGATGGGGTCGCCCTCGGGGTCGTTGTCGTTGGCCAGCACGGCGATGGCCGTGGCGGGGTCGTCCTCGGCCACCGTCTTCGTGTCGTTCACGGCGGTGGGTGCGTCGTTCACGCAGGTGACCGTCACGGTCACCGTGGCGGTCGAGCCGCCCGGGGCCAGGGCGTAGGTGAAAGTGTCGATGGGGCCAGGGGTGTTGCAGTAGTTCGGGTCGGGCTGGTAGGTCAGCCCGGTGCCGCCGCCGGTGATGGCGACGGTGCCGTGGGCCGGCTGGGTCACCGACCCGACCGATATCGGGCCACCGTCGGGGTCGGTGTCGTTGGCCAGCACGTCGACCGGGGTGGCCGGGTCGTCCTCGGTCACGGTCGCCGAATCGTCGACGGCATGCGGCGCCTGGTCGACACAGCTCACCGTGACCGTCACCGTCGCGGAGGAGCCACCCGGCGCCAGCGTGTAGGTGAAGGTGTCGAGGTCGCTGCCGGGCGGGGTGTTGCAGTAGCCGGCGTCGGGCAGGTAGGTCAGCCCGGAGCCGCCGCCGGTGATCACGACCGTGCCGTGCGCCGGCTGCGTGACCGAGGCGATCGAGATCGGACCGCCGTCGGGGTCGGTGTCGTTGGCGAGCACGTCGACCGCCGTCGCGCCCGAGTCCTCGGCCACGGTCTTCGTGTCGTCCACCGCCTGCGGAGCGTCGTCGACGCAGGCGATGTCGACCGTCACCGTGGCGGTGTCCTCCCCGCCGTTCCCGTCCGAGACGGTGTAGTCGAAGCTGCCGGTGCCGCAGTGGTCCGGGTCCGGCGTGAAGGTGATCGTGCCGCCCGCGAGGGCGACGGTGCCGCCGACCGCGCCGCTCACCGCCGTGACGGTGAGGGGGTCGCCGTCGGCGTCGGTGTCGTTGGCCGCGGGACTTCCCGCGCCACTCACCGGCAGGTCCAGCGGGGTGTCCTCGTCGGTGGCCACCGCGTCGTCGACGGCGACCGGCGCGGCGTTGTCGGGGATCCCGTCGTCCTCGCAGTCGGCGGCGATGACGTCCGGGGCGTCGCCGCGGGCCCGGTCGGTGCCGGTGCCGCAGCCCACGTGGTCGACGTACGCGCTGTCGCCCCGCGCCCGCATGTTGTCGTCGCCGCGACCGCCGCGCAGCACGTCGTCGCCCTTCCCGCCGAGCACCTCGTCGTCACCACGTCCGGCGCGCACCAGGTCGTCACCGCCCCGGGCTCTGATCGTGTCGCCGCCGCCGCGACCGCAGATGACGTCGTCGCCAGCGGTCCCGACCAGCACGTCGGGGTGTCGCGTGCCGACGATCGTGCAGTCCGTCGCCCGTGCGGCCGCCGGCGTCGCCGATGCAGCGGAAGGAGCGGCGACGGCGACCACCGAGCCGGCCAGCACGAAGGCCCAGGCCGCGAGCAGGGGCACTGCAGTGCGAGACAACCGCGACGCTGCGTCCATGGCACGCGTTCCCGTCTTCACGAGCGCCGCCCAGATGGCGACGCAGGCCCTGCCGTGGGTTGCAGCCGACTCAAGCACGGTGGAGGCGCCCGCGTGGCCACTTTCCGGAAACGAGTGGGCACCGGCACGAAATGGCTCCCTCGCACACTCAGGTGGCTTGCAGGTTGCCGCGTGCACCGTCGGGGCCATGACGCAACCAGGCACTCGCGCCACGGCGCGCACCATGCTGAACAAGGTCCCCGAGGTCACCCTGCTCTTCTGGGTCGTGAAGGTCATGTCGACCACCGTCGGAGAGACGGCGGCGGACTTCCTGGCCGACAACCTCGGCTTCGGCCTGACCAACACCTCGCTGATCATGGCGGCGCTGCTCGGCGTGGTGCTTTTCCTGCAGCTGCGGCTGAGGCGCTACGTCCCGGTCGCGTACTGGTCCGTCGTGGTGCTGGTCAGCATCGTGGGGACGCTGATCTCCGACAACCTCGTCGACAACTTCGGCGTCCCGCTCTGGGTCACCACCGTCGTCTTCTCCGTCACGCTCGCCGCGGCCTTCACCGCGTGGTGGCGGACGGAGCACACCTTGTCGATCCACACGATCGTGACCAGCCGACGCGAGGGCTTCTACTGGCTCGCGATCCTCGCGACGTTCGCCCTCGGCACGTCCGCCGGCGACCTGCTGTCGGAGGGGATCGGCATCGGCTACGGCCCGTCGATCGCGATCTTCGGGACCCTGATCGCCCTGGTGACGGTGGCGTACTGGCGGGGCGGCCTCAACAGCGTGCTGGCGTTCTGGACGGCGTACGTCCTGACCCGACCGCTCGGGGCGTCGATCGGCGACTTCCTGACCGCCGGTCGGAGCGAGGGCGGGCTGGCGCTCGGCACCAACACCATCTCCTTGCTGTTCCTGGCCGTGATCCTCGGATCGGTCGCGTGGTTCCATGTGGCCCAGCCGGAGCAGGACGAGCTCCTGCCTGCCTGACCGAGGAGCCCCATGCACTTCGCCGTCGGTGTGTGCGAGGACGACCCTGCGCTGCGCCGGGTGCTCACGCAGGCGCTCGTGGGCGCCGGCCACAGGGTCGTCCTCGCGCACACCGGCGGCGAGGCGCTGTCCCTCTTCGGTCCCGACAGCGGCGTCGAGGTCGTCGTGATGGACGTCGGTCTCCCGGACGCCGACGGCCGGGACGTGTGCCAGGCGCTCCAGGCGGCCGGCCAGCGGGCTCCCGTGCTGTTCCTGACCGCGCTCGACGCCCCGCACGAACGTCTCGCCGGGTTCGGGGCCGGCGGGGACGACTACGTGACCAAGCCGTTCGAGGTCAAGGAGCTGCTCGCCCGGGTCGAGGTGCTGGGACGGCGCGGTCGGCAGCTGGCTCCCCGGCCTGCCGACCGCGGGCTCGAGCTGGATCCCGTCACGCACAGCATCCGGACCAGCCACGCCGAGGTTGCACTCTCTCCCACGGAGTTCCGCATGCTCGCTGCGATCGCCGCGCGGACCGACGAGGTCGTCCGGCGGCGGGCCGTCGTCGCCGCTGCCTGGCCGGACGGAGCGATCGTGAGCGACAACACGGTCGACTCGTTCGTCCGGCGGCTGCGGATGAAGCTCGACGAGGTCGGGTCTCCTCTCGCGCTGGAGACCGTGCGCGGAGTGGGGTACCGCCTCCGGTGAGCATCCTCCGACCCGGCGGGTCGTTCCGCACCCAGCTCGTCGTCCTCACGTCCGCGGTGACCGCGACGGGCGTCGTGGTCCTGATCCTGGTGGTGCAGGCGGTCCTGGGCCGATCGGCCAGCGGAAGCATGGACACCGTCCTCTCCGACCGCGCGGACGCCGTCATCGGCTCCGCGACCTCGGACGGGACCGGCTCGCTCAGCGTGCCCGGCTCGCGGCTCGATGCCGGCGTCGCCGTCTACGACGCCGACGGGCGGCTCGCGGCCGGGACAGCACCTCGTTCGCTCGAGGACGTGTACGCCGACCTCGCCACCACGCAGCGCGCCCGGACGGTCGACCTGCGGGACGAGGGTCGGGTCCTCGGACGTCCGTTCACCCTCGCCGACGGGACCCGCGGCGTGGTGGTCGTGACGGAGTCCGCGGCGCCGTACGAGCGGGCCGAGCAGCAAGCACTCTGGCTCAGCCTGGGCGCCGGAGTGCTGATGGTCCTCCTGGCCGGGGGCCTGGCGACCTGGGTCAGCCGTCAGGCGCTCCGTCCGGTGGTCGAGATGTCCCGGGCGGCCGACGACTGGAGCCGCCACGACCTCGGCCACCGGTTCGACCCGGGGCCGGGAGGCAACGAGCTGACCGAGCTGGGTCGCACGCTCGACCGGCTGCTCGACCGGGTAGCGGAGGCGATCAGGTCCGAGCAGCGGCTCACCTCGGAGCTGGCCCACGAGCTGCGCACGCCGTTGGCGTCGGTGCAGGCGAACGCCGAGCTCGCCCTGGCCGGCACGGACGTCGGCCCGCGGGCACGCGAGTCGCTCGAGGAGGTGCTGTCCGCCGCACGCCGGATGAGCGCGACCATCGACAGCCTGCTGGAACTGGCCCGCTCCGAGTCGGCAGCCGTGCTGCATGGCTCGTGCCGGCTCGTCGACGCGGTCGCCGAGGCGGTCGCGGCCTCGAGCAGGCACGGTGCCGTCCAGTGGGACGTCGACGAGGAGCTCCGGCTCGCGCTCGACCAGGCACTCGCCGTGCGCGCGCTGGCTCCGGTGGTCGACAACGCGACCCGGCACGGCACCCGGGTGCACGTCACGGCGGCGGCCGACGACCGGTGGGTCGAGGTCTCCGTCGACGACGACGGTCCCGGCGTCGCGTCCGCCGAGCGCGAGGCGTTCTTCCTCCCGGGACGGACGACCACGGGAGGGGCGGGTCTCGGTCTGCCCCTCGCGCGTCGGGTGGCGCGCAGTGTGGGCGGGGACGTGCTGTTCGCCGACGGGACAACCGGCGCGCGGGTCGTCGTACGCCTGCCGCTGCGGTGACCCGGCGGGCCCGCCCGACGAGAGTCGAACGGCCCTACCGCGGTCGAGCGGAGCGTGGATGACTGGACGGAGGGCGACAACGACCGACGGAGGAGGCCCCCATGCAGGCGAAGACCTGGAACGTCGAGATCTACCTGACCGAGGACGGTCCGCAGACGCGTGCGGAGGCGGTGCTCCGGACCGACGCGGGCACCGAGCTGCGCCGGTCCGGTACGGCGAGGCGGAGCCCCCGCGACCGCGACGTCCCCGAGATCGGCGACGAGCTCGCGGCCTGCCGCGCGCTCAACGAGCTGACCCACGCGCTGTTCGAGGCGTCGGTCATGGACGTCGAGGACAACGTCCGGGGCGGCGCGTCCTTCTCCCTCTGATCGTCAGCGACGCAGGGACGCGGTGTAGGTGACCTCCGCGCCGCGGAGGCGGTAGCGCCTGTTCCCGGTGACGCGGATGCCGAGCACCACGGTCGTGGGGTCGGGGCGCGTCCAGAACGTGCGCACGAGGCCCGGCCAGCAGCACCGCACCCGGCCCGACTCCTGCGTGGACTCGATCACGGCGTCCGCCGGGACGCTGATCGGCAGGCCCGCCTGCAGGTAGCCGCCGTAGCGGCAGCCGAGGAGCAGCGCCCCGGTCCGCTCCGACGAGACCGCGCAGAGGCCGCGGACGCGGACGTCGCGCAGGTCCTGGTCGGCGGGCCGGACGGTCACGGTCTCCGTGCGGCTGACGGTCCTGGTGGCGATGCGCACGGGGTAGGTCAGGACGACCGACCCGGGGACGCCGGTCAGCAGGCTGACCGGCCCGAGGCGGAGGCCGACGCGCACCTGGTAGTGACCCTTCGGCAGCGGGTCGCCCGCGTCGTCGAGGCCGTCCCACCGGAAGACGGTGGGGTTCTCGCCGAGCGCGTACCGCCCGACCTCCTCACCGCGGCGGAGCACGGCCGCCTCGCCGGACCACGGGCCGTAGCCCGGGTCGACGCGCCAGCCCAGACGCACGCGATCGCGCCAACCGTCCTGCACCCGCGGGTAGAACCGGTCGCGGTGCGCCAGGGCGACCGCGAGCGGCGCCGCCGCCGGCAGCGCCGCGTGCGCCGTGGTGCGCGGCGCCGACACGTGGTGGTTGACCGGCTGGAGGGAGGCGGCCAGCAGGACCGCGAGGACGACGGCCGCGAGGGCGAGGTTCCTGTTCCCGAGCGGCACGGCCCCATCGTCGCGGGTCGGGGGTCCGTTGCCTACTCCGCGCCACGGATCGGGCTGGACTTCCCCGTCGCCGGTTCAGCGCAGGCGGCTCAGCGCCGCCTCGGCGGCGTGGAAGCCACCCATGCCGTGGACGCCGGCGCCCGGCGGTGTGGCGGACGAGCACAGGTAGAACCCCGGGACGCCCAGCGAGTAGGGGTTCGTCGCGGGCCGGGGTCGGAGCGCGATCTGCCGGGCCGTGTTCGCTCCGGCGCTGATGTCACCGCCGACCCAGTTGGCGTTGTAGACCTCGAGCTCCGCGGGGGTGCGCGTGGCCACCGCGACGATCCGGTCGCGGAAGCCGGGCGCGAACCGCTCGACCTGGTCGATGACCGCCTCCGTCGCGTCGCCGTCGTAGCCGTGCGGGACGTGGGCGTAGGCGTAGACGGGGTTGACCGACCCGGCGGACCGGGACGGGTCGGCGAGGTACTGCTGGCCGAGGAGGACGAACGGACGGTCGGCCATGGTGCCGCGCGCCGTCGCCTTCTCCGTGGCGGCGATCTCGGCCGCGCTGCCGCCCAGGTGCAGGGTGCCGGCGCGCCGGCACGCGGGGTTGCGCCACGGGACGTCGCCCTCGATCGCGAGGTCGACCTTGAACGCCGCCGGTCCGTAGCGGTAGCGGCGGAGCGCACGACGTACGCGGCCGGGCAGGAGGTCTCCCAGGATCCGCAGCACGCCGGCCGGCGCCGTGTCGAGCACGACCACGTCCGGCTGCTGCCCGGTGAGGTCGCGGAGCTGCTCCACCGACCCGACGTGGACGCCGGTGACGACCTCGCCGCCGTGCTCGGCGAGCACGGCCAGCAAGGCACGGGTGAGGGCCTCGGTGCCGCCCTCGACGACCGGCCAGCCGACGGCGTGGGCGGCCGCGGCCAGCATCACGCCGACCGAGCCGCTCAGCGGGGTGTCGAGCCGGCTGAAGGCGTGCGCGGCGACGCCCGTGAAGAGCGCGCGGGCCGGCTCGTCCTCGAACCGGCGCGCGGTCCAGGTCGCCGGTTGTACGGCGTGCACGCCGAACCGGCCCAGGACGAGCGGGTGCCGGGGCGCGTGCACGACGGGCTGGAAGACCTCGCCGATCAGCGCCTCGAAGTTGCGCGTGGCACTGGCGAACAGACGGTCCCACCGGTCGGCGTCGACGCCGAGCGACTCCCGGGTCAGGCGCCGGTCGCGGGCGGCGACGCCGGCGCGCCCGTCGTCGAGCGGGTGGGCCAGGTCGATCTCCGGCCACAGCCAGCGCAGGCCGTGCCGCTCGAGCCCGAGTGAGGCGAGGTAGGGCGACGCGACGCCGGTCGGGTGGAACGCGGCGCAGTCGTCGTGGAGCACGCCCGTGACGGTGCGCTCGCTGGTGCGGGTGCCGCCCCCGGGCCGCTCGTGGGCCTCCACGACGGTGACCTCGAGGCCGGCCTGGGCCAGCCGGACGGCGGCGGCCAGCCCGTTCGGCCCGCTGCCGACCACCACGGCCGTGGTCATCTCCGTGCGCTCCTCGATGTCGGCGAGGTGCTCGTCGAGCACCGGGAACAGGCCCTCCCCTGGCCGTGCATCGTCCAGCCCGGCGGGTGCGTTCCGCAAGGGCGGGCGAAAAGCAGGACATCCCGGACCCTGGGGGTCCGGGATGTCGGGATCCGCTGAGAGATCACATGGCGGTGGCGGTGGGATTTGAACCCACGGTGGGTTTGACCCCACACATCATTTCGAGTGATGCACCTTCGGCCGCTCGGACACGCCACCGGCGCAGACCTTACCGGAGCGGTCTCGGCCGCTCGAAATCGAGGCCGAGGCTGGTCGGACGCCGTGACGCAACCTTGTTGCAACCTTGCCCACGAGACCGTCGTCACACGATTCACGTGCAGGTGGTGGGGACGACGATGTCTACTGGACTCATGACCGAGGACCCCGACGTCGCCCGGATGCGGGCCGACGTTGCAGCGTCCTGGGAGCGTTCCGCCGCCGCCGGGGTCGACGTCGGGCAGCCGGAGGCTCCGGTCACCCTCGACACGTCGGACCTGCGCGGGCGGCGGGAGGCGCACCCGCTCGCACGGATCTTCCCGCTGCTCGACGACGTCCTGGGCCAGGAGGTGCGGGCGTGCGGCGCGCTGATGGCGCTCGCCGACGCCGAGGGCCACCTGCTGTGGGTGTGCGGGACGCCGGAGACCCTGCGCCAGGCCGAGCGGATCGGGTTCGTCGAGGGCAGCAACTGGGACGAGCGCGTCGCCGGCACCAACGCGCCCGGCCTGGCGCTGGCCACCGGTCGCGAGGCGATGATCACCCGCCACGAGCACTTCCGGTCGAGCGTGCGCCCCTGGAGCTGCGCCGCCACGCCGATCCACGACCCGGGCACCTCGCAGCTGCTCGGCGTCCTCGACGTCACCGGTGGCGACGAGGTCGTCGTACCCCAGACCATGGCGATGGTGCGTGCCGCGGCCCGGCTCGCCGAGGCGGAGCTCGGGCGGCTCGCGCCGCGCCCGCCCGCCGCGCCGGTGACCCCGGGACGCCACCTCGTGCTCGAGCTGCTCGGCCGCAGCGAGGCGCTGGTCAGCCTCGCCGACGGACGCGACCGGGTGAACCGGTTCCGCCTCTCGCGCCGGCACAGCGAGATCGTCGCCCTCCTGGCCGCCTCACCCCAGGGCCTCAGCGGCGACGAGCTCGCGGCGCTGCTCTACGAGGACGACGGCGGGTCCTCCACGCTCCGCGCCGAGCTCAACCGGCTGCGCGGGCTGCTCGGCGAGGAGCTGCTCGCGTCGCGGCCCTACCGGCTGACCACCCAGGTGACCGGCGACTGGCTCGCCGTCAGCGCGCAGCTGGCGTCCGGCGACCTCCGCGGGGCGATGCGGTCGTACGGCGGCCCGGTGCTCCCGCGTTCGGTGGCGCCCGGTGTCACGAGCATCCGGGACGAGCTCGAGGCGTCGCTGCGGCACGCCCTGCTGCGGTCGGGTGCCGCCGACCTGATGTCCGCCTGGACCCGGTCGGGCTGGGGTCGCGACGACTACGAGATGTGGCTGGCCCAGCGGGCCGCCGTACCCGCGTCGTCGCCGATGCGGGCCCTGGTCGAGGGGCAGATCGCGCGCCTGGACCGCGAGCTCGGCTGATCTGGCGGGCCGTGACGCTGCATGATTCGCCGGTTGACCGGTGAATCTGACGCTGGGCGGCCAAAACGACGCCCGTCAAGCGTGTGATTCACCGGTCGACCGGCGATTCGCACCCTGCTCCGGCCCCCGACGCCCCCGCCCCGCCGAGGTCCGCGTGGGCGAACCGCTGAGCTGGCGGGCGGTGTTGACGAGCCCGACCATGCTGAACGACTGCGGGGTGTTGCCGAGCTGGCGGCCGGCGGCGGGGTCCCACTCCTCGCTGAGCAGGCCGACGTCGTTGCGCAGCGAGAGCAGCCGCTCGAACAGCTGCTCCGCCTCGTGCCGGCGGCCGATGCCGTGCAGGGCGTCGGCGAGCCAGAAGCTGCACCCGAGGAACACGCCCTCGTGGCCGGGAAGGCCGTCGGTGCCGCCGTCGGCCTCGGGGTCGTAGCGCAGCAGCAGGCCGTCGCGGCAGAGCTCGCGCTGGACCGCCTCCACCGTGCCGACGACGCGGGGGTCGTCCGGCGGGAGGAAGCCGACCCGCGGGATCAGCAGGAGCGCGGCGTCGAGCCCGCGGGAGCCGTAGTACTGCGTGAACGTGCCGCGGCCCGAGTCGAAGCCGCGCTCGCAGACCTGGCGGTGGATCTGCTCCCGCAGCGCCCGCCAGCGGTCGACGGGCCCGGGCAGGCCGTGCTCCTCGACGGTGTGCACCGCGCGGTCGATGCCGGCCCAGGCGAGCACCTTGGAGTGCACGAAGTGCTGCTCGTCGCCGCGGACCTCCCACAGCGAGCTGTCCGGCTCGTCCCAGTGGCCCTCGAGCCAGTCGAGCAGCGCGAGCTGGAGCTCCCAGGCGTCCTCCTCGACGGTCAGGCCCGCCTCCCGCGCCAGGTGCAGGCCGTCGAGCACCTCGCCCCACACGTCGAGCTGGAGCTGGCGTACGGCGGCGTTGCCCTGCCGCACCGGTCGGGAGCCGGCGTAGCCGCCGAGCCAGTCCAGCTCCAGCTCGGGCAGGCGGCGGCCGCCGTCGACGGCGTACATGATCTGCAGCTGGGACGGGTCGCCGGCCACCGCTCGCAGCAGCCACTCGCGCCAGGCCTTCGCCTCCTGGACGTAGCCGGCGCCGAGCAGCGCCTGGAGCGTGAAAGCGGCGTCCCGCAGCCAGCAGTAGCGGTAGTCCCAGTTGCGCACGCCGCCGAGGTCCTCGGGCAGGGACGTGGTCGCGGCCGCGACGATGCCGCCGGTGGGCGCATACGTCAGCGCCTTGAGGGTGACCAGCGAGCGACGTACCTCGTCGGCCCAGCGGCCGTCGTAGGTGCAGCGACCGACCCAGTCGGCCCAGAACCGCAGCGTGTCGTCGAGCGCCTGGCCCGGCTCGGCCGTCCGCGGCCGGCCCAGGTGGGAGGGGTGGTACGTCGCCACGAAGGCCACCCGCTCGCCCTCGCCGACGCTGAACTCCGAGACGATCGTGCCGTCGTCGACCTCGACCGGCGCGTCCGTGTGCAGCCACACGGCGTCAGCGCCCGCGATCGCGGTGGTGTCGCCGTCCTTGTTTGTGATCCACGGGTCGACGTGGCCGTAGTCGAACCGCAGCCGCAGCTCCGAGCGCATCGCGACCCGGCCGCGCCTGCCCTGCACGATGCGGACGACGTCCGCGGCCTCGCCCCGCGGCGGCATGAGGTCGAGCACGTCCACCGCTCCGTCGTCGGTCTCCCAGCTGCTCCGCAGCACCAGGCTCTCCTCGACGTAGGAGCGGTTCGCGACCTCGCCGCCGGACGCCGGGGCGAGCAGCCACCGGCCGGCCCGCTCGTCGTCGAGGAGCGCCGCGAAGCAGGCCGGCGAGTCGAAGCGGGGCAGGCAGAGCCAGTCGACGGAGCCGGCGCGGGACACGAGCGCCGCGGTGTGCAGGTCGCCGATCAGGGCGTAGTCCTCGATCGGGCGGGAGGTCGGGCGGCCGCTCACCACCCGTCGACCTCGGCCGCGAGACCGAGCACGACCTTGATGTCACCGTCCCTGCGGTCGAGGGCCTCGGCGTGGTTGTCGAGCGGCTCGACGCGGGTGATCAGGCGCCGGAGCCAGTCGCGGTCCGCAGCGGCGAGCGCGTCCGCGGCGGCGGCGTAGTGCCGGCGGTTGGCGTTGACCGACCCGACGACGACGTCGTTCTCCAGCACCAGCTCGCGGTTGAGCGCACCGGCGTCGACCGGGATGGTGTGCCCGCCCGAGGAGACCCCGGTCAGGCAGACCAGGCCGTAGGAGCTCGTGGTGGCGGTGGCGTCGAAGACCAGCCGTCCCGCACCGGTCGCCTCGATCACGACGTCCGGCTCTCCCGCCCTGGTCGCCGCGTCCAGGCCGTCGTGGTGGTACGTCGCCCCGAGCTCGCGCACCAGCTCGGGCTTGGGGCCGTCGGCCGCGAGGTCCAGCACGTGCACGTCGAGCCCCCGCTGGAGGCCGATCATCGCGGCGAGCAGCCCGATCGGACCGGCGCCGGTCACGAGCACCCGCTCCGGCTCGAACCACGACCGCGCGCCGATCCGCTCGACCTGCTCCCACGCCTTCGCGACCACGCTGGTCGGCTCGAGCAGGACGCCGCACAGCCCGAGCGTCGCGTCGACCGGCACGGCGAAGTCGGTCGGCACCACCCAGCGCTCGCTCGCGTAGCCGTCGATCTCCTTGATCCCGCGCTCGGTGTAGCGGCCGTTGCGGCACATGTCCCACTCGTCGCGGGCGCAGGCCCCGCACGGCTCGGGGTCCGGGCGGCGCACGATGCCGACGACGTGGTCGCCGGGCGCGAACCCGCTGCCGTCCGGGGCCTCGAGGACCCGGCCGAGGGACTCGTGCCCGAGGACCAGCCGCTCCTGACCGGGCGGCGGGTCGCCGTACTCGCCCCCGACGATCTCGCGGTCGGTGCCGCAGATGCCGACGGCGAGGCCCTCGACGAGCAGCTCACCGGCGCCGGCGACGGGGTCGTCGACGGTCTCGACCTTGGTCGAGCCCGGTTGTCCTGGCCTGGTCGTCAGCGCCCTCATCAGGACGTCGATACCCGGCGCCTGCGCGCGCCATACGGCAGCGGGCGAGCGGTGCAACGGCGCCGCAACGTGGCGCTTCCTAGCGTGTGACCACCGTCACGCGAGGTGGCGGTCCGATCGACACCTGGAGCATCAGATGACCGTCTACGCAGCACCCGGCCAGCCGGACTCGCTCGTCTCCGTCGAGGCCCGCTACGGGCACTTCATCGGTGGCCAGTGGGTGGACCCGGTCAAGGGCGACTACTTCGAGAACATCTCCCCGGTCAACGGCAAGCCGTTCACCGAGATCGCGCGGGGCACCGCGGAGGACATCGAGGCGGCGCTCGACGCGGCGCACGCCGCGGCACCCGCGTGGGGCCGCACCTCGACCACCGAGCGGGCCAACATCCTCAACAAGATCGCCGACCGGATGGAGGAGAACCTCACCGCGCTCGCCGTCGCGGAGACCTGGGAGAACGGCAAGCCGGTCCGCGAGACGCTCGCCGCCGACCTGCCGCTCGCGGTCGACCACTTCCGCTACTTCGCCGGCGCCCTGCGCGCCCAGGAGGGCACGATCGGCGAGATCGACGAGAACACCGTCGCCTACCACTTCCACGAGCCGCTCGGCGTCGTCGCGCAGATCATCCCGTGGAACTTCCCGATCCTGATGGCGGTCTGGAAGCTCGCGCCCGCCCTGGCCGGAGGCAACGCGGTCGTCCTCAAGCCCGCGGAGCAGACGCCGTGGTCGATCCTCAAGCTGATGGAGCTCGTCGGGGACCTGCTGCCCGCGGGCGTCCTCAACGTCGTCAACGGGTTCGGCGTCGAGGCCGGCAAGCCGCTGGCGTCGAGCCCGCGCGTGGCCAAGGTCGCCTTCACCGGCGAGACCACGACCGGCCGGCTGATCATGCAGTACGCCAGCCAGAACATCATCCCGGTGACCCTCGAGCTCGGCGGCAAGAGCCCGAACATCTTCTTCGAGTCGGTCGCGCAGCACCGCGACCGCTTCTACGACAAGGCACTCGAGGGCTTCACGATGTTCGCCCTCAACCAGGGCGAGGTCTGCACCTGCCCGAGCCGCGCGCTCGTGCAGCGCAGCATCTACTCCGACTTCGTGCACGACGCGGTCAACCGGGTCGAGCTCGTCAAGCAGGGCAACCCGCTCGACGACACCACGATGATCGGCGCGCAGGCCTCCAACGACCAGCTCGAGAAGATCCTTTCCTACATCGAGATCGGCAAGGACGAGGGCGCCAAGGTCCTCACCGGCGGGGAGCGCAACATCCTCGAGGGCGACCTCGCCGAGGGCTACTACGTCACGCCGACCGTCTTCGAGGGCGACAACTCGATGCGGATCTTCCAGGAGGAGATCTTCGGTCCTGTCGTCTCGCTGACCGGGTTCGACGACGAGGCCGACGCGCTCAAGATCGCCAACGACACGCTCTACGGCCTGGGCGCCGGCGTGTGGTCGCGCGACGGCTCGCAGGCGTTCCGCGCCGGCAAGGAGATCAAGGCCGGCCGGGTCTGGACGAACAACTACCACGCCTACCCGGCACACGCGGCGTTCGGCGGCTACAAGCAGTCCGGCATCGGCCGCGAGACGCACAAGATGATGCTCGAGCACTACCAGCAGACCAAGAACCTGCTGGTGTCCTACGACGACAACGCGCTCGGGTTCTTCTGAGCCGATGACCGACACCCCCTCGAGGGTCGCGGTCACCGACGAGGCGGCGGACCTGCTCCGCCGCCTCGTCGGCACCAACGGCCCGGTCATGTTCCACCAGTCCGGCGGCTGCTGCGACGGGTCGGCCCCGATGTGCTACCCCGACGGCGACTTCCTGGTCGGCGACTCCGACGTGCACCTGGGCGACCTCGACGTCGGGCTCGACCGCGCGGTGCCGGTGTGGATGTCGAAGGCGCAGTTCGAGTACTGGTCGCACACGCACCTCACCATCGACGTCGTCCCCGGCCGCGGGGCGGGCTTCTCCCTGGAGGCGCCGTACGGCGTGCGCTTCCTGATCCGGTCGCGTCTCCTCAGCGACGACGAGGCTGCGCTGCTCGACGCCTGAGCCGGCGATCGCGCCACCGGCGCGGGATCGGTGCCATCATCAAGCGTGCGTGCCGGTGCGCTCCCGGGGACGGCCGACGTCCCGACGCCGCGGACCAGCCTGGTCGGTCGCGACGCCGACCTGGCCGCGGTGCGGCGCCTGCTCGGCAGCGCGCGGCTGCTCACCCTCACCGGTCCCGGCGGCACCGGCAAGACCCGGCTGGCCCTCGCGGTGGCCGAGGATCTCGCCGCGGACCACCCCGGCGGGGTGCACGTCGTCCCGCTCGCCCCGGTCGCCGATCCCGCGCTGGTGCCGGTCACGATCGCGCACGGCGTGGGCCTGCAGGACACCCGCGGCCTGCCGATCCTCGAGCACCTCGCGCGCCACCTCGCCGACGGTGACCGGCTCCTCGTGCTGGACAACTTCGAGCACCTGCTGCCCGCGGCCGACTTCGTCGGCGCGCTGCTGGACGCCGGGCCGACGCTGCGGGTCCTGGTCACGAGCCGGGCACCGCTGCACCTGACCGGCGAGCAGGAGTACGCCGTGCCGCCGCTCGACGGGTCGGCCGCGAGCGCGCTGTTCACCGAGCGCGCGGCGGCCGCGGTCGCGGGGTTCACCGCGTCCCCGGAGGACGCGGCAGCGGTGACCGAGATCGTGCGGCGCCTCGACGGGCTCCCGCTCGCGGTGGAGCTGGCCGCGGCGCGGGTCAAGGTGCTGCCGCCCCGCGCACTGCTGACCCGGCTCGAGGACACCCCCGGGCTGCTCGTCAGCGACCGGCGCGACGTGCCGGACCGGCAGCGCACCCTCCGCGCCACGGTCGCGTGGAGCCACGACCTGCTCACCGACGGCGCCCGGGAGCTGTTCGCCGCCTGCTCGGTCTTCCGCGGCGGCATCGACCTGGACCGGCTCGCGGCGGTCGCCGACCGTGACCTCGCTATCCTGCTGCCGGACCTGCAGGAGCTGGTCGACCACAGCCTGCTCCGCCAGCGGGACCGGGCGGGCGCCGCGCGGTTCATGATGCTCGAGACCGTGCGCGAGCACGCCACCGAGCGGCTCGACGGGAGCCCGGCGGCGGACGCCGTGCGCGACCGCCACGCGGCCGCGTTCGCCGACCTGACCGCGACGCTGCACCCGGCGCCGTGCTGGCCGTCCCCCGACGTGCTCGACCTGCTCGAGCAGGAGCACGACAACCTGCGGGCGGCCCTCGACCGGTTGCAGGCCCGCGACCCCGGCACCGCGCTGCGGATGGCCGCCCGGCTGACGACGTTCTGGTCCGCGCGCGGCCACTTCAGCGAGGGGCGGCGCCGGCTCCACGACCTGCTGCGGCAGGCGCCCGCCGACCCCGCGGCGCTCCACGCGATGAGTGCGGCCGCCTGGCTCGCGACCGACCAGGGCGACCGCGCGGAGGCGGCGGACCTCCTGGGGCGCAGCATCGCGCTGGCCGAGGAGCGCGGTGACCCGCTGGCCGAGGGGTGGGCGCGGTTCTACCGCGGGCGGGCCCGGAACGTCGTCGGCGTCGACCCGGACAGCGTCGACGACCTCGACCGCGCACTGGCGCTCCTCGAGGAGGCGGGCGAGGACGCCGGCTACGCCGCGACCCTGATGATCCGCGGCCTGCTGCCGCTCTTCGCCGAGGACCTCGACGGGGCGAAGGCCCGGTTCGAGCGCGCCGTCGCGATCGCCACGGCGGCCGGCGCGGACGCCGTCGTCTCCCGCACCGAGCAGCTCCTCGGCACGGCCCTCCTGGACGGAGGCGACGTGGCCGGCGCCCGGGCGGTGCTCGCGCGCGCCGTACCGGCCGTCGTCGCCACCGGCGACCGGTTCGGCATCCCGATCGGGCTCGGCGCGGTCACCGGGGTGGCGGCCCTCAGCGGGCGGCCGCGGGCCGCGCTGCTCGTCGCCGGCACCGCGGAGGCCTTCGAGGAGGTCAACCAGACCCACCGTCCCACCCGGATGCGCCAGTACGTCGACGAGTGGACCGCCTCGGCCAGGGAGGCCGTGGGCGCCCGGGCCGACGCCCTGCTGGAGCAGGGACGTCACCTCGCCCTCGAGGAGGCGGTCGCGATCGGCCTGGCCGAGGGACCGGACGTCACCGAGCGACCGGACGACGGGCCGCTCACCCGGCGGGAGGCCGAGGTCGCGGCCCTCGTCGCCCGCGGCCTGAGCAACCGGGACATCGCCCGCGACCTGGTGCTCTCGGTCCGCACCGTCGAGTCGCACGTCGACCACGCGCTGACCAAGCTCGGGCTCAACAGCCGCACCCAGCTGGCGGCGTGGGTGCTCGCGGGCACGGATCGGTAGCGGCTCCGTAGTTCTTCCGATGTGCCCGGACCGCCGCCGGCGAGAGCGTGGCGGCATGACCACCACCACCGACCACGAGGTCCTCGTCGTGGGCGCCGGGCCGACCGGCCTGGTGCTCGCCGCCCAGCTGCTCGCCCGTGGCGTCCCGACCCGGATCGTCGACAAGGCACCCGAGCCCGCGCCGTGGAGCAAGGCGCTCGGCATCCACGCCCGGACGCTCGAGATGTTCGACACGATGGGCATCACCGACCGGTTCCTCGACGTGGGCCACCGCGTGCGCCACTTCCGGATGTACGCCGTGGACCGGCCGCTGCTCGACCTGCGCTACACGCGGAACGGCTCGCCGTACGGCTTCGCGCTGCACCTGCCGCAGGCCGACACCGAGGCCCTCCTGCGCGAGCGGGTCGCCGAGCTCGGCGGCACGATCGAGCGCGGCCTCGAGCTGGTCTCGGTCGGCCAGGACGGCGAGGCCGCGCACGCGGTCCTCGCCGACGCCACCGGCCGCCGCACCAGCACCACCGCGCAGTTCGTCGTCGGCTGCGACGGCGCGCACAGCCGGGTGCGCAAGGACGCCGGGATCTCCTTCGACGGCGAGGCGTACGAGGACGCCTGGGTCCTCGCCGACGTGACGGTCGACGGCGTCGGCGCCGACGACTCGATCCACGGCTTCTTCCGGTCCGACGGGCTGCCGCTGGTGTGCCTCCCGATGGGTGGCGGCCGTTGGCGGCTCACCCTCCCGGAACCCCCGGGCCAGGGCGCCGAGCCGCCGACGCTGGACCTCGTCCAGGAGTACGTCGACCAGCGCTCGCCACGCCCGGTGCGGATGAGCGACCCGGTCTGGATCACGAGGTTCCGCGCCCAGCTGCGCCGGGCGGGCGCCTACCGCTCGGGGCGGCTGCTGCTCGCCGGCGACGCCGCACACATCCACTCCCCGGCCGGAGCGCAGGGGATGAACACCGGCCTCCTCGACGCGCACAACCTGGCCTGGAAGCTCGCGCTGGTCCTCGAGGGCCGGGCCGGGGAAGGCCTGCTCGACTCCTACGGTCACGAGCGGCGACCGGTCGCCGCACAGGTCGTGGGGCTCAGCGACCGGATCGTGCGGGTGTCGATGCTGCGCCGGCCGGCCGCCCGCGCCGTGCGCGACGTGGCGCTGCCCGTGCTGACCGGCCTGCCCCCGGTGCAGGCGCGGGCGGCACGCAGGCTCTCACAGGTCGCGATCTCCTACCCCGACGGCCCGCTCGTCGCCCGCGGTGCCCGCGGCGTCCGCGGTGCCGGGCCGGCCCCCGGCGAGCGGGCGCCCGACGTGGCGCTCGCTCCGGCCGAGGACCCCGACCGGCTGTGGTCGCGGCTGGGGGCGGGCCGGCACCTGCTGCTGGCCGCGACCGATCTCGCCGTCACCGAGCTCGCCGCGGCCGTCGCCGCTGCCGGGATCGACCGGTCCCTGGTCGACGTCGTGGTCGCGGGCGAGGACCAGCCGTGGCCGCGGCGCGGCCGGTTCGCGCTGGTGCGTCCCGACGGGGTGCTCGCCGCCCGCGGCCGGTGCGCGGACCTCGGTCCCGCGACCGCCTACCTCCGACGACTGGTCGGCGAGCCGGCTCAGCCCGCGACCGACCGCCGCTCCAGCCGGGCGTCCACCGCGGCCGGGCTGAGCACCGCGTCGAGCGCCATCGCGGCGCACCCGACCAGTCCCGCGCGGTCGCCGTACGTCGAGGGCAGGACCTGCAGCTCACGGGTCGCCAGCGCGGACGCACGGGCGTAGACCGACTCGCGGACGCCAGCGGCATAGACGTCGAACGCGGCGGCCATGTCGCCGCCGACGACCACGGCCTGCGGGTTGAGCAGGTTGATCGCGACGGCGAGGACCTCGCCCAGGCGGCGGCCGCTCTCGCGGAGCAGCTGCTTGGCCTCGGGGTCGCCGCCGAGCGCGAGGGAGACGAGGTCGCGGACGTGCTCGACCGGCCGCCCCTCCTCCTGCAGCCGCGCGACGAGCGCCCAGCCGGCGGCGAGGGTCTCGAGGCAGCCGACGTCGCCGCAGCGGCACGCCCGGCCGTCGGCCGCGTCGACCTTGGTGTGGCCGATCTCGCCGGCCGCCCCGAGGTGGCCGGACACGATCCGCCCCCCGGCGAGGATGCCGAGGCCGAGCCCGGTCGACGCCTTGACCACGATCAGGTCGTCGAAGGACGCCGCGCGGCCGAGCCGCTCGGAGCGCGCCAGCACGTCGGCGTCGTTGCCCACGAACAGCGGGGCATCGGTGACGCCGGCGAGGTAGGGGCCGAGCGCGACACCGTCCCAGCCGACCATCACCTTGGAGTCGACGCTGACGCCGCGAGCCGGGTCGACGGTGCCCGGCAGCCCGAGGCCGACGCCGAAGACCGGCCCGGCGTCCGGCAGCCCGGCGAGCTCCTCCCGGAGGGCTGCGGCGACCTGCGGCATCACGTCGTCGGGGCCGGCACCGATCCGGTGCTCGACCGAGGCGACGGCGAGCTCGTGGCCGGCCAGGTCGAAGACCGCGATCTGCGCCCGCGAGCGCCCGATCGCGACGGCAGCGACGACCCCGGCCCCGGCGTTGAAGACCAGTCCGCCGGGCGGGCGACCGCCCGTGGAGGCCAGCTCGGGCCCGAGCAGGACCAGCCCCGCGTCGGCCAGCGCGGTGACCCGGCTGACGACGGCGGAGCGGGACAGCCCGGTGATCCGGCGGAGGTCGGAGCGGGTCGCCGCACGCCCCGAGCGCAGCAGCTCGAGCATCTCGCCCGCGGAGCCGGGTCCCCCGGGTAGCAACGCCGCCATGCGGTCAACCTATGCCACTTACGTCGGCGGCGGACCAAAGGTGGCTCGTCCGGCCTCCGCCACCGGGCCGGTCAGCCGAGGTGGCTGAACCGCCAGGCCGTCCGGGCGCGGTAGCGGTCCCCCGGCCGGAGCACGGGCGAGGGCCACTCGGGGTGGTTCGGGGAGTCCGGCGCGAGCTGCGGCTCGAGCGCGATCCCGTCGCCCTGGCGCAGCAGCCTGCCGTCGCGCGCGCGGACGCCCCCGTCGAGGAAGTTGCCGGTGTAGACCTGCAGGCAGGGCCGGTCCGACCACAGCTCCACCCGGGTGCGCGTCCGGGGCGAGTCCAGCCGGGCCACCGGGCGCCAGCCGCCACCGTCCACGACCAGGTTGTGGTCGATCCCGCGCGCCGTCACGACCTGGTCGTGACCGGACCGCACGGCGTCGCCGATCCGGGTGGGCCGGCGCAGGTCGAACGGCGTCCCGTCGACGGGTGCGTGGTCACCCAGCGGGATGCCGGTCGGGTCGACGGGCGTGTACGCCGCTGCCGGCACCTGGAGCAGGTGGTCGTCGACCGACCCGCCCCCGTCCAGGTTGAGGTAGGCGTGGCTGGTCAGGTTGACCACCGTGGGGCGCGTGGTGGTCGCCGAGAGCGTGAGCTCGACGGCGTCCGCGGTCACCTCGAAGACCGCGTCGACGGTGAGCTCGCCGGGGAACCCCTGGTCGCCGTCCGGGCTGACCAGTCGCAGCCGCGCCCGGTGGGACCCGCGCTCGACCACGTCCCACGTCCGGCGGTCGAAGCCGTCGGGCCCACCGTGCAGGTGGTTGCCGCGGTCGTTGCGACCGACCTCGATCCGCTCGCCGTCGAGGTCGAAGCGGCCGGCGGCGATCCGGTTGGCGTAACGGCCCACCGTGCCGCCGAGGTAGTGGGTGGAGGCCTCCAGCTCCGCCGGGCCGGGCAGGCCCAGCGCGACGTCACGCCGTACGCCGTCGCCACCGGTGACCAGCAGGCGGTGCACCGTCGCGCCGAAGGCGAGCAGGTGCAGCTCGGGGCCCGGCGCGGCGCCGAGGACCACCGGGCTCACGTCCATGTCCCGAACCCTAGGGGCCGACTCCCGCGGCGCGGCCCTCCGGCGACTTTTGTCTTAGAAGTACCTAAGAGTGCTTGCATGCGGTCAATCTTCGGCCCTAACGTGGTCGGGTGCCTGCATCCGAGCAGCCCGAGCTCTCCCTTCCGTCGTGCGACCTCGTGGTCTTCGGCGACACCGGCGACCTCACCCTGCACACGCTGGTCCCGGCGCTCTACCACCGCGAGCGCGAGCGGCAGCTGGCCGCCGACACCCGGATCATCGGAGTCTCCCGGGCGGCGGTCGACGACGAGGAGTACCGCGAGCTGGTGAGCCGCGCGCTGTTCGACGTCGTCCCCGACGACGACCTCGAGGTCGGGCCCCTGAACCGGCTGCTCGGGCGGCTTCACCACCTGCCCCTCGACGTCGGCAACGCCGAGGACTGGCACCTGCTGTACGGCCTGCTCAAGGACCGCGCGGGCGATCCCGACCCGTTGCGCGTCTTCTACCTCGCCCTCGAGGCGGGCCTGGTGCCCGACGTCTGCGACTGGCTCGAGCGGACCGGCCTGGTGACGCCCACCTCGCGGCTGGTCCTCGAGAAGCCGATCGGCACCGACCTCGCGACGGCGACCGCGGTCAACGACGCCGCCGGCCGGGTCTTCGCCGAGCACCAGGTCTTCCGGATGGACCACCACCTGGGCAAGGAGAGCGTGCAGAACCTCCTCGTCACGCGGTTCGCCAACACCTTCCTCGAGCCCCTGTGGAACTCGCAGTGGGTCGACCACGTGCAGATCACCGTCGCCGAGGAGGAGGGCGTCGGGGACCGCAGCGGCTACTACGACGAGGTCGGCGCGCTCCGCGACCTCGTGCAGGACCACCTGCTCCAGCTGCTCTGCCTGGTCGCGATGGAGCCGCCCACCCAGGTCGCGCCGGAGAGCGTGCGCGACGAGCGGCTCAAGGTGCTGCAGGCCCTCCGGCCGCTGACCGGCGCGGACGTGGACCGCGACGTGGTCCGCGGGCGCTACGCCGCCGGTGGGACGACGGATGCCCCGGTGGCGTCGTACGACGACGACGCCGGCAACCCGGGCGGGACGACCGAGACGTTCGTCGCGCTGCGCGCCGAGGTGCGCAACTGGCGGTGGGCGGGCGTGCCCTTCTACCTGCGCACCGGCAAGCGGATGCCGCGCCGGGAGTCGCGGATCGACGTGGTGTTCAAGGCCGTGCCGCACGCGATGTTCCCCAACGCGACGGGGACAGCGCAGCCCAACCGGCTGACGATCCGGGTGCAGCCCGACGAGGGGATGCAGCTCCACCTCACGGCCAAGCAGCCCGGACCCGGCGGCATCCGGCTGCGGCCGGCGTCGCTCGACCTGAGCTACCAGTCCCTGGCCGAGCGCTGCCCGGGTCCCTACGAGCGGCTGCTCATGGACGTGATCCGCGGCAACCCGACCTTCTTCCTGCGGCGCGACGAGCTCGAGGCTGCGTGGCGCTGGATCGCCCCCGTCCTCGACCACTGGGCCGTCGCCGCCGACCGTCCGCACCCCTACCCGGCCGGCAGCACCGGCCCCGACGCCGCCGACGCGCTGCTCGAGCGCGACGGCCGCACCTGGCAGGAGCTCGACCGATGACCACCTCGTCCCCCTCCCCCACCCCCGTGCACCCCGCCGTAGCCGCGGTCACCGCTCGGATCACCGAGCGGAGCGCAGCCAGCCGCGCGTCGTACCTGTCCCGGATCCGTGCCGCCGCCGACCGCGGCCCCACACGCGGTCGCCTTGCGTGCGCCAACCTCGCGCACGGGATCGCGGCCGCCGAGGACAGGTCTCGCACCGCGCTGCGGCGGGGAACCAAGCCCAACCTGGCGATCGTCACCAGCTACAACGACATGCTGTCGGCGCACCAGCCGTACGTCGCCTACCCGCCGCTGCTCAAGGACGCGGTGATCCGGGCCGGCGGCATCGCGCAGGTCGCGGGCGGCGTGCCGGCCATGTGCGACGGCATCACCCAGGGCCGCGACGGCATGCAGCTCTCGCTGTTCAGCCGCGACGTGATCGCGATGGCGACGGCGATCGCGCTGTCGCACGACATGTTCGACGGCGCGCTGCTGCTGGGCGTGTGCGACAAGATCGTGCCCGGCCTGCTGATCGGCGCGCTGTCCTTCGGCCACCTGCCGGCCGTGTTCGTCCCGGCCGGGCCGATGGAGTCCGGGCTGCCCAACGGGGAGAAGGCCCGGGTGCGGCAGCTGTTCGCCGAGGGCAAGGTCGGCCGCGAGGAGCTGCTCGACGCCGAGGCGGCGTCCTACCACTCCCGCGGCACCTGCACGTTCTACGGCACCGCCAACTCCAACCAGCTGCTGATGGAGGTGATGGGGCTGCACCTGCCGGGCTCGTCGTTCGTCAACCCCGGCAGCCCGCTGCGCGAGCCGCTCACCCGCGCCGCGGCGGAGCGAGCGGTCGCGATCACCCACCAGCACGGCGACCCGGTGCCCGTCGGCGAGCTGGTCGACGAGCGCACCATCGTCAACGCCTGCGTCGCCCTGCTCGCCAGCGGCGGCTCCACCAACCACACGCTGCACCTGGTCGCGATCGCCCGCGCCGCCGGGATCGTGCTCACCTGGGACGACCTCGCGGACCTGTCCGCCGTCGTGCCGCTGCTGGCGCGGATCTACCCCAACGGGTCGGCCGACGTGAACCACTTCCACGCCGCGGGCGGTGTGGGCTTCCTGGTGCGGACGCTCCTCGACGCCGGGCTGCTGCACGAGGACGTGCTGACGGTGGCGGGCCGCGGCCTGCGGCGCTACACGCAGGAGCCGGTGCTCGCCGACGTCGGCTACGGGACGGTGCGGTGGCGCGAGGGGACCTCGCGCAGCCTCGACCTCGACGTGCTCCGGCCCGCGTCCGAGCCGTTCGCCGCCGACGGCGGGCTCAAGGTGGTGCACGGCCCGCTCGGCACCGGCGTCGTGAAGACCTCGGCCGTCGACCCAAGGCACCGGGTGGTGCGGGCGCCGGCGCAGGTGTTCGACCACCAGGACGACCTCCTGGCCGCCTTCGCGGACGGCGACCTCGACGGGCGCGACCTGGTCGCGGTGATCCGCTACCAGGGACCGGGCGCCAACGGGATGCCCGAGCTGCACAAGCTGACCCCCGCGCTGGGCGTGCTGCAGGACCGCGGCCACCGGGTCGCGATCGTCACCGACGGCCGGATGTCCGGCGCGTCCGGCAAGGTGCCGGCCGCCATCCACGTCACCCCGGAGGCCGCGGTCGGCGGGCCGCTCGCCCGCGTGCGCGACGGTGACGTCGTCACGCTCGACGCCGACGCGGGCGTGCTCACCATCGACCAGGCGGCCGAGCTGCCGCACCGGCCGGACACCGGGCACGCGCCGTCGGCCGAGGAGTGGGCCGGCACCGGCCGCGAGCTGTTCGCCGCGTTCCGCGCGGCGGTCGGGCCGGCGGAGGCGGGCGCGTCGGTCTTCCCCCACGGCGCCCCCGAGGGCGTCCCGGCCGCGGACGAGGACGTGGAGGTGCCCGTTGCCTGAGCTGCCTGCCTCGCTCCTCGACGTCGCGCCGATCGTCCCGGTGGTCGTCGTCGACGACGCCGCGAGCGCGGTGCCGCTCGCCCGGGCGCTGGTCCAGGGCGGCCTGCCGATCATCGAGCTCACGCTCCGCACGCCCGCCGCCCTCCCGGCGATCCGGCGGATCGCGGACGAGGTGCCCGAGATCCTCGTCGGCGCCGGCACGATCACCGCACCGCTCCAGGCCCGGCAGGCGGCCGCGGCGGGGGCGCAGTTCCTGGTCTCGCCGGGCACGACGCCCGACCTGCTGCTCGCGATGGCGGGCACCGGGCTGCCGTTCCTCCCCGGCACCTCCACCGTCTCGGAGGTGCTGCAGGTGCTCGAGGCGGGGCACCACGAGATGAAGTTCTTCCCGGCCGAGGCGGCCGGCGGGGCGCCGTACCTGAAGGCCGTGGCGGGCCCGCTGCCCCACGTGCGGTTCTGCCCCACCGGCGGGATCACCGCCGCCACCGCCCCGACGTACCTCTCCCTCCCCAACGTCGGCTGCGTCGGCGGCACCTGGATCACGCCGCCCGACGCCGTCGCCGCCGGCGACTGGGAGCGGGTCGCGAAGCTCGCCGCCGAGGCCGCCGCGCTTCGCTGAGGGCCCCGCCCCCCGGCTCTACCGCTGGCCGGCGAAGAACTCCTCGAGCAGGGCGGTGGACTCGGCGGCGAGGACACCGGCGACCACCTCGGGACGGTGGTTGAGCCGACGGTCGCGTACGACGTCCCACAGGCTCCCGACGGCGCCGGCCTTGGGGTCCCAGGCGCCGAGCACGACCCGGTCGACGCGGGCGAGCACCGCGGCGCCGGCGCACATCGTGCACGGCTCGAGCGTCACCACCAGGGTGCAGCCGTCCAGCCGCCACCCGCCGCGGGCCTTGGCGGCCTCGCGCAGGGCGACGACCTCGGCGTGCCCGGTCGGGTCGGCCTCGGCCTCGCGCACGTTGCGACCCGCGCCGAGGACGGTGCCGTCGTCGGTCACCACGACGGCGCCGATCGGCACATCGCCCGTCGCCAGCGCGGCGCGCGCCTCGGCGAGAGCGGCCTCCATCGGCACGCGCCACCGGCCGGGCGCGGTCACCGCGCGCTCACGCAGACGTCAGGCCGACGGCGTCGTCGAAGAGCGGGCCGAAGCCGAGCCGGCGGGCGACGTCGCTGAGCATCTCGTCGGGGTAGAGCTCCTGGTCCTCCAGCAGCACCGCGAGGTCCATCGCGTCGACACCGAGGTCGCTGAGCAGGTCGAGCTCGCCGGCGGGCTCGGGCTCGTCCTCGTCCTCCTCCGGCACGGGGAGCCCGAGGAACTCCACCGCCGAGGCGGCCAGCTCCCACTCGGTCGCGGCGGTGACGTCGGAGAGCAGCACCCGGGCGTGGGAACCGGCGACCCGCACCAGCACGAAGAAGTCCTCGTCGACGGCGACCATGCCGACGGCGCCGCTGTCGGCGGGGAAGCGGCGCAGCGCCGCGACCAGGTCGTCGATCGCGCCGACGTGGTCGTGCGTCAGCTCCTCGACCTGCCACTCACCTTGCTCGCGGTAGGCGGCCAGGGCGAAGTCGACGTCATCATCGACCAGGGTCATGACGTTCCTCCTTCGCAGCGGCGGGCCGCTCCCGCGGCCCCGACCACCAGCGTGACACGGCACGGCCCGGCCCACCAGGGGAATTGCGCCCACCGGTGGAAATGCAGAGTGCAGGCACGAGGTCACGGGTCGGTGCTAGCACCGTGGTGGGCGACGAGCGCACACCGGACGCTGGACCCATGGCCCTCTTCCGTGTCCCGTCCCGCCGGTGCGGCGTCCCCGCGACCTTGGCTCTCACCCTGCTCGCGGGCGCGTGCGGAGGCGCAGGATCGTCCGGCGCCGACGAGCCGCACCAGTCGACGTCCACCCGGCCGACGTCGGCGGCCTCCGACGGCCGGCTGCTCTACTCGAGCTTCGACGAGTCCACGCACACCTTCCTCACCACCTACGTCGCGCGAGCGGACGGGAGCGGGGCGACCGAGCTCCCGCTGCCCGGCCCCGAGGGCGGCGGCCGGTGGTCCCACGCCGGGGACGAGATCGCGGTGATGACGCTGACCACGGACGGCCGGGTCGGTACGGCGGTCATCGACGCCGACGGCACGGTGCTCCGCACCCTGACGCTCCCAGGAGACTCGCTCAACCTGGTGTGCACGGTCTGGTCGCCGGACGACCGCCGACTGGCCTGCGAGGGCTTCGACGAGTCCCGACCCGACGCCACCGGCGTCTACACCGTGCGTGCGTCGGACGGCCGCGACGTCCGGCGACTCACCGCACCACCCGCGGGCCAGCACGACCTGCCCGGCGACTGGACGCCCGACGGACGTTCCGTGCTCTTCCTGCGCCGCCACGAGGAGGACGACGGTGCCCAGATGCTCGTCCGTGCGACGGGAACCGGCGAGGAGGAGGCGTTCGGCGACGCGTCCGTGGAGGACCCCGGTCGCTTCTCGCCCGACGGGAGCAACGTGCTCACCTCGGCGGGCGGCGAGCTCCTGGTGCTCGACCGCGCAGGGAACGAGGTCGGCCGGATCAGCCGCAGCGGGCACTACCTGTTCGGCGCGGTCTGGTCGCCCGACGGTTCCCGCCTGGCCTACTCGGACGCCACCGGCGGGCCGTTCGCGGACATCTACACCGCGCTGCCCGACGGCAGCGAACGGGCAGCTGTGACCTCGACGCCCGAGAACGAGATCCGGGTGGAGTGGGGAGCCACCCCGTGACTGCCTGAGAAGGGTCGTCGGTGACTAGGGTGCGTGGCATGCGCACCCAGGTCGTCGACCACCCCCTCGTCGCCCACAAGCTCACCGTGCTCCGCGACGAGAACACCGACTCCCCGACCTTCCGCAACCTGACCGCCGAGCTGGTCACCCTGCTGGCCTACGAGGCCACCCGCGACGTGCGGGTCGAGGACTGCGACATCGTCACGCCGGTCTCGCCGACGACGGGGGTCAAGCTGGCCAGTCCGCGACCGCTCGTCGTACCGATCCTCCGGGCCGGGCTCGGCATGCTGGAGGGGATGATGCGGCTGCTGCCGACGGCCGAGGTGGGCTTCCTCGGCATGGTGCGCAACGAGGAGACGCTCGAGGCGTCGACGTACGCCGAGCGCCTGCCCGAGGACCTGTCCGGCCGGCAGTGCTACGTGCTCGACCCGATGCTCGCCACCGGCGGCACCCTGGCCGCGGCGATCCGGTTCCTGGTCGACCGCGGCGCCGACCACATCACCGCCGTCTGCCTGCTCGCCGCGCCCGAGGGCTGTGCCCGGCTCGAGCAGGACCTCGCCGGGCTCGCCGTGCCCGTGACGATCGTCACCGCCGCGATGGACGAGCGGCTCAACGACAAGGGCTACATCGTCCCGGGCCTGGGCGACGCCGGTGACCGGCTCTACGGCATCGCGGGCGCCTGAGGCTCGCTGATACCCGCGGCGCGCCGCCCGCATACTGTCTGCGACTCACAGTCTCACCAGACGTCGCGACGGTCCGGCAACGTCCCTGCTGTGTAGGTTGACCTCCGCTGACCCCCCAGACCGAGGAGGCTCCTTCGTGCTGATCGGCATCCCCCGCGAGTCCAAGGCCGGCGAGACACTCGTCGCGGCGACCGCGAAGACGGCGACCCAGCTCACCGGGCTGGGCTACGACGTGGTCGTCGAGTCGGGCGCCGGTGACGACGCCGACCAGCCCGACAGCGCCTTCACCGACGCCGGCATCCGGGTCGGCTCCGCCGACGAGGTCTGGGCGGCCGACGTCGTCGTCAAGGTCAACGCCCCCACGCCGGAGGAGATCGGCCGGCTCCGCCGCGGCGCCACGATCGTCTCGATGATGGCGCCGATGCGCAGCCCGGAGCTCGTCGAGCAGCTGTCCGCGGCCGGCGTCACGGCCCTGGCGATGGACGCGGTGCCGCGCATCTCGCGGGCGCAGTCGATGGACGTGCTCTCGTCGATGGCCAACGTGGCGGGCTACCGCGCCGTGGTCGAGGCGGCGCACGAGTTCGGGCGCATGTTCACCGGCCAGGTCACCGCCGCGGGCAAGATCCCGCCGGCGCGCGTGTTCGTGGTCGGCGCCGGTGTCGCGGGGCTCGCGGCGATCGGCGCGGCGTCGGCGATGGGCGCGATCGTCCGCGCGTTCGACGTACGCCCCGAGGTCGCCGAGCAGGTCGAGTCGATGGGCGCGCAGTTCGTCGAGGTCGAGCTCGAGAGCGAGGTCAGCTCCGACGGCTACGCCAAGGAGATGACCGAGGAGCAGCAGCAGGCGACCGCCGCGATGTACGACGAGGAGGCGCGCGCCGCCGACATCGTCATCACCACCGCGCTGATCCCGGGCCGCCCGGCGCCGTCGCTGATCACCCCCGAGACCGTCGCCGGCATGCGCGGCGGCTCGGTCATCGTGGACATGGCCGCGGCCAACGGCGGCAACGTCGCCGGCACCGTGACCGACGAGCGCGTGGTCACCGACAACGGCGTGACCATCCTCGGCTACACCGACCTGGCGGGCCGGCTCGCCGCGCAGACCTCGCAGCTCTACGGCACCAACGTGGTCAACCTGTTCAAGCTGCTCACGCCCGGCAAGGACGGCGAGCTCGCGCTGGACATGGACGACGTCGTCCAGCGCGGCATGACCGTGACCCGCGAGGGCGAGGTGATGTGGCCGCCGCCGGCCGTGCAGGTCTCCGCCACCCCGAAGCCCGCCGCCGCGAAGGCCGCGCCGGAGGAGAAGAAGGAGACCCCGCGGCTCACCGAGCGCGGTCGGCTCGCGCTCGTCGCCGGGGTCGCGGCCGTGCTCTTCGCGCTGATCGGCATCTCGCCGGCACCGCTGCAGCTGAACCTGACCGTGTTCGCGCTGGCGATCGTGATCGGCTACTACGTCATCGGCCACGTCCACCACGCGCTGCACACGCCGCTGATGTCGGTGACCAACGCGATCTCCGGGATCATCGTGGTCGGCGCGCTGGTGCAGCTGGGCTTCGACAACACGGCCGTCACGGTCCTGGCCGCGTTCGCGACGCTGCTCGCGAGCATCAACATCTTCGGTGGCTTCGCGGTGACGCGTCGCATGCTCGGAATGTTCTCCCGGTCCTGACCCCCTTGATACAGAGAGCTGACGCATCCTGATGTCCATCGCCACCGCGGCCTACGCGGCGTACGTCGTCGCGGCCCTGCTCTTCATCCTCGCCCTCGCCGGGCTGTCCAAGCACGAGACGGCCCGCGCGGGCAACAGCTTCGGCATCCTCGGCATGGGCATCGCCCTCATCGCCACGGTGACCAAGGTCGTCGACGACGGCCTCGACGCGCTGCCGGTCGTGCTGCTGATCGGCGCCGTCCTCGTCGGTGCCGCGGTCGGCCTCTGGCGCGCCCGGGTCGTGGAGATGACCGGCATGCCCGAGCTGATCGCGCTGCTGCACAGCTTCGTCGGTCTCGCCGCGGTCCTCGTCGGCTGGAACGGCTACCTGCACACCGAGCACGAGCCGCACGGCCTCGAGGCCAACCGGCTGGCGGCCGAGGACCTCCTCGGCGTGCACTCCGCCGAGGTGTTCATCGGCGTCTTCATCGGTGCGGTCACGTTCACCGGCTCGATCGTCGCGTTCCTCAAGCTCTCGGCGCGGATCAGCTCGGCCCCGATGGTGCTGCCGGGCAAGAACTTCCTCAACGTCGGCGCCCTGGTGGTCTTCGCCGGCCTGACCGTGTGGTTCGTCGTCGATCCGCAGCTGTGGCTGCTGGTCGCGGTCACGATCATCGCGCTGCTGCTCGGCTGGCACCTGGTCGCCTCGATCGGCGGCGGCGACATGCCGGTCGTCGTCTCGATGCTCAACAGCTACTCCGGCTGGGCCGCCGCCGCGTCCGGCTTCCTGCTCGACAACCCGCTGCTGATCATCACCGGTGCGCTGGTGGGCTCCTCGGGTGCCTACCTGTCCTACATCATGTGCAAGGCGATGAACCGCTCGTTCATCTCGGTCATCGCCGGCGGGTTCGGCATCGAGGCCCCCGCCAGCGACGACACCGACTACGGCGAGCACCGCGAGATCAAGGCCGACGAGGCGGCCGAGCTGCTCGCCGACGCGTCCTCGGTGATCATCACCCCGGGCTACGGCATGGCCGTCGCCCAGGCGCAGTACCCCGTCGCCGAGCTCACCGCGCAGCTGCGCAAGAAGGGCGTGGAGGTCCGCTTCGGCATCCACCCGGTCGCCGGCCGCCTGCCCGGCCACATGAACGTGCTGCTCGCGGAGGCGAAGGTCCCCTACGACATCGTCCTGGAGATGGACGAGATCAACGACGACTTCCCGGACACCGACGTCGTCCTCGTCATCGGCGCCAACGACACGGTCAACCCGGCCGCTGCCGAGGACCCCGGCAGCCCGATCGCCGGCATGCCCGTCCTCGAGGTCTGGAACGCCAAGAACGTGGTCATCTTCAAGCGGTCGATGGCCACCGGCTACGCCGGCGTGCAGAACCCGCTGTTCTTCCGGGAGAACTCCCGGATGCTCTTCGGCGACGCCAAGGAGCGCGTCGAGGACATCCTGAAGTCGCTCAACTGATCGACCGAACCACCGGGATCGCCCTCGGCGTCTACATGCCGAGGGGGATCTCGGCGAGGGTCTCGTAGCGGGGGCGGTTGCGCGGCCCCTGGCCGAGGTGGGACGCGATGACGGCGACCTCGACCACCGGCCACTCCGGGCCGACGTAGGTCTCGAGGAGCCGCACCCAGCTCGTCGTGTCGGCTGCCTGGCGCAGGCGGGCGAGGGTGAGGTGCGGCCGGAAGCGCTGGCCGTCGACCTCGGTGCCGACGGTGACGGCGGCGTTGCGCGCGCGGCCGACGACCCGCTCGAGCACGACGTCCGCCGCTTCCGACACGGGCAGCACGCCGGTGGCGAGGACCCGGGTGCGGTGGGCGTCGGGGAACGCGACCGGGCCGCCGAGCTGGACCACCGGGACCGGGGTGCGGGCCAGGCCGTCGGTGAGGCGGTCGACGTACTCGTCGACGAGGTGGTCCTCGACCGAGGCCATGAACGCCAGCGTCACGTGCAGCTGGTCGGCCAGGGTCCAGCGGAAGTCGGGAGCGGCCTCGCGGCGCGGCTCGAGGAAGTCCTCGAGGTGCTCGAGCGCGTCCTCGGGCGGGACGATCGCCGCGAACAGGCGCGTGCCCATGCCGTCGTCAGCCGACCTGCGTCCCGAGCAGGGCGCCGATCAGGTAGGTGATGCCCATGGCGAAGCTGCCGCCCGCGACGTTGCGCAGGACCGCCCGCCCGGGGTTGGCGAAGCCGAGGCGGGCCGAGATCCAGCCGGTGATCGCCAGCGCCACGAGCACCGCCCCGACGGTCACGAAGAAGCGTTCGGGCGAGGGCAGCAGGATCGTCAGCAGCGGCAGCAGCGCGCCCACCGTGAAGGCGACCATCGACGCCAGCGCCGCGTGCCAGGGGTTGGTGAGCTCGTCGGGGTCGAGGCCGAGCTCCAGCACGGCGTGCGCGCGCAGCGCGTCCTGCTGGGTGAGCTGCGTGGCGACCTCGTGCGCGACGTCGGCGGTCAGGCCGCGGTCCTGGAGGATGCCCTGGAGCTCGACGAACTCCTCCTCGGGCATGGTGCGCAGCTCCTCGCGCTCCTTGGCGAGGAGCGCGTTCTCGGCGTCGCGCTGCGTGGAGACCGAGACGTACTCACCCGCGGCCATCGACAGCGCGCCCGCGACCAGCGCGGCGACGCCGGCGATCAGGATGGCGGGCCGGTCGCTGGTGGCACCCGCGACACCCATCACCACGCCGGCGGTCGACACGATGCCGTCGTTGGCGCCGAGGACGCCGGCCCGCAGCCAGTTCAGCCGGCCGCCGACGCCTTCCTGGTCGTGCGGCTCGTCGTCGTGCACGCCGATCTGCCGGGGATCCACCTCCGCGCTGCTCATGGCTCCATCTTCCACCGTCCGTTGCGATTCGGCGATCGGGGTATCGCGTGGGCAGTCCCCGACCACGCCCCGCGACTCCCAGGAGCCCACATGTCGACCGACGCCATCGTCCTTCTCAAGCAGGACCACAAGGAGATCCGCAAGCTCTTCCGCGACTTCCAGAACGCCGGGGAGAACGCGCAGAAGCGGAAGGAGCAGCTGGTGAAGCGGATCATCGAGCTGCTGACCGTCCACACCTACCTCGAGAACGAGGTCATGTACCCGCGGGTCCGCGAGCTGCTGCCCGACCTCGAGGACGACATCCTCGAGTCCTACGAGGAGCACCACGTCGCCGACGTGCTGGTGAGCGAGCTGTTCACGATGAAGGGCGGCGACGAGCGGTTCGACGCCAAGACCACCGTCCTGATCGAGAGCGTCACGCACCACATCGAGGAGGAGGAGTCCGACTGGTTCCCCCAGGTGCGCGAGGGTCTCGGGCGCAAGGCGCTCCAGGAGATCGGCGAGGAGATGCAGCAGGCGCGCAAGAAGGCTCCGAAGAAGCCCACCCAGCCGAGCGCGCTGAAGAAGACCGTCGACGCGGTGCTCTCCTGACCGACCTCGTCGCGGCTCAGGCGACAGCGACGCCCAGCGTGTCGGCGCCCCACACCTTCGGCGCGCCCTCCTCGTAGAACACGTCGGCCTCGGTGATCGTGAACCCCGCGTCGGTGAGCAGGTCGCCGATCCGCCGGGTGAGGTGGCAGCCGCCGGCCACCCGCTTCTGCAGCGGCTCGAGCCGGTGCTGCCACCGGGCCACACCGGGGTCGGGCGCGAGGCCGTGCTCGACGAAGTGCAGGGTGCCTCCGGGGCGCAGCACGCGCCGTACCTCGCCCAGCGCGGCCGCGACGTCGGGGATGGTGCACAGCGTCCAGGTCGACACGGCGCAGTCGAAGGTGTCGTCGTCGAAGGGCAGGCGCTGACCGTCCAGGCCGGCGCGCTCGACCGGCACGGGGCTGGCCGCGACCCGGTCGCGGGCGAGCCGCCAACCGAGGTCGGCCGGCTCGATCGCCGCCACCCGCCGCACCTCGGGCGGGTAGAACGGCACGTTCAGGCCCGACCCGAAGCCGATCTCGACCACCTCGCCGGACAGGCCGGCGCAGACCCGCTGCCGGAGCGGGTCTGCGCTCTTGGCGCCGCACGCCAGGTTGATCAGTCGTGGCAGGACGCGGTCGCCGTACAGGCCCATGCGAGGAAGGTACGCCGTCAGGCCGTCAGGCCGTCAGGCCGCCGCGTGCGTGGCCGCCGCCTGCTCCAGCGCCGTGGCCAGGATCTCGCGCACGTCGGACACCAGGTGCACGGTCACCGCCGCCAGCACCTCGGCCGGGACGTCGTCGAGGTCGGGCTCGTTGCGCTGCGGCAGGAACACCTCGGTGAGCCCGGCCCGCTGCGCGGCGAGCAGCTTCTGCTTGACCCCGCCGATCGGCAGCACCCGACCGGTCAGGGACACCTCGCCGGTCATCCCGACCTCGGCCCGGACGTTGCGGCCGGTGAGGAGCGAGACGAGAGCCGTCGTCATGGTGACGCCGGCCGACGGCCCGTCCTTGGGTACGGCGCCCGCCGGCACGTGCAGGTGCAGCGGCCGGTCGAGCAGGTCCGTGCCGATGCCCAGCTCCTCGGCGTGCGCCCGGACGTAGGACAGCGCGATCTGCGCCGACTCCTTCATCACGTCGCCGAGCTGGCCGGTGATGGTGAGCCCGCCGCCGGAGGCCCGGTCCCCGGGCAGTGCCGTCGCCTCGATGAACAGCACGTCGCCGCCCATCCCGGTGACCGCGAGCCCGGACGCGACGCCGGGCACCGCGGTGCGCTCGCGCGACTCCGGCGTGAACCGCGGCCGGCCGACCAGGTCCTTGAGCGACCCGACGTCGACGGTGGCCGGAAGGTCGCCCAGCGCCGCCTTGCGAAAGGCCTTGGCCAGCAGCCGCTCGAGCGAGCGCACGCCCGCCTCGCGCGTGTAGTTCGCCGCGAGCTCCCGCAGCGCCTCGTCGGTGACGGCGACCTCCTCGGCCGTGACCGCGGCGCGCTCGAGCTGGCGCGGGACGAGGAAGTCGCGCGCGATGGCGACCTTCTCCTCCTCGGTGTAGCCGTCGATGCTCACCAGCTCCATCCGGTCCAGGAGGGCGGGCGGGATCGTGTCGAGCACGTTGGCCGTCGCGATGAAGAGCACGTCGGACAGGTCGAGGTCGAGCTCGAGGTAGTGGTCGCGGAACGTGTGGTTCTGCGCGGGGTCCAGCACCTCCAGCAGCGCGGCCGCGGGGTCACCCCGGAAGTCGCTGCCGACCTTGTCGACCTCGTCGAGGAGGACGACGGGGTTCATCGTCCCGGCCTCCTTGATCGCCCGGACGATGCGACCGGGCAGCGCGCCGACGTACGTCCGCCGGTGCCCGCGGACCTCGGCCTCGTCCCGGACGCCGCCGAGGGCGACCCGGACGAACTTCCGGCCGAGGGCGCGCGCGACGGACTCGCCGAGCGAGGTCTTGCCGACGCCCGGAGGACCGGCGAGCAGGATCACGGCGCCGGAGCCGCGGCCGCCGACGACCGACAGGCCCCGCTCCTCGCGGCGCGAGCGGACGCCGAGGTACTCCACGATCCGTTCCTTGACCTCGTCCAGGCCGTGGTGGTCGGCGTCGAGCACGGCGCGGGCGTCGGCCAGGGACGTGTTGTCGGCCGTGCGCTCGTTCCAGGGCAGGTCGAGCACGGTGTCCAGCCAGGTGCGGATCCAGCCGCCCTCGGGGCTCTGGTCGCTCGAGCGCTCGAGCTTGTCGACCTCGCGCAGGGCGGCCTCGCGAACCGCCTCGGGCAGGTCGGCGGCGTCGACGCGGGCGCGGTAGTCGCCCGGGGTGCCCGTGCCGTCGCCGTCTTCTTCCCCGAGCTCCTTGCGGATCGCGCGGAGCTGCTCGCGCAGCAGGTACTCGCGGTTGCGCTTCTCGACCGACTCGCGGACGTCCTCGCTGATCTTGTCGTTGACCTCGGCCTCGGCCAGGTGGTCGCGGGTCCACCCGACCAGCAGCTCGAGGCGCTGCTCGACGTCCGGGGTCTCCAGCAGCTCGCGCTTGCGGTCGCCTGAGAGGTACGGCGCCCAGCCGGCCGTGTCCGCCAGCGTCGAGGGGTCGTCGATGGCGTTGACCGTGTCGACGATCTGCCAGGCCTCGCGCTTCTGGAGGACGGCGACGACCAGCTTCTTGTACTCGGCCGCGAGCTCGCGGACCCGCTCGCTCGGCTCGGCCGGCTCCTCGACCGGCTCGACCTCGACCCACAGGGCCGCGCCGGGACCGGTGACGCCGCTGCCGATCCGGGCGCGCTCGCCCGTCCGCAGCAGGGCGGCGGGCGCACCGCCGCGGAACTTCCCGACCTTCTCCAGCGCCGCCACGACGCCGTACGACGCGTAGCGGTCGTCGAGGCGCGGGGCGACCAGGATCTCGTCCAGCTCGGCGGCCCGGGCGGCGTCCACCGCCGCCTGGGCCGGCTCGTCCAGCTCGATCGGCACGACCATGCCCGGGAGCAGCACGATGTCGTCGAGGAACAGGACCGGCAGTCTCTTCGATGTCATGCGGAAGCCTCGTCTTCATGAAGTTGAGTAGTGCAGGCTCAACTCCGGCCCCGTTCCTGGCCTTCCCGCTCGCAGTTCGCTGGTGGCGAACGCCGAGTCGGCTCGTGTGTGCACGCGTACGACGCCGAGTCGGCTCGTGTCTGCACGCGTACGACGCCGAGTCGGCGCGAATGTGCACGCGTACCACGCCGAGTCGGCTCTTGCTGACAAGAGCCGACTCGGCGCGATCCGAGCACACACAAGAGCCGGGTCGGCGGGCGCGCCGGGCTCAGGGCACCGGCAGCACCCAGAGGTCGGCGACGGACGGGTCGTAGTCACCCGCGGTGTCCCGGAACCGCAGTCGCACGGTCCCGTCGGCGGTGGCGGCCGAGGGCTCCACCAGGAACTGGTGGACGATGGTGCCCTCGCCGCCGGCGGTCCGCGTCAGGTCGACGCTGTGCACGACCTGCCCGTCGGCGAGCACGTCGTAGGTCTTGCGACGGGCTCCGTCGAACGTCTCGATGACCCGGACCACGAACCGTCCCTCCGCGGGCACGGCGGCGTCGAGCTCGAACCACCCGCCGGGGTAGGACGAGTGCGTGTAGCGCCGGGTCAGGCCCGCCTCGACGTTGGTGCCGGAGTGCTCCGAGGCCGTGAGCCGGTGCGCCGTCTCCGAGGCGCCATCACCGAGGTCGACGTGGTCGACCGCGCCGCCCGGCGGGACCGGCAGGACGACGTGCAGGGGGGCGGTCGTCCGCTCCGCGGCCGTCGGCCCGGTCGCGACCACCAGGGACGCGTCGCCGGCGGCGACCGTCCACGGCACGGTCACCTCGACGGTGACGTCGCGCTGCTCGCCCGCGGCGAGCTCGAACGGGACCGGGTCCGGCGCGGTCCACCCGGCCGGCACCCCGACGGTGAGGTCACCGGTCTGGGTGACCGTGGTGCGGTTGCGCAGGACGGCGGTGAGGGTCGCGGTGGCGCCTCCGGCAACGGCGTCCGGCGCGGTCGTCGCCGACGCGATGGCGACGCCGGGCGAGACCATCAGGTCCGCCGAGACCGGGAGCGTCGCGGTGCCTCCCGCGCCGCCGTACGAGACGGTCCCCGTCAGCCCGACCGTCCCGGCCCGCGCGTCCGCAGGCACGACGACGTCGTACGCGTGCGCGACGGTGCCGGACCCGGCGACCGTGGTCGGGTGCGTGCCGACCGGCGTGACCTGCCACCCGGCGGGAGCCGTCAGCGTCGAGTCCACCCCGGACACCGGTCGCGAGCGGGCGTTGGCGAGCGTGGCCGTCACCCGGACCACGTCGCCGGGAAGGATCTCCCCTTCCGGCACGTCGAGCGTCGCGACGACCCCGACCAGCGCCGCCGAGGCCGAGGAGAGCGAGCGCTCGATGCCGGCGAGGCGGTCGCGCAGGCCGGCCGCCTCACCGGCCTCGAGGCGGCCGTCGTCGGCCCCGCCCGCGACCCAGCGGTCGAGGTCGGCGACGGTGGCCAGCGCCCGGTGGACCTCGGTCGCGACGTCGTCGTCGTCCGCTCCGGCGACCCGGTCGTCTTGACGGCGAGGTGGCGCCTCAGGTCGGTGGCCCGGGGGCCGGTGACGGTGAGGGCGCCGACCGCGTCGGCGAGGCCCGCAGCCGCGTCGGCCGCGGCGCCGATGTCGCCGAGCACCGGGTCGATCGCGAAGCTGTAGTCGCCCGAGCCCACCTCCAGGACGACGTCACCGTCGGCGACCTTGACGAAGCGGACGTCCGCGACGTCGGTGATCGGGATGCCGCCCTCCTTGATCGCCCACCGGTTCCGGGCCGGCAGCCGGATCTCGGCAGTCGTGTTGGCCGGGACGGTCACGTCGAGCGTCATCGGGCCGTCGGCCGTGCTCCAGGCGCTGCGCACCGTGCCGTACGGCGTCTCGTGGCTGAAGTCGACGTGGTCGATCCCGTCGCCGGGCTGCGGCGCGACCAGGATCTTGCGGTAGCCGGGCTCGGCGGCCGAGACGCCGGCCATGGTCCGGTACATCCACTCCCCGACGGCGCCGTAGGCGTAGTGGTTGAAGGAGTTCATCCCCACGTCGTTGAACGAGCCGTCCGGGTTGATCGAGTTCCAGCGCTCCCACACCGTCGTGGCGCCGCGGCCGATCTCGTAGCCCCAGGACGGGTAGTCCTCGTTCTGGAGCAGCCGGTAGGCGATGTCCGAGCGCCCGGCCTCGGTGAGCGCCGGCAGCAGTCCGTCGACCCCGAGGAAACCGGTCGACAGGTGGTAGTCGCGCCGCTCGAGGGTCTGCACGAACTGCTCGACGAGGGCGTCGCGGCGGTCCGCCGGGACCAGGTCGTCGACGAGCGTCAGGACGTACGCCGTCTGGCTGTCGCCGCGCACGGTGCCGTCGGCCGCGATGAACGCGCCTTGGTAGGCGGCGCGGATCGCCCGCCAGCGGTCCATCAGCTCCGCCGCCTCCGCGTCACGCCCGATCGCGCCCGCCATCTGCGCGAGCTCGCGGGTGCTGCGGGCCACGAAGGCCGTGTCGATGACCTCCGCCGGCGTGGGGTCGTCGAGGTTGAGCCAGTCGAGGTAGCCGCCGGCGGAGCGGATGTGGTTGGTCGAGTCGCGGTCGAGGTAGTCGACGTAGCGCCGCATCATGTCGTAGTTCTCGCGGATGACGTCGGTGTCGCCGTACGCCTGCCACAGCGTCCACGGCACGTGCACGCCGGCGTCCATCCAGCCGGCCGATCCGTAACCGCCGTCGAAACGCCCGGGGACGACCGGCGCGACGCCCGGCAGGGCGCCGTCGGCGCGCTGCGTGTCGCGCAGGTCCTGCATCCACTTGGTCAGGAACGACTGCGCGTCCATGTTGTAGACCGCGGTGCGGGCGAAGACGTCGATGTCACCGGTCCAGCCCATCCGCTCGTCCCGCGCCGGGGTGTCGGTCGGGATCGACAGGAAGTTGCCACGCATGCCCCAGACGATGTTGCTGTGCAGCTGGTCGACGAGCGGCGAGCTGGTGTCGAGCGAGCTGGTGAGGTCGCCGTCGGTGCCCACCACGACCCCGACCAGCTGCGAGGGGTCGGGCGCCTCGTCCACGCCGGAGATCTCGACGTAGCGGAAGCCGTGGAAGGTGAACGACGGCTCGAACGTCTCGGGCTGGTCGGTGGCGAAGGTGTAGTGGTCCGTGGCCTTCGCGCTGCGCAGGTTGGCGGTGTAGAGCGTCCCGTCCGGGTTGAGCACCTCGCCGTGGCGGATCGTGACGGTCTGCCCCGGCTCGCCCTGCAGCGTGACCCGCACGTGCCCGACCATGTTCTGGCCGAGGTCGTAGAGATAGACGCCGTCGGTCGGGGAGTCGATCCGCTGCGCGGTGGTCAGCTCCTGGGTCACCCGGACCGGCACCGCCGTCTGCGGCTCGAGCACGTCGGACGGCTCGTCCCGCACCTCGACGGGGCTCCAGCCCTGCGCGTCGTAGCCGGCCTCGTCCCAGCCGTCGAGGTCGGCAGCGACCCGGGCGTCGTAGGACTCGCCGTCGAGCAGGTCGGCCTCCCGGACCGGGCCGCCGGTGGTGCGCCACGAGCCGTCGGTGCCGACGACCCGGGTGCTGCCGTCGGCGTAGTCGACGACGAGCCGGGCGATCAGCGAGGTCTCGGACCCGTAGACGTGGGTGCCGAACATGGCCACCTTGCCGGCGTACCAGCCGGGAGCGACCTCGGCACCGAGGACGTTCGACCCGGCGCGGAGCTGGTCGGTGACGTCGTAGGTCTGGTAGTCGATCCGCTTGTCGTAGGCCGTCAGCCCCGGCGCGAGCTCCTCGTCACCGACGCGGTCGCCGTTGACGCTCAGCTCGTAGACACCCCGTGCGGTCGCGTAGATGCGGGCGCGGGTGATCGCGGCGTCGCCGAGGTCGACCTCCTTGCGCAGCAGCGGGACCGGCTCGTCCCACCGCAGCCAGGCCTCCGGGCCGGCGCTGTCGACCCGGAGCCCGTCGGGGGTGACCGTGCCGGCGGCGAACGTGCGGTCACCGGCCGGGAAGTCGGTGTCGACCAGCACGGTGCCGTCGTCGCTGGTGACGGTCACGTCGTGGACCAGCCCGGTCTCGGCTCCGCTGGTGCGGAAGCCCACCAGGCCCGGCCCGTCGAAGGTCCCGTCGGTGTGCTCGTCCAGCACCGCGCCGTCCACGCTCGTGGTGATCGTGCTTCCCGCCACCTCGATGGCGTAGTCGTGCTCGGCACCGAAGTCGAAGCCGGCCGGGAACGGCGTCGCCGACAGCACCGAGTAGCCGCCGTTCCGCTTCACGTGCGGGCGGAGCGCGTCGCTGGCCTCGCTCAGCTGCCACATGTAGGCGTTCTCGGTGTCCTCGCCGCGGAAGTAGACGCCGAGCGCGCCGGCGATGTCGGAGGCGGTGAACTCGATCGTGTAGTCCGTCCACTCGGCACCCAGGTGCCGCGCCGGCGCACCGATCCACTGCGCCCCGTCCCAGCCGCCGGCACCGAGCGCGGTGCCGAACCGGGCCGGCGCGCTCCAGCCGGAGGCCACGCCCTGGTCGTCCCAGACCCGGACGCTCCACACGTAGTCGGCGCCGGGCTCGAGCGCCGGGCCGCCGTACCGGACGCCGACCGACCGGTCGGAGACGACCCTGCCGCTGTCCCACACGTCGGGGTCGGCGAGCCGGCTCTCGGCAGAGGCCACCCGGACCTCGTAGGCCTGCTGGGTGACGCCGCGGCGGTCGGAGTCGATCTGCCAGGACAGCGACGGCGCTGCGACCGCGATGCCGAGCGGGTCCTCCAGCGCGTTGGTGGTCAGGGCCGCCACCGTCGGCGCGGTGCCGGCGGGCGCCGCCGGGTCCGCCGCAGCCGGCCGCGCCGGGACGAGGACCGCCAGCACGACCGCTGCGGAAGCGAGGACGACGGGGAGGCGTCGCCGAGAGGTTGCCGTCATTTCAGCTCCGAGTGATGAAACGATTCAGGGGTTAGCCGGGACGGTATGACGACCGTCACACCGGGTCAACGTCCGGATCCGGACACGGCCCGTCGTGCAGGTCAGATGAGCCCGGAGCGCACCGCGTGCACGACCACCTCGATGGAGGAGTCGACACCGAGCTCGTCCGCGAGCGCACGGAGCCGGCGGCGCACGGTGCGCTCGGAGAAGCCGGCCCGGCGGGCGATGACGTCGGTCGTCACGCCCTGGGAGAGCTGGCGCAGGATGGCGAGGTCGACGTCGTCGGGCTGAAACCCTCCGGCCTCCGTGTGCTCGGGACGACGCGCGTCGATCATCGGCGAGCCGGTTCCTCCACGACGACCACGTGCAGCACCCGGGGGCCGTGGACGCCCTCGACCCGGTCGAGCTCGATGTCGCTGGTCGCGCTCGGCCCACTGATCCAGGTCAGTGGCCGGAGCGGGTCGAGGACGGCGACCGCGTCGGGGACGTCGGGCACCACCTGGGCGGCGCGCACCACGCAGACGTGGCGGTCCGGGACGAGGGTGATGGCTCGACGGCCCTGGTCGGGCTCGTGGTCGAGCACGATCGTGCCGGTCTCGGCGATCGCGACCCGGCAGGCGGTCACCACCGCGTCCACCTGGTCGAGGTCGAGCGGGCCCAGCCCGTCGTCGACGACGACACCGCCGACCCGGGCGAGCACGTCGTCCGGCAGGCCGGGAGGTACGACGACCCGCGCACCAGCGGGCAGCGCTTCGGCGACCGCGGCGGCCAGGTTGTCGGGCGCGCACCGGGTCACGGTGGCGCGGTAGTCGGCGACCCGCTCGGCGAACCGGCCCACCAGGTCGGCCGGGCGTGAGCCCGCGGGAGCCGTGACCGGACCGGACCCGGGCACCGCGCCGTCGAGCGCGGTCCGGACCCGGGCGAGGATCTCGTCCCGCGCGCTCACCGGCCGTCTCCCTCGTCGAGCCGGCCGCTGGTGCGCCGCCACCACGCCCGGAACGACTCGCGCGGCGGGCGCGGGAGGTCGCGGGCATCGGTCCACGCGGCGCCCGGACCGGGGACGCGGGAGCTCCGGCCGAGCAGGCGGCCGGCGACGCCGGACAGGCGTTCGGCCCGGCCCAGCCGGCGCGCGTCCGCGAAGGTCCACCCGGCCGCCTTCATGGCGAGCGCCTCGGGCTTGGGCACCCGGTCGGCGCGGTGCCCGTCGACGACCTTGGAGCGCAGGTGCACCAGCACCTCGGGGATGTCGATCCGCACCGGGCAGACCTCGAAGCACGCACCGCAGAGCGAGGACGCGTAGGGAAGGGAGTCGACCTGCGGGTCTCCGGTGCCCCTGAGGAGCGGGTTGAGGATCGCGCCGATCGGCCCGGGGTAGACCGAGCCGTAGGCGTGTCCCCCGACGCGCTCGTAGACCGGGCAGACGTTGAGGCAGGCGGAGCAGCGGATGCAGCGCAGCGCCTGCCGGCCCACCTCGTCGGCGAGCGCCCGGGTCCGCCCGTTGTCGAGGAGCACGACGTGCACCTCCTGCGGACCGTCGCCGGGCGTCACGCCGCTCCACGTGGACGTGTAGGGGTTCATCCGCTCGCCCGTCGACGAGCGCGGCAGCAGGCGCAGGAGCGGGTCGAGCTCGGCCCACGTGGGCACGACCTTCTCGATGCCCACGACGCTGACCAGGACGTCGGGCAGCGTCAGGCACATCCGGCCGTTGCCCTCGGACTCCACGACGACGAGGGTGCCGGTGTCCGCGATGGCGAAGTTGGCACCGGAGACCGCCATCCGCGCGCGCAGGAACTTCTCGCGGAGGTGCTCGCGGGCGGCCGAGGCGAGGACCGCCGGCTCGTCGGAGAGGTCGGCGGGCGCGGGTCGGCCGACCTCGGCCATCCGGCGGCGGAAGATGTCCCGGATCTCCGCGCGGTTGCGGTGGATCGCCGGCACCAGGATGTGGCTGGGCAGGTCGCCGCCGAGCTGGACGATCAGCTCGGCGAGGTCGGTCTCCCACGCTGCGATGCCCTCGGCCTGGAGCGCCTCGTTCAGCCCGATCTCCTGGGTGGCCATCGACTTGACCTTGACCACCTCGTCGAGGCCGTGCCGCCGGGCGACGTCGACGACGACCTGGTTCGCCTCCGCCGCGTCACGAGCCCAGTGCACGGTCGCGCCGCGAGCCGTCAGCGACTCCTCGAGCCGGACCAGGTGCTCGTCGAGCCCGAGCAGCGCCCGCTCCTTGACGGCCGCCCCGGCGAGGCGGAGGTCCTCCCAGCCGTCGACCTCGGCGACGACGCGGGCCCGCTTGTCACGGATGGTCGCGGTCGCGTGCGCGAGGTTGTGCCGCAGCTGGGTGTCGGCGAGCGCGTCGCGCGCTGCCGACGGGAAGGGCGGCATGCCGACGAAGGTGTGCGTCACGGCGCCTCCCCCTCGCTCTCCTCGGTCGCCGCGAGGATCTCGGCGAGGTGCATGACCCGCACGCCGGCCCGCTGCCGGGAGAGCAGCCCGCCGATGTGCATCAGGCACGAGTTGTCCCCGGCGACGAGCACCTCGGCGCCGGTCTCGCGGACGTGGCGCGCCTTGTCCGCGCCCATGGCGACGGACGTGTCGGCGTTCTTGACCGCGAACGTGCCGCCGAAGCCGCAGCACTCGGTCGCGTGCGGCAGGTCCACGAGGCTCAGGCCGCGCACGGCCTCGAGCAGCCGGCGCGGGCGGTCGCCGACGCCGAGCATCCGCAGCGAGTGGCAGGTCGGGTGGTAGGTGACGCGGTGCGGGAAGTACGCGCCGACGTCGGTGACGCCGAGGACGTCCACCAGGAACTCCGACAGCTCGTAGACGCGGGACGCGACGCCGGCGGTGCGCGGCGCCAGCCTCGGGTGCCAGTCGCGGATCATCGCGCCGCACGACGCCGACGGCGTCACGACCGCGTCGTAGGGCTCGAACGTCTCCGCGAAGCCCTTCACCATGTGCAGCGCCTGCGTGCGGTAGCCGGTGTTGAGGTGCATCTGGCCGCAGCACGTCTGCGCCTCCGGGAACTCGACCTCGACCCCGAGTCGGCGCAGCAGCGCGACGACCGCCTGGCCGGTGCGGGGGTAGAGCGCATCGTTGATGCAGGTGACCATCAGAGCGACGCGCATGACCTCATCCTG
>DATMHR010000019.1:0-54943 GCA_035554955.1 Nocardioides sp. | reverse complement strand
CTCGACTTGCATGTGTTAAGCACGCCGCCAGCGTTCGTCCTGAGCCAGGATCAAACTCTCCATAAAAAGTTTCAACCCAGCAAACAAACCCTGACTAATCGCCAGAATCATTGATTTGCCGAAAACACAACACCCAACCCCAAAGAGCCAGATGCGCACAAACTTCACATCGACATATGCATGACACACTGTTGAGTTCTCAAACATCAGACGCACCGGACCTCACCCTCGCGGGCTCGTGTCCGAGCTCTTCTGTCACCGCGCACCAAACTGCTCCGGATTCTCACCGGTGCAATGTTCGGGAGTGGTGGTCACCCGGGGCCGGAGACCCGATCCCGTCCATCGGTTGACACCGATGTTGCCGGGCCCTCTTGTCTCCCGCCGCTCCCTGGCGACTCAGAGAACATTAGACCACCTGCGTGGCGAGCACAAATCGGGGTGGGGTGTCCCGGGTCACAGGCCTCCCGAGGGGCGTTCTCAGGCCACCCGGACGCCTGCGAAGCGCTTCTTCCCACGCCTGAGGACCAACCAGCTGCCGGCGATCAGGTCGGCTGCCGTGGGCACGAGCTCGGGGTCGTCGACCCGCACGTTGTTGAGGTAGGCGCCGCCCTCGGAGACGGTGCGCCGGGCCTCGCCCTTGCTCTTGGCCAGGCCCGTGATCGTCAGCAGCTCGACAACGTCCGGGATGCCCCCCGCCCCGTCGAGGTCCACCGCGCCCGCCTCCCCCAGCGCGGCGGCGAGGGTGGCGGCGGACAAGGTCGTGATGTCCCCCGTCCCGAAGAGCGCTTGGGCGGCGGTCTTGGCCTGCTCGGTCTCGTGAGCGCCGTGGACCAGGGTCGTCACCTCGTCGGCGAGCAACTTCTGCGCCTCGCGGAGGAACGGCTTCTCGGCGTGCCGGGCCTCGAGGGCCTCGATCTCGGCGCGGGGCAGGAACGTGAAGATCCGGAGCAGCTCGCCGACCTTCTCGTCCTCGGCGTTGAGCCAGAACTGGTGGAAGGCGTAGGGCGGCATCATCTCGGGGTCGAGCCACAGCGCGCCGCCCTCGGTCTTGCCGTACTTGGTGCCGTCCGCCTTCGTGATGAGCGGGGTGGCGAAGGCGTGCGCCTCGCCGCCGGCGGCGCGCCGGATCAGCTCCACGCCGCCGGTGAGGTTGCCCCACTGGTCCGAGCCACCGAACTGGAGCGTCACCCCGTGGTCGCGGAACAGCGTCAGGAAGTCCATCGACTGGAGCAGCACGTAGGAGAACTCGGTGTAGCTGATCCCCGACTCCAGCCGGCGCCGGACGGTCTCCCGCGCCAGCATCCGGTTGACCGGGAAGTGCTTCCCGACGTCGCGCAGGAAGTCGATGGTCGACAGCCCGGCCGTCCAGTCGTAGTTGTTGACCACGGTCGCGGCGTTGTCGCCCTCGAACGACACGAAGGCCGAGACCTGGCCGCGAACCTTCTCGCTCCACTCCCTGACGGTGTCGGGCGAGTTGAGCGTGCGCTCGCCGGAGTCCCGGGGGTCGCCGATCATGCCGGTGGCACCGCCGACCAGGACGTACGGCGTGTGGCCGGCGAGCTGCAGGCGCCGCGCGGTGACGAGCTGGACCAGGTTGCCCATGTGCAGGCTCGGCGCGGTCGGGTCGAACCCGACGTAGAACTTCACGCTTCCCCTGGACAGCGTCGCGCGCAGCGCGTCGCGGTCGGTGGAGTGCGCGACGAGGCCGCGCCACTCCAGGTCGTCGAGGAGCGTGGGGTCGACAGGCACGGTCGGCCTTTCTCGGATCAGGGTCGGGAACGCGCCAAGGATAGGCTGGACCGCACGATGGACACGGTGCGCGTCACGGACAGGTACACGCTGGGCCGCCAGATCGGCCACGGCGGATCCGGCGCCGTGTGGCTCGGCAGGGACGAGGTCCTGGGCCGCACGGTGGCGCTCAAGCGGATCGGCTACCCGCCCGGCTCCGTCGACGTCGACGTGATCAGGGCCGAGCGCGAGGCGCGGCTCGCGGCACGGGTGAACCACCCCAACGTGGTCGCCGTCTTCGACCTGGTCGAGACGCCCGACGACAACTGGCTGGTGATGGAGTACGTCGCCGGCACGACGCTCGCCGCGACGATCGAGGCCCGCGGGCCGTTCTCCCCCGACGCCACGGCCCGGGTCCTCGCCAAGGTGGCCGACGCCCTGGCGGCAGCGCACGCCGCCGGCATCGTCCACCGCGACGTGAAGCCCTCCAACATCCTCCTCGGCGAGGACGACAGCGTGAAGCTGACCGACTTCGGGATCGCCCGTGCCGTCGCGGACGCCTCGCTCACCCAGACCGGGCTGGTCACCGGCTCGCCGGCCTACCTCTCCCCCGAGGTCGCGTCCGGCCGCTCCGCCACGCCGGCCAGCGACGTCTGGTCGCTGGGCGCCACCATGTTCCACACGCTGGCCGGGCACCCGCCGTACGAGATCGGCGACAACGTGATGGGCGCGATGTACCGGATCGTCCACGAGGACCCGCCGCGGCTGCGCACGGCGGGCTGGCTGACGCCGCTGCTCGAGATGACGATGAGCCGCGACCCGGCCGAGCGGCCGTCGATGGCGGAGGTGCGCGACTACCTCCGCGCACCGACCGCGGCGACGGCCACCCAGGTCATGGCCGTGCCGCCCCCTCCGTCCGCGCCTCCTCCGCCGCCGCCCGCTCGGGCCGTTCCGCCGGCGCCGCCGGTGCCACCGGCCGCCGGAGACACCGTGCCGGACCGCGACCGGAAGGTCGGCCTGCTCGCGGCGGCCGCCGGTGCCGTCGTGGTCGCGCTCGCCGTGCTCGGCGTCGTGCTCCTGGTGGGCAACAGCGGCGACGACGTGCCGGCGGTGAACGCACCCGCCGGTTCCGGCTCCACCCCGCAGCCGAGCGACGGCACGGCGGGGAGCAGCGGGAGCACGGACGGCTCGGAGACGCCGGCGCCGCCGACGGCCTCGGAGCTCGAGGACTACGCACGGACCTACATCCAGACCGCGAGCACGGACCCGACGGCGGGCTTCCGGATGCTCACGGCGTCCTACCAGCGGCGGAGCCCGCGCTACCAGGAGTTCTGGGGCTCGGTGTCGGGTGCGCGGATCCTCGACGTCTCCGCCGACCCGGCCGCGATGCAGGTGACCTACACCTACCGCTACCGCCTCGCCGACGGCGGGCGGCCGAGCACGCACACCGACCGGGTCACGCTGATCCTGGTGCAGAAGGGCGACCAGATCCTGATCGCCGACGCTACCTACGCGCCTGCCTGAGCAGCTCTGCCTCGCGCTCGGCCGAGATCCCCGTCACGGGAGCGTCGGGATGCTCCTCGAGCCACGCCAGGGTGTCCCGGCTGGTGTCGGCGAGGGGTCGCAGGGTCAGGCCGGCGGCCAGCGACGGCTCCGCGTCGTGGGCCGGAAGGCCGTCGTACTCCGGGCGCGGCAGCCACAGCGGGATCGCATCGGGTCCCATCCAGGGCTGCACGCCGAGCTCGGTCAGCAGGTCCTGGTCGACCCAGGTGTAGGTCGCCGCGGCGCCGCCGACCCCCTCGGCACAGTCGGCGAGCAGCCGGCCGAGCGCCATCGGCTCGCCGACGCCGTCGAAGACGCCTTCGGTCCTGCGCTCGGCGAGGGTGACGATCCACGCGGCGAGGTCGCGGACGTCGATCACCTGCATCACGTCGTCGGGCGAGCCGGGCATCAGCACCTCCCCGCCGCGGGCCAGCCGCCGCGGCCAGTAGGAGAACCGGCCGGTCGGGTCGCCAGGACCGACGATCAGCCCGGGACGCACGACCGCCGCCGAGGCGGCGCCGTCGAGCACGACCTGCTCGCAGGCGACCTTCATGCCGCCGTAGGCCTCGGGGTCCTCGGCGAGGTCGACGTCGTCGACGATCGGGTCCCGCAGCGCCAGGGTCCCCGGCCGCCCGCCGGGCGTGCCGTCGTCGGCGTAGACGTTCACGGTCGAGACGAAGACCCAGTGGGCGTCGGGGAACGCCGCGACCGCGGAGCGCACGCGGGAGGGGTGCCGGGCGACGTCCACGACCGCGTCGTAGCCCGCAGCGAGCTCCGCCGACGGCGGTCCCGAGCGGTCCCACACCACCAGCCGGGCTCCGTCCGGGACCGACCCGGAGGCGCCGCGGCACGCGCAGGTCACCTCGTGACCACGCGCCACCGCGTCCGCTGCCACCGCGCGGGAGAGGAAGACCGTGCCGCCGAGGACGAGGAGACGCATGGGCACACTCCAGTCGGCCGGCCGCTCGTCGACAAGGGCATTCGCTGAGGGCGAACGGGTAACCATGGTGCATGGGTGAAATCCGTGTCGGGATCTCCGGCTGGTCCTACCCGTCGTGGCGCGGCGACTTCTACCCGCGCGGGCTCGCCCAGCGGCGCGAGCTCAGCTACGCAGCCGAGAGGATGACCAGCGTCGAGATCAACGGGTCGTTCTACTCGCTCCAGCGGCCCACGTCGTACGCCGCCTGGCGTGAGGCCGTCCCGGACGACTTCGTCTTCGCCGTGAAGGGCGGCCGGTTCATCACCCACATGAAGCGCCTGCGCGGCGTGGAGGCGCCACTGGCGAACTTCTTCGCCTCCGGGGTGCTCGCCCTCGGCCCGAAGCTCGGCCCGGTCCTGTGGCAGCTGCCCGCCTCGCTGGAGTACGACGCCGCGCTGCTCGAGGACTTCTTCGCACAGCTCCCGCGCACGACCGGCGCCGCCGCCGAGCTGGCGAAGAACCACGACGAGCGGCTGCGGGAAGACCGGGTGCACGCCGAGGTGGACGCTGACCGCCCGCTGCGGCACGCGCTGGAGTTCCGGCACCGCAGCTTCTGCACCGACGAGGCGTTCGCGCAGATGCGCGCGCACGACGTGGCCTGCGTCGTCGCGGACTCGCCGCGGCGCTGGCCCGAGGCCGACGTCGTCACCACCGACGTCGTCTACGCGCGGCTGCACGGCCACACCGAGCTCTACGCCAGCGGCTACTCCCGCGCGTCGCTGGAGGGCTGGGCCGAGCGGTGCCGGGAGTGGGCGCGGGACGCCGACGTCTACGTGTACTTCGACAACGACGCGCGGGGCCGGGCGCCGCACGACGCCGTGACGCTCATCGATCTCCTCGACCGATCTGCCGTGGTCTAGGTCACGCCCGCGCGGGTACCGGAAGCCGGTCAGTCGACGGCTCGGGAGCGTCGCCGACTCGAGGGCTGGCGAGGGCGACCGACCCTCGCCGGGGAGGGAAAGACCATGCTGAACTCACATCAGCCTGTCCGCACCAGGCTCCTGGTGCTGCTGGCTGCGTTCGTGGCAGGCACGACCGCGTTGCTTGCCGTGGAGCCGAGCCCGGCCGGGGCGTCCGGCGGGGGCTCCCCCGTCGTCGTCGCCTCCAACCAGGGGACGATGCGAGCGCCCGTCGTCTACCGGTCGGCCGACGGCTGGTTCCGCGGGCGGTTCACCCCCAGCAGCTTCGAGGTGGTCGGCGACCAGCTCGTGGCGCACGGCACCGTCTCCGGGCTGCTGCACAAGGCGGGTGATCGCACCCGGCACGTGGCGGAAGCCGTCTCACTGCCTGTGCAGACCGAGCAGATGTCGGTCGCGGCCGCCCGGACGCTCGGCGGCGGATCGGGCGTCATGGCAGCCGGCGCCACGTGCGACGTCCTCAACCTGGTCCTCGGTCCGCTGGACCTGAACCTGCTGGGCCTGGAGGTGCACCTGGACCAGGTGGTCCTGGACATCCTCGCCAACCCGGCAGGCGGGCTGCTCGGCGACCTTCTGTGTGCCGTGGCGAACCTGCTCGACAGCGGACCGCTCGCCGGCCTGCTGGGGCAGCTCGCCGACCTGCTCAACCAGATCCTGGGTGTCCTGAGCACGGTGTGAACCCCTGGCTGCGTCCCGACCGCCGAGCGGTCGGGACGCAGCACGGGTCACCGGCACGACGGCTCGGCCACCCGCGCGACCGCCGCGGCCACCCGGTCGGCTGGGCCGGCGACGAAGACGTACTCCACGTTGCGGAGCCGCGCGACCTTGCCGACCTTCTCCCCCGCCGGGTTGTAGATCCCGATCTGCGCCCCGACGTAGCGCTTCCGGTCGAAGCCGAGCAGCCGCACGGTCTCGTGGCCGGCGTCGAGCAGCATCGAGGTGATCTCGTCGGCGGTCACCCAGGCCTCGTCGTTGTAGGAGACCACCACGACGTCCGCGCGGACCGCCCCGAGCACCTCCCGCAGCGCCGAGGGCATGGTGCGACGGCTGTTGAACGCGCTGCGGGTCTCGCGCGTGTCGACCCGCTTGCACGCGACGCCGTAGTGCTCCGGTGCGTCCCAGCGGACCAGGGTCTCCCAGATGTGGTAGTTGGCGAAGTAGCGGTGCTGGTTGTAGGGCGGGTCGACGTACGCGAGGTCGACGTGGGGCGCCGCGACGACGGTCTCCGTCACGTCGCCCGCCAGCGTCGCCCCGGTGCCGGCGATCAGGTCCGGGCGCCGCAGCCGCAGGTCGCCGTGCGCCCGCGGGGCCCACTGCTTGAGGTAGGCCATCTGCACCCCCGTCGTCGAGTCGACGCGGTCGGCGGCGAGCATCAGGCTGGTCAGCAGGACGGCCCGCAGCGGGCTGCCCGGCGGGTGGTCGCGCTCGATGGCGTCCCGCACGGCGTCGACCCGGGCGCCGTTCTTGGGCTGGAAGAACCGGCTCTGCTCGCAGAACGTCTCGGTGAAGTAGCCCGGCACCCCCGGCAGCGCGTCGAGCCGGGCGATCTCGTCGTCGAGCGCGGCCTCGTCCACCGCCGCCGCGTCGGTCGCGACGAAGCAGTCGCTGAGCACCGCGGAGTACGACGCGACGTCGGCCGCCGTGACGTGGACGCCCCGTCGCTTCAGCTCCTGCGCCACCCGGGTGGTCCCGGTGAACAGGTCGAGCGCCGTCCTCGCACCGGCCCCCACCGCGAGGTCCCCCAGCACCGGCACGAGCGTGCGCTTGGAGCCGAGGTACTTGATCACGCGCCAGAGCGTAGGCCTTCCCCGCGAGCGGCCGGTGGAGGAAGGTGTCCCCCGTGACCGAGCAGCCCTCTCCGCTGACCCCGCTGGACGAGACGTGGGACCGCGCCCTGTGCGTCGTCGCCCACCCCGACGACATCGAGTACGGCGCGGCCGCCGCGGTCGCCCGCTGGACCGGCCAGGGCAAGACCGTCGTCTACTGCATGGTGACCAGCGGCGAGGCCGGCATCGACGGCATGCACCCCGACGAGTGCCGCCAGGTGCGGGAGGCCGAGGAGGTCGAGTCCGCCCGCATCGTGGGGGTCCCCGAGGTCGAGTTCCTCGGCCTCCCCGACGGCGTGCTCGAGTACGGCGTCGACCTGCGCCGCGCGATCGCCGCCGTGGTGCGCCGCCACCGCCCGCAGATCGTCATCACCGGCAACTTCCGCGACACCTGGGGTGGTCGCAACCTCAACCAGGCCGACCACATCGCCGTCGGGCGCGCCGTGGTCGACGCGGTCCGCGACGCCGGCAACCGGTGGGTCTTCCACGAGCAGCTCGACGACAACGAGCCGTGGGGCGACGTGCGCGAGGTGTGGGCCTTCGGCTCACCCCAGGCGGAGCACGGCGTGGACACGACGGACACCTTCGACGTCGGGGTGGCCTCCCTGGAGGCGCACCGGGCCTACATCGACGGCCTCGGCTGGGAGGACTGGGACCCGCGCGAGTTCCTCGAGGGCATGGCCCGCGCGACCGGGTCCCGGATGGGCGTCACGTTCGCCGCGCCGTTCGAGGTGTTCCCCATGGGCTGGGGCGACTGAGCAGTGAGCGTCGCCCTGCTGGTGGTCGTGATCGTCCTCGGCATCCTGCTGGTCAACGCGATCGTCTGGGGCGTGGTCCTCACGAGCATGTCCCGGCGCCGGCGAGCGCGGCTGGCGACGCTGGAGGAGTCGTTCGCCGCCACCGGCACCCGCCCGCTGCTCGGCCCGGCGCGTGGCAACTACTGCGGCGGCACGGGCGACTACCCGAAGGTCGCCAACAACAGCCTGATCACGCTCACCCCGACCCAGCTGCTGATCGACCCCTACTTCGGGCGCAGCGTGACCGTCGGGATCCCCGAGATCACCGGCTGCCGGATCTCGAAGACCTGGCGCGGCCGCGTGGTGGCCGGCCGCGACTTCGTCGTCGTGACCACGGCTCGCGGCGAGGTCGGGCTCTACGTCCCGGACACCGTCGGCTGGCAGGCGGAGATCGAGCGGCTCGCGCAGGCGTGACCAACGCCCGGGAGGGGTGCGCCAGGTAGAGGACGGAGGTCCCGCCGAGGTCGGGTCCCTCGCCTCCACCGCGGGGCCGAACCCGTTCCTAGGGTCGAAGACGTGGCCCAGCTCATCACTCTCGACCAGCTCGCGACGCACGTCCGGAACGGGTGGCCCGCACCCCGTGTCGTCGCCCCCGGGAACTTCGCGACCCCGTGGCCGGTGATCAAGACCCTGGACTCGGCGCTCGAGCGCTGGACCCTGCACATGCTGAACGCGCAGAAGGGCGTCCCGGTCCGCGAGGGCCTCACCCTGGAGACCTGCTTCGTCGGGCCCGGGATGCGCGGCGCCCCGACCCTGTCCTACGTGCCGTGCCGGCTGTCCATGGTCCCCCTGCTGCTGAAGCGCCGGCTCGCTCCGGACATCGTCGTGCTCCACACCAGCACGCCCCGCGGCGACACGGTCTCGCTGGGCACGGAGGTCAACATCCTGCCCGGAGCGATCGAGGCGGTCCGCTCGCGCGGCGGGCTCGTCGTCGCGGCGGTCAACCCGCACATGCCGTACACGTACGGCGACGCCGTGGTGCCGCTGCACGACATCGACCTGATGGTCGAGGTCGACGAGCCGCTCCAGTCCCCGGCCCCCTTCGTCCTCGACGACGCCTCGCGCCTGATCGGGGCGCGGGTCGCCGCGCGGGTGCAGGACCACTCCACGCTCCAGGCGGGGATCGGCGCCATCCCGGACGCCGCGCTCCAGGGCCTGCTCGACCGGCGCGGGCTCCGCGTGTGGTCGGAGATGATCAGCGACGGCGTCCTCGCGCTCGAGAGCGTCGGGGCGCTGGACGTGCTCCACCCGGTCTGCGCCTCGTTCCTGTTCGGCAGCCCCGAGCTCTACGACTGGGTGGACGACAACCACCGGGTGCGGATGGTGCGCACGGAGAAGGCCAACGACCCGGCGCGGATCGCCAACCAGCACGCGATGGTCTCGATCAACTCCGCGCTGCAGGTGGACCTGTGCGACCAGGCCAACGCCTGCCGGATGCACGGACGGATCTACTCGGGGCTGGGCGGCCAGTCCGACTTCGTGGTCGGGTCGCTGCACTCCCCCGGCGGTCAGGCGCTCATCGCGCTGCGGTCCTGGCACCCCAAGGCCGACTGCTCGACGATCGTCCCGCTGATCGCCGAGCCGGCGACGTCGTTCCTCCACACGGCGGTGATCACCGAGCACGGCACCGCCGAGATCTGGGGCTCGGACCAGGCCAAGCTGTCGCGGGAGATCATCGAGCACGCCGCCGACCCGCGGGCACGCGACGAGCTCACCAGCGCGGCCGCCGAGCTGGGGCTGTCGTGAGCGCCGCGCCCCGGGCCATCGGGGTGACCGAGCTCGTGCTCCGCGACGGGCACCAGAGCCTGATGGCCACGCGGATGGCGATGGAGGACATGGTCGAGGCCTGCGCGGACATCGACGCGGCGGGCTACTGGTCGGTCGAGTGCTGGGGCGGGGCGACGTACGACGCCTGCATCCGGTTCCTCAACGAGGACCCCTGGGAGCGCCTGCGGACCTTCCGCCGGCTCCTGCCCAACAGCCGCCTGCAGATGCTGCTGCGCGGTCAGAACCTCCTGGGCTACCGTCACTACGAGGACGGCGTGGTCGAGCGGTTCGTCGAGAAGTCCGCCGAGAACGGCATGGACGTCTTCCGGGTCTTCGACGCGCTGAACGACGTCCGCAACGTGCGCCAGGCCATCGCGGCGGTCCGGAAGGTCGACAAGCACGCCCAGGGAACCATCTGCTACACCGAGAGCCCGCTGCACACCGTCGACGGCTACGTGCGGATGGCGCGCGACCTGATGGACCTGGGCTGCGACTCGCTGTGCCTCAAGGACATGGCGGCGCTGCTCAAGCCGCAGCCTGCCTACGACATCGTCAAGGCGATCAAGGACGAGCTCGGCGCCGACGTCCGCGTCCACGTCCACTGCCACGCCACCACCGGCGTCACGCTCGTCAGCCTGATGAAGGCCATCGAGGCCGGCGCGGACGTCGTCGACACCTCGATCTCCTCGATCTCGCTCGGTCCGGGCCACAACCCGACCGAGTCCCTGGTCGAGATGCTGCGCGGGACGCCGTACGCGGCCGACCTCGACGGCGAGCGGCTGCTGCGCGTCAAGGACCACTTCGCCAAGGTCCGGCCCCGTTACACGCAGTTCATGTCGGCCATCACGGGGGTCGACACCGAGATCTTCAAGAGCCAGATCCCCGGCGGGATGATCTCCAACATGGAGAGCCAGCTCCGCCAGCAGGGTGCGGGCGACCGGATCCGGGAGGTGCTGGAGGAGGTCCCGCGGGTCCGGGAGGTCGCGGGCTTCCCGCCGCTGGTGACGCCGTCGAGCCAGATCGTCGGCACCCAGGCCGTCTTCAACGTGCTGATGGGGCCCTACAAGGTCCTGACGGCCGAGTTCGCCGACCTGATGCTGGGCTACTACGGGTCGACGCCCGGCGAGCGCGACGCGGGCATCGTCGAGGCGGCCCGGCGCCAGACCGGCAAGGAGCCGATCGACGTGCGGCCCGCCGACCTCCTCGCTCCCGAGTGGGACCGGCTGGCCGCCGAGGCCGCCGCGCTCGAGGGCAGCGACGGCACGGACGAGGACGTCCTGACCTACGCGATGTTCCCCGGCGTGGCCCCCAAGTTCTTCACCGAGCGGCCGGACGGGCCGCGCAACGTCGGCCGGGACCCGGCGGAGGTTGCCGCTGACGAGCTGGCGAAGTCGTCGGGCACGGGCCCGGTCTCGGGCACCGTCAAGTACCACGTCACCCTCGACGGCAGGCAGCACCACGTCACCGTCGAGCGGGCGTGAGGGAGGCACCGTGAGCAAGCACCACAAGGCCTCCATGGAGGAACGCGTCGCCGAGCTGCGGCGGCGCCGCGCCGAGGTCGAGGCGGGCGGCGGCGAGGAGCGCACCGAGAAGCAGCACGCCCAGGGCAAGCTGACCGCGCGCGAGCGCATCGCCGCCCTGCTCGACCCGGACACGTTCCAGGAGACGGGGATGTTCGCCGAGCACCAGTCGCGGTACTTCGGCCTGGACAAGGCCGACCTGCCGGCCGACGGCGTGGTCACCGGCGAGGGGGCCGTGCTCGGCAGGCCGGTGCACGTCGCCAGCCAGGACTTCACGGTGGCGGGCGGCAGCGCCGGCGAAGTGCACTCCGACAAGGTGGCGGCCGCGCTGCGCGCCAGCCTCAACACCGGCACGCCGTTCGTCTTCATCAACGACTCCGGAGGGGCACGGGTCCAGGAGGGCATCGGGTCGCTGGCCGCCTACGGCCGCGTCTTCTACAACAACGTGCTCCTTTCCGGCGTCGTGCCGCAGATCTCGATCATCGCCGGGCCGTGCGCCGGCGGGGCGGCGTACTCCCCCGCGCTGACGGACTTCATCATCCAGACGCGGCAGGCGCACATGTTCATCACCGGCCCCAACGTCATCGCCCAGGTCACCGGCGAGCAGGTGACCGCCGAGGAGCTCGGCGGCGCCGAGGCGCACATGGTCCGCTCGGGCGTGACGCACTTCGTCGCCGACGACGACGAGCAGGCCGTGCTGATCGCCAAGAAGCTGCTGAGCTTCCTGCCGCAGAACAACGCGGAGGACCCGCCGGTGGTCGAGCCGGACTACGTGGTGGAGGCGGACGACGAGCTGACGGGCATCGTGCCGGTGTCGGACAAGAAGGGCTACGACGTCCGCGAGGTGATCGTGCGCCTGGTCGACCGGGGCGACTTCCTCGAGGTGCAGGCCGGCTACGCCGGCAACGTCGTGGTCGGCTTCGGTCGCATCACCGGCCGCACCGTCGGCATCGTCGCGAACCAGCCGAAGGTCCTCTCCGGTGTGCTGGACATCAACGCCTCGGACAAGGCGTCGGCCTTCGTCCGCTTCTGCAACGCGTTCAACATCCCGCTGCTGACCCTGGTCGACGTGCCCGGCTTCCTGCCCGGCGTCGCCCAGGAGCACGACGGCATCATCCGGCACGGCGCCAAGCTCCTCTACGCCTACTCGGCGGCGTCGGTGCCCAAGATCACCGTCGTGCTGCGCAAGGCCTACGGCGGCGCCTACGTCGCCATGTGCTCCAAGGACCTGGGCGCCGACAAGGTCCTCGCCTGGCCGACGGCCGAGATCGCGGTCATGGGCGCGGAGGGGGCCGCCGAGATCGTGTTCCGGCACGAGATCGCGGCCGCCGAGGACCCCTCGTCACGGAAGGCGGACCTGGTCGAGGAGTACCGCTCGACGTTCGCCACGCCGTACGTCGCCGCGGCCCGCGGGCTCGTCGACGACATCATCGAGCCGGCGCGCACCCGGGAGCACGTGGCCGCCGCGCTCGACGTGCTCATCACCAAGCGGACCATCCGGCCCGCCAAGAAGCACGGCCTGGGGCCGACGTGAGCACGCCGGCGCAGAGCGAGCTCACGACGGCCGAGCTCCTCGAGACGGTGCGGGCCCTCACCCGGAGGGTGGACGACCTCGAGCTGGCGCTGGCGCGGCAGCAGGCGGTCACGCCGGTGCCCGAGGACGTCGTGGTGGCGATCTCGGCAGCCGTCGCCGCCTTCCTGGGGCACCGGGCCAAGATCAAGCACGTCCACTACCGGACCGGCGCCGCCTACGCGCAGCAGGGCCGGGCCGTGGTCCAGGGCCACCACGACGTGCACGGGACGAGGTGACGACATGCAGCTGAAGGTGACGGTCAACGGCGTGGTCTTCGACGTCGAGGTCGAGGTGGAGGAGGAGCCCCGGCCGACCCTCGGTTCGATCTTCATGGCGGGTGGGAGCTTCGGGAGCCCGGCCGCCGCGCCCCCGCAGCCGAACGAGGCCGACGACGGCTCCGGGATCCGGGCCCCGCTCTCGGGAACCGTCGCGCGGGTCCTGGTGGAGGCGGGTCAGGCCATCGACGCGGGGGACGTCGTGGTGGTGCTCGAGGCGATGAAGATGGAGACCGAGATCACCGCCCCCGCGGCGGGCACGGTCGGGTCGGTGCTGGTCTCCACGGGGGACGCTGTCTCCGGCGGCGACCTGCTCGTCGAGCTGGCCTGACGGCGGCAGGAGACGTCATGACGGAGCACAAGCGGGTGGCGCTGGCACTCGGCAGCGGCGGGGCGCGGGGCTACGCCCACATCGGCGTCATCCAGGTCCTCGAGGAGCACGGTTACGAGGTCGTGGCGGTCTCGGGGACGTCGATGGGCGCGCTGGTCGGCGGGCTGTACGCCGCCGGGCAGCTGGAGGAGTACGACGAGTGGGTCACCGGCCTCGCTGCCCGGGACGTGTGGCGCCTGCTGGACGTCTCGGTGCGCGGGGCGGGCATCATCCGCGGCGACAAGGTGATGGCCCGGGTCGCGGACCTGCTCGCCGGCGCGGCCATCGAGGACCTGCGCATCCCCTACACCGCCGTCGCGACCGACCTGGCCGCCCGCAAGGAGGTGTGGTTCCAGCACGGCCCCGTGGAGGTCGCCATCCGCGCGTCGACCGCCCTCCCGACCTTTCTGACGCCGGTCATGCACCAGGGCCGCCTGCTGGCGGACGGTGGGCTGATGAACCCCGTGCCGATCGCCCCCCTCACAGCCGTGCCGGCCGACCTCGTCGTGGCGGTGACCCTCGACGGGGACGACGGGAGCCACACGGGCGGCGCGCCCGAGCACGAGTCGGCCGAGGAGCCGAGCGACGAGGAGTGGCGCGCCCGGCTGCGGCTGGTCGCGGCCCAGGTGCGCGGCACCGAGACCGCGCAACGCGTCGCGGGCTGGCTGCGCAACGCGCGCGCCGGGGGCGGGCTCCCGGAGCCGGACGAGACCGGGTCCCTCTACGACGACCTGCCTCCCGGGCTGGGTTTCATCGACGTGATGGAGATGTCGCTCGAGACCCTGCAGAGCGTCGTCGCGCGCTACCGGATGGCGAGCTACCCGCCCGACCTGCTGATCAGCATCCCGCGGCACGCGTGCCGGACCCTGGAGTTCCACCGTGCGCACGAGCTGATCAGCCTCGGCCGCGAGATCGCGGAGCGCACGCTGAAGGACGCGGGTCCCTGACGCGCGGTTGGTAGGGCGGGTGGGGCTCGAACCCACGACATAAGGATTATGAGTCCTCTGCTCTGACCGACTGAGCTACCGCCCCGGAGCGAGAAGCCTAACCACGGGAGCCGACGCTCCGGACGCGATTACCGGGATCGACGCTTCCGAACCAGCCAGGCACCCAGACCGACGGCAGCGAGCCCGGCGGCGACCAGGCCGCGGCGGTTCTGCCACCGGGTGTACTCCTCGGTGACCTGCGGCCAGGCGGCGCCCATCGCGGACGCGGCGTCCTCCGGCGTGGCCCGCAGTCCCTCGACCGGGACGGGGGTCCCGAACACGATCCGCACCCGCCGCGGCAGGGGCCAGCGACGCTTCTCCGTGCCGGTGATCGTCGCGGGCACCAGCGGGGCGCCGGCCTCGATCGCGAGCCGCGCGGCACCGCGCTTGGGCTCACCGAGGCCTTCATCGCGGACGCGCGTGCCCTCCGGGAACAGCGCCAGCACGTCACCGCGAGCGAGGATCGCGCGAGCCGTGTCGAGCGCGTCGGCGTCGGACTCGCCGCGCCGGACCGGGAAGGCGCCGAGGCGCAGGAAGAGCGGCGCCATCGGACCGTCGAAGTGCTCCGCCTTGCCCATGAAGTGGACCGGGCGGCGCAGCACGATCGCGACGAAGAACGGGTCCCAGAAGCTCTTGTGGTTGGGCACGATGACGACCGGGCCCGTCGTGGGGACGTTCTCCCTGCCGGTCGCGGTGAAGCCGCACAGGATCCGGAAGACGAGGGCGGCGGCGTACTTGACCAGGAGGTAGAGCGGTCCGCTCACGCCGCGCTCGCGCGCGATCCGGTGCGCCTCCTCGTTCGTCGTCACGGGCTCGTGCCGTACTCCGCCTCGACGTCGGCGACGGTCACGCCGGTCGGGTGGTAGGCGCAGGCGTCCTTCGGGCCGGTCGCCGGGTCCTTGGCGTGCGAGCCGGACGACTTCGGCGCCGGGTGCAGCGCCTTCTGCACGACGTCGTGCATGTAGTCGAAGTCGGGGTAGGCCGAGCTCCACTGGTCGTCGGTCTTGAACACCACCGACTTGATGTTGGCCCCCTTGACCTTCAGGCCGAGGTCGACGAACGCGGACGCGAGCTGTCGTGGGATGTCGGTGTAGACGATGTCCTGGCCGGCCTTGATCAGGTCCAGGTAGCGCAGCAGGAGGTTGGCGGGATCGGCAGCCTTCACCAGCGCGTTGACCATGCAGCGCTGCCGGTCCATCCGCTCGTAGTCGTCCGAGCCGAAGCGCCCGCGGGCGAACCACAGCGCGTAGTAGCCGTTGAGGTGCTGGTCGGGCCCGGGCGGCAGCCACTCGTCGGGCGGCTGGCCGCAGTCGGTGCAGCCCTGTACCGCCACCGGCTCGTTGATGTTGACGGTCACGCCACCCATGGCATCGACGAGCTCCTTGAAGCCCTCGAGGTTGACCAGCACGTAGTACTGGACAGGGATCCCCAGGGTGCCCTCCACCGCCTGCTTGATCGCGTCGGCGCCCTCGTTGGAGCTCTTGCCGAGGATCCCGGGGTGCACGGCGGGGATGTTGCGGTAGATCGCATTGAGCATGTACTCGCCGTTGGCGGGGTCGCCGTCGGTGAAGCCGTTGGGGTACACGTCGTGCAGCGGGCTGTTCGCCGGGAACTGCGCGTCGGCCATGTTCCGCGGCAGGCTGAACGTGACCGTCTTGCCGGTGTGGGTGTCGATGCTGGCGAGGATCACCGTGTCCGTGCGGACGCCCTCGCGACCCTCCCCGCCGTCGCCACCGAGGAGGAGGACGTTGACCCGGTCCTCGCCGACCCACGGGTCCTCGACGGTCGCGTCGTCCGGCACGGTCGCCGTCGCGTTGTGGTCGAACACGTGGTTGACGAAGTTCGCCGTCGCCAGGCCGTACTGCGCAGCGCGAAGCACCGGCGCCGCGAAGATGGCGCAGAACACGATCACGGCGATGTTGCCGACGACCGTGTGCCACCGCGGCCGCTCGCGCGGCCGGACGAGCCGGTAGGACGTCCACACCACGAACAGCCAGACCAGCAGGAGGGCCGCCACCACACCCACCGCGATCTTGAGCGCCGTCGGGTTGAGCGCGAGGTCGAGCGCGTGGTGCCAGTTCCGGCCGAAGTGCCAGGCGACGAAGCCGGCGGTCGCCAGCCAGCCCAGCAGCACGACCAGGCCAGCGAGCTTCCGGCCGGCGTAGAGGTAGCCGGAGCCCGGGATCATGGCGCCGAGGAAGGTCACGCCGAGGGTGCCGGGGAGCCCGCGGGTCCGGCGCTCGGCGGGTCGCAGCGCGCGACGTCCGCCGGCGGCGCGGGAGACCGGCTGCGGCGCGGTGCCCTTGCGGCTGGTGCCGGTGCGGCGTGCCGCGCGACGAGCGGCCTGGAGGTCCTCGCCGCGCAGGGCGCGGCGACCCCCGGCCTGCTGCTCGCGCGCGAGCCGGCGACGGTCCCGACGGGACAGCCGGATCGACCCGTGCGCACGGCGTGCTCCGCCGGCGCTCGTCGGTTCGACCATGCACAACCCCTCGGGACTTCGCGCGCGGGACCTCCCCGCGCCGCAAGAAAGTATCGCCAGCCCGAGCCGTGACGTCACATTCGTGGGCGGGCGCCCACCGGCGGTTCCTCGAGCAGGGTAGCGAGCCAGCCGGCCGGAGCGTCGCCCCACTCCGCTTGCTCGGGGCGTGTCATCGTCGCGACGCACCGCCGCCACGACTCGACCTTCGCGAGCCGCGCCAGCTGCAACGCCGCCGGGAGCGCCGCGCGCAGGAGGCGTCGGTCGGCGCGGTCGCTCCAGACCTCCAGCGCGGCGTCGGCCACCCGCCACAACCGCGCGTCGCCCGGGCCCGCCTCCCAGAGGCGGGCGCAGAGGTTGAGCGGGATCAGGAGTGCCCCCAACGGCTCTTCCAGCACGGCGTCACCGAAGTCGAAGAACCGCAGCGGCGCACCACCCGCGGGCGCGACCACGTTGTTGTCGTGGAGGTCGTTGTGGTTGAGCGTGATCGGTAGGTCCAGCTCCGCCACGCGCTCCGACCACCCCTCGACGGTCGGCAGGTGCGCCTCGAGCGCGAGGGCGGTGTCGGCATCGAGGCGCCGGGGGTCGTCGGCGGGGAGAGCCGCCAGGCGGCCGACGGCGTTGGCGACGTAGCACGTCGCGTCCCCGGGCGCGAGCACGGTCAGCGGGAGCTCGGCGACGTGCGTCGCGAGCTCGCGCTGCAGGTGCGCGGCCTCGGACACGATCCGGCACCACTGGTCCGGTTCGTCAGCGGCGCCGACCTCGCGCAGCGTCGGCCCGGCGTGGGCCGTCAGCAGCAGGTCGCGGGCCGGGTCCGCCGCGACCACGGGCACGACCTGCCCCGGGGCGATCCGGGCCAGCGCCTCCATCAGCTCGGCCTCGTGCGCCTGGCCCGGGCAGTTCTGCTTGGCGAAGTACGTCGACCCGCCCGCCAGGACCCGCCAGACGGTCGACCACGGCCGGACCTTGAGCGGCTCGAAGACGTCGGGGGTCCCGACGGCGTCGACGACGAACGCGCGGAGCTCCTCCCGGAACTCCGCGGTCCCCCACACCGCGCTGGTCCACGTCACCGCTGCAGCGTGACCCACGCAGGGTCTCGCCGCCAGCGGGTTTCGCGGACCAGCGCGGTGTCGCGGCTCAGGTGATCGGCGTGGGGGTGTTGTTGCTCATGATCAACGGGCGGCCGTGGTTGCGCTTCACCACGATGTGGCGGTCCGCGGTGTTGTCGCGCAACCGGATCGCCTCGATGTCGGGGTGGACGCCGTCGCCGGGCTGGCGGTCGTAGGGCAGGTTGTCGTTGACCTTGATGTTGCTGCCGGCATGGCTGTCCCGGACGATGATCCGGCCGTCGTTGCGGGTGACGCGGATGTCGGCGGCGACCGTCTCGTAGCAGATCGCGACGTTGTGCGACCTGGTGACGAAGATGTTGTTGCCGACCTCCGGGTCGAACTCGCAGTCCGCGGGCCCGATCTTGACGTCCCGCTGGGCACCGCGGACATGGATGTTGCGGTCGACCCGGGTGTTGATGACGTAGACGTCGACCGGTTGGTGGAGGGCGTTGAGGTTTCCGAGCACGACGGCGCCGTCGAGGTAGCACGAGGCACCCTTGGGAACCCGCACGCTCGCGTAGCGGCCCGTGTACGGGTCGCCCTTGGTGTTGTCGCAGATCAGGCGATCCGGGCCGTCGCCGGCTGCGGTCGCGGTGGGAGTGACGGTGGCGGCTGCTGCCGTGGTCCCCATGACCACCAGGGCAGCAAGAAGCGTCTTCTTCATTGGTTGGCTGACTTTCTCGAGTGGGAGCTCGTCCAGCGCTCGTGCACCCGAGAACACCGCCGTTTGCAGCTGGACCGACCTCGAGATACCCGGATCGGCCAGCAGTCATCCGCATGAAATTCCGGAAAACTTCCGGGGGGCTCAGCGACCCGTCGCCAACCGCTCCGGATGGGCGTAGACGTTCATCGACGAGCCGCGCAGGAAGCCCACCAGCAGCAACCCGGCCTCCTCGGCCAGCTCGGCCGCCAGCGAGGACGGCGCCGACACGGCCGCGAGCGCCGGGACACCGGCCATCGCGGCCTTCTGCACCAGCTCGAACGACGCCCGACCGCTCACCATCAGCACGGTCCCGCGCAGCGGGAGCGACCCGTTCCGCAGCGCGTCGCCCAGGACCTTGTCCACCGCGTTGTGGCGGCCGACGTCCTCGCGCAGGGTGAGCAGCTCGCCGTCGGCGGAGAACAGGCCGGCTGCGTGCAGGCCACCGGTGCTCTCGAACACGTGCTGCGCCTCGCGCAGCCGGTCGGGCAGCGCCGCGAGCACGTCTGCCCGCACCTGCAGCGGGTCGTCCGCGACCCGCCAGCGCGAGGACGTGCGCACGGCGTCCAGGGACGCCTTGCCGCAGAGTCCGCACGACGAGGTCGTGAGGAAGTTGCGCCGGGCCGACGCGTCGGGGGCCGGCACGGCCGGGTCGAGCACGACCTCGACCACGTTGTAGGTGTTGGTCCCGTCGGCCGCCGCGCCCGCGCAGTAGCGCACCGCCACCACGTCCTCGGCCTGCTGCACGACGCCCTCGCTGACGAGGAACCCCAGCGCGAGGTCGAAGTCGTGCCCCGGCGTGCGCATGGTGACCGCCAGCGGACCGCCCCCCACCCGGATCTCCATCGGCTCCTCGGCGACCAGGGTGTCCGCGCGCTGCGAGAGCTCCCCGGACCGCACGCGGAGCACCGGTCGCCGTACCGTCACCCGTCCCATGGCCACATCCTCTCCCCCGGTGGGCAACGACCCCCGGGCTAGGGTCGTCGGGGTGAGCGACGACGACGCCGACGGCACGCCCGGAGGGCATGAGGGCTTCGTGACCGTCATGGTCGCCCTGGTGGCCAACCTGCTCATCGCGGTCGCCAAGACCGCCGTCGCCGTGGTGACCGGATCGGCCTCGATGGCGGCCGAGGCGGCGCACTCGTGGGCCGACACCGGCAACGAGGTGTTCCTCGTGGTGGGCGACCGGCACTCGGCCAAGCCGCCCGACGACGAGCACCCGCTCGGCTACGGCCGGGTCGGCTACATCTGGTCGATGTTCGCGGCGTTCGGGCTGTTCAGCGTCGGCGCGGCGGTCTCGGTCTGGCACGGCATCCAGTCCCTCGGGGCGTCCGCGGGAGAGGAGGTCCCCTACCTCTGGGCGTACGTCGTCCTGGTCGTCGCGTTCGTCCTCGAGGGGATCTCGTTCCTGCAGGCGCTGCGGCAGACGCGGGCCGGCGCGCGCGTCCGGCGGCTGCATCCCCTCCGCTACGTCCAGATGACGTCGAACCCCATGCTGCGGGCGGTCTTCGCCGAGGACCTCTCGGCGCTGATCGGCATCCTCATCGCCGGCGCCGGCATCGGCCTGCACCAGGCCACCGGCGATCCCGTCTGGGACGCCGTCGGCTCGATCGCCGTCGGCGTGCTCCTCGGTGCGGTCGCGCTGTTCCTGATCACCCGCAACATGGACTTCCTCACGGGCGAGGAGGTGACCCCGCTGGCCCGGAACGCGGTCCTGCGCGGACTCCTCGACCACCCGGAGGTCGACCGGGTGACCTACCTGCGCACCGAGTGGGTGGGCGCCGACCGGATCTACCTCGTCGCCGCCGTCGACCTGCAAGGCGACCCGCCGGAGTCCGAGGCAGCCGCGCGGCTCGCGGCCGTCGAGGACGCCCTGACCGACGCCTCCCCGATCGTGCTGAAGGCCGTGCTCACCCTGGCCCGGCCCGACGACGCCACCGACCTGCGACCCGAGGAGCTGCCCGAGTGGTACCGCAGCGCACTCGAGGAGACCGAGCAGGGCTGAAGGTCACCAGGACGCGCGGCCACCCGGTCGCGAGCGTCGTCGCGACCGGGCAGCCGTCCTCTCCGACCGGGTCTACCGGTGGACCTGGATGGTCCAGGTGGCCCGGTGACCGCTGGCCGTGATGACGACCAGCTTCGCGGTGGTCACCTTGCCCTTGGCCAGGGCCCTGGCCGCCGCGTCCTCAGCAGCCATCCGGACCGTGGTCCTGCCCTTCGCCAGCTGGTCCTTCGTCCGGGCCAGCAGGCTTCCGGGCCGGATCGAGGTTCCCGCGACCTTGTGGATCGCGACCAGCTTGAAGGTGACGACCCGCCTGCCGGCGGACCGGACCGCGACCTGCACCTTCGTCGTACCCGGCTCCGTGAGCACCGATGCCGTCGGCGCGACGAGGGTGACCCCCGTCGTGTTGACCGTGAAGCTCGCGGAATCGCGGTCATCGGCCGTCGTCGCGTCCGGAGAGCTCGTGTGGACCGCCGCCGTGTTGACGATCGGTCCCCCTCCGGACCCGCCATCGGTGCGGATGGCCACGCACAGCAGGCCGTAGCGGGCGGTCAGGTCGGAGTCGGTCGGGTTGAACCACCGGAACACCCGGCTGATCGGCTGCGGGTCGTTGCCCAGCGACACCAGACCCGGGTCCATGTCGTTCCAGGCCACGATGCCCTTGTAGCCGTCGGGGCAGTCGAGCTTGCGCTCGGCGACCTGCCCGGCCGGCACCGTCAGGGTGTCGGCCAGCTGCTGGAAGAGCAGCCGGTGGGCATGGCCGTCCACGGTCCCGAGCATGGTCGACAGGCAGCGGACGCCGAACGTGCCGGCAGCCGGGGCGTCGGTGTCGACGCTGAACGTCCAGCCCGTCGTCGTCCGGTGGGTGCTGACGATCCCCTCACCCGCGGTGAACTCGAAGCTCGGTGCGATGGCGTAGGTGTCCGTCGGGCAGGCCAGGTCGACGTCCTGCCGTCCGGGCGTGAAGGTCGCCGTCGCCACGACCGGGTCGCTGACCACGACCGGGTGGCTGTGGTTGTCACCCGAGGTGGTCCGCTCGCTCATGCAGACCACGTTGACCTTCGCCTGGAGCTGACCCGTGCTGTCGTTGCGCACGGTCCCCGTCCAGCCCTTGCCGTCGTCGGTGGCCCGGCTCGCCAGGACCACGGCGTCCGCGAACGTCCCGGTCCCCTGGTCGACGCTGTCGAGGCGGACGCTGCCGTCCGTGGCGAAGTACCCGGTCGGGCAGGTCGCCGTCGTCGTGCTCGTGTCACCGCCCAGCAGCGAGACGTTGGTCTCCTCCTTGGCGAAGTCGAGCTGGTGCTGGTGCGTGGTGTCGCCAGCACTGACGGCGTCGACGGTGACCTTGATGGTGATGGTGACCGAGGTCTCCGGCGCGATCGTTCCGAGGGAGCACATGACGCTCCCCGCGACGAGCACGCAGGGCCCGCTGGCGTCCAGGAAGGTGGTGCCGGACGGCAGGCCGTCGGTCACGGTGACGTCGGCGGCGGGTCCGGGGCCGGCGTTCTTGACGAGCAGCGTGTAGGTGACGACCTCACCCGGTGCCGCCTGGACGACGTCGACGGTCTTCTCGATCGAGAGGCCCGCCTCGGGCACGGGCTCGGCCATCGTCGTCATCGTGGCGCTCCCCTGGTCCGAGACGTCCGAGCCCGAGGGCGGCGTCCCGAGAGCCGTCGCGGTGTTGTGCACGGAGCCGGCCGTGACGTCGGCGTCGGTCACGGTGTAGGTCGTCCCGGCGAGGGCCGGGCAGGTGGTGGTGGCGCCGACCGCCAGGACGGGCACGCACAGCGCGTTGGTCAGGCCCAGCTTGGCGTCCGTGATCCGCACGTCGGTGAGCGGCACGTTGCCGGTGTTGATGACGGTGAACGAGTAGGTGAGCACCTCACCCGCCGACCCGAGCTGGTCGGCATCGTCGGAGTCGGTCACCGACTTGATCAGCTGGATCGCCGGCTGGTCCGTCGGGATCGTGGCGCTGCCCTGGTCGGTGACGTCGGGTCCGCTCGGCGGCGAGCCCTTGACCGTGGCCGTGTTGGAGACGGACCCGTGCTCGAGGTCGGTCGCCGTCACGGTGTAGGTCTGCGGCGCAGGCAGCAGCGGGCAGGTCGTGGTCTCACCGGGGGCGAGCTCGGCCACGCACGGGACGTTGCTCAACCCGAGCTTGGCGTCGGTGATCCTGACGTCCTGCAGGGTGACGTTGCCCGTGTTCTTCACCGTGAACGTGTAGGTCAGCTCCTCGTCCAGCGACGCGATGGAGTCGGCGTCGTCGGAGTCGGCCACGGACTTCGTGACCGTCAGCCCGGGCGATGCGGGTGTCTGCATCGTCGCGCTGTCGTGGTCGGTGACGTCCGGACCGGACGGCGGCGTGGCGGAGCCGGTCGCGGTGTTGGTGACCAACCCGTCGGCGGTGTCGGCCACGGTCACGGTGTGCGTGGCGGCAGGCAGCAGCGGACAGGTCGTCGTCGCGCCCACGGCCAGGGTCGCGACGCACGGGGCGCCGCCGGCCAGGGCCGGGATCATCGGGTCGGTGATGGTCACGTCGGTCAGCGGGACGTTGCCGGTGTTGGTGACCGTGAAGGAGTAGGTGAGCACCTCACCGAGGGAGCCCACGGTGTCCGGGTCGTTGGAGTCCCGCACCGTCTTGGTCAGCGACATCGACGGGTGGGCCGGCGCCGGGATCGTCGCGGTGTCGCTCGAGGTCACCGGCGGGCCGCTGGGCGGGATCCCGGAGGCGAGCGCGGAGTTCTCGATCGAACCGTTGACGATGTCGGTCACCGTCACCACGTAGGTCCTGGTGCAGGTCTTGACCTGGCCGACGCCGAGCGTGGCGGCGCAGACGAACCGGGTCGGGCCGAACATCGGGTCGTAGATGGTCACGTCGGTCAGCGTCTGGTTGCCCGCGTTGCTCACGGTGAACGTGTAGGTCAGGGTCTCGCCCAGGTCCGCGGTGCTGTTCGCGTCGCCGGAGTCCGCGACCGTCTTGTCCAGGACGAGTGCCGAGACGCTCGGGTACGTCGTGATGGACGTGCTGCCCTGACCGGTGACCGTCCCGTCACCGGGAACGGTTCCCTTGGCGGTCGCCGTGTTGACGACCGCTCCGACCCCGATGTCGGCCGCCGTGGTCGTGTAGGTGAACGTCGACGTGCAGGGCTTGGTCTGCCCGACGGCGAGCGTCGCGACGCACGGGGCGTCGGTCAGCCCGAGCTTCGGGTCGCTGATCGTCACCGGCGTCAGGTCGACGTTGCCGGTGTTGGTGACGGTGAAGGAGTAGGTGAGGACCTCTCCCTCGGAGGCCAGGGAGTCCGCGTCACCGGAGTCCGCGACCGACTTGACGATCGCGATGCCCGGGACCGCGGGTGTGGAGATGGTCGCCGACGCCTGGGCGGTGATGTTCCCACCCCCGCTCGTCGGTGTCGCCGTCGCGGTCGCCGTGTTGTGCACCGAGCCGCTGAGGATGTCTGCCTGGGTCACCGTGTAGGTCTTGACCGGGCAGGTCGCCGTGGCGCCCACGGCCAGGCTGGCGACGCAGGGCGCGCCGGACAGGCCGAGCTTGGCGTCGGTGATCGTGACGTTCGTCAATCCCACGTTGCCGGTGTTGGTCACCGTGAACGTGTAGGTCAGCTGCTCGCCGAGCGAGCCGATCGAGTCGAGGTCCGCGGAGTCAGCGACCGTCTTCGTCATCGACATCGACGGGTTGGGCGGCGGCGGCGGGTTCACCGTCACGGAGTGGGCGTCGAACGAGACGCGACCGCACGAGTCGGTGACGGTCACGCGGATCGTGCACGCCGTCGAGCTGGTCACGCTCGGAGCGGTGAACGTGGTGCTCGCCGCCGTGCTGTCGGCGAACGTGCCGCCGCAGCTCGAGGTCCACTTGTAGGTGTAGCTGCCCGACCCGCCGGTCGCCGAGGCGCTCACCGGGATCGTCGTCCCGGGCGTGATCGGGTCGGAGGGGACGGTCGCGGTCGCGACCGGCGAGCGGTCGATGCCCGCGAGCAGGTTGAAGTTGAGGAACGTGCGCTGGGCCGCGACGTTCGCTGTGCCCGAGCTCTTGTTGAAGTCGTGCCCGGCCTGGTACATCACCATGCCGTTGGTCGAGTCGCCGAAGCCGCGCCCGTAGAGCGTGACCGCCGCCTTGCCCGGCGACAGGTCGGTGCCGGACCCGCCGTAGAGCTGCGGGTGGTCAGGGTCCCAGGTGAGGACCTTGGTGGAAGGACGCCAGCCGCCGGCCTTCGGCAGGTAGATCTGCTCGGAGCCGTTCTCGGTGGCCGCGTCCAGCGGGTTCATGATCTGCAGGACCGGGTCGGACCAGTCGGAGCTGTAGGTGTAGGGCGGGGTGCCGTCGCTGTGGCTGCCGTAGGGCACCAGCCCGTCGACGGACAGGAAGTTCATGTCCGGAGCGGTGTCGGCGTCACCCGGGTCGTCGATGTTCTCCAGCACGCTCGCGGCGTGGCACTGGCCGAAGATGTAGCCGCCGGCGTTGTTGAAGTTGATCAGGTTGTGGTGCAGGGACCAGGTCGGGTCGGCGTGCGGGAACACGAACAGGTCGTCGCAGGACGTCAGCGCGGAGGGCAGCGCCGTCCGGTACGCGGTCGTGGGGATCCCGGCGTTCTTGTAGTAGTTGTCGGCGACCGCGCTGCTGTCGGCGTCGAGCACGATGCGCGGCCAGCTGCGCAGCAGGCTGAACTGCGGCAGGCCGGTGGCCGGGGTCGTCGTGCTGTAGATCTTCACGCCCTGGCCCTTCCAGTACGTGAGCCTTGCGGCGGGGATCTCGCCCACGAAGTCACCGGAGATGATGAACGAGCCGCCGGCGAAGGTCTTGCTCGCGACCGTCGTGTTCGTGCTGAGGTCGATCACGTTGGTCAGGGTGAAGTCGGTGGCCCCCATCGAGGCCTTGCCGTTCTTGATGGCCCACGAGACCGGGATCTTGTACGTCGTGAGCAGCTCGTAGACGAAGCCGTAGGGCTTCATCGCGTTGGCGAACGTCTGGGGACTCGCACCCATGTCGATGACCAGCGAGCCGGTCGGGAAGTCGACGTCGGTCGACCCCGTCGGGACCCCGAGCGCCGGCCCTTGCACGCTCGCGGCCGTGCTCGTGCCCGGTGGTCTCTGCGCGGCCGATGTCGCCGCCGCGATGGCTGAGGGCATCAGCGCGATGAGGAGGGCGAGAGTGATCAGAACCGAGACCTTGCGCATCGGGCGCACGATGAGCTGCCGCAGACTGGGCATAGCGGGGTCCTCCCTAGGTCAAGCCCTCACCTAGGAGACATGCGGAGTCAGCGACACCACCCGGATCGCCCTTTCCCCCATTCGGGCGCCCTCCCCCGGGTACTCAGGCAATTCCACGGTAGGCACCTGGCTGGCGCGGAGAAGGGCCTTTCGACCTTTGTTCCTCTTCTCACACCATTCCGTGGACGTCCCTTAACCCCCCTGTGGATGTCCCTTGACCTGGGCCCGCCGCGGCGCCGTCAGCACTGGGTACGGCGGCCCGCGACCCACCGGACCTTCAGCAGCGTCGCGCCCGCCCGGGGCTGCCAGTGCCCGGCGTCGGCACCGGTGCTCGCCGTACCGGAGGTGACGGCGCAGCCGAGCCTGCCGGTGACCGACGCGGCGGCCAGGACCTGCCGGGTCGCGCCGGTCCGCGGCCGGTAGCCGCCGAGGTCGTGGGTCGCGAGACGGCCACCCAGGGTCGCTGCTCCGGTCACGACCAGGCGGTCTCCCGTGCCCTGGCCGAGGTCGATGGCGAGCGACGCGGACCGGTGCTGGTGGTAGCTGCCGTCGACCGTGAACGTGCCGCGCTCGCTGCCGGCCGGCCGCACGGTCCCCCCGACGTTGTCGACGTCCGCGGCCAGGGTGCCGGTGCCGAGAAGCGTCCCGCCGCGCACCGTGACGACCTGGTTCAGCTCGAGGACCTGGCCGGTGGGCACGGCGACGTCACCGTCGCTGTCGAGGAACACGTTGGTGACCACGACCGGGTCCGAGCCGGGGCCGTCCGTGACCTCCACGGTGCCGTGGTTGACGATCCGGTCCGGCGACACGCAGCAGGCGCCGCTGTCGAAGGCCGACCCGGGCGCCAGCGACAGCGTGCCGTCGGAGGCGATCACCAGCCGGGCCGTGCCGGCGGTCCCGATCTCCGCCCCCTGGTCGACCACCAGCCGGCCGTGGATCGTGAACGGAGCCGGCACCGCCGGGGTGACGGTGGTGTCGCTCCCCTGCAGCACCCGGCGCCCGTTGTGGGTCGGCACGCCGGCGGCGTGCACGGTCACGCCGTGCGCGACGGTCAGGTCGGCCTCGATCGTGGCCCCGCTCCAGTCGAAGGTCCCGCTGCCGGCCAGCACCGCCGCCCCGGCCAGCGTGCTGCCCGACTGGTCCGTCAGGCTGCCGAGCTCGAGGTGGAAGTCCGGTCCGAGCGTCTGCGTGCCGGTGACGACGGCGTGCGAGCGGTCGTGGATGGTCCACCCGCCGGTCCCGTCGTACGACGCCCCGTCGCCGGCCGTCACCGGTGCCGCCGTGGACAGCAGCCGCCCGCCGCCGCTCGCCGTCAGGGTCCCGTCCTGGTCGAAGGCGACGGCGTCGACCTCGAACGTCCCGCCGTCCACCGCGACGGTCCCGTCGTTGGTGACCCGCGCCGGGTTGTTGCAGCAGGAGAGGAACGTGACGAGGTTGTCGCCGACCGAGGTCAGCGTGCCTCCTGGCAGCACGTGCAGGACGCTCGGGTTGCTGATGAGCAGCGCCGCCCTGCCGGTCACCCCGGTGAGGCTGAGCGAGCCGGCGACGTCGAGGTCCTGCGCGAGGCCGTTCTGCCGGTCGTTCGTGCCGTTGATCGTGCCGACCGATCCCGCGGCGAGAGTCGTCGGCGACGCGAGCGCACCGCCGTCCCAGGTGAAGGTCCCGGTCACGGTGAGCTGTCCGCCGTTGATGCTGGTGCCGCACAGGTCCGGGGTCTGGCGCAGGGTCAGGTCGGTGAGGGTCACGGTCGGGACGTTGTCGACGTGCGCCGTGCAGTGGCTCCCGTTGGGCTGGGCGATGGACACCGAGTCGCCGTTGCCCGGCACCCCCTGCGGCGACCAGTTGCGGGCGTCGGTCCACGAGTGGTTGTCGGCGGTGGGGTCCTGGGAGCTGCCGACCCAGGTGAAGCTGGTGCCGGCGGCGTGCGCCGGGCCGGCGGGGAGCAGGGTCACGAATGCAGCGGCGACGGCCAGGGCGAGCAGGTGGATGCGCATCGGGTCCTCCGGTCAGGGTGCGAGGTCCGCCCAGGCTCCCTCCGGAGGGCGCGCGCGCTCATCGCACATCTGCGCCAACCTCGGGCCTGGTCAGCCCACGAGCCCCCTTCGGGTCGCCACCACCACCGCCTCCGCCGTCGTGCGGACGTCGAGGGCGGCCCGCGCCTGGGCGAGGCGGCGGTCCGCCGTGCGTCGGGACAGGTGGAGGCCGGCCGCCGCCTCACCGAGCGACTCCCCCGCGGCGAGGCGTGCGAGGAGGGCCACCTGCTCGGCGCTCAGCGAGACGCCGGGAGCCGCGACGTGCTCGACCGGTCCGAGGTGCCACAGGTCGTCCACCAACGCGTCGACGACCTCGTCGGGTGCGGTGCAGGCGAGCACGAGGTCGGCGCCGGCCAACGCGGCGAGCACCGCGGTCGCCGCGTCCTCGGCGCACGCGACCACCGCGACGTGCAGCCGGTCGGCCCCGTCGACCCGGGCGACCTGCTCGGCCACCTCGGCGAGCAGGTCGGGGTCCGCGACGAGCCGGAACCGAGCCATCAGGAGTCGCCCTCGACCAGCCGTGCGGCGAGCGTCGCGGCCTGCAGCCGGTTGTCCGCACCGAGCTTCGCGGAGGCCGACGCGACCTGCGTGACGACGGTGCGCCGGGTGACCCCGAGCCTCGCGGCGATCTGGTCGTTCGTGAGCCCGCGTCCGACGAGCTCGAGGACCTCCTGCTCGCGCGCCGTCAGGCCCCCGACCCCGGCCGACCTGGGGACGGTCCGTCGCTCGCCGGCGGACCGAAGCGACCGCCGGGCGCGGTGCAGGACGGCCACGAGGCCGGCCTCGGCACAGCGCTTCTCCACCGCCGTCAGCACCCGGACCGCATCGTCGAGGTCCCCCCGTCGGCGCAGCAGCTCGCCGACGGCCCACTCGCACCGCAGCTCGCCCCGGAGGTGGTAGGGCGCCCAGAGCGCGGCAGCCGTCCGGAGCTCCTCGAGGGCGAGGTCGGACCGGTCGGCATGGGCGTGGTCGAGGGCCGCGGTCTCGTGCGGCACGGCGAGGAGGAACGGACGGTCCTGGGGCGGCACGACCGTGGCCGGCCGCTCGCCGAGCTCGTACCGCGCCCAGGCACGGGTGACGAGCCCCAGGGCGCGGTTGGGGTTCGACTCCGGGATGGTGGCGAGGAAGCGCTCGATGGCGGGCAGCGCCTGACGCGGGTGCCCGCCCCACAGCTGCGCCTCCGCGAGCGTCCACCAGAAGTGGATCCGCGCGGCCTCGTCGGACGCCGTGCGAATCGCGTCCTCGGACCGTCGCGCCGCCTCGTCGGCGCAGCCCGTGTCGGTGAGTGCCATCAGGTGGACCTCGACCAGGTTGTCCCGGGTCCGCGGGTCCAGGGGCCGGCGCGCGAGCCGTTCGCTGGCGTCCACCAGGCCGTCGTACCGGCCGGCGTGGAAGTCGAGCTGCAGCACCTGCGCCTGGAAGTTCGCCTCCCAGTACCCCAGGCCGAGCGAGCGGCCCCGGTCGGCCATCTCGCGGGCCAGGCTCACGGCGACGGCCGGCGAGCCTGACGACTCGTGGAACGACACCAGGTTGTTGGCCGCCACCATCTCGGTGCCGACCTCGCCCGCGGCGCGAGCCAGCCGGACCGCTCGGGCGAGGTGCTCCGGGCCGCCGGGACGGTCGGCCGAGGACAGCGCGGTGCCGAGGAAGTAGTGGGCGCGCGCCACCCCGACCCCCCGCTGCTCCGCCAGCGCGAGGGCCGCCCGTGCCTGGGCCGCTCCCGCCTCCATGTCCTCGTCGAGGAAGATCGGCACCCGGCACGCCTCGATGCCGAGAAGCACCTCCACGTCGCCGCCGATCTTCGCGGCAGCGGCCCGACCCTCCTCGACCGAGGGCCGCAGGTCCTCGAGCCGCGCCCCGCTCCACGCGGCACGCATCCGGATCAGGGCCGCGCGCGCCGTCGTGGCGGGATCGGTCGCCTGCACGTGGTCGAGCATCTCGAACACGCCGTCCCAGTCGTGGGCCGCCTCCAGCGACTCCGCGGCCGCGAGGCGCAGCCCGTCGGCGTCCGCGCCCGCGGAGCTGGTCGCCGCGAGGCGCAGGTGGGCAGCGCGCTCCCCGGGCCGGGTGGCGAGCTCCGCGGCGCGCAGCGCCGCCGCGTGGCAGAGCTCCCTCTCGCCCGCGAGGTGCAGGTGCCGGGCGGACTCGCCGGGCTCCGGCAGCAGCCGACCGAGCGCGCGGTGCAGCTCGGTCCGCCGGGCGGGGTCGAGGTCGCCCGTGACGACCTCGGCGAGCAGGGCGTGCCGTACGTCGACGTGCCCGTCGTCGGTCTCGACCAGGCTCGCCGCCGTCAGCCGCTCGACCGTCTCCGCGCCGAGCAGGTCGTGCGGCAAGGGGCGACCGGCCAGGGCGACCAGGGCGAAGGCGTCGAGGTCCTCGGGCGGCAACCGGCGCAGCCGGGCGGAGACCGTGCGCCGCAGGCTGGTCGAGGGCTCGCCGTGCGCGGCGAGCTCACGGATCAGGAGCGGGTTGCCACCGGCGCGCCGCAGGACGTTGGACAGCTCCTCCTCGGAGAGCCCGGGGCGCACCCGCCGGGCCAGCTCGACCGCGGCGGACGCGTCGAGCGGCTCCAGCGCGACCCGCGGGCACCCGGCGCGCTCGAGCGTGTCGGCGCGGGCTCGTGCGTCCGGAGTGCCGTTCCGCAGCGCGAGGAGCAGCCGCACGCGGCCGAGCAGCAGCCCCACCACGTCGAGCGTCGCCGTCGCGGCCCACTGCAGGTCGTCGAGCACCAGCACGCCGTCGGGGCCCACCGTCTCCTGCACCTCGTGCGCCACCGCCTCCGGGTCCGCACCGGTCGGCTCGCGACCGAGCGCGCGGCTCAGCGGCAGGTAGTCGGCCCACCGGATCGTCGCCAGGGCGCCGCCCTCGAACACCTCGCCACCGGCCGCGCCGGCCAGCTCGCGCAGCACCGTGGTCTTGCCGACCCCGGCCTCGCCGACGACCTGCACCGCCCGGCCGTCGCGCAGCAGGCGCGCGGCCTCGTGGAGCTCGCGATCGCGCCCGGACAGCACGCCGCGATTGTCACACCGGCGCCTGGTCGGCGAGGCCCCTTCTCGGCAATCTGCTCCTGGCGCCTCGGCGGGCGCGCAAGGGACGTTGTACCCGGGACCTCGGATCGTTGAGCCCTCCCCGCGCACCCCTCACTCGGCCACCGTGGGGACGACCAGACATGGGGGGCGAGACGACATGGGGACGTGCTGCGTCACGGAAGGTCGGGTCCGGTGAGCACCCGCGGGGTGGGCCGGTCCGTCACGGCCTCGGTCGTGGCCGGCTTCGCTGCCTGCCTGGTGGCGGTCGGCGTGCTGATCGCGTGGGTGACGGCGGCGACCTTCGACCGCGAGCGGGACCGCGCGGAGGAAGGGCTCTCCGCGCTCGCGACGAGCGAGGCGACCGAGCTCGGCACGCTGTTCGACAGCGCCGTGCCGTTGATCGACGACATCGCCGGGAACCCGGCTCTCGAGCGGCTCCAGGCCGGCGCCTGCCAGCGGGTCCTCGCGCCGCTGGCCAGCGTCCGGAACGCGGCCCGCCTGGTCGTCGTCGATGCCGACGGCCGGACGGTGTGCAGCCTGTCGGGCCGGTCGGGCGAGACCGCGCCCCGTGCCACCTACGCTCGTGCGCTCTCCCGGGGCAGGACCGCCATCACCCACGGGGTGTTCGTGGACAAGGCGACCGGCCACCCGGCTGTCGCCGTCGCCGCACCGGTGTCGGGACCCGGTGGCCCCGTCGGCGCGGTGGTCGGGATCCTGTTCACCGACGTCCCGCACCTGGTGCGCCCCGCGGGGGTGGACGAGAGGACGGCGGTCCTCGCTGTCGACCCCGAGACCGGCCTCGTGGTCGCCTCCACCCCCGACGCCCCGTACGAGGCCGGCGCGGTCCTCCCCTGGACGGACCCACCCACCGTGGACGTCGACGGCGTCGAGCGGATCTGGCGCGAGGTCGACGAGCCCACCACCGGCTGGCGGATCCTCGCCGGCCTCGACGTCGACGCCGCGATGGGTGCCGCCCGCGACCAGCGGCAGTCGCTGCTGGGCTTCGGCGCCGCCATCGTCGCCCTGGTGGCAGCCCTGGCGGTCGCGCTCCACCGACGGCTCGCGCGCCCCATCCGCCGCCTCGGTGCCGCCATCGCCGCCTCACGGTCGGGCGACACGGCCCGGCGCGCGCCGGAGTCGGGTCCCACCGAGGTCGTCGAGGTGGCTCGGGCGTTCAACGACCTGGTCGAGTCCCACGACGGACTGGTCCGGCGGCTCCGGCACATCGCCCGCCACGACCCGCTCACCGGGCTCCTCAACCGGCGCGGTGTCATGCGGGAGCTCAGCCTTCTCCTCGAGGACCCTGCTGCCGCTCCGATGGTCGTCCTCTTCATCGACCTCGACCGGTTCAAGCTGGTCAACGACAGCCACGGCCACGCCGTCGGCGACCGCCTGCTGGTCGAGCTCGCCCGTCGCATCGAGGCCGCCGTGCCCGACGGCTGGATCATCAGCCGCTTCGGGGGCGACGAGTTCGTCATCCTCTGCCCGAGGACACCGGATCCGCACCCCGCGGTCGAGGCGCTCTCGGACGTGCTGCGCGACACGATCCGGCTCGACGGCCTCGAGCTCCACGTGGGCGGCTCGACCGGCATCGCGCGGGCACGGCCGGGCCTCAGCGGCGACGACCTGATCCGCGAGGCCGACACCGCCATGTACCGCGCGAAGGAGCACGGGCGGGGCGGCTGGGCCGAGTTCGACGACCACCTGCAGACCCTGGCGGTCGAGCGCCTCCGGATCGAGGGCGAGCTGCGCGGCGCGACGGAGCGCGGCGAGCTGGTGCTGCACTACCAGCCACTGGTCGACCTCGCGACGGGACGTACGGCGGGGGTCGAGGCGCTGGTCCGCTGGCAGCACCCGACCCGCGGCCTGCTCGGCCCCGCGGCGTTCCTCCCCGTCGCCGAGGACACCGACCTGATCCTCGACATCGGCAGGTGGGTCACCGGCGAGGCCGCGCGGCGTACGGCGGCCTGGCGCGCCGCCGGCACGCCCCGGCGGGTGTCCGTCAACGTGTCGGCCGCCGAGCTGCTCCGCACCGACGTCGTCGCCACGGTCGCGCGGGCCGTCGCCGAGGCAGGCGCGGAACCCGGTGACCTGGTCGTCGAGGTCACGGAGTCCGCCGTCCTGACCGACATCGAGTCGACCGTCGTCCAGCTCGAGGCGCTCCGTGCCCTCGGCGTCGGCGTCTCGCTCGACGACTTCGGCACCGGCTTCTCGTCGCTCTCCCACCTGCGGCAGCTGCCGGCCGACGAGCTCAAGATCGACCGCACGTTCGTGGCCGAGCTCGGGCGGAACCCGGTGTGCGACGCCATCGTGACCTCGGTGATCACCCTGGCCCACGCCATCGGCCTGGTGGTGGTGGGCGAGGGTGTCGAGACCGAGGAGCAGCGCGCGCACCTCGTCCGGCTGGGGTGCGACCGCGGCCAGGGCTACCTGCTCGGGCGCCCGGTTCCCCCCGACGACGAGTCACTGGCTCCGGTCCCACCGGCCCGCATGGTCATTGCGGACTAGACCGCTCGGCCGATCGGCCCCGATCCCGGCTGCGGCGAAACGTCGCGTGCTCCCGGTGACATGAGCGGTACGACACACCGTTCTCTCGGGTCGCAACCATCCAAGGAGTCCCCATGAGCAGGTCCCACACCGCCATCGCGTCGGTCACCGCAGTGATCGGGTCGTTGGCCGCCTCCGCCGTCCTGACCATGTCCGCCCACGGCGCGACCCTGCGCGACAGCGACGGCGACGGCATGCCCAACCGCTGGGAGGTCTCCCACGGCCTCAACCCGCAGAAGGCCAACGGTCGCGGGGACGCCGACCACGACCACCTCCGCAACCTCGCCGAGTACCGCGACGGCACGGACCCCCAGGACGAGGACACCGACGGCGACGGCGACGACGACGGCGACGAGGCCCACGACGGCACGGCCGCCACCGACCCGACCGACGCGGACACCGACGACGACGGCACGCTCGACGGCGACGAGGACTCCGACAGCGACGGCGTCGACAACGAGGACGAGGACGACGCCACCGAGACCTGTGCGGCGGACGACGACGACGCCGACGACGACTCCATCGCGGACGAGGACGAGAACGACTTCGGAACCTCGCCCGACGACGCGGACTCCGACGACGACGGCGTGAGCGACGCCCAGGAGGACTCCGACGGGGACGGCGACACCAACGCCGTCGACGAGGACCAGCAGGACGACGCCGACGACCAGGGCGAGAACGACGACGTCGACGAGTGCGGTGCCGCCGGCTGATCCGGCTCCGGCGCCACCACGCGCCACCCCCTGAGGAAGACGAGACCCCGACCTGCCGAGGCAGGTCGGGGTCTCGTGCTCTGCTCCCCCGGTTGGACTCGAACCAACAACCCTCCGGTTAACAGCCGAATGCTCTGCCAGTTGAGCTACAGGGGATCGCGGGTCTGCTCGACCCGTGGCCCGCACAGGTTAGCAAGGTCGCGCAGGGCGGATGAAATCGGTGGTCACAACTCGCCGACGTCGGCGCGGGCACGCTCCAGGGCGGCGCCGACCGCTTCCCGGACAGCGGGATCGGCGGGGTCGAGCCCCGCGTCGTACTCCACCAGCCACACGATCGGGCCGTGCCCGCTCGGGGCGCGCCGGCCGACGACCCGGGCCTGGCGCCGGGGCCGGACCGGCACCGGGCGCTGGACCACGATGCTCGCGGTGACCCGCTCGCGCACCAGCTGGAGGAGCCGCGACGGATCCTCGAGCCGGTGCCGGTGGCGCGGCTGCGCCTCGCCCCACGGCGCGAGCTCGACCACGGTGAGCGTGCCCTCCTCGGCGTCCCAGTCGGCGTGCGCGACCTGCTCCCAGGGCAGGCGGACGGGCGTGTCGTCGCCGGGGAGGAAGAGCGCGTCGCGGCTGCCGGACACCTCGCCGTCGGGACCGCTCGCGGTGGCGAGCCTGCGCTCGGGCCGCGCGGGGGGCCGGAACCTCAAGGGGCGCCCACGATGTTGTCGCGGAGCGCGCGCCGGTGCTGCTCGAGCGCGGCCAGCTCACCGAACATCCGGTTGTAGTCGGCGGCCTGCTCGACGGGGTTGGTGCGTTGCAGCCGGGACTTGAGGTCGGCGATCCGGCGCAGTGCGGTCAGCTCGAGGAGCCGGAAGACGTGGTGGGCGACGTACGACGAGTCCGGGGAGCCGGTGGCGCGGATGGGCTCGACGGCGAGCGCGGTGACGACGGCAGCCAGCGCCGGGTCGGTCGCCGCGTCCCGCACGCGCGCGGCACGGTCGGGGTCGCCGGCGCCTCCGGCGAAGCCGCCCTGCGCCTCGATCAGCTCCCACACCGCGCGGTAGGTCGGGTGGGTGAAGTCGTTGGCGCCGATCTCACCGGTTGCGCGGCCGATCGTCATCGGGGCCTGGAGCGCCAGCTTGAGGGTTTCCCGCTCGATCCCGAACCGGGGGTCGCGCAGGTCGGGCAACGTGGAGCGCTGCTCCTGCGGCGCCGCCTCGGGGTGGCGGTGCCCGGCCTGCGCCGTCCGCTCGCCGCGGGCGGCCGCTCGCCGTACCTCCGCGCGCGCCTCGTCGGGGTCGGCGCCGACCATCCCGGCGAGCTCGCGTGCGAACGCGTCCACCTTGGACTTGTCGCGCACCGAGGACACCAGCCGCGCCCCCTCGCGCAGCGCGTCGACCCGGCCGTCGGCCCGGTCGAGGTCGTACTTGCCGACGATGTTGCCCAGCACGAACCGGTAGAGCGGCTGCCGGGTGGCGACCAGCTCGCGCACAGCGGCGTCGCCCTCCTTGATCCGCAGCTCGCACGGGTCCATGCCCTCGGGCGCGATCGCGACGTAGGTCTGCGAGACGAACCGCTGGTCGCCGGCGAACGTCTTGAGCGCCGCGTTCTGACCGGCCTGGTCGCCGTCGAAGGTGAAGATCACCTCGCCGCGGAACTCCTCGTGGTCGCTGAGGAAGCGGCGCAGGACCCGCGCGTGGTCGTCGCCGAAGGCGGTGCCGCACGTGGCCACGGCGGTGCCGACCCCGGCCAGGTGGCAGGCCATCACGTCGGTGTAGCCCTCGACCACGACCGCCTGGGAGGACCGCCCGATCTCGCGGCGCGCGAGGTCGATGCCGTAGAGGACGTGGCTCTTCTTGTAGATGGGCGTCTCGGACGTGTTGAGGTACTTCGCCTCGATCTTGTCGTCGTCGAAGACCCGGCGCGCCCCGAACCCGATCGTCTCGCCCGACGCCTCCCGGATCGGCCACAGCAGCCGCCCGCGGAAGCGGTCGTACGGCGAGCGCCCCACCGCGACCAGCCCGGCGACCTGGGCCTCCTCCAGCGTGAACTTGCGGCCCTGGAGGTGCCGCCAGAGCGCCTCGCCGTCGCGCGGGGCGAACCCGACCCCGAACTTCTCGGCCGCCGCCTGGTCGAAGCCGCGCTCCGCCAGGAACTGGCGCCCGACGAGCGCGTCCGGGCCGGAGAGGTAGTCGGCGTAGAACTCCTGCGCCACCGCGTGGGCCTCGATCAGGCGCCGCCGCTGCGGGCCCTTCGGGCGCCCGTCGTCACCGCCGGGGCCACCTTCTTCGCGGCGCAGCTGGACGCCGTACTTGTCGGCGAGCCGCTCGACGGTCTCGGTGAACGAGAGGCCGTCGATGTTCATCAGGAAGGAGATGACGTCACCGCCGGCCTGGCAACCGAAGCAGTGGTAGAAATTTCGCCCCGGCGTGACGTGGAACGACGGCGACTTCTCGTCGTGGAAGGGACACAGGCCCTTCAGCGAACCGCCGCCCGCGTTGCGCAGCGTGACGTAGTCGGCGACGACGTCCTCGATCCGGGCCTTCTCGCGCACGGCCGCGATGTCCTCGTCGCGGATCCGGCCTGCCATGCGGCGATCCTACTGACGAGGTGCGACGCTCCGGCGCGCGATCCACAAGCGCCGGTTCAGTACTCCCCCATCATCACGTTGGCGAGCGGCTCACCGGCGGCGAACCGGTGCAGCTGGTCGCGGACGAGCCGGTGCGCCCGGGGCCACATCGCGCTGCTGGCCCCGCCCACGTGCGGCGAGATCAGCACGTCGGGCGCGGACCACAGCGGGTGGCCGGGCGGCAGCGGCTCGGGGTCGACGACGTCGATCGCGGCCCGGATCCGGCCGCGACCGAGCTCGGCGACGAGGTCGTCGGTGACCACCACCGGCCCCCGCGCCAGGTTGACCAGCAGCGCGCCGTCCTTCATCCGGCCCAGGAAGTCGGCGTCGACGAGGCCGCGGGTCTCCGCGGTCAGCGGCACCACGAGGATCACCACGTCGGCTCCGGGCAGCAGGGCGGGCAGCTCGTCGACGGCGTGCACCCCGGCGCGCGCCGTGCGGGCGACCGGCACGACCTCGACCTCGAACGGCGCCAGCCGCGCCTCGATCGCGGCGCCCACGGCGCCGTACCCGACGAGGAGGACCCTGCGGTCGGCCAGGGCCGGACGCCACTCGGGCGCCCACTCGGCTCGGTCCTGGGCGCGCACGAACCCGGGCACGCCGCGCAGCGACGCGAGCACGAGCGTGAGTGCCAGCTCCGCGGTCGAGGTGTCGTGGATGCCGCGCCCGTTGCAGAGCGTGACGCCGGGCGGCACCTGAGCGCGCACGTTGTCGACGCCCGCGGACAGGGTCTGGACGACCCTGAGGCTGGTCATCCGAGGCAGCACGTCGCCGACCGCTTGCGTCATCAGGTAGGGCGTCACGTAGAGCTCGACATCGCCGACGCTGTCGGGCACGTGGTCGGTGGGGTCGACCACCTCGTAGCGCAGCGCGTCCGGCGGGTCGCCGAGGAGAGCCGGCTCGAACGGCAGCCAGACGAGGGGCCGGGTCATCGGACGAGCCGCTCGCGCCAGGCGACCGCGCTCGCGTCGGTCAGCGAGGCGACCTGGTCGATCACCACCCGGGTGCGGGCGGCGTCGTCGGCCGCGGCGGCCCAGTCGGCGCGGAACGACTCGTCCAGCTCGCCGGGCGCCTTCTCCAGGAGCACCGCGACCAGCTCGGCGAGCAGCTCGCGCTGCCGCGCCATCGCCGCCAGCCGGTCGTCGGCCTGCATCACGTAGTGCGCGGCGATCCCCTTGAGGAGGGTGATCTCCGTCCAGGTGTCCTCGGGCACGACGAGGTCGGCGGCGTACCGGACGAACGGGCCGTCCCCCTCGGCGAAGGTCGCCTGCTGCACGGCGCCGCAGAACCGGCCGATCAGGTCGCTGGTCAGGTTCTTCAGCGCCGCGAGGCTCGCCCGCGTGCCGTCGTACGTCGTGCGCGGCCAGCTGCCGACCGTGCGCAGTCGGCCGAGCGCCGCGTCGAGCGCGGCGTCGTCCGCGTCGGGGGCGTACCAGGAGCGCACCGTGTCCCACACCGCCGCGGTGTCGAGCCGGGTGAGGTCGACCCGCCCGGCGACGGTGCCGTCCTCGACGTCGTGGACCGAGTAGGCGACGTCGTCGGCGAGGTCCATCACCTGGGCCTCGACGCAGCGGCGCCGCTCCGGCGCGCCGGAGCGCATCCAGTCGAACGCGGGCCGGTCGTCGTCGTAGACGCCGAACTTGACCGGGTCGACCGCACGCGACCAGGGGTACTTCGTGCAGGCGTCGAGCGTGGCGCGGGTGAGGTTGAGCCCGACCGAGCGGCCCTCGCCGTCGGCGGTCTTGGCCTCCAGCCGCGTGAGCAGCCGCAGGGTCTGGGCGTTGCCCTCGAACCCGCCGCACCCGGCGGCGAGCTCGGCGAGCACCCGCTCGCCGTTGTGCCCGAAGGGCGGGTGGCCGAGGTCGTGCGCCAGCGCGGCGGTCTCGGCGATGTCGGGGTGGGTGCCGAGGGCGCGGGAGAGGTCCCGGGCGATCTGGGCGACCTCGAGGCTGTGGGTCAGCCGGTTGCGGACGAAGTCGTCGCTCTGCGGGCCGACGACCTGGGTCTTGGCGGCCAGCCGGCGGAACGACGCGGCGTGGACCAGGCGGGCGCGGTCGCGCTCGAACGGCCGGCGCTCGGGTGCGTCGACCCGCTTGGGCGGCTCGGGCACGATCCGCTCGCGCGCGGACTCGTCGTACAGGTCGTCCACGTCCACCCGCCGGACCCTACCGAGGGACCTCCGGCCCTGGGCGCCGCTCACCGCGGCGGACAGGCTGGAGGTGACCCGAGGAGCGTGCGAGATGACCGACAGCGCCGTGCACCACGAGGCCGCGGACCGCGCCTACCGGCGCGCGTGGTGGGCGCTCGCTCTCTACCCGGTCAGCTTCGTCGCCGCCTTCGTCGTCGGCGAGGGGCTCGCTGCTGCGCTCACCGGGTCCGACACCGGCGAGGACCCGGCGTTCTGGCAGGTCCTCGTGGCCGGCAGTGCTGCCCTGCTGGTCTTCGTCGTCCCCGGCGTGCTGTCCGTGGTCGAGGGTCGCCGCGCCATGCGGCTGGGGCGTCCGGACGGCAGGCTGCCCGCGCTCATCGGCGCGGTGGTCGGCCTCGGGTTCGTCGCCCTCAACGTGGTGTCGTACGTGCTGGGCCTGATCGTCGACCGCTGAGCTGGGTTGCGGCCCGGCGTAGGGTGGATCCTGACAGACCGAGGACGGGCACCCCGCCGGGGGCCTGCAGCCGGTCGAGAGGCGGACGTCATGACGACGTCGAACGAAGCTGTCCACGCGTCCGGGACTGCAAGCCGCGCTCCCCTGAGGTTGCGGATGTCGGCACACCCCGGCCGGGACCACCTCGACGGCGGGTGGTGGCCGCAGAGTCGCGACCTGGTGGTGGAGCTGGCAGACCTGGTGGACCACTTCCCAGCACAGTCCGGCCGGGTCGCGCGAGCCCTCGTCTCACCACCCGACTGGGACCCGGCGCCGCGCCGGATCCCCGTGTCCGAGGGCTACGTGAAGGTCGGCTCGTTCCCGCGCGACGACACGCACCTGATCCATCTGCGGCTCCTCAGCGGGAACGTCCTCCGGCTGCTGGTCGTGCCGCCGGGATTCAGCCGTGACCAGGGTGAGGAGGCGCTGCTGGCCGCGGCCACCCGGGGCAACGACCGCGCAGCGGTCGACCTGCTGAACACCGTGACCGACCAGCCGGCTGTCGACCCGCGGGACCACTGGACCGCCTAGCCGCGACGGCGAGCGACCGCGTCAGTTGGTGCCGATGTGCACGTGGTCCATGTGGTTGGCGGTCGGCGAGCCGTGGTCGCCGTAGTCGCGCCAGCCCTCGGAGGCCCGCACGGGCGTCCAGATCCGGTCGTACCAGATGATGTCGTAGAGGTTCAGCTCCGAGGCGTGGTCGAACACCCACTGCGCGATCGCGTCGCCGAGCGCCTTGTCGCCGTAGACCATCACGTCGAGCGCGTTGCCGGTGTTGTGCTCGACCCGGGGGGCCCATCCGCCGTACTCGGTGACCTGCGGGAACGCGTGGCACACCGAGCGGTAGACGAGGATCGTGCTGGGCTTCAGGCCGTTCTCGACCGAGGAGTCGGGGCACGGCGCGTTCGAGAGGCCGGCGCCGACGCCCAGCGGCTTGTCCTTGCTGAGGTAGCCGGTGGTCACCCAGCGGCTCTTGCCGTCGACGACGATCTCCTGACGGCCGTCCATGGATCGTCCGGTGACCAGGACCTTCTTGCCCGAGGCGATCTCGCCGGTCTGCTCGGCCTGACCGTCGGGGCGGGTCCACAGGTTGAGGTCCGTCGTGGTCCACATCTCCGTGTCCGCCTTGCGCAGGGCGGCCTTCACGTTGACCGGCAGCATCGCCTCGTCCGCGGCGGTCAGCTGGACCGGCTCCTCGTCGGGCGCCGGGCGGACGTCGTCGCGGGAGATCACCGGGAGCCGGCTCGCGCTGTGGTCCGAGGAGTCGGTGGAGGTGTGGTCGACCGCCATCACCGGTGCCGGACCGCCGGAGCCGGCGACGCCCACCGCGACGACCGCGCCGGTCGCGAGCACGGCCAGGGAGCCTGCGATCTTGGGAGCCCGAGAGGTACGGCGCACTCGCTTCGCGTGGTGCTTGCCCGCCACGTGGAATCCTTGTCGTCGACTACAGGGTCAGTGCCTCGGTCAACCTATCGGCCGAAAACACGAACATCGAGTGAAGCACAGGACATTTGACCCGCCGAATCGTCAGGGGCGGTCCGGCACGTGTTCCCGCTCACCCTCCGGTGGTCTCGTCCGCGTCCTCGCGCAGCGCGCAGTCGCTGCCGTCCGCGTCGTCCAACCACCCCTCCGGGAGCACGACCCGGCTGCGCGGTGAGCCCTGCCGGCCGCGCGGGGCGCCCAGCTCGCTGACCGGGAACGGCTCGGCGGGATCGAGGTCGGCGAGCAGCCGGTCGAGCGCGGCGAGCGAGTCGACCAGGCCGAGCGAGCGGCGCAGCTCACCGCCGGCGCGGAACCCCTTGAGGTACCACGTGACGTGCTTGCGGAACTCCTTGCAGCCACGCTCCTCGCCCATGTGCTCGCACAGCAGCTCGGCGTGCCGCCGCATCATCGCGGTGACCTCGCCGAGGGTCGGGAGCGTGGTGACGGGGTCGCCGGCGAAGGCCGCGGCGAGGTCCCGGAACAGCCAGGGCCGTCCCAGGCAGCCGCGTCCGACCACCACCCCGGCAGCACCGGTCTGCTCGACCATGCGCAGCGCGTCGGCGGCCTCCCAGATGTCGCCGTTGCCGAGCACCGGGATGTCGACGTGGCCGACCAGCTCCGCGATGGCGTCCCAGTCGGCGGCGCCCGAGTAGGCCTGGGCGACGGTGCGGCCGTGCAGGGCGATCGCCGCGCAGCCGGACTCCTGGGCGATCCGTCCGGCGTCGAGGTAGGTCAGGTGGTCGTCGTCGAGGCCCTTGCGGGTCTTCATCGTCACCGGGACGCCGTACGGCGCCGCGGCGGCGACCGTCTCCTCGAGGATCCGGGCGAGCAGCCCCCGCTTCCACGGGAGCGCTCCGCCGCCGCCCTTGCGGGTCACCTTCGGGACCGGGCAGCCGAAGTTGAGGTCGATGTGCGCGACGCCGTGCTCGGCGCACAGGATCTCCGCGGCCTTGGCGACGTAGGCCGGGTCGGTGCCGTAGAGCTGCACCGACCGCACCTGCTCGGCGTCGTCGAAGACCAGCATCCGGAGGGTGTTCTCGTCACCCTCGACCAGCCCGCGGCTGGTGATCATCTCGCAGACGTAGAGACCGGCCCCGTGCTCGGCGCACAGCCGGCGGTAGGCCGCGTTGGTGATGCCCGCCATCGGCGCGAGCACCACCGGCGCGGGCAGCTCGAGCGGGCCGAGACGCAGGGCGGTCACTGGCCGCCCTTCTTGCCCTGGCCCTTCGTGCCGCCGTTCTTCGGCTCCTCCAGCGGCGTCAGCCGGCCGGCCCAGGTGATGGCGTCCGCGAGCGGGCGGTGCTCGGCGTCGACCGGCTGGAAGGCGACCGAGGTGAAGGTGCGCCCGGGGTCGAGCAGGTAGAGCAGGCAGAGCTCGGTCTCGTCGCCCGGCTTGAACTTCTTGGGCAGCGGCCCGCCCGGGCAGGGCTCGAACGTCTCGCCCTTCGCGAAGGTCGGCTGCACGTGGATGCCGGTGTCGTCGACGACGGTGAGCGGCACGTCCTGCCCGCCGAGCCTCTCCTCGCCCGCGTTGGAGACGGTGAGCCGCACGAAGAGCGGTGTCTGCCCCTCCATCTCGTCGGTGATCACCCAGCCCTCGAAGGACTCCTTGAACGACGTCCGGTCGACCCGGTCGACGCTCACCTTCAGGATCGCGGTCTGGTCGACCCGCGGCTCCCAGGCGATCACCGCCGGCTCGCCGAAGGCCAGCTCGGTGCCGGGCTCGGTGAGGTGGACGGCGTCGGGGACCTCGATGTACTCGTCGTTCGTCGGCGTCGCCGAGGGCGAGGTGCTGGTGCTGGACGACGACGCGTCGGCGCCCGGCTCGTCCGAGCCGCCGCTGCAGGCGGCCAGCAGGACCAGCGCGGCCGCCGGGACGACGGCTGCGGCGAGGCGCTTCATCGCAGGCACCTCAGCACCCGATCAGGCGCTCGGCGAAGTAGGTCGTCAGCTTGTCGAGCGCGACCCGCTCCTGCTGCATGGTGTCGCGCTCGCGCACGGTGACCGCGTGGTCCTCGAGCGTCTCGAAGTCGACGGTGACGCAGTAGGGCGTGCCGATCTCGTCCTGGCGGCGGTAGCGGCGGCCGATCGCGCCCGAGTCGTCGAAGTCGACCGTCCAGGCCTGGCGCAGCTCGGCGGCGACCGCCTTGGCCTTGGGCGTCAGGTCGGCGTTGCGCGAGAGGGGCAGGACCGCGACCTTGACCGGCGCCAGCCGGCGGTCGAGCCGCAGCACCGTGCGCTTGTCGACGCCGCCCTTGGTGTTGGGCGCCTCGTCCTCGTGGTAGGCGTCGACCAGGAACGTCATCAGGCTGCGCGACAGGCCCGCGGCGGGCTCGATGACGTAGGGGACGTAGCGCTCCCCCGCCGCCTGGTCGAAGTAGCTGAGGTCGTGACCGCTGGCCTCCGCGTGGGTCGAGAGGTCGAAGTCGGTGCGGTTGGCGATGCCCTCGAGCTCGCCCCACTCCGAGCCGGCGAACCGGAACCGGTACTCGATGTCGACGGTCCGCTTGGAGTAGTGGGAGAGCTTCTCCTTCGGGTGCTCGTAGTGGCGCAGGTTGTCCGGGTCGATGCCGAGGTCGGTGTACCAGCGGGTGCGCTCGTCGATCCAGTACTGGTGCCACTCCTCGTCCTCACCCGGACGGACGAAGAACTCCATCTCCATCTGCTCGAACTCGCGGGTGCGGAAGATGAAGTTGCCGGGGGTGATCTCGTTGCGGAAGCTCTTGCCGATCTGGGCGATGCCGAAGGGCGGCTTCATCCGCTGGCTGGTGACCACGTTGGCGAAGTTGAGGAAGATGCCCTGGGCGGTCTCCGGGCGCAGGTAGTGCAGGCCCGACTCGTCCTCGATCACACCGAGGTAGGTCTTGAGCAGGCCGGAGAACTGGCGCGGCTCGGTCCAGGCGCCGCGGGTGCCGCAGTTGGGGCAGGCGAGGGTGGCCAGGTCCACCGCGTCCGGGTCGTCGATCCCCTTCTTCTCGGCGTACTCCTCCTGGAGGTGGTCCGCGCGGAACCGCTTGTGGCAGGACTGGCACTCGGTCAGCGGGTCGGTGAACGTCGCGACGTGTCCGCTCGCCTCCCAGGTCTGGCGCGGCAGGATCACCGAGGAGTCGAGCCCGACCACGTCCTCGCGGACCTGCACCATCGACTTCCACCACTGGCGCTTGATGTTGTCCTTGAGCTCCACGCCCAGCGGGCCGTAGTCCCAGGCGGAGCGCGTGCCTCCGTAGATCTCGCCGCAGGGGTAGACGAAGCCCCGGCGCTTGGCGAGGGAGACGACCTGGTCGAGGACGGACGGAGGCGGCTTGGCCACGGGATTCCCTTTTCGTGAAGGCTGCGCGGCCGGCTGCCGCGCAGTCATGGAACCGCCTAGGTTACGCGGGTCCCGTGCTCGTTCAGAACCGCGTCGGCCTCCACCAGCTCGTAGGCGCTCGGCTCGTCGAGGGCCCGGCTGAGGGTCGGGACGCCGTGCATCTTCACGTCGTACGACGACAGCGCCCTGCGGTAGGCGCCGACGTTCTCCCAGCGCGTCGTCAGCACCCACAGGTCGGGCTCGTCGAGGTTGCGACCGAGCACCCCGTCGACGTACCCCGGGAACCCGGCGAGCAGCGCGTGCACCGCCTCGAGGTCGGCCCGGAGGCTCTCGTCCCCACGGAACCGGTTCACGACGAGCACGCCGGGACTCTACCGCCGGATCAGTGGGCGTGGGCCGGGAGCGGCATCTCGTCCGGCCGCTCGGCGCCGGGGACGGGCGCGGCGACCACGGCCGCCACCGCCGTGGTGATCGGCACGGCGAGCACCAGCCCGATCGAGGTGACCAGCGTGCGCACGACCTCCTCCGCGAGCTGGGCGGTCGACAGCAGCTCCAGCAGCGGGCGGTCGTAGATGCTGATGAGCATGAGCACGACGAGCGCCGTACCGACGTAGGCGAAGACGATCGTGTAGATCGTCGAGGCGATGTGGTCGCGCCCGATGCGCATCGCGCTGGCGAAGACCTGCGCACGGGTCGCGCCCGGCGAGAGCGCACGCAGCTCCCAGGCGGCCGACGCCTGGGTGATCGTGACGTCGTTGAGCACGCCGAGGCCGGCGATCACGAGCGCGCAGCTCAGCAGCGACTGGAAGTCGAGGTCGGCGTCGAAGGACGCGAGCATCGCGCCCGCCTCGTCGGAGATCCCGGTCAGGTGGGCGTGGCCGATCGCGACCAGGCCCATCAGAGCGGTGAGCGTGATGCCGATCAGGGTGCCCGCCAGTGCCACGCTCGTGCGGTAGGAGACGCCGTGGGTGAGGTAGAGGACGACCATCATGATCGCCGAGGAGCTGACCAGCGCGACGCCGACGCCGGGCGCCCCGTCGAAGAGGGCCGGCAGCAGGAACCACCACACCACCGCACCGCCGAAGGCCAGCCCGATGAGGGCGAACAGCCCCCGCCAGCGCGCGACCGCGAGCACCACAGCGGCGAAGACCACCGCGAGCCACGCCAGCGTGCCGCCGCGCTTGATCCCGAAGAAGGCGTACGACGCGCCGTCCGACCCGCCCTCCACGTGCGGGGTGCGCACCAGCTCGACGCGGTCGCCGCGCTCCAGCCCGGCGGCGAGGACGTCCGGCGAGACCTGGACCTCGACGGTGCGTGCGGGCGCGCCGTCCTCGGCCGGCACCTTCACCCGCAGGCTGCCGCAGCCGGAGCCGTCCGGCACGCCGTCCGTGCACGGGCTGCCGACCGACTCGACCGTCCCGACGGGGAACGTCACGCCGGGAGCGGCGAACTGCGCGCCCTGGCCCGCCTGGTCGGCGACGTGCTCGGTCACGCCGCCCGGTGGCCACCAGACGACCAGGCCGACGACGGTCGCGACGAGGCAGAGCCCCAGGAAGCCGAGGAGGCCGCTCCGGGCGGCCCCTCCGAGCCGGACGGCGCCGTCGATCGAGGTGTCGGCGCGATGGGAGTGACCTGCCACGGCCGGGGACAGTACCGGACCCTGGCTTGTCATCGCCGCCGATCTAGTTGAGAATGATTCTCATGCGCTTGTTCTTCGCGACCTCCACCGTCCTGGCCGTCGCCGCCTCCTCGCTCTCCGGGTGCGCGGCCTTCGACGGCGGCGGGAGCGACGGGATCCAGGTCGCCACGGCGTTCTACCCCCTCCAGTACGTCACCGAGCGCGTCGCCGGCGACCACGCCGAGGTCACCAACCTCACCGCGCCCGGCCAGGAGCCGCACGACCTCGAGCTCACCGTGAAGGACACGGGACTGGTCGCCGAGGCGGACCTCGTGGTCTACGAGAAAGGCCTCCAGCCGTCCGTCGACGACGCCGTCGAGCAGAACGCCACCGGCTCGACCGTCGACGTCACCGACGTGGTCGACCTCCGGGCCGCGCCGGACAGCGACCCCGGCGGCGAGGAGTCGAGCCTCGACTACGACCCGCACTTCTGGCTGGACCCGGTCCTCCTCGCCCAGGTGGGCGACGCCGTGGCCGACCGGCTCGCGGACGTCGACCCCGACCACGCGGACGACTACGCCGCCAACGCAGCCGCCCTGCGCGACGACCTCGAGGCGCTGGACCGGGACTTCACCGCTGGCCTGCGCGACTGCGCGCGTGACACGATCGTGGTGTCCCACGACGCGTTCGAGTACCTGTCCAAGTACGGCCTCCACGTCGCCGCGATCGCGGGGTTGTCGCCCGATGCCGAGCCGACGCCGGCCGACATCGGCCGGCTGCAGGACCTGATCGACCAGGAGGGGATCACGACCGTGTTCGGAGAGGCGCTGGTCAGCCCCGAGCTGAGCCAGACCCTCGCCCGCGACATGGGCATCACCGACGCCGTGCTCGACCCGGTCGAGGGGCTCACCCCGGACACGGCCGACGAGGACTACCTCTCCCTCATGCACCGCAACCTCGACGCCCTGCGGAAGGCGGACGGATGCCGATGAGCGCCACGAGCACCCCCCCTCCTCCCCCGGCCGTCGCCGTGCAGGACGCCTCGGTCGTCCTCGGCGGTCGCCCGATCCTGCGCTGCGTCGACGTGACCGTCGAGCCGGGCGAGTTCGTGGCGCTGATGGGCGCCAACGGCTCCGGGAAGTCCACCTTGGTGCGCGCGATCCTCGGCCTGCACCCGCTCACCACGGGCGAGGTGCGGCTGTTCGGTCACCCGTTGCACGACCACGAGGACTGGGCCCGCGTGGGCTACGTCCCGCAACGACCCGGCGCCGCGACCGGCATCCCGGTCTCCGTCCGCGAGGTCGTGGCCGCCGGACGGCTCACCCGGCGGCGGTTGTTCCGCCCGCTCAGCGCGGCCGACCGGGCGGCGATCGACGACGCGCTCGAGGTCGTCGGGCTCGCTGACCGCCGTACCGACACCGTCAGCCACCTGTCGGGCGGCCAGCAGCAGCGAGTGCTCATCGCGCGCGCGCTCGCGGGCGAGCCCGAGCTGCTGGTCCTCGACGAGCCCACCGCCGGCGTCGACCTGCCCAACCAGGAGGTGCTGGCCGAGACGCTCGCCGAGCTCAAGCGGCGCGGCGCCACGATCGTGCTGGTCGCCCACGAGCTGGGGCCGCTGGCGCGGCTGGTCGACCGGGCGGTCGTGATGCGCGACGGCCGCGTGGCCTACGACGGGGCGCCGCTGCTCGACCACGAGGCGCACGAGCCGTGGTTCGCGGACACCCACAGCCACCACCACGAGCCTCCCGGACACCACGACCACGCGCCGGAGGTCCGATCGCCCCTCGACCGGAAGGAGCGCCGGCCCCGATGAGCGCCCTCGAGCTGTTCTCCCTGCCCTTCCTGCAGCGCGCGCTCATCGCCGCACTGCTGACCGGGCTCGCCGCACCCGCCGTGGGCACCTTCCTCGTCCAGCGGCGCCTCGCCCTGATGGGCGACGGCATCGGCCACGTCGCGGTGACCGGCGTGGCCCTGGGCCTGCTGTTCCACACCTCGCCCACCTGGACCGCGGTCGGGGTCACCGTGCTCGCCGCGGTCGTGATGGAGCTGGTGCGGGAGAGCGGGCACACCAACGGCGACGTCGCGCTGGCGCTGCTGTTCTACGGCGGCCTGGCGGGCGGCGTGCTGCTCACCGGCATCGGCGACCAGAGCACCGCGACGCTGCAGCGCTTCCTGTTCGGCTCGATCACCACGATCTCCGAGGGTGACGTCCTGGTGACGATGGTGCTGGCGGCCGTCGTGCTGCTGCTGTGCCTGGGGCTGGCGCCGCAGCTGTTCGCGATCGCCCAGGACCAGGAGTTCGCGCGGGTGGCCGGCCTGCGCGTGCGGGCCTACAACATGCTGATCGCGGTGCTGGCCGCCGTCAGCGTCACGGTCGCGATGCGCACCGTCGGCCTGCTGCTGGTCTCGGCGCTGCTGGTGGTGCCGGTGGCGACCGCCCAGCAGCTCACCCGCTCGTTCCGGAGCACGATCCTCGCCGCGATGACGCTCGGGACGCTGGCGTCGGTGGGCGGTCTGGTGCTCGCGACCTTCGCCTCCTACGGCGCCAAGGTCGCGCCCGGCCCGACGATCGTCCTCGTCGGCCTGGCGGGCTACGTCGTGGCGTGGCCGGTCGGGATGTACCTGCGGCGCCGGGCGCGGCTGCGCAGCCCGTTCCCTGCGTTGCCGCCGGTGGGTCACGACACGACCGAGCACCCGCACGACCACGGCCCCGGCTGCGGCCACCTGGCAGTGCCGCACGAGGACCACGTCGACTACGTCCACGACGGCCACCGGCACGCGGTGCACGAGGGGCACTACGACGAGCACTGACGACGTGCTCCGACCCCGGGCCGGTCAGGCGTTGGGCACGGCCCCGCCGTAGCGCCGGTCGCGGCGGGCGTACTCGTCGATCGCCTGCCACAGGTGACGCCGGTCGACATCGGGCCACAGCACGTCGGAAAAGACGAGCTCGGCGTACGCCGCCTGGTAGAGCATGAAGTTGGACAGCCGCTGCTCCCCCGAGGTGCGCCAGATCAGGTCGGCGTCGGGCAGCTCGGGGACGTAGAGGTAGCGGCCGAGGGTGCGGTCGTCGACCTTGTCGGGGTTGACCCGGCCCGTGGCCACGTCGCGCGCCAGCGCGCGCGCCGCGTCGCCGAGCTCGGAGCGGCCGCCGTAGTTGACGCACATCGTCAGCGTCAGGACGTCGTTGTGCCGGGTCATCTCCTCGGCGACCTGGAGCTCCTTGATGACCGACCGCCACAGCCGCGGCGCCCGCCCGGCCCAGCGCACGCGGACGCCGAGCTCGTGCATCTCGTCGCGGCGCCGGCGGATCACGTCGCGGTTGAAGCCCATGAGGAACCGCACCTCGTCGGGGCTGCGGCTCCAGTTCTCGGTGGAGAACGCGTAGGCCGAGATCGCCTTGACCCCGATCTCGATGGCGCCCTCGACGACGTCGAACAGCGAGTGCTCGCCCTGCTCGTGGCCCCGGGTCCGCGGCAGGCCCCGCTCCTTCGCCCAGCGGCCGTTGCCGTCCATCACGATCGCCACGTGCGCCGGCACCAGGTCGGACGGGATCGCCGGCGGCCGCGCCCCCGACGGGTGCGGGGTCGGTGGTCGGACAGGCGTACGGCGCGGCACGGGGTGAACGCTAGCGGGCTTGACGGGGGTGCGAATCATCAAGGGATGCAGGCGAGTCGTCACTTCCCGGGTGGAACTCCGCACGGGAAGTGAGCACAGGCCTGCATCCCTTGGTGATTCGCACCATGCAGGCCCGCCGCGCCACGCAAGGACTGGGCCGGGTGCGATCCACACGCATCGTGGGCGACCGCGTCCTCCACAGGTACGACGTCGGACGGCGCATTGTGGCAGTGGCCCGGCCAATCGTGCTCCCATGGATCCCCTGCGCGTCCTGACCTCAGCGGTTGGCTACTTCACTCGCCTCCAGGCCTTGGCTGCCGGACTCACTGACCGAGACCTCACTCGTCTCGTCCGTCATGGGGCGCTGACCCGCTTCCGCCGAGGCGCCTATGCGTTCACCGACGAGTGGAGCGCACTGGACGCGGTCGGGCAGCACAACGTCCGGGCCAATGCCGTCATGCACTCGCTCGGCTCCGCCGTCGCGTTGAGCCACGTCTCCGCTGTCGCGCGGCATGGGCTGGACATCTGGCGTCTGCCGCTCGCAAAGGTGCACGTCACCCGGCTCGACGGAGCTCCGGGCCGCGTCGAAGGCGACGTCGTGCACCACGAAGGCAAGGTGGACGACGCCGACTTGGTGGTCGTTGACGGCGTGACGACCGTCCGCGCGGAACGCGCCGTCCTCGAGGCTGGATCGCGGGTGACGAACGAGGCCGCGCTCGCCCTGTTCGACGCAGGCCTCCGGGCCGACGCCTTCGACCGTGCGTCACTGGAACGAGCCTTCGAGCGCATGGAGCAGTGGCCCTTCATGCGCCATCTCCACATCCCGGTCCGGATGGCCGACGGTCGTAGTGGGTCGATCGGGGAGTCCCGTGGCATGTGGGCCTTCTTCGCGCTGCATCTCCCCGCGCCGATCCAGCAGTTCGAGGTTCGCGACGCCTCTGGACAGCTCCTCGGGATCTCGGACTGGGGATGGCCCGAGCACCGGCTGCTCGGTGAGTTCGACGGCCTCGTCAAGTACGGACGGCTACTCAAGCCCGGGCAGACTGCCGGCGACGCCGTCTTCCAGGAGAAGCGCCGCGAGGATCTGCTCCGCGAGGCCACCCAGTACGCAATGCTCCGGCTGATCTGGGCCGACTACGACCATCGCCCGTCGATCTGGGACCGCTTCTGGCGCCTGAGCCGACTCGCCGGCTGACATCCCGCTTCCGTGGGCGCGCACCTGCCGGCCCTGTCGCGGTCGCCGAATCATCACGGTATGCAGGTGTGTCCTCGCTTCCCGTGCGGAATTCCACCCGGGAAGCGACGACTCGGCTACATACCGTGATGATTCGGCACTCGGCAGAGCGGACACGCGCCCGCCGCGACCGCACGCCGAGTCGAACCCGGACGGCTCAGCGCTCGACGTACGCCAACGACCGCAGGCCGCGCTCGAGCTGCCACTGCACGAAGGCGGCGACCAGGCCGCTGGCCTCGCGCTCGTGGCGGGGGTCGGCGGCTTCCACGACCGGCCAGTCGCCGGCGAGCAGGCCGCCCATCAGGCGGAGGGTCTCCGGCGCGGGGCTCGCCGAGCCGGGGATCCGACAGGTCGCGCAGAGCACGCCGCCCATCGAGGGGTTGAACCAGCGGTGCGCGCCGGCCGTTCCGTCGGCGGCGGGGGTCGGGACCCGGCCGCAGTGGGCGCAGTCGACGCACGAGGGGGCGTAGCCGGCGACCGCGAGCGCGCGGAGCAGGTAGGAGTCCAGCACGTGGCCGGGCCGCCGCTCCCCCGTCGACATCGCGCGGAGCGCACCGAGCAGCAGCAGGAACTGCTGGACCGCGGGCTCCCGCTCCTCGACCACCAGCCGTTCGGCGGTCTCGAGCATCACCGTCCCGGCCGTGTAGCGGTCGTAGTCGAGCCCGATCCCCGCGGCGTAGGCGCCCCGGGTCTCCGCCTGGGTGACCACGTCGAGGCTGCGGCCCTCGGCGAGCTGCAGGTCGACGTGGGTGAACGGCTCCAGCCGCGAGCCCCAGCGGGAGGTGGTACGGCGCACGCCCTTGGCCACGGCGCGGATCCGGCCGTGCTCGCGGGTCAGCAGCGTGATGATGCGGTCGGCCTCACCCAGCTTGTGGGTGCGCAGCACGATCGCCTCGTCACGGAACAGCACTCCCCCATTGTGCGCCGCGCCGCACGCTCCGGCGCGCCGCCACCCCGGACCCGGCCCACCGAGGAGCACGCGTGCCCCGCGGTAACCCCGGACACCCGTGACCGTTGTCACGGTCATGCCCCCGCTCTCGGCCCGCCGCGTCGTGCTCGCCCTCGTGGCCCTCCTCGTCACCGTCCTCACCGTCCTGACCCACGCCCCCTCGGCGAGCGCCGAGGACGGCACCTCGGGACCGAGGTACGCGCCGCTCGACCGGCCGGGTCCGGCGCTGCGGGTGCCGGCGGCCGACCTGCGCGCGGCCATGGAGTGCCACGGCAAGCCCGGGGTCGGGCCGCGCGCGGTCTACCTCAACCCCGCAACCAGCGTCACGCCCGAGGAGAACTACGGCTGGAACTGGGAGCCGCTGTTCGACGCCCAGGGGCGCTACTGGTGCACGATGACGATGCCCCACCACACGTTCGGGGACATCCAGACCGCCGCGGAGTACATCGTCCACGCCATCCGCACGATGTACCGCCGCACGGGTGAGAAGGTCGCGATCCTCGGTCACAGCCAGGGCGGCATGAGCGGCCGGTGGGCGCTCCGGTTCTGGCCGGACCTGCGCGACAAGGTCTCCGAGGTGATCGGGATGGCGCCGTCCAACCACGGCACGAAGTCGCTCGTCCAGTGCGTCCCGGGCGTCACGAGGTGCGTCCCCGCAGTGTGGCAGCAGAGCTGGGGCTCCCACTTCGTGCAGGCGCTCAACAGCCGTGCGGAGACCTTCGCCGGCATCGACTACACCAACATCTACACGAGGAACGACGAGGTGGTGACCCCTCCGGCCGAGGCCTCCGGCCTGACCACCGGGGCCGGCCGGATCAGCAACGTGGAGGTGCAGGACGTCTGCCCGCTCGACCCCTACGAGCACGTGCTGATGGGCACGGTCAGTCCCGCCGTCCACGCGCTCGTGATGGACGCGCTCACCCACCGCGGCCCGGCCGACCCGGCGCGCGTGGACCGCGCAGCGTGCAACCAGCTGTACATGCCCGGCATCGACCCCACGGACCTGCAGGCAAACGCAGCACCGCTGCTCGCGCTGCCGAGCCTGCTCAGCACGAGCCTCCCCGAGGTCACGTTCTCCGGGGCCCCGATGCTGGACCGCGAGCCCCCGCTGCGCTGCTACGTCCTGGCGACGCGCTGCCGGCGCTGACCGCCGCCGCGCCAGCAGTCGAGGACGAACCGGGTCGCGGCCAGGTCGAGCCGCTCCGGGCTGACCCGCCACTCGAGGATCGAGCGGGCACGCTCGAACGTGGCGTTGGGCATCTGCTCGACGAGCAGCTCGGCGTCGGCAGCGTGGTGCAGCGGGTCGCGGGGGTGTCCCACCACCAGCGTCGGAGCCGTGATCGCACCGCGGCTGCGCACCGACGGCGCGGCGTGGCCGAAGAAGAGCCCGTGCAGGTAGGCCGCCATCGGGCCCGGCCGCTGGTCGAGGGTGTCGAGCCCGATGCCTGCCCACCAGCCCACGACGCCGCGCGGGATCGGCCGGGTCGCCCACCGTACGGCGTGCACGGCCAGCGGCGCGTAGCGCGCGGCGAACAGCAGCGAGGCGAAGGACACGATCGCCACCTCGAGCGCGTTGTCGAGCACCGGCATCTCCACGAGGAGGCCGCGCACCCGCTCGGGCGCGATCGTGGCCACCTCCAGCGAGACGTTGGCGCCGAGCGACGTACCGCCGATGACGGCCTGGCCGGCGCCGAGGTGGTCGAGCAGCGCGACGACCTGCTCGGCGAAGGACGTGACCGAGTAGACCAGCGGGTCGGCGGGCTTGTCCGAGCGGCCGTGGCCCAGCGGGTCGAGCGTCACGACGTGGGCGCCGGAGGAGGCCAGCGCCCGCGCCAGGTGGTCGTGCATCCGCCGCGGGAGCAGCAGCCCGGGCAGCAGCACGACCCAGGCGTCCCCGGAGCCGTACTCCGTGTACTCCAACCGGTCGCGGCCGCGCTCGGTGTCGAGGAAGAACTGCCCGATCCGCTCGGACACCAGGACCCGCTCTGCACCGCTCATGCTGCGATCATTGCACTCACGCCGTCGGGATGGTGACCGCCTGCGCGCGGTTGGCCGCGCAGACGACCGCGCGCAACGACGCGGTGACGATGTTGTGGTGGATCCCGATGCCCCAGACGATCTCGCCGGCGACCTCGCACTCGACGTACGCCGCCGCGACGGCGTCGCCACCCGCCGAGAGCGCGTGCTCGGCGTAGTCGAGCACGCGGATGTCGGCCCCGGCCTGGCGCATGCCGTCGACGAACGCGGCCACCGGGCCGTTGCCGCGGCCGGAGAACGTGCGCTCCTCGCCGCGTACGACGAGGTGCACCTGCTGCTCGTCGTCGCCCTCGGCGTCGGTCTGCGAGGTCCAGTTCTGCAGCGAGTAGGGCTGCTCGCGGTCGAGGTACTCGCGACGGAAGATCGACCAGATCTCCTCCGGCGTCACCTCGCCCCCCTGGGCGTCCGTGTGCTGCTGGATGACGCGGCTGAACTCGATCTGCGCCCGCCGCGGCAGCTCCAGGTTGTGCTCGGCCTTGAGCACGTAGGCCACGCCGCCCTTGCCGGACTGGCTGTTCACCCGGATCACGGCCTCGTAGGTGCGGCCCACGTCCTTCGGGTCGATCGGCAGGTAGGGCGCCTCCCACGGGATCTCGCCGACCGGCCTGCCCTGCGCGGCGGCGATCCGCTCGAGGTCCTCCAGGCCCTTCTTGATGGCGTCCTGGTGGGAGCCGGAGAAGGCGGTGTAGACCAGGTCGCCGGCGTAGGGGTGCCGCGGGTGGACCGGCAGCTGGGTGCAGTACTCGACCGTGCGCCGGATCTCGTCGATGTCGGACAGGTCGACCTGCGGGTCGATGCCCTGGCTGAACAGGTTCATCGCCAGCGTGACCAGGTCGACGTTGCCGGTGCGCTCGCCGTGGCCGAACAGGCAGCCCTCCACCCGGTCGGCGCCGGCCATCAGCGCGAGCTCGGTGGCCGCGACCGCGGTGCCGCGGTCGTTGTGCGGGTGCAGCGAGATGGCGGAGTGCTCGCGGCGGGTCAGGCCACGGCCGAAGTACTCGATCTGGTCGGCGTAGGTGTTCGGGGTGGACATCTCCACCGTGGCGGGCAGGTTGAGGATGATCTCCCGGCCGGCCTCCGGCTGCCACACGTCGCTCACCCGCTCGCAGACCTCCAGCGCGTAGTCGGTGTCGGTCTGGGTGAAGATCTCGGGGCTGTACTGGTAGCCGAAGTCCTCGGTGCCGACGATGTCGCCGCGCAGGCTCTCGGCGTACTTGACGACCAGCTCGGTGCCGCGCGTGGCGATGCCGATGCACTCCTCCGGCGTCACGCCGAAGACGACCCGGCGGAACAGCTCGGCGGTGGCATTGTAGAGGTG
>DATMHR010000018.1:0-59169 GCA_035554955.1 Nocardioides sp. | reverse complement strand
GTCCGGTTCGGGGCGGCGATCGTCGAGGGCCTCGCCGCGGCGGGCGTCCCCGACGCCCACTTCGTGATCGACACCAGCGACAACGGCAAGCCGTTCCCCGGCACGTGGTGGCGCGAGCACGGGGACGGCCACCCGCTCGGGTGGGCGCCGCAGTGCACGACGACCGAGGAGGACCACTGCGTCACCCTCGGCATCCCGCCCACGACCGACGTCGCCAGCCCGGCCTGGACGCTCGCGCCGGAGACCCGCGCGCTCGCCGCGCAGCACGTCGACGGCTACCTGTGGATCGGCCGGCCGTGGCTGTTCCCGCAGGGCGGCTCCTGGGTGCTCCAGCGCGCCCTGGACCTGGTCGCCACGTCGCCCTACGACCCGCTGCGCCAGGGCGCCGAGACTCCCTAGCGGCCCAGCAGCTCGCGCGCGTCGCCGGTGAGCCGCACGTCGAAGAACCCGTTGGCGGCGTCGGTGTACCAGATCGCGTGGTGCGCGGGGTCCCACGCAGGCTGGGACATCGCCCAGCCGCCGCCCGGTGCCGGCAGGTTGTAGTAGCCGACCTCGCGGGGGTGCTCGACGTCGCTGATGTCGAAGAGCCGCAGGCCGGACGCGATCATCGAGCACGCCGCGATCTGCGGGTCGACCTGCCTCGGCACCGAGCAGTAGTGCGCGGCGTAGCCCTGGACAGGGCTGGAGGCACCCGGGTCGGACAGCACGTCGGCGGTCCGCTGCGCCGGGTCGTGCACCTGCAGCCGCAGGTCGGACACCACGAACGGGTGCTCGGGGTCATCCACGTCGATGATCCGGGCGGCGCCCACCGGTGCGTCCCGTTGGAAGACCTTGGTGAGCCCGTCGCCGAAGAAGTCGGTGAACTCGTCGACCTCGAGCACGTAGTCGCGACCGCCGCTGGTGAACGGCTGCGCCACCTGCGGGATCGACGCGCTGGGCCAGCCGACCTCCGACAGCAGGTGGATCTGCGCGTGGGGGACCCGGTCCTGCACCTCCGAGACGTCCCAGACCTGGAGCCCGGGGTCGTCAAGGATGCTCCGGCCGTCGGGGGTGCCCATGTCGGCGACGTACATCGTGCGGCCGTCGGGCGAGAAGCGGAGGCCGTGGCTCACCACGCCGGTGAACGTCCCGATCGGGACCGGCCGGCTGGGGTCGGTGAGGTCGACGGCGGTCATCGCGAAACCGGCAGCGCCGGAGGACCAGAACGTCCGCCCGTCGCGGCTGAAGCCGCTCTCGTGGCCCAGGACGCCCGCAGGCGTCGAGGAGAGCAGCCGCGGGTGCCGGCAGTCGGTGCGGACGTCGTAGACGTCGAGGATCCCCGGCGCCGTGGCGGCCGTGCCCAGCACCGCGGCCAGCAGGCCGCGTCGCTGGTTGACGAGCAGCGACTCGTGCGGGCTGAGCATCGCCGGCGTGACCAGGTTGGCCGTCCTGCGCGGGTGAGCGGGGTCGTCCATGTCCAGCACGACCACGCCCAGCCCGGTGCCGTTGAGCAGGTTGGTGACGACGTCCTTGCCCAGCACGAGCGTGGAGTCGTAGAACGCGCAGGTGTTGCCCTGGGCGTCGGTGTAGCGCAGCACCTTGAACCCGCCCGTGCGGCCGTGGCGGGAGACCATCCGGGTGTTGCAGGTGTAGCCCTTCGCCGCGCGCCCGGAGGTGAAGTCGGCCCGCGGGACGCGCCCCTGGATCGACGTCTCCGGCATCGAGCCGGGCGCGCAGTGGGCGACCGGGGTCGCCTCGGGCACGGCGCTGCCGCCGTCGGCGAGCGCCGAGGCGAGGCTCGACCCCACCAGGACGGCCGCCAGGCCGCTCGCGACTGCGACCGGCCGCCACCCCGAGAGCCGGGCCATCCTCAGATGCCCGCGATGCCGTCGAGCTTCTTGACCGTGGCCTCGAACTCCGCGACCAGCTCGGCCATCACCTGGGCGACCGGGCGGACCTCGTTCATCCGGCCGACGATCTGGCCGACCGGCATCGAGATCACGTCGGGGTCGCCGGAGGCGTTGATCCGGTTGTGCGCGTCGGAGACGAGCAGGTTCTGCAGCGGCATGGGCAGCGGCTCGGGCGCGCCCTCCTCGGCCCAGGCCTCGGTCCACTTCGTCTTGAGCAGCCGGGCCGGCTTCCCGGTGTAGATCCGGGTCCGCACGGTGTCGGAGCTGGTGGCCCGCAGGAACGCGGTCTCCCAGCCCTGGTTGCCGGCGAGGTTGCGGTACTCCTCCGTGCCGAGCCAGATGGACCCGGTCCACACCCCCTGAGCGCCCAGCGCCAGGGAGGCGGCGACCTGGCGCCCGGAGCCGATGCCGCCGGCACCGAGCACAGGAACGTCGGGACCGACGGCATCGACGATGTCGGGGGTGAGCACCATGCTGGCGATCTCACCGGTGTGGCCGCCCGCCTCGTAGCCCTGGGCGACGATGATGTCGACGCCGTTGGCCACGTGGCTGACCGCGTGCTTGGGCGCGCCGGCCAGCGCCGCGACCTTGAGACCCGCCGCGTGGCACTGCTCGATCACGTCGTTGGGCGGCGTACCGAGGGCGTTGGCGATGAGCACCGGCCGGTGCTGGAGCGCGACGTCGACGTGGGACCGGGCCATCGAGTGCAGCCAGCCGAGCACGCCCTCGCGGCCCTCGCCCTCCGGCAGCGGCGGGACGCCCAGCTTGAGCAGGGTCTCGTCGACCCACTTCTTGTGGTCCTCGGGGATGTACGCCGAGAGGTCGGTCGACGTGCCCTCGGTGGGGATCTTCATCGGCATCACGACGTCGACGCCGTACGGCTTGCCATCGGTGTTCTCGTCCATCCAGGTGAGCGTCTTGTCGAGCTCCTCGGCGTCGTTGAACCGGACGCAGCCGAGCACGCCGAGGCCGCCCGCGCGGGAGACGGCCGCGGCCACGTGCTCGGAGGGGGTGAACGCGAAGATCGGGTACTCGATGCCGAAGGCATCGCACAGAGGGGTGCGCATCAGTTCGCTTCCTGGGTGGGGGCTGGAATTCGGTTCAGGACGTGGGCTCAGGAGGTCTGGGCGGTGCCGGCCTGCTGGGCGGTGAGCGCCAGCTCCTTCGCCGCGGGGTACTGCGCCTTGCCGGTCGCGTTGCGCGGGATCTCCTCGACGAGGGTGAGCACCCGCGGCAGCTTGTAGCCGGAGAGGTGCGCGCGGAGGAAGGTGCGCAGCTCCTCGAGCTCGACCTTCTGGCCCTCGCGGGGCTGCACCACCGCGGCGACCGTCTGGCCGTACTTCTCGTCCGGGAGGCCGACGACCAGGACGTCGTAGACGGCCGGGTGCGCCTTGATCGCCATCTCGACCTCCTCCGGGTAGACCTTCTCGCCCCCGGTGTTGACGCAGTTGGAGCCGCGACCGAGCAGGGTGATCCGGTTGCCCTCCTCGATCCGGGCGTAGTCGCCCGGGATCGAGTAGCGGACGCCGTCGATGTCGATGAACGTCTTGGCCGACTTCTCCGGGTCCTTGTAGTAGCCCACGGGGACGTTGCCCGACCGCGCGGTGCGCCCGATCTTCCCCACGTCGGCGACCGGGTCGAGGATCTCGTTGTCGTCGCCGATGATCACGGTCGTCGGCGGGATCGAGACGACCGGGCCGTCGGTGGAGAGCGCGCTCGCGTCCTGCAGGCCTGTGCCCTGGAAGCCGGTCTCCGAGGAGCCGACCGAGTCGGTGAAGACGGCGTTGGGGAACTTCGCCATCCAGCGCTCCTTGACCGCCTTGGAGAAGATCGCCGCACTGGAGGCGATGGCGAACAGGCTCTGCCCGCTGAAGTCGCCCTCCTCGTAGGCCTCGATGAGGGGGCGCGCCATCGCGTCGCCGGTCATGAAGAGCATCTGCACCTGGTGCTTGTCGACGAGCTCCCAGGTCCGGACCGGGTCGAACTTGGGCTCGAGGATCGTCACCTGGCCCGCGAACAGGTGCATGAGCAGCGACGCCTGGGCACCGCCGTGCATCAGCGGGCTGAGCGGGAGCGTGACCAGGCTGTCCTGCAGCGCCTTCTTGGACTGGTCGTACTCCTCCAGCGGCTCCCCCGTCATGAAGTCGATGCCGCCGCCGAGCACGCGCCAGAAGTCCTCGTGGCGCCACATGACGCCCTTCGGGTAGCCGGTGGTGCCACCGGTGTAGATGATGTGCAGGTCGTCCGGGCTGCGCTCGCCGAAGTCGCGGGCGTCGCTCTGGCCGGCGACGGCCTCCTCGAGGGTGACCCCGCCGAACGGGCTCAGGTCCGAGGCGTCGTCCGGCTCGATCGGGTCGGGCAGCGCGACGAAGGTCTGCAGCTGGTGGTGCTTCGGCGACACCTCGGCCACCAGGTCGGCGTACACCCGGTCGAAGACCAGGCCCTTGAGGTCGGCGTTGTCGAAGATGTAGTCGAGCTCGCCCGCGACGTAGCGGTAGTTCACGTTGATGGCGACCGCGCGCACCTTGAGGATCGCCAGCAGGGCGACCACGTGCTCGATGCTGTTCTTCGCGTAGAGGCCCACGTGGTCCCCCGGGCCGAGACCGCGGGAGGCGAGGAAGTGCGCGAGCTGGTTGGACTCGGACTCGAGCTCACCGAACGTGATCACCCGGTCGCCGACCTGGACGGCGGGCTTCTCGGGGACGGCGTCGACGGCGTGCTCGAAGAGGTCAGCGATGTTCAAGGCCACACCCCGGAGACTAGAACACGTTCCAGTTTTTCGCTAGCGTGCCCGGCATGAGTGATTGCCTCGTCGAGCAGGACGGCCACAAGCTGGTCGTCACCATGAACCGCCCGGAGAAGCGGAACGCACTCTCCTCCGAGATGCTGCGGATCATGGAGTCGGCCTGGGACCGCGTCAACGAGGACCCGGAGATCCGGGTCTGCATCCTCACCGGCGCCGGCGGCTACTTCTGCGCCGGCATGGACCTCAAGGCCGCGGACGAGAAGCCGCCGTCGGAAAGCTTCGAGTCCGGCGAGTTCGACCCGTCGGTCATCAAGGGCCTGCTGAAGGGGTTCCGGCTGACCAAGCCGCTCATCGCCGCCGTCGAGGGGCCCGCGATCGCGGGCGGCACCGAGATCCTCCAGGGCACCGACATCCGGGTGGCCGGCGAGTCGGCCAAGTTCGGCGTCGCCGAGGCGCGCTGGAGCCTCTACCCGATGGGCGGCTCCGCGGTACGGCTCCCCCGCCAGATCCCCTACACCGTGGCGGCGGAGCTGCTGCTGACCGGGCGCACCCTGCTCGCGCCGGAGGCCAAGGAGCTCGGCCTGATCGGGCACGTGGTGCCCGACGGGCAGGCGCTGGCCAAGGCGCACGAGCTCGCCGACATGATCGCCGCCAACGGTCCGCTCGCGGTCCAGGCGATCCTGAAGACGATGCGCGACTCCGAGGGCAAGCACGAGGAGGACTGCTGGAAGGACGACGCCCGGGTGGGTGCGGCCGTCTTCTCCTCCGAGGACGCCAAGGAGGGGCCGCGGGCCTTCCTGGAGAAGCGGAAGCCCGAGTTCCAGGGTCGCTGACGCCCCGGAGGTCCACACTGGCGGCATGCCGCCGGCGCTGATCCTGCTGATCGTCCTCTCCGCGCTGCTGCTCGCGGCGGCGATCCTGCCGTGGCCGATCATCGGGCGGTGGAAGCGCCGGCGCGCCGCGCTGGTGGCGTCGTACGCCGCCGAGCACGGCTGGGACTACCGGCCCTCCGCACCCGACCTGGCGAAGCGGTTCGGCCAGGTGCCGTTCGGCGTCGGCTTCTCGGCCAAGGTCGAGAACGTGCTGCTCGGCACGCAGGCGGGCCGGCCCGTCGCCGTCTTCGACTACCACTACTACTACCGGGGCACGCTCGGGCCGACGTCGGGCGGGTCGCGGTGGTACACGGTCGTGGCGGTCTCCCTCGGGACCGGCGTGCCGGACGTCGCGATCAACCCGGCCGGCCTGAAGTACGTGATGTTCAGCCGGCACCGCGACCTCGAGACCGGCGACGCCGCGTTCGACAAGGCGTTCGCCGTCGCCACGAAGACCCCGGACTTCGCCCGCGACGTCCTGGTCCCCGGGGTGCGGGAGGTGCTGCTGCGCCACCTCGACTCGGCCTGGCGGTTCGACGGGGACTCGCTCCTGATGATCTCCCCGCTCGCGATCGCCCGCGCCCCGGCGCTGGAGGAGGAGCGGCTGGCCGATGCCGTCCGCGTCCCGGACCAGGTCCCGGCGCAGGTCTGGGAGCGGCTGCGCGCGTTTGACCCGCGGGAGCCCGGGTGATGATCCCCGGGTGTCCGACGCACTCCTGACGATCCTCGCCGGCGCCCTCTGCCTCGGGGTGCCCGTCGCCCTCGTGGTGGTCCTGATCGTGCTGGCGGTGCGCGCCAGCGAGCGCCGCCGTCAGGAGCGGATCGCCACGCTGAGCGGCTGGGCGACGCACCGGGACTGGGAGTACCGGCAGAGCGACGCCACCCTCGTCGACCGGTTCCGCGGCGCGCCGTTCGGCCGCGGGCACGCACGAAGCGCGACCAACGTGGTCCTCGGCAGGCACGACGGCCGGCCGTTCGTCGCGTTCGACTACCGCTTCACCACGGGCAGCGGCGACGACAGCACGCGCCACCTGGTCTCGGTGCTGGCGATGAACCTGGGGGCCACGACGCCCGGGCTCGCCGTGGCACCGACCGGCACGTTCGGCCGCCTGGTCAACGCCATCACCGGGCGCGACACCCTCCTCGGCGTCCCCGGCTTCGACGAGGCGTTCACCGTCACCTCGCCGTCGCCCGAGTTCGCGCGGGACGTGCTGCAGCCGGCCGTGCTCGACGTCGTCCGCCGGCGTCCCGACCTCGCCTGGCGCTTCTCCGGCGACTCGATGCTCGTCCTCAGGAACGGTCAGCACAGCCCGGCGGAGGTCGAGGACAAGCTGCTGTTCATGGACGCGGTCATCGACCGCGTGCCGGCCCACGTCTGGGACCGGCTCTCCCCCGGGTCGGCCCGCTGAGCGCGGCGCCCTCTTCCCCAACATCGAACCGCCGGGCCCGCTCGGTCGTACTCTCCTGACGTGGAGCTGCTCGAGCGCGACACCCACCTCGGCGCCCTCGACGAGTACGTCGCGTCGGCCGCCGAGGGTCACGGGCGTCTCGTCCTGCTCGCGGGCGACGCCGGCATCGGGAAGACGAGCCTCGTCGACGCGTTCCACGACCGGCACCCCGAGGCCTCCTGGCTGTGGGGCGCCTGCGACGCCAGCTTCACGCCACGACCGCTCGGCCCGCTCTTCGAGATCGCGACGACCGTCGGCGGCGAGCTCGAGGCCCTCGCCCGCACCGGCGTGGAGCGCAACGAGCTCTTCGCCGCGTCGATCCGCACCTTGGACCGCGCCGAGCCCGCGACGGTGATGGTGGTCGAGGACCTGCACTGGGCCGACGAGGCGACGCTCGACTGGCTGTCGTACGTCGCCCGCCGGGTCGGCCGGACCCGGGCGCTGGTGATCGTGACCTACCGCCAGTCCGAGACGGCGCGCGACTCGGTCCTCGCGGAGGTCGTCGGCGGGCTCTCCGCGCACGGGTCGACGCGCCGGGTCTCGCTCCCGCCGCTCTCCGCCGGGGCGACGGCCCAGCTCGCGCTCGAGGCCGGCCTCGACCCCGACCTGGTGTTCTCGGTCAGCGGCGGCAACCCCTTCTACGTGCGGGAGCTGCTCGCGGACCCGGACCGGGAGGTGCCGGCGTCGGTCGCGGACGTCGTGCGGGCCCGGGTGGCCCGCCACTCCGCGCCCGGGCAGCGCCTCCTGGCCGCGGCGGCCGTGGTCGGCCGCCCCGCCGACGCCCGGCTGCTCGCGGCGGTCGCGGGGGTGTCCGTGGCCGTGGTCGACGAGTGCGTCGCCCACGGCGCGCTCGTCGAGGACGCCGGACGTTACGCCTTCGACCACGAGCTCACCCGGCGCGCCGTCGAGCAGTCCCTCCCGGCCCACCAGCGGACCGAGCTCCACCGGGACGCCTACGCCCTCCTGGCCCGGGACGGCGCGGACCACGCGGCCCTCGCGCACCACGCCGAGCAGGCCGAGAACCCGAGCGCCACCTTCGAGCACGCGATGGCCGCGGCGGCCGAGGCGCGCCGGTTCCACTCGCTGCGCGAGGGAGTCGTGCAGCTCGAGCGCGCGCTGGGGGCGGCGCGGCTGATCGCGGTCGACGAGACCACGCGCGCCGACATCCTCCACGACCTCTCCGTGCTGCACGGGCTCACGGACCAGTGGGACTCCGCGCTCGCCGCCAACACCGAGGCCCTGCGCATCCGCCGCGCGCAGGGCGAGCGGGCTGCCCTCGGCGAGACGCTGCGCCACCGCGTCCAGTGCATGTGGCGGCTGTGCCGGCAACGCGCCACCGTCGCGGCGGCGGACGAGCTCCTCGCGCTCGCCGCGGAGAGCCCCGGAACCGGCGAGCACGCCTGGGCGCTGGCCTACCACGGATACCTGGCCGGAGGCACGCTGGAGTCGCGGCTCACCGAGCTCGACGAGGCGATCCGCCTGGCGACGGAGCTGGGCGACGCGGAGATCGTCGCCTACGCCGTCCAGAGCCGCGGGGTGCTCCGCGACAGCGCCGGCGAGGACGGCATCGCCGAGGTCGAGCGCGCGCTCCGCGTGGCCCGCGGCGCCGGCAGCGACTCCCAGGCCGGGCGGGCCTTCGCCAACCTCTACGAGCTCGCGGCGATGCGCCTGCTGCTCGACGAGTACGAGTGGGTCTGGGCCGAGGGGACCCGCTGGTGCGAGGAGCACGAGCTGCGCACCTGGAGCATCTGCCTGTCGGCGACGCGTGCCCAGGTCCTCCTGCGCCGCGGCCGGCTCGGCGAGGCGATGGTGCTGGCGGGCCGGTTGCTCGGCCAGACCGTGTCGGAGGCCAACCGCGCCCACCTGCGCATCCCCTACCTCACCAGCCGGGTCCGCCGGGACAGCCCGAACGTCCGCGCGGAGCTGCTCGCCACGCGTGAGCACGCGGCCGCCTCCGGGGACCTGCACTGGCTGCTCCCGCTGGAGACGGCGTTGTGCGAGCTCGCCTGGCTCACCGACGACCCCACCCTGACCGACGACCGGGTCCGCCGGACCTACGTCGACGCCGCCGAGGAGCACCCGTGGCCCCGCGCGGAGCTCGCCGTGGCGCTCGCCCGGCTCGGCGTCCGGGTCGACGTACCGGCAGACGTGCCCTCGCCCTATCGCGAGGAGCTGGCCGGCGACCACCGCGGAGCGGCCGCGATCTGGCGAGCACGTGGCTGTCCCTTCGAGGCCGCGGTCGCGCTGGCGTGCTCCGGTGACCCTGTCGCCATCGACGAGGCGCGGGGCGTGTTCCACGAGCTCGGCGCCCCGTCCGCGGCGGACAAGGCGCGACGGCTGCTGCAGGCCGCGAGCGGCACCGTCCTCCGCGGACCGCGGCGCGCGACCCGCGCCCATCCCGCCGGGCTGACCGCGCGCGAGGCGGAGGTGCTGGCCCACCTCGTCGAGGGACTGACGAACTCCGAGATCGCCGAGCGGCTCGTGCTGTCGACGCGGACCGTCGACCACCACGTCAGCGCGGTCCTGGGCAAGCTCGGCGTCACCAACCGCACCGACGCGGCGCGCCGTGCAGCGGAGCTGCTGCCCGCAACCTAGGCACCGGTCGGGCGCAACCTGGGCATCCGTCACCGATCCGCTGCGGGACGAGGCTGCCTAGCGTCGGCGGCAAGAGCCCACCCACACGCACTCGAAGGAGAATCCGATGGCCCTCTTCATGGACGTCCACCACATGGACGGCGGTGTCAGCATCGACGACGTGGTCAAGGCCCACCAGGCCGACCTCGCGACCCAGGGCGGCTACGACGTGCAGTACCTGCGGTACTGGGTCGACGAGGGTGGCGGGAAGATCTTCTGCCTCGTCGACGCGCCGGACGCCGAGGCCGCCAACACCGTGCACCGCGAGGCGCACGGCCTGGTCGCCGACGAGATCTACCCCGTGCAGGAAGGCGTCTGAGCGACGCCCGCCACCGGTGCGGACCGGGGGCTCAGCCGATGCTGCGCTCCCCGGTCCAGAACCGGGCGCGCAGCGCCTTCTTGTCCGGCTTGCCGAGACCGGTGACCGGCAGCGCGTCGACCGCGATCACCTGCTTGGGCGCCTGCACCGAGCCCTTGCGCTCCTTGACCATCCCCTGGATCTCGGCGATGACGACCTCGGTCAGCTCATGGCCCTCGCGGAGCACCACGATCGCGGTGACCGCCTCGCCGAACTTCTCGTGGGGCACGCCGATGACCCCGACCTGGGCGATCGCCGGGTGCTCCGCGACGACGTCCTCGACCTCGCGCGGGAAGACGTTGAAGCCGCCCGTGACGATCATGTCCTTGGTGCGGTCGACGATGTACCAGAACCCGTCCTCGTCCTCGCGGGCCACGTCGCCGGTGTGCATCCAGCCGTCGCGGAACGTCGCCTCGGTCTCCTCGGGCTTCTGCCAGTAGCCGGCCGCGAGCAGCGGTCCCGCCACGCAGATCTCCCCCGGCTCCCCCTGCGGGACCGGCTGGCCGTCCTCGCCGAGCAGCGCCGTGCGGACGTACGCCGAGGGGCGGCCGCACGAGGACAGACGGGCCTCGATGGGCTTGCCGTTCTCGTCGACGTGCTCCCCCTTGCGGAAGTAGCTGATCACCATCGGCGCCTCGGACTGGCCGTAGTACTGCGCGAAGATCGGCCCGAACCGCTCGATCGCCTCCTTGAGGCGGACCGGGTTGATGGCCGACGCGCCGTAGTAGACGGTCTCCAGCGAGCTCAGGTCGCGGGTCCGCGAGTCGGGGTGGTCCATCAGCGCGTAGAGCATCGTCGGCACGAGCATCAGCGAGTTGATCCGCTTCTCCTCGATCGTCGCGAGGACCTCCGCCGGGTCGAAGCGCGCGGACACGAACAGCGTGCCGCCCTGGAGCACGACCGGCACGAAGAACGCCGCTCCCGCGTGCGAGAGCGGGGTGCACATCAGGAAGCGCGGCTCCTCGGGCCACTCCCACTCCGACATCTGCACCTGCGCCATCGTCGAGAAGGCGCGCACGGTGCCGATGACGCCCTTGGGCTTCCCGGTGGTGCCACCGGTGTAGGTGATCGAGGTGATGTGGTCGGGCTCGAGGAGGGCCGCCGACAGGGGGCGGGGCTCGAAGGTCGCGGCGACCGCCGTCAGGTCCGTGGCCACGTCGGCGAGCTCCTCGGGCACGGGACCGATCGTCAGCACCTGCTTGAGCCCCGGGCACTTGTCGAGCAGCTCGACCGCGCGGGCCGCGAAGTAGGGATCGACGACGAGCGTGCTGATCCCGGCGTCGTTGATCACGTAGGCGTGGTCGTCCGCGGACCCGAGCGGGTGCAGCGACGTGCGGCGGTAGCCCTGGGTCTGACCCGCGCCGAGGATGAAGAGCACCTCCGGACGGTTGAGCGCGAGCAGCGCCCCGGGCGCCTCGCGGCCGGCCCCGAGCGACTCGAACGCCTGCACGTACTGGGAGATCCGGTCCGCCGTCTCGCGGCCGGTCAGCGTCACGTCCCCGAGGTGGACGATGGGGCGCTTCGCGTGGCGCTTGAGCGCGGCCACCATGACGTGGCCGTTGTGGGCGGGCAGGCGCATCGTGTCGACGTCACTCATGCCCCGGAGACTAGAACGTGTTCTAGCGCGGGGCAAGGCTACGAGACGCGGTCCTCGGGTACGTCGAGCGGGCTGACCCCGCCGAGCCGCCGGTGGTAGCGCACGTGGTCGGCGTACTGCTCCAGGGCGCGCCACAGCGTCTTGTGCGCAGCCCAGGGCAGCGGGTCGTCGCCGCTGCGCCAGCTCTCGCCGAAGCTCACCCACACGGGCACCCACTCGGCCGCGAGGTCCCACGCCCCCTGCTTCTGCATCAGCAGCCGCCTGCGGACCTGGAAGGCCGTGCGCGGTCCGTCGACGCAGATCGGCGCGGTCCGGACCGGCCACACCCGCAGGTCGAGCTCCATCAGCGAGAGCTCGACGTCCGCCAGCACGCGCGGGTCCACCAGGACGGTCGCGACGTTCTCGTGCGGGGGCCGCTTCACCCCCCGCACGGTAATCGCCGCGCGAGCCTCAGGCGAGGACTTCCGCGACCTGCCGGACCTCGTCGGCGCTGCGGCAGCTGAGGAGCAGCGTGGTCACGCCGGTCTCCTCCCACTGCGCCGCCCGCTCCTTGACCTCCGCAGCGGTGCCGATGATGTGCATGTCGTCGACCAGCTCGTCCGGGATCAGCGCGGTGGCGCGGTCCTTCTCGCCGGACAGGTAGAGCTTCTGCACCTCGTCGGCGAGGTCGCCGTAGCCCATCCGCTCGAAGACCTGCTTGTGGAAGTTCTGCTCCTTGGCGCCCATGCCGCCCATGTAGAGCGAGACGAACGGCTTCATCGCGTCGACGACGGCCTGCTTCTCCGCTGCGTCCTCGACCACCTGGAGGTGGCAGGTGGCGGCGATCTCGAAGTCGTCGCGACTGCGGCGCGCGCCCTCCCGGGCGAAGCCCTCGTCGAGCCACGGCTGGTACATGCCGGCGCTCTTCGGCGTGTAGAAGATCGGGATCCAGCCGTCGGCGATCTCGGCGGTCTGGGCGACGTTCTTCGGGCCCTCGGCACCGAGCCAGATCGGCAGGTCGGCGCGCAGGGGGTGCACGATCGGCTTGAGCGGCTTGCCGAGGCCCACCGCCCCCGGGCCCGTGTAGGGCAGCGGGTGGTGCGGGCCGTCGTTGGTCACCGGGGCCTCGCGGGCGAGGACCTTGCGGATGATCGAGACCACCTCGCGGGTGCGGGCGAGCGGCTTGGAGAACGGCTGGCCGTACCAGCCCTCCACCACCTGCGGGCCGCTCACGCCCATGCCGAGGATCATCCGGCCGCCGCTGAGGTGGTCGAGGGTCAGCGCGTGCATCGCGATCGAGGTCGGGGTCCGCCCCGACATCTGCACGATCGACGTACCGAGCCGCAGCCGGGTCGTCTCACGGCCCCACCACGCCAGCGGGGTGAACGCGTCGCTCCCCCAGGCCTCCGCGGTGAACACGGCGTCCCAGCCGGCCTCCTCGGCGGCGGCGACCAGCTCCGCGGTTCCCGTCGGGGGCTGCGCCCCCCAGTAGCCCAGCTGCAGTCCCAGCTTCATCGATCAGCCCCTTCCGTGAGCACGAAGACATGATGCCCTACTTGATACCGGCAACTAGAACGTGTTTCACTTTCGGCCATGAGCCGCACCCTCCAGGCGCCGGTCACCGTCGCCTTCGACTACACCCGGTCCACCGGTCCCGTGAACGGCCGCTTCTTCTCCGGCCTCCGTGACGGCGTGGTCGTCGGCGGTCGGACGTCGTCCGGCGACGTCGTCGTGCCGCCCCTCGAGTTCGACCCGGTCACCCACGAGCCCACCACCGACTTCGTCGAGGTCTCCTCGGTCGGCACGGTCACGTCGTGGACCTGGGTGCCGGAGCCGGTCAAGGGCCAGCCGTTCGACCGCCCCTTCGCGTTCGCCCTGGTCACCCTCGACGGCGCCAGCGTGCCGATGCTCCACGCGCTCGACGTCGCGTCGCCCGCCGACGTCACGACCGGCATGCGGGTCCGGGTGCGGTGGGCCGCCGAGCGCGTCGGCGCCATCACCGACATCGCCTGCTTCGAGCCGCTGGCCCCGGGCGAGGCGGAGACGCCGGGCGAGGCGGCGCCCGCCGGCTCGACCGACCCGGTCACCGGCATCGTCGTGCCGGTCTCGCTCGACTACAACTACGCGGCGTCCCCCGAGGAGTCGCTCTTCTACCGCGGCCTCAACGAGGGCAGGATCATGGGCCAGCGGTGCCCGACCTGCCAGAAGGTCTACATCCCGCCGCGCAGCGCCTGCCCGGCCGACGGCACTCCCACCGAGGAGGAGATCGAGCTCTCGCAGACCGGCACCGTGACGACGTTCTGCATCGTCAACGTGCCGTTCCTCGGGCAGAAGATCAAGCCGCCCTACGTGTCGGCGTACGTCCTTCTCGACGGGGCCGACATCGCCGTCCTCCACCTGATCCTCGGCGTGCCCGCCGAGGAGGTCCGGATGGGCATGCGCGTCAAGGCGGTCTGGAAGCCGAAGGACGAGTGGACGTTCTCGCTGGAGAACATCGACCACTTCGAGCCCACCGGCGAGCCGGACGCCGACTTCGACACCTACAAGCACCACCTCTGAGACGGGAGCACCACCGAGATGCGTGACGTCGCCGTCGTCGGGTTCGCCCAGCGACAGATGCTCGAGTTCGACGGGTCGCCGACCTGCGTCGAGCTCCTCGTGCCGCTGTTCAAGGAGTGCTACGAGCAGACCGGATGGACCCGCCGTGACGTGGGGTTCTGGTGCTCCGGCTCGTCGGACTACCTGGCCGGCCGGTCCTTCTCCTTCGTCCAGGCGGTGGACGCGATCGGCGTCATCCCGCCGGTCAACGAGTCGCACGTCGAGATGGACCTCGCGTGGGCGATGTACGAGGCGTGGCTCAAGATCCAGACCGGGGAGGTGGACACGGCCCTGGTCTACGCGTTCGGCAAGAGCTCGGCAGGCGTGCTGCGCCGCACCCTCTCCCTCCAGCTGGAGCCGTACACGATGACCCCGCTGTGGCCCGACACCGTGTCGCTCGCGGGCCTCCAGGCCCGGGCCGGCATCGACGCGGGCGAGTGGGACGAGCGCGCGATGGCCGAGGTCGCCAACCGCTCGCTCACCGACGCCGAGAAGAACGAGTACGCCGTGCGCAAGGGGGGGTCCTCGGTCGAGGACCTGCTGGCGCGGCCGATGTACGCCGACCCGCTGCGGAAGCACGACTGCGCCCCGGTCACCGACGGTGCGGCCGCGATCGTGCTCGCCGCCGACGACCGCGCTCGCGACGTGCGCGACCGGCCGGCCTGGCTGACCGGCATCTCCCACCACATCGACCCGATGAGCATGGGCACCCGCGACCTGACCCGGTCGCCCTCCGCCCAGCGGTCCGGCGCCGCCCTCGACCTCGACGGGGTCGAGGTCGCCGAGCTGCACGCTCCGTTCAGCCACCAGGAGCTCATCCTGCGCCGTGAGCTCGGCCTGGCCGACGACGTCGCGATCAACCCCTCGGGCGGTGCGCTCGGCGGCAACCCGATGTTCTCCGGCGGCGGCATCCGGGTCGGCGAGGCCGCCCAGCGGATCTGGTCCGGCGAGGCGAGCAAGGTGCTCGCGCACGCCACCAGCGGCCCCGCGCTCCAGCAGAACCTCGTGTGCACCATGGAAGGTAGGAACTGATGGGCAAGCAGCCCGCTGCTGTCATCGGCGTCGGCCAGACGCACCACCGTGCCAAGCGGGAGGACGTCTCCATGGCCGGCCTGTGCCGCGAGGCGATCGACCGCGCGCTCGCCGACGCGGGCATGACGCTCGAGGACATCGACGCGATCGTGGTCGGCAAGGCGCCCGACCTGTTCGAGGGCGTGATGATGCCCGAGCTGTTCCTGGCCGAGGCGCTCGGCGCGGCGGGCAAGCCGCTGCTGCGGGTGCACACGGCCGGCTCGGTCGGCGGGTCGACCGCCATCGTCGCGTCGTCGCTGGTGCAGGCCGGCGTGCACAAGCGGGTGCTGACCGTCGCCTACGAGAAGCAGTCGGAGTCCAACGCGATGTGGGCGCTCTCCGTGCCGTTGCCGTTCAACATGCCGGTGCACGCCGGCGCCGGCGGCTACTTCGCCCCGCACGTGCGCTCCTACATCCGCCGCTCCGGCGCCCCGACGCACATCGGCGCGATCGTGGCCGCCAAGGACCGCACCAACGCGCTGAAGAACCCCTACGCGCACCTGCACGAGCAGAAGACCGTCGAGCAGGTGCTCGCGTCCCAGATGCTCTGGGACCCGATCCGCTACGACGAGACCTGCCCCTCGAGCGACGGTGCGTGCGCGCTGGTGATCGTCGACGAGGACACCGCGGCCTCCTCCCCCAACCCCGCCTGGATCCACGGGACCGTGATGCGGTCGGAGGCCACCACGGCCGCCGAGCGCGACCAGGTCAACCCGCAGGCCGGCCGCGACGCCGCGGCAGCGCTGTGGAAGCAGGCCGGCATCACCAGCCCGATCGACGAGATCGACGCCGCCGAGATCTACGTGCCCTTCTCGTGGTTCGAGCCGATGTGGCTGGAGAACCTCGGCTTCGCCGCCGAGGGCGACGGCTGGAAGCTCACCGAGGCCGGCGAGACCGCGATGGACGGCCGGATCCCGGTGAACTGCTCGGGCGGCGTGCTCTCGTCCAACCCGATCGGCGCCTCGGGCATGCTCCGGTTCGGCGAGGCCGCGCTCCAGGTGCGCGGCGCCGCGGGCGAGCACCAGGTGGACGGCGTACGTCGTGCGCTGGGCCACGCCTACGGCGGCGGTTCGCAGTTCTTCGCGATGTGGGTCGTGGGCGCAGAGAAGCCGACGAACTGATGAGCGAGGAGTTCGTCCTCGTCGACCGGCCCAAGGACGACGTCGCCGTCGTGACCCTCAACCGCCCCGAGCGGATGAACTCGATGGCGTTCGACGTGATGGTGCCCCTGCGGGACGAGCTGCGGCGGATCTCCGACGACAACTCCGTGCGGGCGGTCGTCCTGACCGGCGCCGGACGCGGCTTCTGCTCCGGCGCCGACCAGAGCGGCGAGCGCGGCCGGATGCCCAACATCGGCGGCCTGACCGGGGTCACCATCGCCCTCCGGGCGATGGAGCTCCTCGACGAGATCCAGGTGACCCTGCGCAAGATGCACCAGCCGGTGATCGCGGCCGTCAACGGGCCGGCGATCGGCGGGGGCCTGTGCCTGGCCCTGGCCTGCGACGTCCGGGTGGCCGCGGAGTCGGCGTACTTCCGCGCCGCCGGGATCAACAACGGGCTGACCGCCTCCGAGCTCGGGCTGTCCTACCTGCTCCCCCGCGCCATCGGGTCGTCGCGCGCGGCCGAGATCATGCTGACCGGCCGCGACGTCGCAGCGTCGGAGGCGGCGGCGATCGGCCTGGTGTCCCGGGTGGTGCCCGACGACGAGCTCCTCACGTCCTGCCTCGAGACGGCGGCCGACATCACCCGGTGGAGCCGTCCCGGCGTCGAGCTCACCAAGCGCACGCTGGTCGACTCCCTCGACGCGTCATCGTTCGAGCAGCACATGCACGCCGAGGGCACCGGGCAGCTGCTGGTGCGGCTGCTCACGCAGAACTTCGAGGAGGCGGTCGCCGCGCGCAAGGAGAAGCGGTCGCCGCAGTTCCGCGACTGACCGCGCCGTAGGCTGGCCTGCGTGATCGAGCTTCGTACCCCCACCCAGATCGAGCAGATGCGTCCCGCGGGACGCTTCGTCGCCTCGGTGATCAGCGCGCTGGCCGAGAAGGCCGACGTCGGGGTGAACCTGCTCGAGCTCGACGAGCTGGCCCACCGGATGATCAAGGACGCCGGCGCCGAGTCCTGCTACATCGACTACCACCCGTCCTTCGGCGCGATGCCGTTCGGCAAGGTGCTCTGCACGTCGGTCAACGACGCCGTGCTCCACGGGCTGCCCTACGACTACGTGCTCCAGGACGGCGACCTGCTCTCCGTGGACTTCGCCGCGTCGGTCGACGGCTGGGTGTCGGACTCCGCCCTCTCGGTCGTCGTCGGCACCCCACGCCCGGAGGACCTGGAGCTGATCGAGGTCGCCCAGCGGGCGCTCGACGCCGGCATCGCGGCCGCGCGCGGCGGCAACCGGCTCGGCGACATCTCGTTCGCCATCGGATCGGTCGCCCACGCCGCCGGCCTCGAGGTCAACCTCCAGTTCGGCGGGCACGGCGTCGGCCGGACGATGCACGGCGAGCCGCACGTCCCCAACGACGGCGTCGCCGGCCGCGGCCTGAAGCTGCGGCCCGGCCTGGTCATCGCCATCGAGCCGTGGTTCCTGCACACCACCGGCGAGATCAGGTTCGACCCCGACGGCTGGACGATCCGCTCCGCCGACGGCTCGCGCGGCGCACACGTCGAGCACACGGTCGCGATCACCGACGGCGACCCGATCGTGCTGACCGCCCGCGACTGAGCGCCTCGAAGAGCCCCGCAGGACCGGCTACTGGCCGAGCCCCCAGATGAAGCCGAAGATCCCGGCGCCGACACCGAGCACGATGATGATGATCAACGACCACCACGCGAGGGTGTGCATCGTGTGCTGGTAGCGGTTGTCGGAGTACCCGGGGAACTTCTGGGTCTGGCTCATCTCATGCTCCTGGTCGGAAGGCTCCACTGGATGCAGGCTAGTGGCTCCGGTCACACTGCGGTGGGGGTCAAACGTAACGGACCTGGAGGTCTTTGATCCCGTTGATCCACCCGTGTCGCAGCCGTCGCGGCTCGCTGATCTTGCTGATGTCGGGTGCCAGGTCGGCGAGCGCGTCGAAGATGACCCGGATCTCCTGCCGGGCGAGGTTGGCACCCAGGCAGTAGTGCGCGCCGTGGCCGCCGAACCCGACGTGCGGGTTGGGGTCGCGGGTGATGTCGAACCGGAACGGGTCCTCGAAGACGTCCTCGTCGAAGTTGGCCGACGCGTAGAAGATGCCGACCCGCTGACCGGCCTTGACCGGCACGCCGCCGACCTCGACGTCGGTCAGCGCGGTGCGCTGGAACACCGTCACCGGCGTGGCCCAGCGGACCACCTCGTCGACCATCGTGTCGGGCCGCTCGCGCTTCCACAGCTCCCACTGGTCGGGGTTGTCGAGGAACGCGTTCATCCCGTGGCTGATCGCGTTGCGGGTGGTCTCGTTGCCGGCGACGGTGAGGATGATGACGAAGTAGCCGAACTCGTCGTCGTTGAGGCCGCGGCTGCCCTCCTCCCCTGCCGACATGTCGGCCGTGAGCAGGCGGGTGACGATGTCGTCGCGCGGCGAACCGGCCTCGATCAGGGCCTTGCGCTCGGCCGCCATCCCCATGGCGTACATGAGCACCTCGGCGGCCGCGTCCTGGTTGTCGACGTCCGCGTAGTCGGGGTCCTCGCTGGCGAGCATCTGGTTGGACCAGTGGAACAGCTTGTGCCGGTCCTCCATCGGTACGCCGAGCAGGTCCGCGATGGCCTGGAGGGGCAGCTCGGCCGCGACCTCCTCCACGAAGTTGCCCGAGCCCCGCGCGAGAGCCTCGGTCACGATCCGGTGGGCACGCTCGCGCATGATCTGCTCGATCCCGTTGATCGAGCGCGGCGTGAACGCGCGCGACACGATGTGCCGCATCGCCGTGTGCTCGGGCGCGTCCTGGTTGAGGATCATGACCCGCTGCAGCTCCAGCTGCTCACGGGTCATGCCCTCGGGGAAGCGGATGATCGCGCCGTTCTCGGCCGACGAGAAACGCCTGCTGTCCTTGGAGACGGCGGCCACCTCGGCGTGCTTGGACACCGCCCAGTAGCCGGTCCCGGACTCCGGCGCCATGCCGTCGTAGGACCCTGGTCTCTGCTCGACCCAGAAGACCGGCGCGTTGCGCCGCAGCTCCCGGAACTGCTCGTGCGGGACCGCCGACCAGTTGACGTCGGGGTCGGTGAAGTCGAAGCCCTGCGGCAGGACGGCGGTCATCGCACCTCGCTACTTGTAGTTGACCTGGAGCTCCTTGATGGCGTTGAGCCAGCCCGATCGCAGGCGCTTCGGCTCACCGGCCTGGCTGATACCCGGGACCAGGTCGGCCAGTGCGTCGAAGATCAGCTTGATCTCCATGCGGGCGAGGTTGGCGCCGATGCAGTAGTGCGCGCCGTGGCCGCCGAAGGCGACGTGCGGGTTGGGGTCGCGCAGGATGTTGAACCGGAAGGGGTCCTCGAAGACGGTCTCGTCGAAGTTCGCCGACGCGTAGAACAGGCCCACCCGGGCGCCCTTCGCGATCTCCTGGCCGGCCAGGACGGTGTCCTGCTTGGCGGTGCGCTGGAACACCGTGACGGGCGTGGCCCAGCGGATCACCTCGTCGACCATGGTGTCGGGGCGCTCGGCCTTCCAGAGCTCCCACTGGTCGGGGTGCTGGAAGAAGGCGTGCATGCCGTGGCTGATCGCGTTGCGGGTCGTCTCGTTGCCCGCGACGGTCAGCAGGATCACGAAGAAGCCGAACTCGTCGTTGGTCAGCGCGCCGTGGCCGTCGTCGCCGGCGTGGATCAGCTTGGTGACGATGTCGTCGCGCGGGTTCTCGCGGCGGTCGTTGGCGAGCTGGTCGAAGTAGCCGAGGATCTCCATCGACGCGATCGCCGGGTCGATGTCGAAGTCCGGGTCGTCGTACGCCATCATCTGGTTGGACCACTCGAAGAGCTTCTTGCGGTCCTCCTGCGGCACACCGAGGAAGTCCGCGATCGCCTGGAGCGGCAGCTCGGCGGCCAGGTCCTCGACGAAGTCACCGGAGCCCTTGGCCGCGGCCTCCTCGACGATCTTGTAGGCGCGGTCGCGGAGGTTCTCCTTCAGCGACGCGATCGCCCGCGGCGTGAAGCCGCGCGACACGATGCCGCGCATCTTGGTGTGCGACGGCGGGTCGTGGTGGATCAGCATCGCGCGCTGCACCTCGACCTGGTCGCGGGTCATGTCCGCGGCGAACCGGATGATGACGCCGTTCTCGGCGGTCGACCAGTTCTCGTTGTCCTTCGAGACCTCGCGCACCTCCTGGTGCCGGGTGCACGCCCAGTAGCCCTTGTCGAGGAACCCGGCGCGGGCCTCCGGCGGCTGTTCGACCCACCGGATCGGCGCGGTGGCGCGCATCGCCTTGAACTCCTCGTGCGGGAGCGCCACGGCGTTGATGTCCGGGTCGGTCGGATCGAAGGCAGGAGGCAGGTCGACTGCGGTCACGTCGTCGGAACCCTTTCGTGGCGGCCCCGGGGAGGCCGATCTGGAACACGTTCTAGTCGGGACAGTACAAGTCTGCCATCAATAATGAAACCCTTTCAGAAAATACTTCACCCGCGTCGTGCATCACGTTGCCGAAGACGAGAACGTGTTCTACTTTGACCCCATGGGAACCCCTGTGATCGTCGATGCCGTCCGCACCCCCCTCGGCAAGCGGAAGGGCTGGCTCGCCGGCCTCCACCCCGCGCAGATGCTGGGCTTCGTCCAGGAGGAGGTGCTCCGGCGCGCAGGCGTGGACCCGGCGTACGTCGAGCAGGTCGTCGGCGGGTGCGTGACCCAGGCCGGGGAGCAGTCCAACGACATGGTGCGGCGCGCGTGGCTCTACCAGGGCCTCCCCCAGCACACCGGCGGCACGATCCTCGACGCGCAGTGCGGCTCGGGACAGCAGGCGGCGCACCTGGTCAACGACATGATCGTCGCGGGCACGATCGACGTCGGCATCGCCTGTGGCGTGGAGGCGATGTCGCGCATCCCGCTCGGCGGCAACGTGCCGCCGGGACTCGGTGACCCGCGTCCCGACGACTGGTCGATCGACATGCCCAACCAGTTCGAGGGGGCCGACCGGATCGCCAAGAACCGCGGCATCAGCCGGGCCGACCTCGAGGCCTTCGGCCTGGCCTCGCAGCAGAAGGCGCGGGTCGCCGTCGACGAGGGCCGCTTCAAGCGCGAGATCGCCCCGATCGAGGCACCCGTGCTCGACGAGGAGGGGAAGCCCACCGGCGAGACGCGCACCGTCGACACCGACCAGGGCCTCCGCGAGACCACGCTGGAGGGGCTCGCCGCGCTCAAGCCGGTGCTTCCCGAGGGGATGCACACCGCCGGCACGTCGTCCCAGATCTCCGACGGCGCGGCCGCGCTGCTGATCATGGACGAGGACCGCGCCCGCGACCTCGGCCTCAAGCCCCGGGCGCGGATCGTCTACCACTGCCTGGTCGGCTCCGACCCCTACTACCACCTCGACGGTCCCGTGGACGCGACCCGGCGGGTGCTCGACAAGACCGGCATGGCGATCTCCGACTTCGACCTGTTCGAGGTCAACGAGGCCTTCGCCTCGGTCGTCCTGTCCTGGGCCGGCCAGCACCAGGTCGACATGGACAAGGTCAACGTCAACGGCGGCGCCATCGCCCTGGGCCACCCCGTCGGCGCCACCGGAGTCCGGCTGATCACCGCCGCCCTGCACGAGCTCGAGCGCCGCGACCAGTCCACGGCCCTGATCTCCATGTGCGCGGGCGGCGCCATGGCCACCGGCACCGTCATCGAGCGGATCTAGCGCCGAGTCGGCAGAAGTTCGCTCGAAAAAGGCGCCGAGTCGGCAGAAGTTCTCTGCGAACTTCTGCCGACTCGACCGGTTTTCGGTGCGAACTTCTGCCGACTCGCGGTCAGGTGCCGTAGACGGGTTCGGGGGTGGGGGCGTCGGCGAGGAGCTTGCGCAGGGCGGGGCCGACCTCGACGGCGTCCCAGCGGCCGTCGGCGACCGCCGCGGGGCCGTGGGACCAGGCGTTCTCCACGGTCATCGTCGATCCGTCGATCTCGATCACCCGGCCGGTCACGTCGCCGGCCTCCTCCGAGGCGAGCCAGGCGACGATCGGCGAGTTGTCCTCGGGCAGCGCCATCGCGGAGGTGTCGAAGGCGCCCTCGGTCATCCGCGTCTTGGCGACGGGCGCGATGGCGTTGACCGTCACGCCCACCCGGCCGAGCTCGGCCGCCGCCACCAGGGTCATCGTCGCGATGCCGCCCTTGGCCGCGGAGTAGACGACCTGCCCGATCGAGCCCTGCAGGCCGGCTCCCGACGTCGTGTTGATGACCCGTCCGGACCGCTGCCGGCCCTCCTTGGACTCCGCACGCCAGTAGGCCGCGGCGTGGCGCAAGGTGGCGAAGTGGCCCTTGAGGTGCACCCGGACGACCGCGTCGAACTCCTCCTCGGTCGCGTTGACGAGCATCCGGTCGCGGACGAACCCGGCGTTGTTGACCAGGATGTCGAGCCCGCCGAAGGTGTCGATCGCCTGCTGCACCAGGGCAGCGGCCTGCTCGAAGTCGGCGACGTCCGCGCCGTTGACGACCGCCTCGCCGCCTCCCGCCTCGATCTCGGCGACCACCTCGTGCGCCGGTGAGTCGGTCTTCTCACCGTTGTTGGACACGCCGTAGTCGTTGACCACCACCTTGGCGCCGTGCCGGGCCAGCTCCAGGGCGTGCGCCCGGCCGATCCCCCGTCCGGCACCGGTCACGATCGCGACCCGGCCCTCCAGCAGCTTGCTCACTCAGGACTCCTTCATCATCTTCTGGGCGACGTACAGGAAGACGGGCTGCTCTCCCCCGCCGTGGCAGGCGAGCGTGGCGCCGGAGACGTACGACGCCAGGTCGCTCGCGAGGAAGGCGACGGTGCGCCCGACCTCGGCCACGTCGGCCATCCGGCCGAGCGGGATCGTGCGCTCGATCTCGGCGACGGCCGCGTCGCCGCCGTAGTGGTCCGCGGTGTCCGGCGTGCGGACCAGGCCCACGTCCACGGCGTTGACCCGCACCCGCGGTCCCCACTCCATCGCGAGCGAGGTGGTGAGGGCGTCGAGCCCGGCCTTCGCGGCGCCGTAGGCCGCGGTGCCGGGGCTCGGGCGGCCGGCCGAGACCGAGGAGATGTTGACGATGGATCCCCCGCCGTCCTGCGCCTGCATGACCGCGTTGGCGGCCTGGGCGCAGAGCAGCGGGGCGTTCAGGTTGAGGCCGAGCACCTTGTCGTGGAACCGCGGCGAGGCCTCGCCGGCGAGCGCGTACGGCGCCCCGCCCGCGTTGTTGACCAGCACGTCCAGCCGGCCGTGCTCGGCGACGATGCCCTCGACCAGCGCGCGGACCGAGTCGGGGTCGCGCACGTCGCACACCACGTGGCGGGCGCCGGGCGGCGGCTCGGCCTCCGAGCGCGAGCAGACGACGACGGTCGCGCCGGCCTCGCGCAGGACCTCCGCGATGCCGCGGCCGATGCCGCGGGTGCCGCCGGTGACGAGGGCGACCCGGCCGGAGAGGTCGAGGGAGAGCGCCATGCCCGAACCCTACCAAGCAAATGCTTGGTAGGGTTGCGATACGCCGCTCGTTCCTCGCGGCTACTCAACCACCGGAGGTCAGATGACAGTCACCACCGAACTGCGCGACGACGGCGTCCGCGTCGTCACCATGGCGGCGCCCCCGGTCAACGCGCTCACCGTCCAGGGGTGGTACGACGTCGCCGCCGCCCTCGACGAGGCCGGCGCCGACATGAGCACCAAGGCCGTCGTGCTCCGGGCGGAGGGGCGCGGCTTCAACGCCGGCGTCGACATCAAGGAGATGCAGCACACCACCGGGTTCGACGCGCTGCTCGGCGCCAACCGGGGCTGCTACGCGGCGTTCAAGGCCGTCTACGAGTGCAAGGTCCCGGTCGTCGCGGCCGTCAACGGCTACTGCCTGGGCGGCGGCGTCGGCCTGGTCGGCAACGCCGACTGCGTGGTCGCGAGCGACGACGCCTACTTCGGCGTCCCCGAGGTCAACCAGGGCGCCCTCGGCGCGGCGACCCACATGGCGCGGCTCGTGCCGCAGCACATGATGCGGACGCTCTACTTCACCGCCCGGACGATCCGGGCCAAGGACCTGGTCCAGTTCGGGTCGGTGCTCGAGGTGGTTCCCCGTGACGAGCTCGACGACGCCGCGCTGAAGGTCGCCGGCGAGATCGCGGCCAAGGACACCCGGGTGATCCGGGCCGCCAAGGAGGCGCTGAACGGCATCGACCCGGTCGACGTCAACCGCTCCTACCGGTTCGAGCAGGGCTTCACCTTCGAGCTCAACCTGATGGGCGTCAGCGACGAGCTGCGGGACGACTTCGCCGGAACGAGCAAGGGAGCGAGCACGTGAGCGCCAAGCCGCGCGACAAGCGGATGTCGATCGACGACGTGATCGGCAGCCTCGAGAGCGGGATGACGATCGGCATCGGCGGCTGGGGACCGCGCCGCAAGCCGATGGCCCTGGTCCGGGCGCTCTACCGCTCCGACCTCACCGACCTGACCGTCGTGAGCTGGGGCGGCGCCGACGTCGGCCTGCTCGCGCGGGCGGGCAAGATCCGCAAGCTGGTCTACGCCTTCGTCTCGCTGGACACGGTCCCGCTCGAGCCCAACTTCCAGCGCGCCCGCCAGGGGAAGACCATCCCCGAGCTGGTCGAGCTCGACGAGGGCATGTTCCAGACCGGGCTGCGGGCCGCGGCCCAGCGGCTGCCCTTCCTGCCGATGCGCGCCGGTCTCGGCTCCGACGTGATGACCAACAACCCGACGCTGCGCACCGTGACCAGCCCCTACGCCGACGGCGAGGAGCTGGTCGCCGTACCCGCGCTGGAGCTGGACGCCGCCCTGGTGCACCTCAACCGGGCGGACGTGCACGGCAACGCCGCCTACCTCGGTCCGGACCCCTACTTCGACGACCTCTTCTGCATGGCCGCGAAGAAGGCCTACGTCAGCGTCGAGCAGGTCGTCGACACGGCGGGGCTCACCGTCGACTCCCCCGTCCAGCGGCTGCTGCTCAGCCGGATGATGGTCGACGGCGTGGTCGAGACCCCCGGCGGCGCCCACTTCACCACCTGCTCGCCGGACTACGAGCGCGACGAGCGCTTCCAGAGGGCGTACGCCGCCGCGGCCTCCGGCTCGGAGGAGGAGTGGCAGGCGTTCCACGACCGGTTCCTCGCCGGCGACGAGGCCGCCTACCAGGCCGCGGTCAAGGACTTCCAGGAAGAGGCGACCAAGTGAGCGACTACACGCGCGCCGACGTCTGCGCGGCGGCGATCGCCGACGCGTTCGCCGACGACGGCGAGATCTTCGCCAGCCCGATGGGCCTGCTGCCGACGCTCGGCGTCCGGCTCGCCCGGCTGACGTCCAACCCCGACCTGGTGATCAGCGACGGTGAGTCCGTCTTCCTCGGCGGCACACCGCCGCTGGGCGGGAAGGACGTCGTCGAGGGCTGGATCCCGTTCCGGAAGGTCTTCGACGTCGTCGCCTGGGGCAAGCGCCACGTGATGATGGGTGCCACCCAGGTCGACCGGCACGGCAACCAGAACATCTCCGCCATCGGCGACTGGGCGCAGCCGAAGCGGCAGCTGCTCGGAGTTCGAGGCGCGCCGGGCAACACGGTCAACAACCGCACGTCCTACTGGGTGCCCCGCCACTCCCCCCGCGTCTTCGTGGAGGAGGTCGACGTGGTCTCCGGGGTCGGCCCCGCGCGTGCCAGGGCCGCCGGCCCGGCCGCCGCGCGGTTCAACGACATCCACCGGATCGTCACCAACCTCGCCCTGCTCGACGTCGGCGGGCCGGACGACACCGTGCGGCTGCTGAGCGTCCACCCGGGCGTCTCGATCGACGAGGTCGTCGCCGAGACCGGCTTCGAGCTGGCGCTGCCCGACGGCGACGTCCCGGTGACCCGCGAGCCGACGGCGACCGAGCTGGTGATCATCCGCGAGATGCTCGACCCCAAGGGCCTGCGCTTCAAGGAAGTGCCCGACACCGCGGCCGAGGGAGCGACCCGGTGATCGAGCAGCTGATCAGCACCCCGTTCACCGAGCTGGTGGGCGTGCGCCACCCCGTGGTGCAGACCGGCATGGGCTGGGTCTCCGGGCCGCGCCTGGTGTCCGCGACCGCCAACGCCGGCGGCCTGGGCATCCTCGCCTCGGCGACGATGACCTTCGAGGAGCTCGAGAAGGCCATCGTCGAGGTCCGCGGCCGCACCGAGCAGCCCTTCGGCGTCAACCTGCGCGCCGACGCCGGCGACGCGGCGGCACGCTGCGACCTGCTCATCGAGCACGGCGTCAAGGTCGCGTCGTTCGCCCTGGCCCCGAAGCCGGAGCTGATCGCCCGGCTCAAGGAGCACGACATCGTCGTGATGCCGTCGATCGGGGCCGCGAAGCACGCCAAGAAGGTGGCCGCCTGGGGTGCCGACGCGGTGATGGTGCAGGGCGGCGAGGGCGGCGGGCACACCGGGCCGGTGCCGACCACGCTGCTGCTGCCGACAGTGCTCGACGCCGTCGACATCCCCGTCGTCGCCGCGGGCGGGTTCTTCGACGGGCGCGGGCTCGCCGCCGCGCTGTCCTACGGCGCGGCCGGCATCGGCATGGGCACCCGCTTCCTGCTGACCTCCGACTCGGCGGTGCCCGACGCGGTCAAGCGGCTCTACCTCGAGCGCGGGCTCACCGACACGGTCGTCACGGCCAAGGTCGACGGCATGCCGCACCGCATGCTCCGCACCGGCCTGGTCGACGAGCTCGAGGAGACCTCCGCCGTGCGCCGGATGGGCCCGACGCTGCGCCGCACGCTGGAGTTCAAGCGGGGCTCGGGCATGTCGTGGTGGGAGCTCGCCAAGGACGGCCGGTCGATGAAGAAGCAGCAGGGCCGCACGCTCGGCCAGATGGCGCTCGCCGCCAACACGCCGATGATGCTCAAGGCGGGCCTCGTCGACGGCGACACCACCGCCGGCGTGCTGGCCAGTGGCCAGGTGGTCGGCGTGATCGACGACCTCCCCAGCTGCGAGGAGCTCATCGACCGGGTGGTCACCCGGGCCGCGCAGGAGCTGCGTCGCGCGTCGTCCTACGTCCGATGAACCTCAGGTCGGCCGGTTACCGGCCGACCTGAGGTGCATGACCGGACCACGAAGCGCCGGGTCGCGACCGACCCTTCCCGAGGTGCTGGAGTCCGTCGCGCTCGTCGCGCCGGCCACCGACGCTCTCCCCGGCGCGGAGGTCGAGACCAAGGTCCTCGACCTCGAGACCGGCCCGGAGGGTCCCGTCGTCGTCCTGTCCCGGCAGCCCGGAGCCGCCGGCCTCGCCGACGTCCCGGACGTCGCCCTGGTCTGGACCGGGATCCTCGGGCGGCTCGAGTGCCCGGTGTCCCTCCACACCGCCCGACGGGACTACGGGGCGGTCTGGCTCGCGGTACCGGCCGGACCGACGGTCCGCACGCAGCGGCGCTCCTACTTCCGGGCCCGGATGTACGCCCCCGTCCACATCTCCTGGACCGAGGAGCGCGAGGACCGCCCGCCGATCGAGCGATCGCTGGACGGCATCGCCGTCGACGTCAGCGAGGGCGGCCTGCTGGCCACGGTCCGCGGCACGATGCCGCCTCCCGGGACCCGGGTCCACGCCGCGGTCGTGCTCGACGGCGACACCCTCGACCAGGTCGCCGTGGTCGTGCGGCACCAGGTCTTCACCGGCGGCGGGATCGGCATCGCCGTGGCGTTCGTCGACCCGGACCTGTACGGCGACCGCGTCCGGCGGGCCGCCTTCGAGGCGGAGCGCCGCCGCCTGCTCACCCGGCGCTGAGGGTCACAGGTCGCGCTGGAACGCGAGCTCGCGGCCCATCACGCGGTACCCGAGGCGCTCGTTGACGCCGATCATGTGGTCGTTGGACTCGGCGTTGAAGGTGTCGATGAGCTCCAGCTGCGGCTCCTCCTCGGCGAGCCAGCGCAGCATCTCCGCCTTGAGCAGGAGACCGAGCCGGTGGCCACGGTGGGCGCGCACGACCGAGGTGTCGTGCTGGTCGCCGTACATCGGGCGTTCGGAATCGACCACCACGACCGTCTGGCCCGCCAGCGCCCCGGTCGGGAGGTGACGCGCGACGACGCGGTAGGCCCGCTCCCGACGCGCCAGGCACGCCTCCTCGTAGGCACGCATCCGGTCGGGGGTGAAGACCTCGTCCTCGATGTCCAGCTCGTCCCGCGGCGCATCGTTGATCGCGGCAGCCATCACCGCGAGCTCGGCGAGCTCATGATCGGGGGTCGGGACGGTGCACCGCTCGAGCCGGTAGTCCTCGGCGCGGGCGAGCGCGGCGGCGTACTGCACGTCGAGGGCCTCCCGGTCGACCTCGGCCAGGTGCTGGCGCCGGTTGATGGCCTGGTGCTTGCGTTCGTACCCGCGCGCCGCGGCGAACCCGGTGACGGCGAGGCTCTCCCAGCCCGCCATGCCGGCGCTCGTGCGCCCGCGGCGCCGTGCCTCCGCCTCGAGGTGGGCGAGGATCGCGCTGCCGTGACCGTGGCGGCGGTGCTCGGGGTGGACCGACAACCCGAACCACGCGAGGTGGTGGTTGTCGTAGCTGCTGGTCGAGATGTTGCCCTGACCGACGACCGTGCCGTCCACGCGGGCGAGGTAGGGCGTCCCCGGCTCACCGTCCCAGCCGTGCCGGAACCGCGCCTCGGCCTTCACCGGGGTTACCTCCGGCTCCCACGGCGCGTCCACGGCGGAGACCGCGTTCGCGAGCTCGACCCACTCCTTGACGTCAGTCGCGTCGTCGGGGCCGAACGGTGTGATCTGCATGACGATCAAGCATGCGTTGGCCGGACCGCCTGCGCCACCGATTTCCGGCGGGTTACCGTGCCAGCATGAGCCAGCAGTCGAGCCCCGCACCTCGGCGCCGGCACCTGATGGATCCCAACGCGCCGCGCAAGGCAACGGACCCCGAGGCGCTCAAGCGCCTCGAGACCGTGCAGCGGCGCGTGGTCTCCGCGCTGATCCTGACGACGATCGCGCACCTCACCGCCGGGTTCATCCTGGCGGCCAAGAAGGAGATCGCCGGCGACCGCACGGACGCGCAGGTCGTGCTCGTCCTCGTCGGCGCGCTGTTCTGGGTGGTCGGTGTGGCTGCCGTGCGCGGCCTCAACAAGCGTCCCCTGCTCTCGCCGTGGCTGCTCACCGGGCTCGTGCCCCTGGCGGTCGGCATCTGGTGGTGCGTCTTCGCCTGAGGCACCACCCGGTGCTCAGGCGGCGAGCGGCTCGTCGTCCGCCGGGACCCTCGGCCGGAGCGGCGTGACCTCGGCGTCCGCGAGCACCTCGCGGGCGACCCACGACCGGGCGAAGGCGTGGCCGATCAGGTATCCGGTCACATAGCTGGCGACTGTGGCCAGCGGCAGGTTCACGTGGATGTTGTTCCTCATGGCTCCCCCTTCCGGAGTCGGTCGCAGCGGGTCGCTGTGCTGCATCATTCGGCCGCGCGGGCCCCGAGGTGAGGCGCAGCGGTGAGGCACCCGGGATCAGCACGGAGGACCCGGGTAACGCTCCGAGCAGGAAGCCCTCGATCCGAGAAGGAGGAGAGCCATGGCTGTCACCTCGTTCCAGGACCTGCCGCTGGCCGACCGCGACCGCGAGTGGGACGGCGACGCCGCCGAGAAGCGGGTGCGGAAGTGGGCGGACGCGCAGGACGAGCCGAACGCGAAGTACCGCGACGCGCACGTCTGGTACGACGCGGACAAGAAGGACAACTTCACGGCCTACAAGCTGCTGATCGCCGACGTCGTCGACGGGCGGCTGAAGGCGGTGCCGCGCGGCGTGATGGCCGCCGGCGGCATCATGCAGGGCTCCCGCGGCGGCGTGGACCTGCCGGATCAGGACGTCGACCGCGTGAAGAGCCACCTGGCGAAGTACTACCGGAAGATGGACGACACCGCGCCCTGGGACGAGTAGCCCCGGGCGCGGCGTACGTCGTCCGGTCAGCGCACCTCGCAGTCCGCGCCCCCGGTGCAGTCCCGGAGCCGGTGGTCCTCGATCACGTCGCCCTGCGCGTCGTAGGCGACGACGCGCGCAAGCTCACCGGGCACCTCGCCGAAGAACATCGACTCGCCCGGCACGAGCGTGCCGGCCTCGACGGTGCCGTCGACCACGGTGCCGTCGGTCGCGACCAGCTGCACGCTCGCGACGCTGGTGCCGTCGATGCCGGCGACGGCGAGCGTCGTGAGGTCGCCGGAGACGTAGCTCTCCTCGGAGAACACCTCCATGGGCGCACCGGGCTGGAGGAAGCGGTCGGTGCCGAGCCCGTACTCGTAGGTCCAGCCGCCGTCCGGCCGCTGGGTGAGGATCGCCGGGAAGCAGCTCTCCCCGCCGTCGGCGCCCCAGGCCTTCCTGGGAAGCGCGCAACCGAGGTAGCGGCCACCCGCGTCCACGAGGACGCCGGTGAGGTCGGAGGTTCCCACGGGGTAGCCGGACCCGTCGTCCTCGGCCTGCTCCGCGGCCTGCGTGCCGTCGTAGAGCCACGCCGGGAACGCCCGGGCGGGCCAGCTGGTCACCCCGGCGTAGTAGTCGCGCGGGAGCCGCACCGGACGGCCCTCCACGTCGATCCGTTGCGTGAACTGCCGGTCGACGTCGGGAGCCGGGATCACGACCTGGCCGCTGTTGACCTGCACCGCGCCGGGTACGTCGCTCAGGACGCGCTGAGCGAGCGGCGACAGGTGGTCGGGCGGCGCGTCGGCGGCCGCCAGGCTGTCCCCGCTGCCGGGGTCGCCGCCGACGGTCACGCCGATGCCGACCGCGGCGGCGACGCTCAGCGCAGCCGCTCCTCCGACCGCCGCTGTCCGGATGCGTCGACGGCGCCGGCCCAGCCGGTGGATCGCAGCCAGGTCCGGTCGTCCGGTCGGTCCACCCGGGCCGGCCAGGTCCCGCTCGAGCTCCTCGATGCTGCTCACACCGTCCTCCTTGCGTCGTCGGTCTCGTCGATCGACACCCGGAGCTTGCCGAGGGCACGGGACAGCGTGCTCTTCACCGTGCCCGCGGCGATGCCGAGCTCGGCGGCGACGTCGGCCTCGCTGAGGTCGCAGTAGTGCCGCAGCACCACCACGCGTCGCTCCCGCTCGGTGAGCCCCGCGAGGAGCCGCACGATCTGGTCCCGGTCGTCGGTCGTGCCCGCCGACCGGGCCGCGATCGTCTCGAGCGGCCCGTCGCCGACCTCGGTCAGCCGTCGCCGGCGTACCCGGTCGATGTTGAGGTTGATCAGGACCCGGCGCGAGTACGCCCCCGCATCGCCGTGGCGGACCCGCCGCCAGGACGCGTAGGTGCGCACCAGCGTCGCCTGCGCCAGGTCCTCGGCCAGGTGGTGGTCACCGGTCAGCAGGAAGCCGATCCGGTGGAGCCGGGGCCAGGCCGCGCTCGCGAACTCGTCGAACGCCTCATCGGTGGTCGCCGCCATCCGTTCCCCCTTCGGGTGTCATCCTCCACTACGCAGGGACGACCGACGGGGTTCTGCGGACGGCGCAACTTTCAGAGGCGCTCGATGATCGTGACGTTGGCCTGCCCGCCGCCCTCGCACATCGTCTGCAGGCCGTAGCGGCCGCCGGTGCGCTCGAGCTCGTTGAGCAGGGTGGTCATCAGCCGGGTGCCGGTGGCACCGATCGGGTGACCCAGGGCGATGCCGCCGCCGTTGACGTTGACCTTCTCGTGCGGCGCCCCGGTCTCCTTCATCCAGGCCAGGACGACCGAGGCGAACGCCTCGTTGCACTCGAAGAGGTCGATGTCGTCGATCGTCATGCCGGCCTTGTCGAGCGCGTGCCGGGTGGCACCGATCGGACCGGTGAGCATCCAGACCGGGTCGTCGCCGCGCACCGACAGGTGGTGGATCCGCGCCCGCGGGGTCAGGCCGTGGTCCTTCACCGCCTGGGCGGAGGCGATCAGCATCGCCGAGGAGGCGTCGCAGATCTGCGAGGCGACCGCCGCGGTGATCCGGCCGCCCGGCGCGAGCGGGTCGAGGCCGGCCATCTTCTCCAGCGAGGTGTCGCGGGGGCACTGGTCGGTCGCGAATTCCGCGGTCCCGCCCGCACCGTCGGGTACGGCGATCGGCACGACCTCCCGCTCGAAGCGGCCCTCCGCGATCGCGGCGCGGGCCCGCTCGTGCGAGGCGAGCGCGAACGCCTCCATGTCCTCCCGCGAGAGGTCCCAGCGCTCGGCGATCATCTCCGCCGACCGGAACTGGCTGACCTCCTGGTCGCCGTACCTCTTGAGCCAGCCGGGCGACTCGGCGAACGGGGTCGTGAAGCCGTACTGCTGGCCGACGAGCATCGCGGCCGAGATCGGGATGGCGCTCATGTTCTGCACGCCGCCGGCGACGACGAGGTCCTGGGTCCCGGACATCACGCCCTGCGCGGCGAAGTGGACCGCCTGCTGCGACGACCCGCACTGGCGGTCGATGGTCACGCCGGGCACGTGGTCGGGCAGCCCGGCGACGAGCCAGGCCGTGCGCGCCACGTCGCCGGCCTGCGAGCCGATCGTGTCGCAGCAGCCCAGGATCACGTCGTCGACCGCACCCGGGTCGACCCCGGTCCGGTCGACGAGCGCGGCGATGGTGTGCGCCGCGAGGTCGGCGGAGTGGACGCCGGCGAGTGCACCGCCGCGCTTCCCGACGGGCGTGCGCACGGCGTCGACGATGTAGGCCTCAACCACGGGAGATTCCCTTCAGCAGGATCGAGAGGTACTGGTCGGCGACCTCGGTCGCCGACAGGGCACCGCCGGGGCGGTACCAGTTGACCGCGACCCAGACGGTGTCGCGGATGAATCGGTAGACCAGGTCGATGTCGAGGTCGTCGCGCAGCTCGCCGGAGGCCACGGCCTCCTGGAGCAGGCCCCGCCACAGCTTCTCGAACCGCTCGTTGCGCTCGATCAGGTAGCCGAACCGCTCGAAGCCGGCCAGGTAGGTGGCGTCGTTCTGGAAGATCGCGACCTCGCTGTGGTGCTGGTCGATCGCGTCGAACGAGCTGCGGATCACCGCCTCGAGCTTGGCGAGCGGCGTGCGGTCGCTGGCCTCGATGTCGTCGTACTCCGCGAACAGGCCCTGCTGGAAGGTGTCCAGCAGCTCGTCGACCATCGACTCCTTGGAGTCGAAGTGGTGGTAGAGGCTGCCGGACAGGATCCCGGCCGCGTCCGCGATGTCGCGCACGGTCGTGTTGCGGAAGCCGCGCTCGGCGAACAGGCGCCCGGCGATCGCCAGGAGCTCCGCGCGCCGGCTGGGGCCGGACCCGCCGACGGGGTCAGGCGTGCTGGCTGCTGACACTGATCACCTCACCGGTCAGGTACGACGCGTAGTCGCTGGCGAGGAAGATCATCGCGTTCGCGACCTCCCACGGCGCGGCCGCCCGGCCGAACGCCTCGCGCTGCTTGAGCTCGGCGAGCAGCTCGGCCGAGGTGACCTTCTCCAGGAAGGGATGCATCGCCAGGCTCGGCGACACCGCGTTGACCCGGATCCCGTGCGGCGCCAGGTCGAGGGCCGCGCAGCGGGTCAGGGCCATCACGCCGGCCTTCGCGGCGGCGTAGTGCGCCTGGCCCTCCTGGGCCCGCCACCCGATGACCGACGCGTTGTTGACGATCACGCCGCGCCGGCCGGCGTCGGCCATCCGCTTCCCGGCCGCCCGCACGCAGCGGAACGTCCCGGTGAGGGTGATGTCGAGGACCCTGGCCCACTCGTCGTCGGCCATCTCGAGGATGTTGGCGGTGCCGCCGAGGCCCGCGTTGTTGACCATCACGTCGACACCGCCGTAGGTCTCGGCCGCGTCGAGCAGCGCGCCCACCTGCGCCTCGTCGGTGACGTCGCAGACGAGCTGGGCGACGCGCTCGCCGCCGAACTCCTCCGCGAGCGCCTTCTCGGCCTCGGCCAGGCGTCGCTCGTGGGTGTCGCTGAAGACGACCGCCTTGGCGCCCTCCTCGAGGGCACGGCGCACCACCGCCGCGCCGATCCCCGCCCCGGCGGCGGCGGTCACGACGACCACCTTCCCGGCGAGGAGGTCGTGGCCGGGCACGTAGTCGGGCATCGGCTGCTCGGGTCGCACGGCGGTCATTCAGGCTCCTCGGGGTTCGCGGGGAAGGCCGAGCACGCGCTCGGCCAGGATGTTGAGCTGGATCTCGTCGCTGCCGCCGTAGATCGTGTCGGCGCGGGAGAAGAGGAAGAGCCGCTGGTGCTCGTCGAGCTCGTAGCCGGGACCGGCCACCAGGCCGTCGGCACCGGCGACGTCCATCGCGACCTCACCGAGGCGGCGGTGCCACCGCGCCCAGGCGAGCTTGAAGATCGAGCCGGCGCCACCACCGGCGGCCGAGTCCTGGCCGCCCTCGACCTGGGCCAGCGCGCGCAGGGCGAAGGACCGGATCGCCGAGAGCTCGGTGGCGAGGTCCGCGAGCCGGTCGCGGACGACCGGGTCGTCGATCGCGCCGTTGGCCCGGGCCCGCGCCACCACGCCGTCGAGCTCGCGGGCGAACCCGACCGTCTGGCCGAGTGTCGACACGCCGCGCTCGAACCCGAGCAGGCCCATCGCCACGGCCCAACCCTGCCCGGGCTCGCCGACGACCAGGTCCGCCGCGGTGCGCGCGCCGGTGAAGAACACCTCGTTGAACTCCGAGCCGCTGGTGAGCTGCTCGATCGGCCGGATCTCCACGCCCTCCTGCTGCAGCGGCACGAGGAGGAAGGACAGGCCCTGGTGGCGGGCCGAGCCGGGCTCGGTGCGGGCCACGACGAAGCACCAGTCGGACACGTGGGCCATCGAGGTCCACACCTTCTGGCCGTCGACCACCCACTCTCCCGCCGCGTCGTCGAGCCGGGCGCGGGTCTGCACGTTGGCGAGGTCGGAGCCGGCGTCCGGCTCGGAGTAGCCCTGCGCCCACAGCTCCTCGACGGCGACGATCGGGGGCAGGAACCGCTGCTTCTGCGCCTCCGTGCCGAACGCGATCAGGGTCGGACCGAGCAGCGTCTCGCCCAGGTGGTTGACGCCTGCGGGCGCCTCGGCCCGCGCGTACTCCTCGTGGAAGATCACCTGCTGCCACAGCGAGAGGCCGCGGCCGCCGTGCTCCTCCGGCCAGCCGACACAGGTCCAGCCGTGCGCGGCGAGCAACCGGTTCCAGGCGAGGCGCTCGTCGTGGGCCTCGTGCTCGCGCCCCGGGCCGCCGAGCCCCTTGAGCGCGGCCCACTCGCCGGTCAGGTGGTCGGCGAGCCACGCGCGCACCTCGGCTCGGAAGGCGCGGTCCTCGGGGCTCTCGGTCAGGTCCACGGGCACACCCTACCAAGCAAATGCTTGGTAGGGTGTCGGCGTGGACACGATTCCGGCGATCCTGCGCGCTGCAGCAGAGCAGTACGGCGACCGGCCCGCCTACGTCGACGGCGACCGCACCCTGACCTACGCGGGCCTCCTCGACGAGGTGCGCGCGCTGGCGCGACGCTACGTCGGGCACGGCCTCGCCGCAGGCGAGCGCGTGGTCGTCTGGGGCCCCAACAGCATCGGCTGGGTGGTCGCGGCGCTCGCGACGACCTACGCAGGCGCGACCCTGGTGCCCGCCAACTCGCGCTACACCGGCCACGAGGTCGCCGACCTGGTCGACCGCACCGGCGCGACGACGGTCCTGGTCGCCGACGGGTTCCTCGGTCGCCACCAGCTCGAGGAGCTGCGCGCCGCGAGCGAGCTCGCGTCGGTCCGCGTGCTCGGCACGCTCCCCGACCTCGTGCTCGACCACCGCGGCGAGGAGCGCCAGGTCCGCGAGGCGACCCCCGGCGAGGTCGAGGCGCGGGCCGACGCGGTCACGCCGGACGACGTGGCGGACATCTTGTTCACCTCGGGGACGACCGGCCGGCCGAAGGGCGCGATGAGCGCCCACCGGCAGACGATCGGCGTCGCTCGCGCCTGGGCCGACCTCGGCGGCGTCAGCACCGACGACCGCTACCTTGTCGTCAACCCGTTCTTCCACTCCTTCGGCTACAAGATCGGGATCATCGTCGGCCTGCTGACCGGCGCCACGCTCTACCCCGTCGCCACGTTCGACACCGACGAGACGATGCGCCTGATCGAGTCGGAGCGGATCACGCTCCTGCCGGGTGCGCCGACGATCTACCAGTCGCTGCTCGCCGCGCCCGGACGCGCCGAGCGCGACCTCTCCTCGCTCCGGCTCGCCGTGACCGGTGCCGCCGTCGTGCCGGTGGTGCTCATCGAGCGGATGCGGGAGGAGCTGGGCATCGACCACGTGGTCACCGCCTTCGGCATGACCGAGGCGGTCGTCGTCACCATGTGCCGCGAGGACGACTCCGCGGAGACCGTGGCGACGACGTGCGGCCGTGCGATCCCGGGCATGGAGACGCGGATCGGCGACGACGGCGAGCTCCTCGTGCGGGGCGACTACGTGATGCTCGGCTACCTCGACGACCTCGCGGCCACCGCCGAGGCGATCGACGAGGACGGGTGGCTGCACACCGGCGACGTCGGCGAGCTGGACGAGCACGGCAACCTCCGCATCACCGACCGGCTCAAGGACATGTACATCTCGGGCGGCTTCAACGTCTACCCCGCCGAGGTCGAGCAGGTCCTGATGCGGCTCGACGGCGTGCAGGACGTCGCGGTCGTCGGCGTGCCCGACGAGCGCATGGGCGAGGTCGGCAAGGCGTTCGTCGTGGGCACCGCCACGCCCGATGACGTGATCGCCTTCGCCAAGGAGCGGTTGGCCAACTTCAAGGTGCCGCGCCAGGTCGAGGTGGTCGACGCACTCCCCCGCAACCTCGGGGGCAAGGTGCTCAAGAACGAGCTGAGGAAGAACTAGTGGATCTGGATCTGAGCGCGAGCGAGCTCGCCTTCCGCGACGAGGCGCGCGCCTGGCTCGCGGCCAACGTGCCCGCCGAGCCGCTGCCGTCGATGGACACCCCCGAGGGCTGGGCGCTGCACCAGGAGTGGGAGGCGCGGCTCGCGGCGGACCGCTGGTCGGTCGTCTCCTGGCCGACGGAGTACGGCGGCCGCGGGGCCTCCCTCGTCGAGTGGGTGGTCTTCGAGGAGGAGTACTACCGCGCCGGCGCGCCCGGCCGGGTCTCCCAGAACGGGATCTTCCTGCTCGCCCCGATCATCTTCGAGCACGGCACCCAGGAGCAGCAGGACCGGTTCCTGCCGACGATGGCCACCGGCGAGCGGATCTGGGCGCAGTGCTGGTCCGAGCCCGAGGCGGGTTCCGACCTGGCCTCGCTCAAGTCGACCGCGCGGCGGGACGACGAGCGCGGCGGCTGGGTGCTCAACGGGCAGAAGATCTGGTGCTCGCGGGCAGCACTGGCCCACTGGGGCTTCGGCCTCTTCCGCAGCGACCCGGAGGCGCAGAAGCACGCCGGCCTGACCTACTACCTCTTCCCGCTCGACGCCGAGGGCGTGACCGTCCGCCCGATCGCGCAGCTCGACGGCGAGGCCGGTTTCGCCGAGGTGTTCTTCGACGACGTCTTCGTCCCGGACGCGGACGTGCTCGGCGCGCCGGGCGACGGGTGGCGGGTGGCGATGAGCACCGCCGGCAACGAGCGCGGTCTGTCGCTGCGCTCCCCCGGCCGGTTCTGCGCGGCCGCCGACCGGCTGGTGGACCTCTACGCCGCCACGCCCGACGGACCCGACCGCGACGCCGCCACGACCGGGGTGGTCGACGCCTGGATCCGGGCCGAGGCCTACCGCCTCTACACCTGGGGCACGGTGTCGACGCTCGCCGAGGGTGGCGACATCGGCCCGGCCGGCTCGGTCAACAAGGTCTGGTGGTCCGAGCTGGACGTCGCGCTGCACGAGACCGCGCTCGGCCTCCTCGGCGCGGACGCCACGGCGGATTCGCCGTGGCTCGACGGCTACGTCTTCGCGCTGTCCGGCCCGATCTACGCGGGCACCAACGAGATCCAGCGCAACATCGTGGCCGAGCGCGTGCTCGGCCTGCCCCGCGAGCCGAAGCCCTTCGATACGCGGCCTCGTCCCTCGGCCGCCACTCAGGAACCAGGAGGTCAGCGATGAGGTTCGCGCTCGACGACGAGCAGGTCGCGCTCCGCGACGCCCTGGACGGCCTCATCGCCGCGAACGACCCGGTCGGGGTCGCCCGCGCCGCGGCGGCCGGCGACACCGGCCCGGCGGAGGCGCTGTGGAAGCGGCTCGACGACCTCGGCGTGAACGACCTCGCAGCCGAGGCGACGCCGGTCGAGGTCGTGATCGCGTTCGAGGTCCTCGGCAGGCACGCCGTTCCCGACGCCGTCGGCTCGACCGCGGGCGTGCGCGACGACGCCGAGCTCGCGACCCTCGCCACGGCGGCGTACCTCCTCGGGGCCGGCGTCCGGGTGCTCGACGACACGGTCGCCTACGCCAAGCAGCGGCGCCAGTTCGGCCGCGAGATCGGGTCCTACCAGGCGATCAAGCACCACCTCGCCGACGTGCGCATCGCGCTCGACTTCGCGCGCCCGCTCGTCTACGGCGCCGCCCTGGAGCCGACCCCGCGGAGCGTGTCGGCGGCGAAGGTCGGTGCGGGCGACGCGGCCTACCTCGCGTCGAGGACGGGACTGCAGGTGCACGGCGCGGTCGGCTACACCCAGGAGCTCGACCTGAGCATCTGGCTGACGGCGATCCGCGAGCTGCAGTCGGCCCACGGCACCGCGGCCTTCCACCGCCGCCGGATCCTCGACTCCCTCCTCGCCGAGCGGGCACGCTGATGGAGTTCGCGCTCAGCGAGGAGCAGGCCGAGCTCGCGTCGACGGTCCGCTCCCTGCTCGACAAGCGGGCCGGCTCAGCCGACGTCCGGGCCGCGGTGGCTGCCGAGGCGGGGTACGACGAGGCCCTCTGGGCGATGCTCTGCGAGCAGATCGGCGTCGCGGCGCTGATGGTGCCCGAGGAGCACGACGGCGTCGGCGCGACGTTCTTCGAGACCGCGGTCGTGCTCGAGGAGCTCGGCCGCACCCTCGCCCCCTCCCCCCTGCTGGCGACGACGACGGCCACGGCCGCGCTGCTCGCGGCGGGCACCGAGGACGCGAAGGCGCGGCTGCTGCCGCGCATCGCGGCCGGTGAGACCGCAGCCCTCGCGACCGACGTGCGGCAGCCGACCCTCGACGTCGACCGCGCATCCATCGTGCTCGCGGTCGTGGGCGACGACCTGGTCGAGGTCGCCGAGCCGAAGGTCGAGCCGCTGGGCTCGATGGACCAGAGCATGCGGCTCGGTCGGCTCCTGGAGCCGTCCGGCGACGTGGTCGGCGACGGTGCCGCCGCCCGGGCGCGGGCCGAGCTCGTCGACGCCGCGGGGTGCGCCGCCCTCGCCGTCGGGCTCGGCGACCGCGCGCTGCGGATGACCGTCGACTACAGCCGCGAGCGCGTCCAGTTCGGGCGGCCCATCGGGTCGTTCCAGGCGCTCAAGCACCGGATGGCCGAGATGCTGGTGCGCCTCGAGCTCGCGCGGTCGGCGAGCTGGGCGGCGTCGTACGCCGTCAGCCGCGAGGCCGAGGACCAGGAGCGCCTGACCCACGTCGCCGCCGCGACGGCGCTCGAGGCGGCCGCGCACCTCGCCGGTGAGTGCGTGCAGCTGCACGGAGGCATCGCGATCACCTGGGAGCACGACGCTCAGCTCGTCCTCAAGCGCGCGCACGCCCTCGCGCAGCTCGCCGGGCCGCCGCACCGGCACCGGGCAGCCGTCGCGCTCTGACCACCGGCCCGTCCACCACGCTTGTGCCGCCGGCGAGCGCGGGAGGATGCTGGCCTCCTCCCATCGTCATCTCCCAACGACCCGAGGAGCAGCGGCATGCGGCCGAGGACGGGTTTCGCGCGCAACGGCGAGATCCGGATCGCCTACCAGGTGGTCGGGGACGGCCCGGTCGACGTGGTGATGACCCCCGGCTACGTCTCGCACCTCGACCTGTGGTGGATGCTGCCGGAGACCAACCGGTTCATGCAGCGGCTCTCGTCCTTCTCACGGCTCATCCTCTACGACAAGCGCGGCACCGGCCTCTCCGACCCGGCGCCGGGCCTGCCGGCCATGGACGAGCGCATGGAGGACCTCCACGCGGTCCTCGACGCGGTCGGCTCCGAGCGCACCGCGCTGTTCGGCTTCTCCGAGGGCGGGCCGCTCAGCATGCTCTTCGCTGCCACCTACCCCGAGCGGACGACCGCCCTGGCGATCTTCGGCAGCTTCGCGCGCTACGCCGGGGAGGACTACTTCCCCCACCTGCTCCCGGAGATGGACCGCGTCCTCGAGGCGTTCGCGGACATCCACGACCACTGGGGCGAGGGTCGGATGCTGGACCTGATGGCGCCCGACCTCGCCGACGACACCGCTCTGCGCGACAGCATGGGACTGTTCGAGCGCCTCTCGGCGAGCCCGGCGATGGCCAGCGCACTGCTGCGGGCGGCGCTGGAGATCGACGTCACGCACGCGCTCTCGTCCATCACGTGCCCGACGCTCGTGCTCCACCGGAGCAAGGACGTCGTACCGCTCGAAGCGGGCCGCGATCTCGCCGACCGCATCCCCGGCGCTCGGCTGCTCGAGCTCCCCGGTTCCAGCCACCTCCCGTGGCTCGGCGACACCGATTCCGTCCTCGCGCCGCTCGAGGAGTTCCTCACCGGCGCGCGCGGGGCGGGGGTCGCGACCCGCGCCCTGGTGACCCTCCTGTTCACCGACATCGTCGGATCGACCGGTCAGGCGGCGGCCATGGGCGACACCCGCTGGAGGTCGTTGCTCGAGAGGCACGACGCGCTGGTGCGCCGAGAGGTGGAGCGCGGGGGTGGCACCGTGGTGAAGTCGCTCGGAGACGGGGCGTTCGCGCGGTTCGACACGCCGGCACGCGCCATCGAGGCGGCCGAGAGGATCGTCCGGGACGCCCCGGTGGACCTCGGTGTGGAGGTGCGCGCCGGCGTGCACACCGGGGAGTGCGAGCTGCTGGGCGACGACCTGGGGGGCATGGCCGTGCACCTCGCCTCCCGCATCGCCGCCCAGGCGCGGGGAGGCGAGGTGCTCGTGTCGGCCGCGGTGCGCGACCTCGTGCTGGGCTCCCCCATCGAGTTCCACGACCGCGGGGTCCACGATCTCAAGGGCGTGCCCGGACGGTGGCAGCTCCTGGCGGCCTCCGGGCAGGAGCGCGGGTCCCGACGGGCACCGGCTCCTGCCTACGCCGTGGCCCCCAATGCGCCGATCTCCACCGCCTCCGACCGAGCGGTCGCGAGGGCGGCCAGGCTCGGCCGCGCCTCGCCCCAGCTCAGCGCCCAGCTCGGGAGGGTCCTCGGCCGGACCGCTCGTGCCCGGGCAGCGCGCCGGTCCGGCGGCGCAGCCTGAGCCGCAGCGGTGCGCCGCCCTCTCCGGGCTCGTCAAGATCGTCCAGCTCGTCCAGCTCGTCGAGGTCGTCGAGTTCGCCCAGATCGGAGAGGTCCTCCTCTTCCCCGTCCACGACCAGCGCAGCGAATGTGTCGTCCGGCCCCTGCAGCACCCCGAGGACGCCGGGAGCGGCCAAGGCCACCACGTCGGCCACCGGGGCGGAGGCCAGTGGCTCCACCTTCACCAGGTAGCGGGCAGTGGCCAGCGCGCACAGCTGCGTCGCGACCAGCTCCCACTTCATCGCGGTCAGCGGGCGGTCGCCGCGGCGCATCAAGGGCCTCATCAGCGCCCGGTTGAGCCAGCGGAGGAGGCGTGGCGCCTCCTCGTCGGCACGCGAGGACCGCTCGACGACCCGGAGCATCCGCTCGCGCGTCCGCGGGTGCTCGCAGAGGACCAGGAACCGGCGGACCAGCGTGATCGCGAAGTCCTCGGTCGGGTCCAGGCTGTGCACCGCGTAGACGCTAGTTGATGGAGCGCATCATCCGGCGCACGGCGTCGGGGAGCGGTACGGCGAGCAGGTACTTGGGCGTCCGGTTCAGGGTGCGGCGGGAGGTCACCGCCCACACCAGCCCGGTGTCCGGCCGACGCTGGCTGCGCAGCAGCCAGGGTCCGCCGCTGGCGCCCCCGTTCATCGGGCAGCGCATCTTGGCGTCCTTGCTGCGTCCGACGTGGGTGGTGCGGCCGTCGCAGTGCACGGCGGTCTCCCCGTCGTAGCGGCCCTCGGCCGGCCACCCCCAGATCCGCACCCCCCGGTGCACCTGGTTGAGGCCGGTGCGCACGCGGTTGGCGCCGACGACCTGGGTGAGCTTGCGGCCGTTGCGGGGCTCGAACTTGATGATCGCCTGGTCGCGGCTGAAGCTGCCGTCCTTCACCCAGCCGCGGAACGCGTAGGCGTTCTTGGAGATCCATCGCCCGAACGGGCGGACGCCGTTGTGGTAGCGCGGCACGAAGACCCAGTTGCTGAACCACTCCGGCGTGCCGAGGAGACCGATCCCCTCGGGCCCGGTGTGCACGCAGTGCCCGGCGGTGATCACCTGGTTGCGCTTGCGGGTGCGGATCGTCGAGGCCGTGCAGGAGGCGTCCCCGGCGCTGGTGGTGAAGAACAGCCTGCCGACCGTGCTGGGCACGTGCAGCCGCCGCCGCTCCTCGGGAGCGGTGGTCGTCGACCGGTCGGCCGAGGTCAGCCCGAGCAGCTCGTCGACCGGCTGGGCCGCCGCCATCCGGGTCGGGGTCCAGTAGTCGAGCAGCGCCCGCGCCCGGGCGTCGCCCGTCGGCGCCGGGCTCCGCACGATGTCCGACCGGTGCGCGCGCGTCGGTCCGGCGTGCGCGCCTCCTCCGGTCGCGGGCACCGTCGCACCGCCGAGCACGACCAGCCCGGTCACCAGCACGGCGCCGAGTCGGCGGGGTGTCACCATCGTCACTCCTGTCCCTGGGGCATCGCGGCGGACACCGTCGACGCTACCCGGAGCAACGGCATCCACCCGTCCGGGGTGACGGCCGGATTCAGGCGTCGGTGGTGCGGTAGCGCCCGCGGAAGTAGAGCAGCGGCTCGCTGAGCTGCTCGGCCGTGTCGTCGGCCGGGCCGGTCGCCAGGTGCTGCACGCGGCCGATGACCACGTAGTGGTCGCCCGCCTCGTGGACCGTGTGGACCGTGCAGTCGAGGTGGGCGAGGGTGCCCTCGATCACCGGCGAGCCGGTCGCCTCGGCCGGGTGCCAGTCGATCCCGGCGAACTTGTCGGTGCCCTTGGTGGCCATCTGCGCGGAGACGTGCTCCTGGTCCGCGGCGAGCACGTTGATGCAGAACCGGCCGGCACGCTGGATCAGCGGCCAGGCGCGCGAGGTCTTGGCAGGGACGAAGAGCACCAGCGGCGGGTCGAGCGAGACGCTCGAGAACGACTGGCACGTCATCCCCACGGGCTGGTCGCCGCTCATCGTGGTGACGACGGTGATGCCCGACGCGAAGGCGCCGACCACGTCGCGGAACCGGCGGGCGGCCGCGCGGGCCTCGGGGTCGTCGTGGACGGCGACGTCCTCGCCCGGGCGGAACTCGAAGTCGATCTCGGCGTCACCGAGCCACGAGTCGATGAGCGTCGGGCTGGGCCAGGTCTCCCGCGCGTCCGAGCTCATCCCGTCGGGGATCTCCCCCTCGGGAACGTGGTGGGGCGCAGGCATGGTCACCAACGTACTGTGCCCCGGAGGGCGGCCGTCATGCGCCGCCGCCGAAGTCGTGGCCCCAGTAGGAGACCGCGGTCGACTCGCGCGCCACCCAGGACCGGTCCTCGACCCGGAGGCCGTCGGTGCCGAACTCGACGTCGAAGCCGCCGGGGCTCTTCACGTAGAACGAGATCATCTCGTCGTTCATGTGCCTGCCCAGGGTCGCCGACAGCGGGGCCTTGTGCTTGCGGACCCGCTCGAGCGCCCGGCCGACGTGGTCGAGCTCGTCGACCTCCAGCATGATGTGCACGCACTTGCTGGGGTTGGGCATCGGCAGGAACGCCAGCGAGTGGTGGCGCGGGTTGACGCCGAGGAACCGGAGCCAGACCTTCGAGCCCGGCTCCTTGCCGACGAACTCGCCCGGCATGCTCATCGAGTCGCGCAGGCGGAACCCGAGCACCTCGGTGTAGAACCGCAGCGCCTCGACGTCGTCGAGGACCGGGAGGACGATGTGCCCCATCCCCTGGTCGCCGGTGACGAACTTCGCGGCGTACGGCGTCACCACGGGCCGCGACTCGTAGGTGATCCCGTGGAACAGCTCGAAGACGTTGTCCCACGGGTCGCGGAACCGGACCAGCTCCTGGACCCGGCGCTCGTCGAGCTCCTCCCGGGTGCCCTCCTCGAAGTCCACGCCCGCCTTCTGCAGGTGCTCGCGGGCCTCCTGCAGCGCCTGGTGGTCGGCGACCTCCCAGCCCGTCGCCGCGAGCTCGTCGCGGTCGGACGGGAAGACGACCAGGCGCGCCGAGACCTCGTCGATCCGCCAGTACTGGTGGTCGGGGTTCGGCCCCCGGCCCGCGGCGAGCCCAAGGACCTTGCCGGCGAACGTGGTCCACGCGTCGAGGTCGGTGCTCGCGACCCGGACGTAGCCCATGGACTTGATCTCGATGGTCATGACTTCTTCCTCTCCACGTGGCCGGCGAGGAACGCCGTGCAGACCTGGGCGAACTCCTCGGCCGCCTCGATCTGCGCCCAGTGGCCGCAGTTGGGGAACACGTGCAGCTGCGCGCGCGGGATCTGCTTGAGCGCGACCAGGGCGCCGTCGAGCGGGTTGACCCGGTCCTCACGGCCCCAGGTGAGCAGCGTGGGCTTCCGGATCCGGTGCACCTCGCGCCAGAGCATGCCGTCCTCGGCCCACTCCGGGTTCCAGAACGACGCGCCCATCGAGCGCATGGCCTCCAGCGACCCGGGGGCCGTCGCGTCGGCGAACCGCTCCTCGACGAGCTCGTCGGTGACCAGGCTCTGGTCCACGACCATGGTCGAGATGAACGCCCGCAGCCGCTCGCGGGTCGGGTCCATGCTGAAGTCCATCAGCCGCTGCACGCCCTCGGTCGGGTCGGCGTGGAAGAGGTTCAGCGACAGGCCGCCCGGGCCCATCAGGACCAGCCGCGCCACCCGGTCGGGGTAGGACAGCGCGAACCGGGTCGCGGTGCCGCCGCCGAGGGAGTTGCCGAGCAGGTGCACCTTCTCGATCTGCAGCTCGTCGAGCAGCTTCACCAGGTAGTCCGCGGAGTGCCGGAAGTAGTTCGCGGTGACCGGCGGCTTGTCGGACTGGCCGAAGCCGGGCTGGTCGACGAGCAGGGTGCGGAAGCTCGCGGCGAACCGCGGCAGCGCCGACCCGAAGTTGCTCCACGCCGACGCGCCGGGGCCGCCGCCGTGCAGCATGACGAACGGGAGGCCGGCGCCGACCTCGGGTCGCGACTCCCCTGCCTCGTAGTAGTTCAGAGAGATGGTGCCGTCCCCGGACTCTGCTTTCACCTGGGCCGACCGGCGGACGTCCTCCTTGGCATAGGTCTCCGGCATCAGTACATTCCCGGGTCGACCTTGTGGCCGAACTGCTGGGCGCCGTACATCTGCAGGGCGCGCTCGGGGTCGTTGGCGGCGTGCACCCGGCCGGCGTGGGCGTCGCGCCACGCCCGCTGGAGGTAGGTGCCCTCGGCGAGCGCCCGGCCGCCGGAGGCCTCGAAGAGCTCGTCGATCGCGTCGATCGCGCGCTGGGAGCCGAGCACCTGGTCGCGCCGGACCCGCAGCCGGAGCTCGAGCGGGATCTTCTCGCCCCGCGCCACGTGGTCCTGCTCCTCGCGGATGTTGTTGACCAGGAGGGCCCAGGCGGCGTCGATCTCGGAGGACGCGCGGGCGATCCGGACCGCCGCGAACGGGTCGAGGGCCGCCTTCTCCCCGAGGTACGCGGCACGCACGCGCTTCTGCTGCATGTCCACGTGCTCGGCGTACGCGCCCTTGGCCATGCCGATGATCGGCGTGGTGATGGTGCCGGTGAAGATCGAGTGGAACGGCAGCTTGTAGAGGTCGCTGGTGTTGACCTCCTGGCCGGGGCCCTTGCACTGGCCGGTCTCCCCCATCGAGAGCGTGAACTCCTCGGGGATGAAGGTCTCCTCGACGAGGATGTCGTTGGAGCCGGTGCCGCGCAGGCCGACGACGTTCCAGACGTCGACGATCTGGTACTTCTCCCGCGGGACCATGAAGGTGCGGAAGTCGACGACCTGGCCCTCCTCGTTGAACACCAGCCCGCCGAGCAGCACCCACGAGCAGTGGTCGCAGCCGGACGAGAAGCTCCACTTGCCGCTCAGCATGAAGCCGCCGTCGGCGACGACCGCCTTGCCGGTGGGGGCGTACGACGAGCTGAGCCGCACGCTGGTGTCCTCGCCCCACACCGCCTGCTGGGCCTTGTCGTCGAAGAGCGCGACCTGCCACGGGTGCACGCCCACGACGCTGGACACCCAGCCGGTCGAGCCGCACGCCGAGGCGATGTCGCGGACGGCGGTGTAGAAGTCGACCGGGTCGGCCTCGAAGCCGTCGTAGCGGTGGGGCTGCAGCAGCCGGAAGAAGCCGGTCTCCTCGAGCTCCTTGACCGACGCGTCGGGAACGACGCGCAGCCGCTCGGCCTCGTCAGCCCGCTCGCGGAGGGTGGGGAGCAGGTCGCGCACGCCGTCCAGAACAGCTTGGACGGCGGCCGGTCGGGAAGCGTTGGTCATCGGGAGCTCCTGTGTCAGAAGTGCTGAGGCCTACATACTAGAACACGTTCTAGTTTCGTGTCACGCAATGCTTCCCGCGTCGGCGTCCTGCTTGGCCTTGAGCAGCAGGGCGATGTCGATCAGCTGGTCCTCCTGGCCGCCGATGAGCTTGCGCCGGCCGGCCTCCAGCAGGATCTCGGCCCCCGACACGCCGTAGCGCTCCGCGGCGTTGCCGGCGTGCTTGAGGAAGGAGGAGTAGACGCCCGCGTAGCCCATCATCAGCGTCATCCGGTCCAGCTGGCACTCCTCCGGCATCGCCGGCTTGATGACGTCCTCCGACGCGTCGACGATCTGGAGGAAGTCGACGCCGGTCGTCCAGCCGAGCTTGTCGCACACGCCGATGAACGCCTCGAGCGGCGTGTTGCCGGCGCCGGCGCCGAACCGGCGCACCGACCCGTCGATCTGGGTGGCTCCCGCGCGGGCGGCGATCACGGTGTTGGCCACGCCGAGCCCGAGGTTCTCGTGGCCGTGGAACCCGACGTCGGCCTGGCTGCCGATCTCGGCGACCACGGCGGAGACCCGGTCCGCGGTCTGCTCCATGATCAGCGCGCCGGCGGAGTCCACGACGTAGACGCACTGGCAGCCCGCGTCGACCATGATCCGGGCCTGCTTGGCCAGCACCTCCGGCGGCTGGGTGTGGCTCATCATCAGGAAGCCGACCGTCTCCAGGCCGAGCTCGCGGGCCAGGCCGAAGTGCTGGATCGACACGTCGGCCTCGGTGCAGTGCGTCGCGATCCGGCAGATCTGCCCGCCGTTGTCCTGCGCCGCGCGGATGTCGTCCTTGGTGCCGACGCCCGGGAGCATGAGGAACGCGATCTTGGCGCGCTCGGCCGTCTCGGCCGCGATCCGGATCAGCTCCTGCTCGGGCGTCCGCGAGAAGCCGTAGTTGAAGCTGCTGCCGCCGAGCCCGTCGCCGTGGGTCACCTCGATCACCGGGATGCCGGAGGTGTCGAGCGCCTCGACGATGTCGTGCACCTCCTGCGCGGTGAACTGGTGCCGCTTGTGGTGCGAGCCGTCGCGCAGGCAGGTGTCGGTCAGCCGCAGGTCCAGGTCACCCCACGGCTCGGTGCCGTGGATGCCGCTCCAGGTGCGCTGCAGGGTGTTGAGGGAAGCACTGTCGGTCATCGTCGGTCCCTTCAGTTCCGGCCGGCGAGCACGGCGCGGGCGATGTTCTCGCCGACCTGGGTCGCGGCGGCGGTCATGATGTCGAGGTTGCCGGAGTAGGGCGGCAGGTAGTCGCCGGCGCCCTCGACCTCGACGAAGATCGAGACCCGGCGCATGCCGCGGGTGAAGTCGCTGGGGCCGTCGAACTGCGGCTCCTGCAGCAGCCGGTAGCCCGGCACGTAGGCCTGGACCGCCTGCTCCATCCGCTGGACCGACTCGGCGATCGCGTCGGTGTCGGCGTCGGGGTCGACCGCGCAGAAGATCGTGTCCCGCATGATCATCGGCGGCTCGGCGGGGTTGAGGATGATGATCGCCTTGCCGCGCTCGGCGCCGCCGATCGTCTCCACGCCGTTGGCCGTCGTGCGGGTGAACTCGTCGATGTTGGCGCGGGTGCCCGGACCCGCGCTCACCGACGACACGGAGGCCACGATCTCGGCGTACGACACCGGGGTGACGCGGGAGACCGCGGCGACCATCGGGATCGTCGCCTGGCCGCCGCAGGTGATCATGTTGACGTTCATCGCGTCGATGTGCTCCTCGCCGTTGACCGGCGGGATGACCGCCGGGCCGACCGAGGCGGGGGTCAGGTCGACCGCCCGGATCCCGGCCTCCGCGTAGCGCGGGGCGTACTCGCGGTGCACGTAGGCCGAGGTGGCCTCGAAGATCAGGTCGGGCAGCTCGTCCTGCTTGAGCAGCCAGTCGACGCCCTCGTGGCTCGACACCAGGCCCTTGTCCGCGGCGAGCTTGAGGCCCTCGCTGGCCGGGTCGACGCCGATCATCCACCGCGGCTCCACGACGTCGCTGCGCAGCAGCTTGTAGAGCAGGTCGGTGCCGATGTTCCCGGGGCCGACGATGGCCGCGGTCAGCTTGGTCCCTGTCATGTCCTGCCTCTTTCCCTCAGTCTGCGAACTCTGCGACCAGCGGCGCGAAGCCGCTGATCGACGCCTCCACGCGGTCCCCCGGCGCGAACGGCACGAACGGGCCCAGGGCCCCGGACAGGATCAGGTGGCCGGCGCGCAGCGGGTCACCGAACCGGTAGGCCTGCACGGCGAGCCAGCGCAGCGCCTCGAGCGGGTCGCCGAGGCACGCGGCGCCGGTGCCGGCCGAGCGCTCCTCGCCGTTGATGGTCAGCGACATCGTCACGTCGACCGGCTCGAAGCCGTCGAGCGACCGTGCGTCGTCGCCGACCACGAAGAGGCCGCTCGACGCCTGGTCGGCGACCGTGTCGGTGAAGGTGATGTCCCAGCCCTCGATGCGGGAGTCCACGATCTCCAGCGCGGGGATCGCGACGTCCACCGCCGAACGCACCAGGTCGAGCGTGATCTCGTCCTCGGTCCCGGGGTCGATGTCCGCGCCGAGCCGGAACGCGACCTCGGCCTCGACCCGCGGCTGCAGCAGCGACTCCATCGAGACCCGGTCGAGCGAGCTCACGTCCATGTCGTCGAACAGGTAGCCGAAGTCGGGCTGGTCGACGCCCAGCTGCCGCTGCACGGCCTCGGACGTCGCACCGATCTTGCGGCCAACGACGGCGGCGCCGCCCGCGAGCCGGCGCTGCACGACGCCCTGCTGGACGGCGTACGCCGCTGCGAGGTCGTCGGTGCCGATCAGGTCGCGCACCGGGGCGCACGGCACCCGCTTCTCCTGGGCCAGGGCCAGGCGGTCGACGGCGGCCGCGATCGCATCGTGGGAGGTCACGAGCACATACTAGAACCTGTTACAGTTTTGTGCCATGACGGGTGGTACGACGGGCACGCCGACGGTGCTGCCGCGCGAGGTGGACGTGGTCGTCGTGGGCGCGGGCGGCGCCGGCATGAGCGCAGCCCTCGCGGCGGCGCGCCGCGGCCTCGACACGGTCCTGGTGGAGAAGAGCGCCTACTTCGGAGGCTCGACCGCGCGCAGCGGCGGCGGGGTCTGGATCCCCGGCAACTACGCCCTGAAGGCGGCCGGGGAGGACGACGACCTGGCCAACGCCAAGCTCTACCTCGACTCGATCGTCGGCGACGCGGTCTCCAAGACCCGCCGCGACACCTACGTCGACCGCGGCGCCGAGGTCATGGACTTCATCCGCGAGAACACGCCGGTCCGGTTCACCTGGGTCCCCCAGTACGCCGACTACCACCCCGAGGCGCCCGGCGGCCGGGCCCGCGGCCGCACGGTCGAGCCGGTGCCGCTCGACGCCCGGTTCCTGGGCGACGAGCTCGAGCACCTCCACCCGCCGTACACGAAGGCGCCCGCCAACCTCATCGTCACCCAGGCGATGTACCGCAAGATCAGCCTGGGCCTGCGGACGGCCAAGGGCCCGCTGACGATGGTCATGGTCCTGCTCCGGCGGCTGGTCAGCATGCTGCTGGGCCGCAAGATGTTCGCGATGGGCAACGCCATCGCGATCGGCCTCCGCAAGGGCCTCGTCGACGCCGGCGTGCCGGTGCACTACGAGCACGCGCTGACCGACCTGCTCCTCGAGGGCGGCCGGGTCGTGGGCGTCGTCGTCGAGCACGAGGGGCAGCGCCACGAGATCCGGGCCCGGCGAGGCGTGGTCCTCGGCAGTGGCGGCTTCGAGCGCAACCCCGAGCTGCGGGCCAAGTTCCTCCCGCAGCCGACCTCCGAGGAGTGGACGACCGGCTCGGCGTTCAACACCGGCGCGGGCCTCGAGGCGGGCATCGCCGCCGGCGCGGCGACCGACATCATGGACGACGCCTGGTGGGGCCCGACGATCCCGCTGCCCAGCGGCCCGTGGTTCTGCCTCGCCGAGCGCAACCTGCCCGGCTCGATCATGGTCAACCAGGCAGGCCGGCGCTACATGAACGAGGCGCTCCCCTACGTCGAGGCCGTGCAGGAGATGTACAAGGGCGAGCAGACCGGCGTCGCCCACGTGCCGAGCTGGATGATCATCGACCAGCGCTACCGCAACCGCTACCTCTTCGCCGGCCTCAGCCCGCGGCAGCCGTTCCCCGGCCGCTGGTACAAGAACGGCACGATCAAGAAGGCCGCCACGCTCGAGGAGCTCGCCGCCGAGATCGACGTGCCGGCCGACGAGCTCACCGCCACCGTCGAGCGGTTCAACGGCTTCGCCCGCACCGGCGTCGACGAGGACTTCCACCGCGGCGAGTCGGCCTACGACAAGTACTACTCCGACCCGACGGTCAAGCCGAACCCGTCCCTGCACACCATCGACCAGGCGCCGTTCTACGCCGTCAAGATCGTGCCCGGCGACCTCGGCACCAAGGGCGGCCTGCTCACCGACGAGCGGGCGCGGGTGCTGCGCCCCGACGGCTCGGTGATCCCCGGCCTGTACGCCGCCGGCAACGTCTCGGCCGCCGTCATGGGCTACACCTACGCCGGCCCCGGCGCGACCATCGGCCCCGCCCTCGTCTTCGGCTACCTGGCCGTCGAGGACATCGCCGAGTCGGCAGAAGTTCGCAGCTGAAACGCCTCGAGTCGGCAGAAATTCGCAAGGAGACCGCCTGATGCCCATCGACCCGTCCGTCGCGATCGGGGCCGAGCTCGGCTCCACGACCTTCTCGTGGACCGAGAGCGACGTCCTGCTGTACCACCTCGCCGTGGGCGCCGGCTCCCGCGAGGGCGACAACCTCTCCCCCGACGCGCTGCGCTGGACGCTGGACGGCCCGTCCCTCCAGGTGCTGCCGTCCTTCGGCGTCGTGGTCCCGACGTTCCACGAGACCGACCCGCCGCCGCTCGACCTTCCCGGCTGCGACATCAACCTCGCGCAGGTGGTCCACGGCTCCCAGACGATCGACGTCGCCGGGCCGCTGCCGACCGCGGGCACGGCCACCGTCACGACCACGCTCACCGACGTCTGGGACAAGGGCAAGGCGGCCGTGATCTGGCAGGAGGGTGTCGCCCGCGCTGACGACGGCCAGGAGCTCTGGCGCGTCCGGTCCTCGATCTTCGTCCGCGGCGAGGGCGGCTGGGGCGGCGACCGGGGCTCCTCCGACCCCGTCGTCGTCCCCGACCGGGAGCCCGACCTGGTGACGACGTACGCCGTCACGCCGCAGCAGGCCCTGCTCTACCGGCTCTGCGGCGACCGCAACCCGCTGCACGCCGACCCCGACTTCGCCAAGCGGGCGGGGTTCCCGGCGCCGATCCTGCACGGCCTCTGCTCCTACGGCATCGCGCTCCGTGAGCTCACCGACGGGCTTCTCGGCGGCGACGCGGCCGCCGTCCGCGGGTTCACCGCGCGGTTCGCGGGTGTCGTGTTCCCGGGCGAGACGATCCGGGTCGCCGGGTGGCGCGAGGGCGACCGGGTCGTCGCCAGCGCCACCATCGCCGGTGGTGAGCGGGACGGCTCGCCCGTCCTCGCCGACTGCGTGGTCTCGGTCTAGTCCGAGCGGCCGGGGACGACGAGCCCCGACTCGTAGGCGGTCACGACGAGCTGGGTGCGGTCCCGCAGGCCGTGCCGGGCCAGGACCTCGCTCACGTAGCCCTTCACCGTGGTCTCGGCCAGGTGCAGGGTCGACGCGATCTCGACGTTGGACAGGCCGCGGGCGACCAGCCGGACCACGTCGGCCTGCCGCTCGGTCAGGTCCATCGGCGGGGCCGGGGGTGTCGCCGCCAGGCGCTGCTCCACGAGCCGCTGGGTGATCCGGGGCGAGAGCAGCATCCCGCCCTCGGCCACCGTGCGGATGGCGTGCCACAGCTCGACCCGCGGGCTGCTCTTGAGCACGAAGCCCCGCGCCCCGGCGCGCAGCGCCGCCAGCACTGCCTCGTCGGTCTCGACCGTGGTCAGCACCAGCACCCGCGCCGGGTCGGCCCTGCCGACGAGCCGCTGGGTGGCCGTGATGCCGTCGCACCTCGGCATCCGGAGGTCCATCAGGACCACGTCGGGCGTCGTCGCGCGCACGACCTGCTCGGCCTCCTCGCCGTCGGCGGCCGTGCCGACGACCTCCAGGTCGTCCGCGGCGCCCACGATCGCGACCAGACCCTCGCGGACCAGCGTCTCGTCCTCCACCACGACGGTGCGGATCACGACGCACCCGCGGGGATCTCGGCGACGACGACGAAGCTGTCGTCCGTCCCAGGGCCGGCGTCGAGCCGGCCGCCGAGCGACTCCAGCCGGTCCCGCAGCCCGGCCAGGCCGCGGCCCGTCCCGCCGTACGTCGAGCGGTGCGGCTCGCCGCGGCTCGTCACCGTCAGGCGTACCACGCCCGCGACGCCCTCCACCTCGACGTGCAGCCGCGGGCTGCGGGAGTTGCGGAGCGCGTTCGTCATCGCCTCCTGGACCGTGCGGTAGGCCGCGAGGTCCGCCTCGGGCGCGAGGGCCGGCTCGTCACCCCGCCGGACGACCTCGACCGCGGCGCCGGCGGCGCGGACGCCCTCGACGAGGGCGTCGAGGCTCGCGAGGCCGCGTCCGGCCCCGGGGTCGGCGTCGGGCGTCAGCAGCGAGAGCAGGGCCTGGAGCTCGGAGAGCGCGTCCCGGCTGGTCTCCGCGATGGCGGCGAACGACTGCTCGGCCGCGCCGGGATCGGTGCGCACCAGGGTCCCGCCTGCCTCTGCTGTGACCGCGATCAGCGTGACGGCGTGCGACACGACGTCGTGCAGCTCGTGGGACAGCCGCTGCCGCTCCGCCTCGAGGGCAGCGGCCGCCTCGGTCCGCAGCCGGGCGTTCGTCGCACCGAGACGGTCCAGGGCGCGCTCGCGCCGGGCGAACCCGAGCCCCAGGGCCGCGGGCACGACCACGAACAACAAGAGCGTCGGCGGGACGTTGGACACCGAGTCGGACGGGTCCAGCGCGATCGAGACCGTGACCGCGAGGCCGAGCATCACCAGCCCGAGCACGGCCTCCCTGCGGTCGCGGGCGGCGCCGGCGTGGAACGCGGCGACGATGAAGGCGAGGAGCACCCCGATCTGGTCGGGCGACTCGGTCGCCGCGGACTCCACGGCCATCCCGGTGGCCACCCAGGCCGCCGTGAGGCCCGGCTGCTGCCGGCGCAGGACGACGCCGAAGGCCGTCGCCCCGGCGAGCGCGGTGCGCAGCACGACGTCCTCGTCGCTCACGGTCGCGGTCTCGACGACTGCGATCACCGCGAGCCCGACGGGCAGCCAGAGGGCTCGGGCGAGTGCCGCTGCTCCGGGCCAGCGGAGCGCGGCGCGGCCCGAGGGAAGGGTCGCCGTGGTCACGCCGAGGACGCTACTGCCGCCCGGCCGGTCGCGGACCCCTTCGCAGGAACGGTTCGTCCCCTCCTCACGGACCCCCTGCGAGGGACTCCGGGCGGTGCCGCGGGACCCGGCCCGCTCCCTAGCGTCGCCACCGTTCCCCTCCCTCCCACCAGGAGCACGTCATGATCAACGTCCTGCACCGTTCCCTCGTCATCGCGTCCGTCGCCTGTCTCGCCGTCACCACCGCGTGCGGCGCCGGCTCCGACGACGGGGACACCTCGCCCACCCCGGCCCCCTCAGCAGCCGAGGCGCTGCCGATCACCGCCCACGTCCTCGCGGTGGACGCGCTGCCCGGCCTCACCGCGGAGGAGCCCGCGGAGGAGCAGGACCCGGAGGCGTTCGCACGGGCACACGAGAAGAAGGTGGCCGACCTGCTCGAGTCCGGCTTCGTCTCGGGTGCCACCCAGCTCTTCGACGGCCCGCACCACGGCTTCGCGCTCTCGATCGCGGGTCGTTACGACGATCCCGCCGCAGCTCGGACCGAGGCGGACAGGCTGTTCGCCAGCAACTCCGAGCCCTCGCCCGGGATGACGGTCGAGCCGCTGGAGGTGCCGGGCGTCCCTGAGGCCCAGGCGGTCATGATGTCGGGAGCCCAGGGCGGTCGGCAGTACGTCGGCGTGGAGATCGTCTTCGTGGACGACACCGTGCTGCACGAGGTCTTCGCCGTCGGCGAGGAGTCGAGGCTCGCCGTGGACAGCGTGGTCGACGCGGCCACCGACCTGCACGACCAGGTCGCCGGGCACCCGGTCGAGTGACGTCAGGCCGCGTCGCGGTCTTCCTCGGCGCGGGCCTCGGCCACCGCCTTCTCGTCGACGACGACCGGTCGCAGCCGGGCCCAGGTCACGAAGACCACCGCCACCGCGACCAGCACCAGCCCCGCCCAGAGGTTGGCGTGCAGGTCACCGGTCTGCGGACCGGTGTCGTCGCTGGCGACACCCATCACCGCCAGCACGACGCCGTAGATGCCCATCAGCGCGCCGATCACGTTGCGGATGTCGAAGGCCCCGGCCGTGTGGCGCCGGCGGCGCTCGACCTCGTCCTCGTTGCCTGTGGTCATTGCTCCGTCCCTCCTCAGAAGATCGCGTTGAGGCCGACGACCATGACGAGCGCGATCGCGGTCAGTGGCACGGGTCGCTGGAACCAGGGGTACGACGACTCGTTCGGGTCGCTGCGCAGGTGCGCCGGGGTCTCGGAGTAGACGAGCCCGACCAGCTCCTCGGCGGGCCGCGGCCTCGTCACGAGCGAGACCGCGACGCTCAGCACGATGTCGACGACGAACGCGACCGTCGCGGCGAGGAACGCGGCACCCTGCCCGCTGATGGCGAGGGTCCCGGTGCTCATCGAGCCGAGGGTGCCGGTGCTGAGCACGGCGACGAGCACGGCGGACGTCGTACCGGCGACGAGACCGACCCAGGCCGCGGTCGGGGTCATCCGCTTCCAGAACATCCCGAGGATGAACGTCGCGAACAGCGGGGCGTTGAAGAACCCGAACAGCACCTGGAGGTAGTCCATGATGTTGGAGAAGTGCGAGGCGAGGACCGCGGTGCCGATGGCGACGAGCGTGGCGCCGAGGGTCGCGACCCGACCCACGCCGAGGTAGTAGCGGTCGGACCGGTCCTTCGCGACGTAGTCGCCCCACAGGTCATAGCTGAACACGGTGTTGAACGCCGAGATGTTGGCCGCCATCCCGGCCATGAAGGCGGCCAGCAGACCGGTGATCGCGACGCCGAGGAGCCCGTTGGGCAGCAGGTCGCGCATCAGGTAGAGCAGGGCGTCGTTGTAGGCGACCCCCTCGCCCGAGGCGCCCCCGGGCGGCGCCCCGCCCGACTTGAGCTCGATCATCTCCTTGACCAGCACCGCGGCCAGCATGCCCGGCACGATGGTGATGAACGGGACGAACATCTTCGGGAACGCGCCGATGATCGGCGTCTTCCGGGCCGAGGCGATCGAGTCCGACGCCATCGCGCGCTGCACCTCGACGAAGTTGGTGGTCCAGTAGCCGAAGGACAGCACGAACCCGAGGCCGAACACGATCCCGACGACCGACAGCACGCTCGAGTCGATCCCGGACAGCGCCTGCCCCGGCCAGGACTCGGTCTGCTGGCCGACCGTCGCCGTGACGCTGCCCGAGCCGTCCTTCGCCGGGGCGATGGCATCCATCAGCCCGCCCCAGCCGCCGGCCTGGTGCAGCCCGATGATCGTCAGCGGCAGCAGGGCCGCGACGATCACGAAGAACTGCAGCACCTCGTTGTAGATCGCGGCGGACAGTCCGCCGAGGGTGATGTAGGAGAGCACGACGGCGGCCGCCACCGCGAGCGCGACCCAGAGCGGCCAGCCGAGCAGCGCGCGGATGATGGTCCCGAGCAGGAAGAGGTTCACCCCCGCGATCAGCAGCTGGGCGACGGCGAACGACAGCGAGTTGACCAGGTGCGCGCCCGGGCCGAACCGGCGGAGCATGAACTCGGGGACCGAGCGGACCTTCGACCCGTAGTAGAACGGCATCATCACGATGCCGAGGAACAGCATCGCCGGGATGGCGCCGATCCAGAAGTAGTGCACCGACGGCAACCCGAACTGGGCACCGTTGGCGGACATGCCCATGATCTCGACCGCCCCCAGATTGGCCGAGATGAAGGCGAGACCCGCCACCCACGCGGGGAGCGCGCGCCCGGACAGGAAGAAGTCGACGGAGTCGGAGACCTGTCGGCGCGCGAGCCAGCCGATGCCGAGCACGAACACGAAGTACGTCGCGATGATCAGGTAGTCGATCGGATCCGCGTCGATGATCGTGTCCACGCGGCGGCCGGTACCCACCGACCCCGATCCCAACCTCCCCGGCCTCAGGGGCCTGCCGGCTCCTCCACCGCCACCCGGTCGCCGGTGGTCAGGGTGCCGCCCTCGAGCACGCGGAAGACCGTTCCTGCCCGACGTCGCAGCGCCTCCTGCGCGCCCCGCCCGAGGGTGTCGTCGAGCAGCTTGCACGGCGCCGCCACGCGCACCGCCTCGAGCAGCACGTCCCCGATCCGCAGCCGCGAGCCGGGGTCACGGGGCACGACGCCGTGGCTGATCGTCACGTTGCGGCGGGTGAGGTGGGACGGCACCTCGTCGCCGAACACCGCAGCGGCCTCGTCGAGCGACTCCCGGCTCTGCACGGACACGTGCCGGTGCTTGGTGCCGTGGTACCTGTCCCCCACGATCCCCCTGCCGGCCTCCACCTCGACGCTGTCCTTCGCCTGCATCGGCAGGCGGCGCCCCTTCGCCACGTGGATGGCGACCACGGTCGGGGCCTCGTCGGGAGCGGGAGGGGGTGCGGACGTCACGACATACGCCCCGGGTTCACGGGCAGGGCCGCCCGGCCGGCAGGGCGCACGTCGCCGTACGCACGGAGGACGGGCGCAAGCTCCTGCGGCGTCGAGCCGTGCAGGATCACACTGTCGACGCCGGTCGTCGAGAAGCTCGCCGCCACCTGCTCGGCGCACGACCTGGCGGTTCCGGTGATCGCGCACTCGAGCCACTCCTGCGGAATGGCCTTCTCTGCCAGGTGCTCGAGCTCGTCGGTGGTGGCGACCGCGTCGAAGGCCCCGGCGAAGCCGGCGACCAGCGGGTCCTCGCGGAAGCGGCGCAGCGCCTCAGGGTCCCAGTCGTTGATGCGGACCAGCAGGTCGCCGTACCCCTGGAGGTACGTCGCCAGCCGGCCGACCGTCTTGCGCAGGACGGTCTCGTGCGGCACCGACTCCTCGACCACCGCGGTGCAGGCCCAGACCCGTACGGCCTGCGGATCCTTGCCCGCCCGTTCGGCACCCGTCCGCACCGCGGCCACGCTGCGGGCGACCGCCTCGTCCGTCATGAACGTGTGCAGCACGACCGCGTCGGCGATCTCCCCGGCCAGCGCGAGCGCCTTGGGGCCGAGCGCGACCATCAGCACCGGGATCTCCTCGTGGACGTCGTCGTCCATCAGGAAGAGGTAGGGGTAGGACCCCGACGGTCCCTCGTGACCGAACCGCTCCCCCGCCCACAGCCGGCGCTGGACCCCGACCGCGTCGCGCAGCTGGGCGTTGGTGATCCGGGGCAGGCCCATGACGTCGAACAGCGCGTCGAAGCCGCGCCCCAGGCCGAGCGCGAACCGGCCGCCGGACAGCCGGTGCAGCGTGGTCGCCATCGTCGCCGTGACCAGCGGGTGGCGCGTGTTGTGGTTCGTGGCCGCGGTGGCGATGCCGATCGAGGTCGTCGCGGCCGCCGCCGCGCCGGAGAGGACGGCGGCGTCCTTGAAGTTGAACCGCTCGGAGAGGAAGACGGCGCCCAGACCCGACGCCTCGGCGTCCCGCACCTCGTCGAGCAGCGCACGCGGATCACCTGCGTGGCCGGCGAGGCCGTAGAAGCCGAGCTCGGTGAAGCGCACCGCGGCCGCGTCGTCCTGCTGCTCCATCTTCTGCCTTCCGTCCGGTCCGGGCCGGACGCTAGCGGCGTGAGGCGCGCGGCGTCGACAACCGGTGGTCGAGGCGGTCGCGCAGCCCCGGCGCTCCGGTGGTCGAGGAGGTCGCGCAGCGACCGTCTCGAGACCTCTGTTCAAGCATTTTGAAGGTTGACGTGGGCGCTCGCCGCGGGGTGCGAGCTGCTTGGTTGATCGGCTGCGTCGGTGTCTGGTTGCCGGGGGTCGTCGGCCTGTGGTCGCGGTTTCAAGCGGAGCGATTCGGAGGGTTGAAGGTCGCCGGTGGTTGAGGTGCGAGGCGCCCCAGCGCCGAGCCTCGAAACCCCCGGCGCACCGCCTGTGATCCACAAGCCAGGAATGGAGAATCGGCCGTCCACAGGCGGGTTTCCGGCTCGTCGTTGTGTCGGCGGTCGGTGGTTGAATTCTCGTATGGATCTCGGGAACACCCCCTCACCGATGGAGCAGTTCGACGGCTGCTCCACCAGCGAGCTGCTCGACGAGATCCAGCTGTCTTTACGGAATCAGCGGGCCGAGCGGATCCGCGAGTGGTGCGCGATCGTCGCGTGGGCCGACGCCAACGTCGTCGACGCTCCC
>DATMHR010000017.1:0-92005 GCA_035554955.1 Nocardioides sp. | reverse complement strand
GCTTCTCGGTGAAGCTCGGCGGCGACGGGGGCGAGGGCGGCACGCTGAGCTTCCAGAACTCGGGGAGGAGCATCGAGGTCGACGGCGCGACCACGGTCCTCGAGGCGGGGGAGGAGGCCGGCGTCGGCATGCCCTACGGCTGCCGGGTCGGCATCTGCCACACCTGCACGCTGACGCTGGTCAGCGGCACCGTGCGCGACCTGCGCACCGGGGACGAGTACGACGAGGGCAACGACCGCGTGCAGACCTGCGTGACCGTCCCGGTCGGCGACTGCACGCTCGCGATCTAGCACCCACCGAAGGGAAGGCGAACCATGGCGATCAGTGACGTCAAGGAGTACACCCACCTCACGCAGGAGGAGGTCGACCAGCTCGGGCGCGAGCTCGACGCGCTGCGCGCGGAGGTCGAGGAGTCCCGCGGCGCCGCCGACGCGGCGTACATCAACCGCATCATCACCATCCAGCGCGGCCTGGCCGTGGCCGGGCGGGTGACCCTCTTCGCGTCCCGGTGGAAGCCGGCATGGGTTGCCGGGGCGGCCATGCTCGGCGTGGCCAAGATCCTGGAGAACATGGAGATCGGCCACAACGTCATGCACGGCCAGTGGGACTGGATGAACGACCCCGAGATCCACTCCTCCAACTGGGAGTGGGACACCGCCCAGCCCGCCGAGCAGTGGAAGCACTCGCACAACTACGTGCACCACCAGTTCACCAACGTGCTCGGCTACGACAACGACATCGGCTACGGGATCCTGCGGATGGCGCGCGAGCAGAAGTGGTCGCCGGTCAACTTGGGCCAGCCGATCTACAACGGGCTGCTCGCCACGCTGTTCCAGTGGGGCGTCGCGCTGCACGACCTCGACATCGAGCGGATCCGCAAGGGCGAGAAGGATCCCAAGGAGATGAAGCGGCAGCTCAAGCAGATCTTCCGCAAGGGCCGCAACCAGATCCTCAAGGACTACGTCGTCTACCCGGCGCTCGCCGGCAAGCAGTGGAAGACCGTCATGACGGCGGACGCGACCGCGAACCTGATGCGCAACCTGTGGTCCTACATGATCATCTTCTGCGGGCACTTCCCGGACGGGGCGATGCACTTCACCGAGGAGGAGATCGAGGACGAGACCCGCGCGGAGTGGTACCTGCGGCAGATGCTGGGGTCGGCCAACTTCAAGGGTGGCCCGCTGCTGCACATCCTGTCCGGCAACCTCGGCTTCCAGATCGAGCACCACCTCTACCCGGACCTGCCGAGCAACCGCTACGCGGAGATCTCCGAGCGGGTCCAGGAGCTGTGCGCCAAGTACGACATCCCCTACACGACCGGCCCGCTCTACAAGCAGTACGGCCAGGCGCTGCGGACGATCATCAAGCTCTCGCTGCCGAACTCGTGGACCACGAGCGACCAGCCGGAGCCGCCGACGCCCGCGCGCGACCGCAAGCGGCGCACCGACGACGAGCGGCCCTCGCGGCGTACCGAGCTCGGAGGGTGGTCCCGCTCCCACGCGGAGGCGCGGGGGTGACCGGCACGATGCGGATCCCGGCGGGGCTCGACGCGCCGTTCGCCTGGGGCGGCGACGGGGCAGGCGGGCTCGGTGAGCTGCTGGGGCGCTACGTGACGCAGTGCGCGCTCAGCCGGATCTGCGGCGTGTGCGCCGAGCCGCTGGGGCGACCGGTCGTCTTCGTCGGCACGCCCGAGGAGATCGGGCGCAACGCGTTCCACGCCCCGCCGCTGCACGCGACGTGCGCCGACGGCCTGCTGCGCCACCCGGGAGCCGACCCCGGGTGGCAGCGGGTCGAGACGGCGGGCTTCGAGTTCGTGCGGGCAGCCCGCGAGGACCTCGACCGGCGACCGACCTTCCAGCCCAACTCCTTGCTCTGATCCCGTCTGGGAGCATGGGGCGCGTGGAGGCGCCGCTCGACCGGATGTGGGAGCGGAGCCGCCTGTCGCTCCGCGGGCGTCTCGCCCGGTGGCGCAGCAAGTCCTTCGCCGTCGCCCAGTGCGCGATCGCGGCCGGGGTGGCGTGGTTCATCGCCGCCGACCTGCTCGACCACACCCGGCCGTTCTTCGCGCCGGTCGCCGCGGTCGTGGCGCTCGGGACCTCGTTCGGCCAGCGGCTGCGGCGCGTCGTCGAGATCACCATCGGCGTGGCGATCGGCGTCTTCGTCGCCGACCTGCTCGTGCTCTGGCTCGGCTCCGGCGCGTGGCAGCTGGCCCTGATCGTCGCGCTGGCCATGTCGACCGCGCTCCTGCTCGACGCGGGCGTGCTGTTCGTCAACCAGGCCGCGGTGCAGTCGATCGTCGTGGCCACGCTCGTCACGGACCAGAGCGCGGCGTTCACGCGGTGGACCGACGCGCTGATCGGCGGAGGAGTGGCGCTGGTCGCTGCGGCGGTCGTGCCCGCGGCCCCCCTGCGGCGGCCTCGGGAGCAGGCGGCCGCGGTGGCGCGGAAGATCGCCGAGCTGCTGCGCGCGGCCAGCCACGTGATGGTCGACGGCGACCCCGACGTCGGCCTCGACCTGCTCGCCGACGCGCGGGCGACCGACCGGATGATCCGGGAGCTGCAGGCCGCGGCGAGCGAGGGGATGTCGGTGGTGACGTCGTCCCCCTTCCGGGCGCGGCACCGCGAGCCGCTGCGCCGGATGGTCGAGCTGGTCGACCCGCTCGACCGGTCGCTGCGCAGCACCCGGGTGCTGGTGCGGCAGACGGCCGTCGCGGCCTACCGCCGCCGCGAGGTGCCCTCGGCGTACGCCGACCTGGCGGCCGACCTCGCGCTGGCCGTCGACGCGATCGCCGACGAGCTCGCGGCCGACCGGCAGCCGGTGGCCGCGCGCGACCGGGTGCTCGCGGTGGGCCAGGCGACCGGGCTGGTGGAGCGGACGACCTCGCTGACGGGCGACGCGATCCTCGCGCAGCTGCGCTCGATCGTCGTCGACCTCCTGCTCGTCACCGGCATGGAGCAGCTCGAGGCGACCGACTCGCTGCCGCCGCCGCGCTGACCCGCCCGCGGCGCGGTCAGAGGAGCGTCAGCCAGCGCTCCGCGCTCCCGTCGTACGGCGCCACGCCCGCCTGCACCGCGGCCAGCACCGCCGCGGCGGACGCCTCCGCCATCGCGACCACGTCGTCGGGGTAGCCGAAGCGCACCCGGTGCTCGGCGAACTCGTCGGCGTCGTCGAGGAAGATCGTCCCGTCGGGCCGCTTCACCACGTCGAGGTCCAGGTCGACCGAGCGCAGCGTGCTGCCCTCCCAGGCGGCCGGGGTGGTGACGTCGACGTAGATCGCCGCCTTGGCGGCGGCGTCGTTGAAGGCGGCCAGGTGCGCGGCGCCACCGGCGGGGACCAGGGTGACGCCGGCGAAGGTGGCGACGAACTCCAGGCCCGGCCGGCGGTAGAACGTGCCGACCGGGAACCCCAGCCACTCGCCGTGCTCGTCGGCGCCCAGGAACGTGCCGTCGTACTCCCAGTGCGGGCGACCGCCCCACTTGGTCATCACGACGCGGATCGGGTCCCCCGGGGTCACCTCCGCGTGTCTACCAGACTCCTGCCAGCATCGGGGCCATGGACGAGACCCGTCGGTTGGCCCAGACCCTGGACCTGTGCCTGCGGATCGGGGAGGTGCTGCTCTCCTCGGGCGCCGGAGCGGCCGACGTCACCGCGACCATGCGGTCGGTCGCGCAGGCGCTGGACGTGCGCAACCCGCAGGTCGACGTGACGTTCACGTCGCTGTCGATGACGGCCCAGCACGACCCGGACGAGCCGCCGGTCTTCCAGATGCGCCAGGTGACGCAGCGCGACATCGACTACGAGGACCTGACCCGGGTCGACCACCTGGTCCGCGACGTGCTGGCGGGCCGCGCCGACATGCCGACCGCCCGCGCGCGGGTGGCCCGGATCGCCTCGTCCGGGCATGCCCGGAAGCGGTGGGCGGCCACCGCGGGGTGGGGGCTGATGTGCGCGGGGACCGGCCTGCAGCTGGGTGGCACCGCGGCGGTGGCCGTCGTGGCCTTCGTCGCCGCGGCGTGCATCGACCGGCTGCAGCTGAGGATGGCGAAGCGGCGGCTGCCGTTCTTCTACCAGCAGATCGCCGGTGGCGCGCTCGCGACGATCATCGCTGCCGTGGCGACCCGGTTGACCCAGCCGGTGCTGCACCTGGACGCCTCGCTCGTGGTGAGCGCGAACATCATCATGCTGCTGGCCGGGATCGGGTTCATGGGTGCCATCCAGGACGCCCTCTCCGGCTTCTACCTCACCGGCGGCGCCCGGGTGCTCGAGGCGCTGCTCGCGACCGCCGGCATCATCGCCGGCGTCAGCGGCGGCTTCAGCATCGCTGCGGCGGTCGGGTTCGACCTGCCCGTCCTCGAGCCTGCGCGCACCGGCCTGGCCGGCGTCAGCGTCGCCGCCGCCGGGGCCGCGGTCGGCGCGGCGGCGTTCGCCTACGCGTCGTACGCGCCCAAGCGCTCGCTGCTCCCGATCGGGCTGCTCGCCGCGCTCGCGATCGCCATCACCGAGACGATCGCGCTGCAGGACTTCGGGCGGCCGTGGTCGGTGGGCGTGGCCGCCTTCGTGGTCGGGCTGGTCAGCTACACCGTGGCGGCGCGGCTCCGGGTGCCGCCGTTCGTGATCGTGGTGCCGGCGGTGGTGCCGATGCTGCCCGGTCTCTCCATCTACCGCGGGTTGGCGCTGCTGACCGCGAGCGGCCATCCGGCCGTCGCCGAGGGCTTGCTGGCGATGGTGACGGCCGCGTCGACCGCGACGGCACTCGCCGCGGGCGTGATCCTGGGGGAGTACGTCGCCCAGCCGGTCGCCCGCGAGGCCCGCCGGGTGGAGAGCCGGCTGGCCGGGCCGCGCCTGGTGGGCGTGACCCGGTTCCGCCGGCACCGCTGAGCCGGCTGGCGGCTCTCAGACGACCTTCTTGCCCGGCATCAGCCGCTTGGACGCCAGGGCGATGATGTCCTGGTAGCGCGAGCCGGTGAACTTCTGGAAGTTGTGCAGGGCGTGGGCGTCGAGGCCGACGAGCACGCGCGCCTGGTTCTTGAGGATGCCCTTGACGATGATCTCGGCGGCCTTGTCCGGGCTCATCGTGGCCAGCTTCTCGTCGAAGAGCTTGGCGGTGGCTTCCTTGTCCTCGTGCTCGGAGACGCGGGCGTTGCGGGCGATCGCCGTCTTGATGCCGCCGGGGTGGACGGAGGTCACGCCGACCTTGTGGCCGGCGATGAGCATCTCCTCGCGCAGCGCCTCGGTCATCCCGCGCACCGCGAACTTGGTCGCGTTGTAGGCGCTCTGGCCGGGCATCGCGATCATGCCGAAGAGCGAGGACAGGTTGACGACGTGGCCGTCGCCGGACTCGATCAGGTGCGGCAGGAACTCCTTGGTGCCGTGCACGACGCCCCAGAAGTTGATGCTGACGATCCAGTCCATGTCCTCGTAGGACAGGTCGGTGAGGTCGCCGGCGAGCGCCACGCCCGCGTTGTTGATCACCACGTTGACCCGGCCGAACTGCTCGGCGACGGCGGCGGCGTAGGTCTGGAAGGCCTCGCGGTCGGCGACGTCGAGCCGGTCGGAGCGGACCTCCGCGGCGCCCGCCTGCTTGACGAGCTCGACGGTCTCGGCCAGGCCGGCCTCGTTGACGTCGGAGAGGGCGAGCAGCGAGCCGCGCTGGGCGCAGTTCACGGCGAGGGCACGGCCGATGCCGGAGCCGGCGCCGGTGATGACGACGACCTTGTCCTTGAGGGTCTTCATGCGGTGACGGTCTCCTTCTCGATGAGGGGGGTGACGTCGTACTGGTCGACGTCGAACTGCGAGAGCTGGTGCCGGAAGCTGAACGTCTGTCCCGGCCAGAGTGTGGTGTTGTGGCCGAACTTGTCGAGGTACCAGCTCGCGCAGCCGCCCGTGGTCCACACCGTCGGCCCCATCCGCTCCTGGACCTCGTCGGTCCACTCCTGCTGCGCAGCGGCGGTCGGCTCGACGGCGGCGAGGCCCCGCCGGCGCATCGCCTTGGCCGCCTCGACGATGTAGCGGACCTGCGACTCGATGATGTAGATCATCGAGGAGTGCCCGAGCGCGGTGTTGGGCCCCACGATCTGGAAGAAGTTGGGGAAGCCGTGCACCGTCGTGCCCTTGTAGGCCGACATGCCGTGGTCGCCCCACACCTCGGCCAGGCTGCGGCCCTCGCGACCGGTGACGTGCTGGGCGATCGGCGGCTCGGTGACGTAGAAGCCGGTGGCGACCACGACCACGTCGACCTGCCGCTCGGTGCCGTCGGCGGTGACGACCGCGTCGGCGGTGACCTTGGCGATCGGGTCGGTGACGAGCTCGACGTTGTCCTGGGCGAGCGCGGGGTACCAGCCGTTGGAGATCAGGATCCGCTTGCAGCCGGCGCGGTAGGTCGGGGTGACCTTCGCGCGCAGCTCGGGGTCGCTGATCGCCTTGCGGATCTGGCCCTTCACCTGGCGCTCGACGACGCGCATCAGGTCGGGGAACCGGGTGAACACCGGCACCCGGGACTCCAGCTGCGCGTAGATCCCGGCGCGCACGGCGCGCTGGACGAGCGGGACGCGGCGGAAGAGCTGCTTCTCCAGCGAGGTGTACTTCCGCTCGTTGCGCGGGATGACCCAGTTGGGGGTGCGCTGGTAGACGTCGAGCCGGCCGACCACCTTCTGCAGCTCGGGGACGATCTGGATCGCCGAGGCGCCGGTGCCGATCACGGCGACCCGCTTGCCGGTCAGGTCGACGTCGTGGTTCCAGCGGGCGGAGTGGAAGACCTCGCCCTGGAAGCTGTCGATGCCGTCGATGTCGGGCATCCGGGGCTCGGAGAGCCCGCCGGAGCCGGAGATGAGCGTGCGGGCGGCGTACTCGCCCCCGGTCGTGGAGACCAGCCACCGGCCCTGCGCGTCGTCCCACCGCGCGTCGCGGACCGCGGTGTCGAAGACGAAGCGGTCCAGCGTGCCGGACTCCTCGGCCACCCGCCGGATGTAGGCGTGGATCTCGGGCTGCGGGGAGTAGTGCGAGGACCAGTCCGGGTTGAGCGCGAACGAGAACGAGTAGAGGTGGCTGGGCACGTCGCACGCGGCACCGGGGTAGGTGTTGGCGTGCCAGGTGCCGCCGACGTCGCTGTCCTTCTCGATGACGACGAAGTCGGTCTCGCCCGCCTCCTGCAGCTTGATCGCCGAGCAGAGGCCGGCGAACCCCGCGCCGATGATCAGGTGGTCGACCTCGACGGGTCGGGAGGCGGTCTTCCGTGGCATGCGACGACGGTATTGGCGTTATTGAACGATTGTCAATAGAGTGTCCGACGTGACCGCCACCACCCCCTCCGCGCACGGACGCACCCGGCTCTCGCCGGACGCGCGGCGCGAGCAGCTCATCGAGCTGGGGCTGGAGCTCTTCTCCGGCGGCAGCCTGGAGGACATCTCCATCGACCGGCTCGCCGAGGCCGGCGGCGTCTCCCGCGGGCTGCTCTACCACTACTTCGGCAGCAAGCAGGGGTTCCACGAGGCCGTCGTCCAGCGGGCCGCGGACGACCTGGTCGCGCAGACCGCACCGCCCGAGGGCGCCGACCCCGTCGACCGGCTGCACGCCTCGATGGCGGCGTACGTCGACTACGTCGTCGCCCAGGAGGAGGGCTACCGCTCGCTGGTCCGGGCCGCGGCCGGTGGTCACGAGACGCTGCGCCGGATCTACGAGGGCGCCCGCGCGGTGATGATCGACCGCGTCTTCAGCTCCGACAGCCTCGGCGAGGTCATCGTGGACACGCCGGGCAGCCGGCTCGCCGTGCGGTCCTGGGCGGCGCTCGCCGAGGAGGCCGTGCTGGCGTGGTGCGCCGACCCCGCGGGGATCGAGCGCGACGAGCTGGTCCGCTACGTCACCGACGCGCTGCCCGCGCTGATCGGCGTCGTGCCGCGGCCCTGACCGTGCGCCTCGGTCAGGCGCCGGTCACTTCGAGGGCTTGGGCGTCGAGCACTTCACCTTCGGGTTGACCCCGAAGTAGTTGAGCGGACCCGCCACGATCGTCAGCGCGGTGTCGCTGAACGTCTTGCAGGACACGTCCTGGTTGTCGCCGAAGTAGCCGCGCTGTGCGGCCGCCAGCACGCCGATGATCAGCCAGATCACCACGAGCGCTCCGAGGACTCCGCCGCCTCGTCCCATGACCGACACCTCCCTCGCGGGCCCGGACGGGCCTCGCGATGGTCCGGTACCCCGTCAGGGACGCGGCAGACCGAGCCTCGGCCGACGATCAGCCGGTGCTCAGCCGAGGACGGCGGCGAGCTGGTCGAGGCCCCAGTGCAGGTCCTCGGCGGAGATCACCAGCGGCGGAGCGAGCCGGATCGTCGACCCGTGGGTGTCCTTGGCCAGGACGCCGCGCTCCATGAGCCGCTCGCAGACCTGGCGGCCGGTGCCGATCGCCGGATCGATGTCGACGCCGGCCCACAGGCCGCGGGAGCGCACGGCGACCACGCCGTGGCCGACCATCGCGTCCAGGCGCTCGCGCAGCACCAGGCCGAGCTGGGCGGCCCGGTCCTGGAACTCGCCGCCGCGCAGCATCGCGACCACCTCGGAGCCCACTGCGCAGGCCAGCGGGTTGCCGCCGAAGGTCGAGCCGTGCTGGCCCGGGTGGAGCACGCCGAGCACGTCGCGGTCGCCCACGACCGCGGAGACGGGGACCACGCCGCCGCCGAGCGCCTTGCCCAGGACGTAGAGGTCGGGGACGACGTCATCGTGGTCGCACGCGAAGGTGCGGCCGGTGCGGCCCAGGCCCGCCTGGATCTCGTCGGCGACGAACAGCACGTTGTGCCGGGTGCAGACGTCGCGGACGTCGCGCAGGTAGCCGTCCGGCGGGATCAGCACGCCGGCCTCGCCCTGGATCGGCTCGATCAGCACGGCGACGGTCTCGGGTGTGATCGCCGCCTCGAGGGCCGCCAGGTCGCCGTACGGCACCATGTCGAAGCCGGGCGCGAAGGGGCCGAAGCCGTCGCGGGCGTCGGGGTCGTCGGAGAAGCCGACGATGGTCGTCGTACGGCCGTGGAAGTTGCCCTTCGCCACGACGATCCGCGCGGAGTCGGCCGGGACGCCCTTGACGTCGTAGCCCCACTTGCGGCTCACCTTGATCGCGGTCTCGACGGCCTCGGCGCCGGTGTTCATCGGCAGCACGAGGTCCTTGCCGCACAGGTCGCCGAGCGCGGCGGTGAAGTCGGCGAACTCGTCGTGCACGAACGCGCGGGAGGTCAGGGTCAGCTTGTCGAGCTGGGCGTGGGCCGCGGCGAGGAGGCGCGGGTGCCCGTGGCCGAAGTTGAGGGCGGAGTAGCCGGCCAGCATGTCGAGGAAGCGGCGCCCCTCGATGTCGGTCATCCAGGCGCCCTCGGCGTGAGCGAGCACGACCGGCAGCGGGTGGTAGTTGTGCGCCGTGCGCGCCTCGGCCCGCTGGACCTCGGCCGGCGTCGACCCGGTCGGCATCGTGGTCTCGGTCGTGATGCTCATTGTCGCCTCCTTCGGTGGCGTCGCGTGTCAGATTGTCTGACAATCCCTGCCTCCACGCTAACGTACGCGACCCCGAAACGCCGAAGTGTCGCGCCGGTTCGTCACAACTGCAGGTAGTTCGGCAGCGAGCGGGCCGGATCGGGCCGACGGGCGCCAACTACCTGCAGTTGTGACCGGTGCGTCACGTCACAGCATCACTTCGCCGATTCCGCCCCGGTGACCGCCGCGGGACGCTTACCTTGACGCCCGTCCGACTCGGCGCGACAGGAGCAGCCACACGTGAACAGCCGTACGACGACGGGCGCGCTCGCGCTCGTCGCGATCCTCGTCAGCCTGCTCGCGACCGTTGCGCCGCCCGCCGCGGCGGAGGACCCGATCACCGTCACTTGGCCCACCGTCACCTCCTTCAACCCCGAGGCGTACGACTACGTCGTCGACATCGCGTACGACGGACCCGGCACGCTCAGCGTCTACACGCCGTCGACGGGAGACAGCCAGCCCGCTGAGCCCGGGCAGAACCACCTGCCCGTCCAGACGAACACGTCCGGTTTCGTCGTGTACCTGTGCTCCCCGACCTGCGCGGCGGTCTCGACGTCGCCGCGGTTGCTGACCTGGACGTCGATGCGCATCGCAGGTGGTAGCCCGGTGCTCGGGCCGCAGACCGTGCCCTTCCAGCGTGTGGCACGGAACGCCGAGCTGGCCGACCCGCCGATCTCCTTCGACCTCGACTGGAGTGTCACCCCGGCGGACGACCCCGCTGCGGCACCCGTGTTGACGGGAACCGCTCGGGACGTGACGGCCTTCCCGGCGCTCGGTGCTGCCGACGAGCTGGCCCAGGGGCAGTCCTACGTGTATGCCGCCCACATCACGACGACCGGTGCGGAGTGGGGGAACCTGGAGGACGAGGCGAGCGAGGAATTCGTCTGGGACGCGACGGTTCCCTCCGTGACCGCGCAGGTCGGCGTGATGCGTGACCAGGTCTTCCAATCGGCTTCCCGCTTCTACCCCGTGGAGGACAACTACGAGGATCGGCTGGTCGTGCACGTCTCCACGGATCCGGCTGATCCGGCGCACCGGGCGTCCCTGAGGATCACCGCGGCCGACGGTTCGGTGGTGGAGCGCCTGGCGTCCCACGCTCTCGACGGGGACCGCGGTGACGGAAGCTGGAACGTCAGCTGGTCCGGCAGGATCTCGGCCCGCGAGTTCGTGCCGGAGGGCTCCTACGTCCTCGACCTGCGTGTGGAGGACCTCGCCGGCAACGCAACCCTGATCCAGCGAACGGTTGAGGTCTCCCACGACAGGAGGACTCGGGTGCGGTGGGTGCGCACCTTCAGAGCCGCGCCCACCATCATCCGGTCGAAGGTTGGCTCCTGCGCCCGGTTGCTGAAGCCTGCGAGGAAGAGGTGGCGCGGGTCGACCGGTTACCGCTCGGGTCAGGACTGTGGCCGTGCCCAGGCTGCCGAGCTCTGGACGATGAACGCCGTCCACGTGCCGACGTCCCCGTTCCGGCGCTACGAGGGAATGAGGGTCACTGTGAACGGCGGGGCGGCGGCCGGGTCCACGCCGGCCGCGCCGGTGCTGATGTATCTCGACAACGACGACGAGTGGTGCTGCGAGGCGGCGCTCGGGCCGCAGCTGGGCGCGCACCGTGGCCCGTTCCGTTCGGGCAACCAGGCGATCCACGACGTGTTTGCGGAACCGCACACGCGGCCCTACGTGATCTGGGCGGTGCTCGCTGGCGCTGGGCTTCGCTACGACGTCCGCAGCTTCACCGTTCGGGTGGACTACTACGCCTTGCGGTGATACGTCCTCGAAAGAGGACGTACCGGTCAGGAACAATGGTCGGGCCGTGAAGATCTCCTACCCGCCCGACCTGCCGGTCAGCGCCCGCCGCGACGACATCGGGGCGGCGATCCGCGACCACCAGGTGGTGATCGTCGCCGGCGAGACGGGGTCGGGGAAGACCACCCAGCTGCCGAAGATCTGCCTGGAGCTCGGCCGCGGCTCGCCCGGCAAGGACGGGCGGCCGCGGATGATCGGGCACACCCAGCCGCGGCGGATCGCGGCGCGGGCGGTGGCGGAGCGGATCGCCGAGGAGCTCGAGACCGAGCTGGGGGAGACGGTCGGCTACCAGGTGCGGTTCACCGACCGGACGTCGAGGGCGAGCCGGGTCAAGCTGATGACCGACGGCATCCTGCTGGCCGAGCTCCAGCGCGACCGGATGCTGCGGCGCTACGACACGATCATCCTCGACGAGGCTCACGAGCGGAGCCTCAACATCGACTTCCTGCTCGGCTACCTCAAGCAGCTCCTGCCGAAGCGGCCCGACCTCAAGCTCGTGATCACCTCCGCGACGATCGACCCCGAGCGGTTCGCCGAGCACTTCGCCGACCGCGACGGGAAGCCGGCGCCGATCATCGAGGTCTCGGGCCGCACCTACCCGGTGGAGGTCCGCTACCGCCCGCTCGTCGCCCTTCGAGACGCCTCGTCCCTCGGCTCCTCAGGGACCGCCTCTGTCGACGAGGAAGGTGAGCTGATCGTGCGGGACCAGACCGAGGCGATCGTCGACGCGGTGAAGGAGCTGTCCGCGGAGGGTGCGGGCGACGTACTGGTGTTCCTTCCGGGGGAGCGGGAGATCCGCGACACCGCCGAGGCGCTGGGCGAGCTCACGCGGGGACCGCGCGGCATCGACGTGCTGCCGCTCTACAGCCGGCTGTCGGCCGCCGAGCAGCACCGGGTGTTCGCTCCGGCGAAGGACTCGCGGCGCCGGGTCGTGCTCGCCACCAACGTCGCGGAGACGTCGCTGACCGTGCCGGGGATCCGGTACGTCGTCGACACCGGCGTCGCGCGGATCTCGCGCTACTCCGCGCGCACCAAGGTGCAGCGGCTGCCGATCGAGCCGATCAGCCAGGCGTCCGCCAACCAGCGGTCCGGGCGCTGCGGCCGGGTGGCGGCGGGCGTGGCGATCCGGCTCTACTCCGAGGAGGACTTCGACGGGCGGCCGGAGTTCACCGACCCCGAGATCCTGCGCACCAACCTGGCGTCGGTGATCCTGCAGATGACCTCGCTGGGGCTGGGTGACATCGGGCGGTTCCCGTTCGTCGAGCCGCCCGACCGCCGCAACGTGCAGGCCGGCAACCAGCTGCTCGAGGAGCTCGGCGCGCTGGCGCCGGCCGACCAGAGGAGCAGGTTCGACCAACCACGAGGGTCGATCCGGCTCACGAAGGTGGGGCAGCGGCTGGCCCGGCTGCCGGTCGACCCGCGGCTGGGGCGGATGCTGCTGGAGGCCGAGCGGCTCGGGTGCGTGCGCGACGTGCTCGTCATCGTCGCGGCGCTGTCGGTGCAGGACCCGCGGGAGCGCCCGGGTGCCGACCAGCCCGCCGAGCAGGCCAAGGCCGACCAGGCGCACGCGCGGTTCAAGGCCGAGGGGTCGGACTTCCTGACCTGGCTCAACCTGTGGCGCTACATCCGCGAGCAGCAGCGCGAGCTGTCGAGCAGCGCGTTCCGGCGGATGTGCAAGCGGGAGTACCTCCACTACCTGCGGGTCCGCGAGTGGCAGGAGCTGGTGAGCCAGCTGCGGCAGGTCTGCAAGGAGATGGGCCTGCGGACGGAGAAGGCGGGGTCTCGAGACGGTGGCAGCGCGACCTCCTCGACCACCGAGGGGGCGCCGTACGACGCCGACGGCATCCACCAGGCGCTGCTGTCCGGGTTGCTGTCGCACATCGGTGTCCTGGAGGAGCGGGAGCGGTCTCGTGACGGTCGCAGGGCGACCTCCTCGACCCCCGGCAAGCGACCGGGGCCGCGGGAGTACCTCGGCGCGCGCGGCGCGAAGTTCGCGATCTTCCCGGGCAGCGGGCTGGCGCGGAAGAACCCGCCGTTCCTGATGGCCGCGGAGCTCGTCGAGACCGGACGGCTGTGGGCCCGCCAGAACGCCGCGATCGACCCCGCGTGGGCCGAGCGGCTGGGTGCGCACCTGGTCAAGCGGACCTACTCCGAGCCGCACTGGTCCCGCAAGCGGCAGTCGGTGGTCGCGCACGAGCGGGTGACGCTGTACGGCGTACCGCTCGTCGCCGACCGGCTGGTGTCCTTCGGCAAGGTCGACCGCGCGCTGGCGCGCGAGATCTTCATCCGGCACGCGCTCGTCTACGGCGAGTGGTCGACCCGCCACCAGTTCTTCCACCACAACCGGAAGCTCCTCGAGCAGGCCGAGGAGCTCGAGCACCGCGCCCGGCGGCGCGACCTGGTCGTCGACGAGCACACCCTGTTCGACTTCTACGACGCCCGGGTCGGCCCCGAGGTCGTGAGCGCGGCCCACTTCGACCAGTGGTGGAAGCAGGCGCGCCGCGAGAACCCCGAGCTGCTCACCTTCGACCCGGCGATGCTCACCCACGACGCGGCGGCCGAGGTCAGCGAGGCGGACTACCCGGAGCAGTGGCGGATGGGGGGAGCGGGCGAGGGCCTCGTCTTCAAGATCGGCTACCACTTCGAGCCGGGCGCGGCCGACGACGGCCTCACGATCGACATCCCGGTGGCAACGCTCAACCGGGTCGACGACGACGACTTCTCCTGGGTGGTGCCGGGCCTGCGCGAGGAGCTGGTGACCGAGCTGCTGCGCAGCCTGCCCAAGCAGCTGCGGGTCAACTTCGTGCCGGCGCCCAACACCGCGCGGGAGTTCCTCGCGCACGTCCCGGCCGGGGACGAGCCACTGCTCACCGCGCTCGAGCGCTACCTGCGCTCGACCACGGGCGTGCACGTCCCGCGGGAGGCGTGGGACCTTGCGTCGCTGCCGGCGCACCTGCGGCCGACCTACCGGGTCGTCGACGAGCGCGGCCGCGAGCAGGCGCGGGGCAAGGACCTCGCCGCCCTGAAGGCGCCGCTGCGGCCGCGGTTCGAGAAGGCGATGGCCGAGGTCGCGGCCGACAGCGGCGTCGCCCGCACCGGCGAGACGTCGTGGGTGTTCGGCGAGATCGCCGAGACCGGGACGTGGACCCGCGCCGGCCACGAGGTCGCCGCCTATCCCGGGCTGGTCGACGAGGGCGCGACCGTCGGACTGGGCGTGTTCGGCTCGGCGGAGGAGCGGGACGCCCGGCACCGGATGGGCGTGGTCCGGTTGGTGCTCCTCGCGCTCGGCGGGGCGCCGACCGCCGGCGTCGTCGACGGGCTGTCGACGACCGAGAAGCTGGGGCTGGTCGGCACGCCCTACCCGTCGGTGGACGCGATCGTCCGCGACTGCCTGCGCGCCGTCGTCGTCGACGCGATCGACGCGGCCGGGACCGTCCGGACGCAGGAGCAGTACGACGCGCTGGTCGCCTCCGTGTCGGGCGGGGCGGCGGACGCCGTACGGGCGACCGTCGGGGAGCTGCTCCGGGTGCTGGCCTCGTGGCGCGAGACCGACAAGGTGCTGAGCGGGCGGGCCGAGCTGCCCCTGCTGCCCGCGTTGACCGACCTGCAGGCCCAGCTCGGCCGACTGGTGCACGACGGGTTCGTCGGCGAGGCGGGCGCGGCGCAGCTGCGGCGCTACCCGGTCTACCTCGCCGCGATGCGCCGGCGCCGCGAGCAGCTGGGCTCCGGCGGTGGTGCCGTCTTCCGCGACCAGGAGCGGCTCGACCGCGTGCAGCCGCTCCAGGAGGCCTATCTCCAGCGCGTCGCCGCCCTCCCCGACGGACGGCCGGCCCCTGCCACCCTGCGCACCGTCCGCTGGATGCTCGAGGAGTACCGCGTCTCGCTCTGGGCACCCGAGCTGGGCACATCCGGCAAGGTCAGCGACGTACGGATCCGGAAGGCCCTCGCCGGCTGACCTCTCCCCCTCCCGCCGAATCCCATGTCTTGGCGCCCCGAATCGCAGTTTCTGGTGCGCCACAACCTGCGATTCGGCGCGCCATTACCTGCGATTCGGCACGCCATTACCTGCGATTCGGCGCCGTAGAGTGGGGAGATGGTGGAGGAGCGGGGGCATCACAGGCCGGCGCCGCGGGGTGGGGAGTTCTTCGACGCGTTCGTCGGCGGGGACGACCCGGCGCGGGTGAGCGAGGCGGCGGACCGGGCCGCGGTGCTGCTGGTCCGGGGGGCGCGGCAGCAGGGGGACGACGCGGTCGCCGAGCGGCTGGTGCACCTCGCGGACACCGAGGGGATCGAGGCCATCGCCGAGGTGTGGTCCGGCGCGCCCGCCGACTCGCTGGCGGGGTGCCTGTGGCGGCTCTACCTGCTCCGCTCGTGGGTGTACGCCGACCCCGCGGGCGTCGCGCGGGAGTTCGAGGCCGGCCGCGGCCGCGCGGAGTTCGCGCGGGTGGTGGCCGGGGTCGCCGACCCGCCCGGGCCCGACGAGCTGCGGGCGATGGTCGACGACGTGCTGCGCGGGATCGCCGGCGGCGACTTCGCCGACGTCCTGTTCCGCGCCGCCGCGTTCGCGCGGGTGGTCGCGACCGGCCGGGCGGCGCTGCCCGGCACGACGCACGACGCCGTACGCCGGATGCTCGGGCTCGCCGAGCAGCTCGAGGCAGCGGGCCACGTGGAGCTCGGCCGCGGCCTGGGCTGAGTCGGTCTGGCCGAGCACGTCGGGCCGGGAGCGCCTCACGGCGCGTGGCCGCTCGTAGCGGCTGAATTTGGGACCCGGGGCTGCCGCGACCCGACGTGCTCGGAGGTCCACTGTAGGACCACACGCAACAACCAGCGAGGAACCCGGTCGATTCCCACAGGTTCCGGGTGCCGACGGCGTCGCCGATCCGGTTGCTCTGCGCCCGGCTGGGTAGGGTGGCCCGGTTGCGGGGACGGACGGACAGGGGACATCAGCGGACATGGCGGAGTACGGGCGCTTCGACTGGCGGACCGCTGTGCTGGTGGTCTTCGTCGCCGTCAGCGTGGTGGTCGGGATGATCATCTGGGGCGACGAGAGCGACCCCACCCCGGGTCCGACGAACGGTCGCTCGACCCCGGCGGTCCCGGCGATGAGCACGCTGGTCTTCGCGACCTGGGGCTCGCCGGACGAGATCGACGCCTACCGGCGGATCGTGCACGAGTACAACACCACGTCCCAGGTGGTCGACGTGCGCGTCGCCGCCTATCCCGACCCGGTGTCGATGATGGCCGACATCGACGCCGGCAAGATCAAGCCGGACCTCTACCTCATCCGGCACGAGGACCTCGCCTCGACCATGGAGGAGCACCGCAACCAGCCGCTCCTGGACCTGCTCGACGCCCGCGCCGTGCACGTGAGCGACAGCTTCGCCCGCGACGGGATCAACGCGTTCTCCGCGGCCGACGACCTGCAGTGCATGCCCTACACCGCGTCGCCGATGGTCATCTACTACAACACCGACCTCATCGACTTCGACCGGATGGACAAGCGCGGGCTGCCGACGCCCGACGAGGAGCACGACAGCTTCTCGCTCGACGAGTTCGCGGCAGCGGCCCAGTACGCGAGCCGCCCGCGCACCCACGCCAAGGGCGTCCAGATCGCCCCGACCCTGACCGGTCTCGCGCCGTTCGTCTACTCCGGGGCCGGCGGCATCTTCGACGACGACGCCCACCCCACCTCGCTCGACCTCGGCAGCGCCACCGACCCGCTCCGCGACACCCTCGAGGTGCTGCGCGACCCCGCGATCACGCTGAGCAACCGCCAGCTCGAGCAGCGCACCCCGCTGGAGTGGTTCGAGGCCGGGAAGCTCGGGATGATCGCCGGCTACCGCGATCTCACGCCGGTCCTGCGCGGCACGACGGGCCTGCACTTCGACGTGCTCCCGATGCCCTCGCTCGGCTCGGAGGCGACCGTGGGGCACCTCACCGGCCTGTGCATCGGGAAGGGCCCGGCCGACCGGGTGGCCCAGGCTGCCGACTTCCTCGTCGACCTGATCAGCGACGACTCGGTGAACGCGGTGACCGCGACCGGCTCGATCGTCCCGACCAACCTCGACGTCGCCTTCCACGGCTTCCTCGAGCCCGACCAGCAGCCGGCGCACGCGCAGGTCTTCATCTCCTCGCAGCGCTCGATCGTCGCGCCGCCGCTCGGGGTCGACTGGCAGAAGCTCCAGGCCCGGGTCGACCCGCAGGTCGAGGCGCTGTTCACCCAGCCGGTGCTCGACGACCTCGGCACGATGCTCGACGACATCGACGAGGCGTCGCGCGCGGTGCTCGACCCCGACTACGAGCCGTCGGACGCGCCGTCCGGGACCCCGTCCGGCTCCGCCTCGGGACCGGGTCGCTCGGAGGAGTCGGGGTCCGAGGAGCGCCCGGAGGGCTGAGCGGCTGCGGCGGACGAGGCCTCAGCGGCGGTGGCCGCGTCCGCGTCGAGCACGGCCTGCGCGAGCGTGGCGGCGGTCAGGCCGACCTGCCAGGACCGCGCGCCGAGCCCGCGCAGCTGGTCGATCAGCGCCTCCAGCAGCGCGACCGGCTCCCGGGTCCGGGGCGGGGCCCACATCACCCGCCGCAGCGTGTCGGGCGTGAGCAGGTTCTCGGTGGGCAGGTCGTTGTCCTCGGCGATCCGGGTGACGGCGCCCCGCGCCAGCTCGAGCCGGCGCGCCGCGACCGGGTCCTTGTCGGCCCAGGCGCGCGGGTTGGGTGGCCCGTCGCTGCGCCCGGTGCGGTGCGGCAGCTGGTCCTCGGGCAGTTCGACGGCCGCCTTGAGGGCGGCGAGCCACTCCTTCGCGTGCCGGGACGCGCCGCGGCCGTGGAAGCCGGGGGTCGTCATCAGCGCGCCGCGGTCGGTCGGCAGCGCCGACGCGGCCGCCACGATCGCCGAGTCCGGGATCAGCCGGCCGGGCGTGACGTCGCGCTCCTGCGCGATCGCGTCCCGGGCCTCCCACAGCAGCTTGACCGCGGCCAGGGAGCGGCGGCCCCGCACCTTGTGCATGCCGGACGTACGCCGCCACGCGTCCACCCGGGGCGCGGGCTCGAACCCGAGCAGGTGGTCGAACTCCTGCCGGGCCCAGTCGTCCTTGCCGGCCTCCTCCAGCTGGCGGCCGAGGATGCCGCGCAGCTCGACCAGCACCTCCACGTCCAGGGCGGCGTACTCCAGCCAGGCCTCGGGAAGCGGCCGGGTGGACCAGTCGACCGCCGAGTGCTCCTTGAGCATCTGCACGCCCAGCAGGGTCTCGACCAGGGTGGCGAGCCCGACCCGGGGGTAGTTGAGGAGCCGGCCGGCCAGCTCGGTGTCGAACAGGGCCGCGGGCCGCAGCCCGACCTCGGCCAGGCACGGCAGGTCCTGCGTGGCGGCGTGCAGGATCCACTCGGCGTCGCCGATCGCCTCCTGCAGGGGCGCCAGGCTCGGCAGCGGGATCGGGTCGATCAGGGCGGTGCCGGCGCCCTCGCGCCGCAGCTGGATCAGGTAGGCGCGGTTGGAGTAGCGGTAGCCCGACGCCCGCTCGGCGTCGATCGCCACCGGGCCGGTGCCCGCGGCGAGCCGCGCGCAGTAGTCCAGGAGCGCGTCCTCGGTCTCGGTCACGGGGGGCAGCGACTCGGCGAGGCGCAGCAGCGAGGGCGCGGGGGGCGTCTCCTCCGTGACGCCGGTCTGCTCGGCGTCAGCTGGAGTGGGCTCCTGGGTCAACGTCCGGGGCCCCGCTGCCCACGTCGCGACGGCATCACGGCCACGCCCTCGGGGACCGGCTCCAGGCCGCCGGCGGTGCAGAGCAGCTCGCCCCACGCCTCGACGTGCGCGGCGAGGTCGGGGGCGTCGAGCGGCGTCCACGACGCGCGGATCTCCAGCTGCGCGGAGCCGCCCTCGTCGGCCATCGTCCCGTAGCTCTCGGTCTGCACCCGGGTCACCGTCCCGGACGCGGCGGCGTACGACGCCCCGTGGGCCTCGAGCGCCTCGGTCAGCCACTGCCAGCCCACGTCGGTGAGCAGCGGGTCGGTCGCCAGGTCGCCGTCGATCTCGGCCCGGCAGTAGGCGACGCACCGGAAGGTGCCGTCCCAGGCGCTGTTGCCGGCGGGGTCGTGGAGCAGCACGATCCGGCCGGTGGCGACGTCCTCGCCCTCGACGGTGACGTCGGCGGAGAGCGCCGTGGCGTAGGGCGCGATGCGCTGCGGGGCCGGCATCTCCTCGCAGAGGACCTCCGGGCGGAGCAGGGCCGCGCGCATGCTGGCGACCGCGGCAGCGAACTCCGGGGGTTCGGCAGCGCCGGACCCCTGGTGCGTCTCCTCCCGGGCCACCATGAGGCCAATGTAGGACCAACGGCCCGGTTTTCGCCCCTGACGCGCCGCCGGAGCGCCCCTCGCGATGTGCGCTCCCGACCACCGACCTGAGAGGCTGTGAGCTGTGGTCGACCTGAGCCAGAGCGCGTTGCTGAAGGCCCTGCGGGGCGAGCCGGTGCCCCACACGCCGGTGTGGTTCATGCGCCAGGCGGGGCGCTCGCTGCCGGAGTACCTCAAGGTGCGCGAGGGCGTCGCGATGCTCGACTCGTGCGCCGACCCGGACCTGATCGTCGAGATCACCCTGCAGCCGGTGCGCCGCTACGGCGTGGACGCGGCGATCTTCTTCTCCGACATCGTGCTGCCGCTCAAGGCGGTCGGCGTCGACCTCGACATCGTCCCCGGGGTCGGCCCCGTGGTCGCCCACCCGGTGAGCACGCTCGCCGACGTCGAGGCCATCCCGGACCTCACGCCCGAGCACGTCCCCTTCATCACCGAGGCCGTGCGCGGGCTGGTGGGCGAGCTGGCCGGCATCAACGGCGGTACGCCGCTCATCGGCTTCGCCGGGGCGCCGTTCACCGTGGCGTCGTACCTCGTCGAGGGCGGCCCGTCGAAGGAGCACGCCCGCACCAAGGCGCTGATGTTCAGCGCGCCGGAGGTGTGGGAGGCGCTGATGCGCAAGATCGCGGGCATCTCGGCCGCGTTCCTGGAGGTCCAGGTGGCCGCCGGCGCCTCGGCGGTGCAGCTGTTCGACTCCTGGGCGGGGGCGCTGACCCCGGCCGACTACGAGCGCTACGTGATGCCGCACTCGGCCGCGGTGCTCGGGCGGATCGGCGACCTCGGCGTGCCGCGGATCCACTTCGGGGTCGGCACCTCCAACCTGCTCGACCTGATGGGCCGCGCGGGCGCCGACGTGGTCGGCATCGACTGGCGCACGCCGCTCGCGCGCGGGATCGAGACCGTCGGGCCCACCCGCGGCGTGCAGGGCAACCTCGACCCGACGCTCGTCTTCGCGCCGACCGACGTGATGACCGCCCGGGCGGCCGAGATCATCGAGGCCGGCCGCGCGGCGCGCGGCCACGTCTTCAACCTGGGCCACGGGGTGATCCCGTCGACCGACCCCGACCAGCTCGCCCGGCTGACGGAGTTCGTGCAGTCCTACCCGCTCGGCTGAGCGGACCTCTCACAGGAACCGCACAGGTCGGCGACAGGCCGACCTCAACCAGCGCGTCGAGACTCGTGGACGTGACCACGATGACCGCCACCCGGCCGGGCGCGCCCGCCGTACCCGCTGCCGCCCGCACCGACGCCGCCGTGCGCACCGGCGCGGGCCTGCTGCTCTGGGGCGCCCTGCTGCTCGTCACCTACTGGTGGGTGGCCGACGGCGGCCTGCGCGACCTCGCCACGCCCGCGGGCCTGCTCACCGAGGTCGGCCGCATCACCGGCCTGGTGGCCTCGGTCCTCCTGCTCGCCCAGGTGCTGCTCATGGCGCGGCTGCCCGTGCTCGAGCGGGCCTACGGGCAGGACAAGCTCGCGATCCTGCACCGCACGGTCGGCTTCCTCTCGTTCAACCTGATGGTCGCCCACGTGGTGACCGTGACCTGGGGCTACGCCGGCGGCTCGCTGGCGCGGAGCCTCGGCGAGCTGTGGACCCTGACCTGGACCTATCCCGGGATGCTCCTCGCCGCCGCCGGCACGCTCAGCCTGGTGATGGTCGTCGCGACCAGCATCCGCGCCGCCCGCCGCCGGCTGCGCTACGAGTCGTGGCACCTGCTCCACCTCTACGCCTACCTCGGCGTCGGCCTGGCCCTGCCGCACCAGCTGTGGACCGGGCGCGAGCTGACGACGTCCCCGGCCCGGACCGTGTTCTGGTGGACCGCCTGGGCGGCGGCCGCGGGCGCCGTGCTCGTCTGGCGGCTCGGCCGGCCGGTCGCGCTCAACCTGCGGCACCAGCTGCGGGTCAGCGCCGTGGTGGCCGAGGCGCCGGGCATCTGGTCGGTCCACCTGACCGGCCGCCGGCTGGACGCGCTGCGGGCCGAGCCCGGCCAGTTCTTCAACTGGCGCTTCCTGGGCCGGCCGGGCTGGACCCGGGCGCAGCCCTACTCCCTCTCGGCCGCCCCCGACGGCCGCAGCCTGCGGATCACGGTCGCCGCGGTCGGTGACGGCAGCGCGTCGCTGGCGACCCTGCGGCCGGGTGCCCGGGCGCTGGTCGAGGGACCCTACGGCCGGCTCTCGCCCCGGGCCCGCACCCGCCGCGGCGTCGCCTTCATCGGCGCCGGCGTCGGCGTGACCCCGCTCCGCGCGCTGCTCGAGGGCATGCCCTACGCCCCCGGCGACGCGGTCTACCTCGAGCGCTTCCACGAGGGGCCGCTGTTCGCCGCCGAGGTCGACGCGCTCGCCCGCCGCCGCGGTGCGCGGGTGATCCGGCTCCCCGGTCGGCGCCGCGGGCCCGACTCCTGGCTGCCCCGCCTCAGCCGACCGGTCGGCGACGCCGCCGCCCTGCTCAGCTGGGTCCCCGACATCGCCGAGCGTGACGTCTACATCTGCGGCCCCGAGCCGTGGACCAGCCTCGTCACCGCAACCCTGTCCGCCGCTGGGCTCCCCGAGTCCCAGCTCCACCTCGAACACTTCGCGTGGTGATCTGAATGCGTCGCATCGTCCTCTGGCTCGCGAGCACGGTCTCCGTGGTCGCGCTCCTCTTCGGCTACCACACCTCCCTCGGCGGCGCCTCGCCCGTGAGCGCCAGCGGCCAGACGGTGATCTCCGGGTCCCGCTCGGCCAGCACGGCCGCCGACACGTCGGGAGGCTCGGGCGGCGGATCGGGGTCCGGTGGGTCCGGCTCGGGGAACGGCTCGCAGTCCGGCTCGGGGAGTGGCTCGGGCTCGTCCGGCTCGGGCTCCACCGCCTCCTCGCCGAGCACCGTCACCGGTGACGTCGCCCAGACCCAGTGGGGGCCGGTGCAGGTGCAGCTCACCGTCGACAGCGGCACCATCACCGACGTCTCGGTGCTGCAGTACCCCAGCGGCAACGGCACCGACGAGCAGATCAACTCCTACGCGCTGCCCCGCCTGATCGACGAGACCCTGAACGCGCAGAGCAGCTCGATCGACATGGTCAGCGGCGCCACGGTGACCAGCACCGGCTACCTGCAGTCCCTGCAGAGCGCCCTCGACCAGGTGTCGCTGTGACCGCCGCCGCCGTCCCCTCGGACCCGCCGGTGCAGCGCCGGACGGTCGAGGTGATGGGCACCGTGGTGAGCCTCGCCGTCCGCGGGGCCCACGCCGAGGGGCCGGCCGCCGACGCGGCGTGGGCCGAGGCGGTGCGCGTGCTCCGCGAGGCCGACGCGGTCTTCAGCACCTACCAGCCCGAGTCGGTGATCTGCCGGTGGCGCCGGGGCGAGCTCGCCCTCGCCGACTGCCCGCCGGAGGTCGCCGAGGTCCTCGACCTCGCCGAGCGGGCGCGGGTGGAGTCCCACGGCGCCTTCGACATCTCCTACGGCGCCCCGGACGGCCTTCCCGACCCGTCGGGCGTCGTGAAGGGCTGGGCCGTCCAGCGCGCGGCCGACGCGCTCGCCGGCCTGCCCGACACCGACTTCTGCCTCTCCGCCGGCGGCGACATGGTGTGCCGCACGGTGCGCCCGGGCGCCGCGCCGTGGCGGATCGGGATCGAGGACCCGCGCGACCCGCACCGGCTCGTCGCCACGGTCCCGGTGCACAACGGGGCCGTCGCCACGTCGGGCACCGCCCACCGCGGCGCCCACATCCTCGACCCGCGGACCGGCCGGGCGCCGACGAGCCTGCTGCAGGTGACGGTCATCGGCGACGACCTCACGTCGGTCGACATCGACGCCACCGCCGCCTTCGTGCTCGGCCCGTGGGGTGACGCCTGGCTCGCCGCGCGTGGCCGGACCGCGGTCGTCGTACCTGCGTCGGGGGAGGCGTCGGTCGTGCGGCCGGGTGCGTGATTCACCGGTCGACCGGCGAATTGCACGCTGGGCGGCCAAAACGATGGCCGCCCAGCGTCGGTTTCGCCGGTCGACCGGCGAATCCCGCACCGCTCAGCTGGCCCGCTCCGCCCGGTAGGCGTTGGCGAGCGTGACCAGCGTGGCGTGCAGGTCGCGGACCTGCAGGGGCGCCTGCACGCCCTTGCGCTGCCGCAGCACGAGGGTGACCACCGTCTGGTCGCCGGCGATCGGCCGGGCCTCGATCAGGCCGGCGCGGGCGAACGGGTCCTCGATCACGCTGTAGTCCGGCAGCACGGTGACCCCGAGGCCCTCGGCGACGAGGGCCTTGCCCATCTCGGCGCCGTCGGTGCTGTGGCACACCTGGGGCGGCTGGTTGCCGAACAGCCGGTGCACGTAGCGGTGCATCAGGTAGCCCGCCCGCATCATCACGAACCGCTCCGGGCGGAGGTCGTCGACGCTGACGTGGGTCTGGGCCGTCAGCGGGTGGCCGTGGGGCAGCACGGCGACCGGCCGGCCCACGAGGAGGTCGGTGCCGACCAGGTCGACCGGGGTGTCGTCGCCGGCGAGGACGTTGACCAGGCCCAGGTCGAGGCTGCCCTCGCTGAGCCCCTCGTCGATCTGCGCCTGCTGGAGGGTGAGGACCTCGACCGCCGTACCGGGATGGCGCTCCTGGAACGTGCGCACCGCCGGGACCAGCAAGGTCGAGGTCGCCGCGTGCACCGTGCCGAGCCGGACCATCCGGCTGCCGGTGCGCTGCCCGCCGGCGGCCACGCGCAGCCGGTCGACGGCGGCCAGGACCTCGACCATGTAGGGCAGCAGCTCCCGGCCCTCGCGGCTGATCCGCGCACCGGACCGGCGTCGGTCGAGCAGCGTGACCCGGAGCTCGCGCTCGAGCTTGGTGACGGCCTCGCTGAGCGCGGGCTGGGAGAGGTGGAGCTTCTCGCTGGCGCGGCGGAGCGAGCCGTGCTGGGTGACGGCGGAGAGGTACTCCAGCTGTTCGATGCGCATCGTCGTCCTGTCTGCTGCGGGGCTGTCGGCCGGTGGTGGCCCGGAGTGGAAGGCGTCTCCGACCTGGTGGTCAGCGACTCCTTCCGAGGAGGTGCTTGTCGCGGCCTCAAAGAGCAGTAACTCTGTAGACAAACGCTAGCAGAACCGATCAGACCGGAGACTTCGCATGAGCACTGGCACCCCGGACGGCGTGTCGCCCGCCGCCACCTCGTTCCACGAGCCGCTTCAGTTCGCCTACTGGGTACCGAACGTGAGCGGGGGGCTCGTCGTCAGCAAGATCGAGCAGCGCACCGACTGGGGCTACGACTACAACGTCGAGCTCGCGCGGCTCGCCGAGAACAACGGCTTCGACTACGCGCTGTCGCAGGTCCGCTACATCGCGTCGTACGGCGCGGCCTACCAGCACGAGTCGACCAGCTTCAGCCTCGCGCTGCTGCTCGCCACCGAGCGGCTCAAGGTGATCGCGGCCATCCACCCCGGCCTGTGGCACCCCGGCGTGCTGGCGAAGTACGTCGCCACGGCCGACCAGCTGTCCGGCGGTCGAGCCGCGATCAACGTGGTCAGCGGCTGGTTCAAGGACGAGTTCACCAAGCTCGGGGAGCCGTGGCTCGAGCACGGCGAGCGCTACCGCCGCGCCGAGGAGTTCATCCGCTACGTCCGCGAGCTGTGGACCTCCGAGCACGCCGAGCTCAACGGCGACTTCTACCGGCTGCACGACTTCGACCTGAAGCCCAAGCCGCTCAGCTCCCCGGAGCGGCCGCACCCGGAGATCTTCATGGGCGGCAACTCCACCGACGCCCGGGGGATGGGCGGCCGGGTCGCCGACTGGTACTTCGCCAACGGCAACACCGTCGAGGGCATCGACGAGCAGATCCGCGACGTGTCGGACGTGGCGACCGTCCACGGCCGCACCGTGAAGTTCGGTGTCAACGGCTTCCTCATCGGCCGCGACACCGAGGCCCAGGCGCGCGACGTGCTGCGCGAGATCGTCGACAAGGCGGACCGCGAGGCCGTCGAGGGCTTCGGTGCCGCGGTGAAGCAGGCCGGCCAGTCCACCGGCGACAAGAAGGGCATGTGGCAGGACTCGGAGTTCGCCGACCTGGTCCAGTACAACGACGGCTTCCGGACCGGCCTGATCGGCACGCCCGAGCAGATCGCGACCCGGATGATCGAGTACAAGAGGCGCGGCGTGAACCTCTTCCTGCTCGGCTTCCTGCACTACCTCGAGGACGTCGAGTACTTCGGCCGCGAGGTGCTGCCGCTGGTCCGCGAGCTCGAGGCCGCCGAGCTGGAGCGGGTGTGATGACCGCAGCCACCAAGGAGGTGCCGACCCTCGTCCCGGTGCTCACCGCCGACGAGGCGGTCGAGACGGCGCGCGACCTCGGTGCCCGGTTCGCGGTCGGTGCCGCCGAGCGCGACCGGCGCCGGATCCTGCCGGTCGAGCAGCTGGAGCAGCTCTCGGCCTCGGGACTGCTGGCGCTGACGGTGCCGCGCGAGCACGGCGGCGCCGACCTCGGCGCGGAGGTGCTCGCGACGGTGACCCGGCTGATCGCGGCCGGCGACCCCAACGTCGCGCAGATCCCGCACAGCCACTTCGTCTACGTCAACGCGCTGCGCCACCAGGGCACGCCGGCCCAGCAGCGGCTGCTGTTCAGCGAGGTCCTCGCGGGCCGCCGGTTCGGCAACGCCCAGTCGGAGATCAAGAGCAGGCACGTCCGCGACCACGCGACCACGCTCCGCCCGATCGGCCCGGTCGGGAGCGACGGCCGGCCGCGCGAGTGGGTGCTCGACGGCGAGAAGGGCTACTGCACGGGCGCGCTCTTCGCGCACTGGATCCCCGTGCTGGCCCACCTCGACGAGGACGGCCCGCTGCACGTCGCCTGGGTCGAGCGCGAGGCGCCCGGCGTCACCGTGCTCGACGACTGGGACGGGCTGGGCCAGCGGACGACGGCCAGCGGCCGCGTGCTGCTCGAGGGTGTCCGGGTGACCAGCGAGCGGCTGACGCCGTACCACCTCACCTTCGAGCGGCCGCAGACCTACGGCGCCTTCGCCCAGCTGCTGCACGCGGCCATCGACGCGGGCATCGCCCGCGCCGCGCTCACCGACGCCGCCGAGTTCGTCAGGACCAAGAGCCGCCCCTACCCCGACGCCGGTGTCGAGCGCGCCGCCGACGACCCGCTGGTCGTGCACGCCTTCGGCGAGCTCGAGGTGCAGGTCCGGGCGGCTGAGGCCCTCCTGGCCGAGGCCGGGCGGGCGGTCGACCGCGCCGATGCCGACCTGACCGCGTACGCCGCCGGTCAGGCCAGCCTCGCGGTCGCCGCCGCCCGCGCCGCCACGACCGCGGCGTCGCTCGAGGCCGGGACCCGGCTCTTCGAGGTCTGCGGCACCCGGTCGGCCCTCGCCTCGCTCGACCTCGACCGGCACTGGCGCAACGCCCGCACCCACACCCTCCACGACCCCGCGGCGTGGAAGGTCCAGCACCTCGGCAGGTACGCCGTCGACGGCACCCTCCCGCCGTCGCACGGCCAGCTCTAGCTCGATGGGCCGAGCGTGTCGCTCGTCGACCGCTCGCCCGGGCTCCTCGATCAACGAAGGAAATCCATGTCCCTGAAATTCCACTGGTTCCTGCCCACCAACGGTGGCGACGGCAGGCACGTCGTCGGGGGCGGCCACGGCCTCGCCCCCGGCCGGTCCGGCCGCCCCGGCGACGTCGCCTACCTGACCCAGGTCGCTCGTGCGGCCGAGGACAACGGCTTCGAGGCGGCGCTCACGCCGACCGGTGCCTGGTGCGAGGACGCATGGCTGAGCACCGCGATGCTGAGCCGCACGTCGGAGCGGCTGAAGTTCCTCGTCGCGTTCCGTCCGGGGCTGGTCTCGCCGTTCCTGGCCGCCCAGATGGCCGGCACCTTCCAGAACCTGAGCGGCGGCCGCCTGCTGCTCAACGTCGTCACCGGCGGTGAGGGCCACGAGCAGCGGATGTACGGCGACTTCGAGGACAAGGAGGCGCGCTACCGGCGCTGCGACGAGTTCCTCGAGGTCGTGCGCCGCCTGTGGGCGGGGGAGACCGTCGACTTCGACGGCGAGTTCGTCCGCACCGAGGGCGCCCGGCTCGACCAGGTGCCGGACCCGGTCCCCGACCTCTACTTCGGCGGCTCCTCGCCGGCAGCCGGGACGGTCGCCGCGCGGCACGCGGACGTCTACCTGACGTGGGGCGAGCCGCCCCAGGCCGTGGCGGAGAAGATCGCCTGGATCCGCGAGCTCGCCGCGGCCGAGGGCCGCGCGGACCGGCCGATCCGGTTCGGGATCCGGATGCACACGATCACCCGGGAGACCGCGACCGCCGCGTGGACCGAGGCCGACCGGCTGCTCGCGCAGATCCCGCCGGGCGCGATCAAGAAGGTGCAGGACGGGCTGCGCCGCAGCGAGTCCGAGGGCCAGCGGCGGATGCTCGACCTGCACGGCGGGAGCGTCGACAACCTCGAGATCTACCCCAACGTCTGGGCCGGTGTCGGCCTGGTCCGGGGTGGGGCCGGCACAGCGCTCGTCGGCAGCCACGAGCAGGTCGCCGACCGGATCGAGGAGTACGCCGCCCTCGGCATCGAGGAGTTCGTGCTCTCCGCCTACCCGCACCTCGAGGGGGCCTACTGGTTCGGCGAGGGAGTCCTCCCGATCCTCGAGGACCGCGGCCTGTGGAAGGACGAGCGGCCGCAGCGGCACCGCAACGCGGCCGTCCCGTTCGCCACCGCCGGCAAGGCGGCCTCATGAGCGCCCCGCACGTCGCCGTCGTGGTGGGCAACCCCAAGCGGGCGAGCCGGACCCTCGACGCGGCGACCTACGTCGCCCGCGAGCTGACCGGCGCGGAGCCGGACCTGGTCGTCGACCTCGCCGCCCTCGGGCACGAGCTGGTCGACTGGCAGGACCCGACGGTGGCCGCTCTGGTCGACGAGGTCGGCAAGGCCGACCTCGTCGTGGTGGCGTGCCCGACCTACAAGGCCACCTACACCGGCCTGCTCAAGCTGTTCCTCGACCGGTTCTCGGTGGGACAGCTGGGCGGGGTCGCCGTACCGCTGATGCTCGGCGCCGGCCCCGCCCACGCGATGGCGCCCGAGGTGGGTCTGCGCCCCCTGCTGACCCACCTCGGCGCCCTCGTCCCGACCCCCGGCCTCTACGTCCTCGACAGCCAGTACGACGACCCGGCCGCCTACGCCGAGTGGCTGGCACGCGCGCGCCCCGCCGTGTCCGCACTCGTCGCCCGACCCGAAGGAGACGCGGCATGACCGCCCAGCCCATCACCCAGGCCATCGGCTCCCTGGCCCCCGACTTCACGACCAACCAGGACCTCGACCCGGTGCGGCTCCGGCAGGCGTTCGGAGTCTTCCCGAGCGGCGTGGTCGCCGTGGCCGCGCAGGTCGACGGGCAACCCGTCGGCCTGGCGGCGAGCTCGTTCACCTCGGTCAGCCTCGACCCGCCGCTGGTGTCCTTCTCGATCGCCCGGACGTCGAAGACCTGGCCGGACCTGCGCCGGGCCGACCATGTCGGCGTCACCGTGCTCGCCCACCACCACGGCGACGTCTGCCGCCGGCTGGCCGGCCCGGTCGACCAGCGCTTCGACGGCGCCCGGGTGTCGGTGAGCGACGACGGTGCGATCACCCTCGACGACGGCCTTGCTCGCTTCGACTGCACGATCTACCGCGAGGTCGAGGCCGGCGACCACACGATCGTCCTGCTCCAGCTGCACGCGGTCGACCACTCCGGCGACGACGTCGCCGGCTCCTCCCCGTTGGTCTTCCACCGCTCGGGCTTCGGCCGGCTCCACCGCTGACCGCCCGAACCGGCGCCGTCCCGCTCCCCGCGGGGCGGCGCCGTTCCTCGTCCCCTCCACCTCTCTCGGGAGCTCCCATGACCGTGCTCGACCCCTCGCGCCCCCAGCCCGTCGAAACGCCGTCCGCGCGCCGCGTCTCGCTCGCCGCCGCCGTCGGCGCCACCATCGAGTGGTACGACTTCTTCCTCTACGGCACCGCCGCCGGCCTCGTCTTCGACAAGCTCTACTTCAACGGTCTCAGCGGTGGCGCAGCCACCTTCGCGTCGTTCGGCACCTTCGCCGTCGGGTTCGTCGCGCGCCCGGTCGGCGGTCTGGTCTTCGGCCACTTCGGCGACCGGATCGGTCGCAAGACGATGCTGATCTGGACCCTGCTCATCATGGGCCTCGGCACCGCCCTGATCGGCCTGCTGCCGACGTACGACACGATCGGCGTGGCCGCCCCGATCCTGCTGGTGGTGCTGCGCGTGCTGCAGGGCATCGGCGTCGGCGGCGAGTACGGCGGAGCCGTGCTCCTCGCCGTGGAGTTCGCCCCTGCTCACCGGCGCGGGTTCTTCGGCAGCTTCGCGCACATCGGGGTCCCCGGCGGCCTCTTCCTCGCCTCGGGCGCGTTCGCGATCGCCAGCCTGCTGCCCGACGCCGCGTTCCTCGCGTGGGGCTGGCGGGTGTGCTTCCTGCTGAGCATCGTGCTGCTCGCGATCGGCGCGTGGATCCGGATGTCGGTGATGGAGACCCCCGCCTTCCGCGAGGTCCAGGAGCGCAAGGAGGTCAGCAGCGTCCCCGTCGGCGAGCTCTTCCGCCGCCAGCCGCGGACCCTCCTGCTCGGCATGGGCACCCGCTTCATCGAGGGCTTCACCTACAACCTCTACTCGGTCTTCCTCCTCGCCTACGCGGTCAACACCGTCGGCGTGCGGAAGGCGCTCGTCCTCGACGCGATCATGGTCGGCGCCCTGCTGGGCGTCGCCCTCACCCTCGTGTCGGGCCGGTTGAGCGACCGGTTCGGCCGCCGCCCGGTGTACGCCGTGGGCGCCACCCTCGGCCTCCTGCTCGCCTTCCCCGCGGCGGCGATGATCGAGTCCGGCGCGACGGTGCCGGTGGTCGCGGCGTTCGTGGGTGGGCTCGGCGTCGTCTACGGCACGGTCTACGGACCGCTGGCCGCCTTCTGGAGCGAGCTCTTCGAGGCGCGCTACCGCTACTCGGCCCTCAGTGCGCTCTACCAGCTCTCCGGCGTGGTCGCCTCCGGCCTGACCCCGCTCATCGCCGCCTGGCTGGTCTCCCTCGGGGACGACAGCCTCTGGCTGGTGGCGTCGTACAACGTCGCCGTCGCGGTGCTGAGCCTGACCTGCGCGGCCCTGCTGCCGGAGACGCGCGAGCGCGCCGTGCCGCCGATGGGGGAGCAGGCAGAACCGATCGCCTTCCGTGACCCGGCACACGCCGCATAGACGTTTAACTCGATAAAGTCACTGCAGTAATACCCCGAACGAGACGAAGGATCCGCTGATGATCGAGATCTCCGGCCTCACCAAGCGGTACGGCGACGCCACCGTCCTCGACGGCATCGACCTCGCCGTCGCCGACGCGCAGATCGCCGCTGTCGTCGGGCCGAGCGGGGCCGGGAAGAGCACGCTCGCGCGCTGCGTCAACCTGCTCGAGCGGCCCACGGGCGGATCGATCGTCGTGGGCGGTCACGACCTCACCGGCCTCTCGCGCCGGGACCTGCGCGCGGCCCGGCGCCGGATCGGCACCGTCTTCCAGTCGGCCAACCTGCTCCGCCGGCTGACCGCGGCGCAGAACGTCGCGTTCCCGATGCGCTGCGCCGGCCTCCCGGACGCCGAGGTGCGCCAACGGGTCGGCGACCTGCTGGAGCGCGTCGGCATGCTGCACCGGGCCAACCACTACCCGTCGCAGCTCTCGGGCGGCCAGCGGCAACGCATCGGCATCGCCCGCGGCCTCGCGCTGCGCCCGTCGGTGCTGCTGTCCGACGAGGCGACGTCCGGCCTGGACCCCGACTCGACCCGCGCGATCCTCGACCTGCTCACCGAGCTCCGCGACGACCTCGGGGTCACGATCCTGGTCATCACCCACGAGATGGACGTCGTACGCGGCATCGCCGACCACGTCGCGCAGCTCGACCACGGCCGGATCGTGGAGCAGGGCCCGGTGGCCGAGGTGGTACGCCGCTCCGACTCCTCCCTGTCCCGTGCGCTGCTGCCGCTGCCGCCCGCGACGGCGTCGCCCGGGCTGCAGGTGTGGGGCCTGCGCTACCGCGGCGACGCCGTCGCACCGACCTGGCTCGCCCAGGCCTCGCGCGAGCTCGGCACCGACGTCGCCCTGCTCTCGGCGCTGGTCGAGGAGAGCGGCGAGGTCCCGGTGGGACGCCTCACGGTCGGCGTGGACGCCCGGGCGGACGAGCGGCGTGTCGTCGAGGTGCTCGACGCGCTCGGCCTCGTCGCGGAGCGCGTGACCCCCGAGCAGGCGCTGCGCGTCGTACCCGACGAGGCCGTCGCATGATCCCGCTGCTCGGCACCCCGTGGCCCGACGTGCCGGACCTCCTGGTCCCCGCTCTCGGCGAGACGGCCCGCATGGTGGCGGTGGTGATGACGGTCGTGGTGCTGCTCGGTGGCCCGCTCGGGCTGCTGATCTTCAACACCTCACCCCTCGGCCTCACCCCGCAGCGCGCCGTGCACGTCTCGATCAGCTGGATCGCCAACCTCGGCCGCTCGCTGCCGTTCCTGGTGCTGATGGCCGCGGTCATCCCGGTGACCAAGCTGGTCTTCGGCACGACCATCGGCTTCCAGGCCGCGATCATCCCGATGTCGATCGCCGGCGTGGCGTTCTTCGCCCGGCTCACCGAGAGCGCGGTCCGCGAGGTGCCGCGCGAGCTGCTCGACGTCGGTCTCGCCAGCGGCGCCGGTCGCTGGCAGATCATGACCGGCATCCAGCTGCGCGAGGCCCTGCCGGGGCTCGCGGCCGGTCTCACCCTCAACGTGATCGCGATGATCGAGTACTCCGCGATCGCCGGCGCCATCGGCTCGGGCGGCGTCGGCTACCTGGCGGTGAACTACGGCTACCGGCGCTTCGACGACAACATCATGGTCGCCTGCATCGTCGCGCTGATCGCTCTCGTCCAGGTCATCCAGTTCAGCGGCGACCGCGCCGTCCGCGCTCTCACCCGCTGACCCGCTCCACCCCCTCCGCCGAGCACCCGGCTCCGGCCATCGAAAGGAACACCCATGTCCACGACCCAGCAGCGCCCTGCGGGCGACCACCGCGACACCATCGACCTCGGCGGGGGACGCCGCCGCTGGCTGTGGCCCGCGGTGGGCGGCTTCCTCGTCCTCCTCGTCGTCGCCGCGTTCGTCGTGAAGGCCGTCGGCGGCAACGACGAGAAGACGGTGGCCGGCAGCCACTTCTCCGACACCTTCGAGATCGCCTACCAGGCGAGCAGCGCCAGCGAGGGCGCCTTCCTCGACTACCTCGACGAGGAGATCGCTCCCGACCACGGCATCACCATCAAGGGTGTCCCGATCGAGGACGGCAACCAGCTCGACCAGGCGACCGCCGACGGCGACTACATCGCCAACATCTACCAGCACAGCCACTGGCTGGAGCAGGTCGTCGACTCCACCGGCATGAAGCTCACCGCGCTCGGCCCGGTGTTCCAGTGGTCCTACTCGGCGTACTCCTCGAAGTACGACAGCCTCGACGAGCTCCCCGACGGCGCCACGATCGCGCTGCTCAACGACCCGGCCAACACGGCCCAGGCGTTGTGGATCCTCGAGCGCGGCGGCTACATCGAGTTCAAGGACGGCGTCGACCCCTGGAACGCGACCGACGAGGACATCGCCTCCAACCCGCACGACTGGAAGTTCACCTACATGGAGTACGGCGCGGGCCCGCGCACGCTCGACTCCGTCGACGCGGTCATCGACTACAACATGTCGTTCGTCGACGCCGGCACGCCGGACTCCTACCGGATCTACAGCCCGCCGGCACCCAAGGAGTTCGCCGGCCAGCTCGTCGTCGGCAGCGCGTACGTCGACGACCCGCAGGTCGCGGTGCTGCGGGAGATCTTCTTCGACCCCCGCGTCCAGGACTACCTCGCGAACAACGACGACCCGAACCTGTCCGGCCAGCTCGCCCCGGTCTCCGACTCCTGAGCCCTCGACAGCCGAGCCGGCTCCACCCCTCCCACCCACCCAACAGGAAGGCATCACCCATGACCACCACCTCCAGCTCCGCCGCGGCGCCGGCGGTCTCCCGCACCGAGCCGGTCCGACCGGGCACACCGGCGTGGGCCGCGCTGCTCGAGCGGATCGCCGCAGGCGCCGTCGAGCGCGAGCGTGAGCAGATCGCCCCGCACGACGTCATCGCCTGGGTCAAGGAGGCCGGCGTGGGCCGGCTCCGGCTCCCGGTCGCCGACGGCGGCGCGGGCCTGAGCATCCCCGAGCTGTTCGCGGCGCTGATCGACCTCGCCGAGGCCGACTCCGCCGTCCCGCACATCCTGCGGACGCACTTCTGGTTCGTCGAGCAGCACCTCCAGGCCGCCGACGACCCGGTCTTCCGGCGCCGGCTCCTCGAGCTCGCGGGCAACGACCTGATCGTCGGCAACGGCTTCAGCGAGCAGAACAAGCGGCCGGTCGGGCTCTACTTCGACACCGCGTTCACGCCCGACCCGGCCGGCGGCTACCGCCTCAACGGCACGAAGTACTACTCCACCGGCAGCATTTACTCCGACTACACCCAGATCTGGGCCTCGGCGCCGGACGGTCGCAACGCCGGCGCCGTCATCCCGGTCGACCGCGAGGGCGTCTCGATCCTCGACGACTGGGACGGCTTCGGCCAGCGGCTGACCGGCACCGGCACCACCCACCTGGACGACGTGCACGTCGCCGAGGACGAGTTCTTCGACCTCGGCGAGCCCGACGGCGAACCGGTTCCCGGCTACCAGGGGGCGTTCCTGCAGCTGTTCCTCCAGGCCGTCACGGCGGGGATCCTGCGCAGCGTGCGCAACGACGCCGTGGCACTGGTCAAGCGCCGCAACCGCAGCTACAGCCACGCCAACGCCCCCCAGAACCCGGCAGAGGACACGCAGGTGCTCCAGGTCGTCGGCGAGATCGCCGCCGACGCGTTCGCCGCGGAGGCGATCGTGCTCCGCGCGGCCGAGGCGCTCCAGGTGGCGGCCGACTCGGTCGTCGACGGGGTGCCCGGCGAGGCCGAGGCCGAGGCGGCGCAGCGGGCGGCGGCGGAGGCGAAGGTCGCGGTCGACCGGTTCTCCTACGCGACCGCGGCGCGGCTCTTCGACGTCGGCGGGACGTCGGCCACGCAGGCGGCGTACGACCTCGACCGGCACTGGCGCAACGTGCGCACCATCTCGACGCACAACCCGACCTTCCTCAAGGCGTCGGCGCTCGGCGCGAACTTCGTCCACGGCACGGCGTTCCCGGGGAACGCCTACTTCTGATCGGAGACCTGCGATGTCCGCAGTCGGACTGACCTTCGTCGGCGCCGTCCTGTTCGTGAACGGGCTGCTCTTCCTGGGCAAGATCGACCCCAAGAGCGCCGGCGTGTTCAACCTGTTCGTCGGTGCGCTCCAGACGGCGATCCCGTTCTGGCTGATCACCCATGCCACCACGCCCGACGAGATCCTCGGTGCGGCCGGGATCTTCCTGTTCGGGTTCACCTACCTCTACGTGGGGATCGGCAACCTCAAGGGCTACTCCGGTGACGGGCTCGGGTGGTACTCCGCCTGGGTCGCCCTGATGGCCGCCGGCTTCGCGGTCGTCAACGTCGTGCGGTTCGACGACACCGCGACCGGCCTGCTCTGGGCGCAGTGGGCCGTGCTCTGGACGTTGTTCTGGGTCGTGCTCGCCCTCGGCGTCACCCGGCTGACCGAGGCCGCCGGCTGGCTCACGCTGATCCAGTCCTTCACGACCTGCACCGTGCCGGGCTTCGTGATCCTGCTCGGCAAGTGGGGCGACGTCCCGGTGTGGGCGATCCTCGCCTCGATCGTCGCCTCCGCCGCGGTCGTCGTACCCATCGCGCTCCGGCGGCCCGCGGCCCTGGCGCCCGCGGTGCCGGAGGGGGCGGTGGTGCGCGGCGCTGCATGATTCACCGGTCGACCGGCGAACCGCACGCTTGACGGCCATCGTTTTGGCCGCCCAGTGTCAGTTTCGCCGGTCGACCGGCGAATCCCGCACCTCCCTGACCTCGCGCCGGTCATCAGCCAACCGCCGGGTCAGCCCGGCGGCGTCGAGGTGCGCGAGGAGCGGGAGGACCACCCGCCGGCTGGTGGCGAGCCGCTGGCGCGCCTCGCTGGTGGTGAACGGCTGGGGCAGGTCGGCCAGCAGGCGTACGGCGGCCCGGTCGGCGCCGGGGAGCAGCACGATGCCCGGCGCCAGCCGGAGCAGCCGGCCGGCGCGGGCCGCGGCGGCAGCCCTCCGGTCGTCGAGCCCGAGCTCGGCGAGGCGGGCGGCGGTCGGTGCGGCGAACGGAGCGGCGGCGAGGTCCTCCCGCAGGGCGGCCACCGCGCGCTCGACCTCGGCCGGGAGGGCGGCGCCGCGGCCCGCGCGCTCGACCCGGCCGTCGCGCAGCTCCAGCGGGGGGCGCACGGCCCTCGCCAGCAGCGGCGCCGGCACCCGGCAGCGGTCGGCCAGCGCCGACAGGGCGGGGCCGCGCTCGAGGGGGTGGTCGGCGGCATGGGCGGTCACCGCGGCCCGCAGCCAGTCGGCGAGCCGGTCCAGGCGGCCGGTGCTGACCAGCCAGCCGTCGGCTTCGACCGCGCCCGCCGGCACCTTCGCGGGGTCGTCGGTCGCGCCGATCCGCCGCAGCAGGTCGGCGCGCACCAGACCACGGCGCCGTACCTCCTCCGCGGCGTCGGGCACCTCGGGAATCCCGGCCAGCACCGCGGCGCGGCGGGCCCCGGCGCCCCGGCGCCGCAGCGGGGGAGGAGCCGGGTCGAGCACCCGCACCCCCCAGAGCCGGCGGCTTCCCGGGTCGCGCAGGATCGCGCGGTCGCCGACCCGCAGCGGCAGCGCGAGGGGCAGGGCGAGCCGCACCGCGGCGCCGCCCAGCGGTCGCACCCGGACGGCGACCGCTGCCGCGCCGACGTGGAGCAGCGGACGTTCGGGCGGCTCCCCGGCAACCCCCTCCGTGCCGACGATCCGCACGTCGACCGTCGCCGCCGGGTGCCAGGCGGACGGGGTCACCAGGGCGTTGCCCCGGTCGGCCAGGTCGGCGCCGTCGCCGGTCAGGTTGAGGGCCACCCGCGCGACGCCGCTGACCGCCGCGGCCTCGGCGCCCAGCGCCTGCACCCCGCGGACCCGGACGCGGCCGGGCCCGCCCTCGGCCAGCACGTCGAGCACGTCGCCGGGGCGCACGGTCCCCGCGGGGAGGGTGCCGGTCACCACCGTGCCGGCACCGCGCACGGCGAACCTGCGGTCCACCCACAGCCGCACGTCGGCCTCCGGGTCCGGCGTCGGTACGGCGCGCAGCATCCCCCCGAGCGCGGAGCGCAGCTCGTCCAGCCCCGCGCCGGTCCGGGCGCTGACCGGCACCACGGGCGCGCCCGCCAGCGAGGTGCGGCCGACCTCGGCGGCGGCCCGGGCCGCCATCGGTCCGGGGTCGGCGAGGTCGCTGCGGCTCACCGCGACGACGCCGTGCCGCACGCCGAGCGCGTCCAGCGCGGCCAGGTGCTCGGCCGCCTGCGGCATCCACGGGTCGTCGGCGGCCACGACGAGCAGCGTCGCCGGCACCGGGCCGACGCCGGCGAGCATCGTCGACACGAACCGCTCGTGGCCGGGCACGTCGACGAACGCGACCTGACCCGCCTCGGGCAGCTCGGTCCAGACGTAGCCGAGCTCGATCGACAGGCCACGCCGCCGCTCCTCGGCCAGCCGGTCGGGCTGCATGCCGGTCAGCGCCGCCACCAGCGTCGACTTGCCGTGGTCCACGTGGCCGGCCGTCGCGACGACCTGCACGGTCTCAGCCCGCCCCGGCCGCGCGGCGGACGGCGGCCACCAGCGCTGCGTCGTCGACGGGTGCGACCGCCACCAGGTCGAGCAGCAGCCGGCCGCCCTCCACCCGGCCGACCACGGGCAGCAGGTCGTCGGACCGCAACCGGGCGGCGAGCGCCTCCGGCAGGGAGACCGCCGCGCTGGGCAGCTCGACCCCCGGCGCCCCCCCGCCGCCGACGGCGGCCACCGACGCCACGACGGCAGCAGGGACCAGGTCGCCCACCGCGGCCGCGACCTGCTCCGCCCGCGCCCGCAGGCCCGCCGGATCGGCACCGAGCGCCGCGGCCACCGGCGGCTCGGGCCCGCGCAGGGTCGCCTCGAGCGCGGCCAGGGTCAGCTTGTCGACCCGCAGCGCCCGGGCGAACGGGTGGCGCCGCAGGCTGTCGACCAGCCCGGCCTCGCCGAGGAGCAGGCCGCACTGCGGGCCGCCGAGCAGCTTGTCGCCCGACGCCGTCACCAGGTCGGCGCCGGCGCGCAGCACGCTCGCCGCGTCGGGCTCCTCCGGGAGCCGCGGGTGCGGCGCCAGCAGGCCCGAGCCGATGTCGACCACGACCGGCCGGGGCAGCCCGGCGAGCTCCTCCACGGAGACGCTCGACGTGAACCCGGTGACCCGGAAGTTGGACGGGTGGACCTTGAGCACGAAAGCGGTCTCGTCGCCGATCGCGGCGGCGTAGTCGGCCAGCCGCACCCGGTTCGTCGTACCGACCTCGCGGAGCCGCGCGCCCACCGACTCGAGCAGGTCCGGGATCCGGAAGCCGTCGCCGATCTCCACGAGCTCGCCGCGGGCGACGACGACCTCGCGTCCCCGCGCGAGCGCGCAGGTCACCAGCGCCAGGGCCGCGGCGCCGTTGTTGACGACGTGCACGCCCCCGGCCCCGGGCACCGATTCCGCGAGCGCGGCGAGCGCGGACCGGCCGCGGCGGCCCCGCTGGCCGGTCGCCAGGTCCAGCTCGACGTCGGTGGCACCGGCCGCGACCGCGAGCGCCTCGACGGCGGCCGCCGACAGCGGGGCCCGGCCCAGGTTCGTGTGCACCACGACCCCGGTCGCGTTGAGGACCCGCCGAAGACCGGTCGCGCCGGAGGGCAGCGCGGCGACCGCCGCGTCGGCGACCTCCTCCGGCGCCAGCGCGCCCGCCCGGCACCGGTCGAGCGTGGCGAGCACGACCTCCTTGACCAGGCGGGCGCCGAGCCGGTCGGCCGCCTCCCGCAGCCGGGGGTCGGCGAGCACCCGGTCGGTCCGCGGCGTCGCGCGCCTCGGGTCCTGCGCCGTGCCGTCCATCGGGCCTCCTCGGGTGCCTGCTGCATTCTGGCGCAGACCCGGTCGCGCCCGGTTGCTACGGTGACCGCGCTGCCGCGGGGAGGCGTACCTCGTCTGGTGACGGGCGCGGTCCTCAAAACCGTTGTGGCCGAGCACCTCGGCCAGGCGGGTTCGATTCCCGTCCGCCTCCGCCAGCAGCCCGGAAGTAGCGTGGCGACATGGTCGTCCACGCCGTCCCGTCGCTGCGCCTCACCCAGTACGCCGCCGGCGGCGGCTGCGCCTGCAAGGTCCCCCCGGGAGAACTCGAGCGCGTGCTGGCAGGGCTGCCGAGCAACCCGGGTCGCGGCGACCTCCTCGTCGGCACCGAGCACGGCGACGACGCGGCGGTCGTGCGCATCGAGGGCGGCCGAGCGGTCGTGGCGACCACCGACTTCTTCACCCCGGTCGTCGACGACCCCTTCGACTGGGGCCGGATCGCCGCGGCCAACGCGCTCTCCGACGTCTACGCGATGGGCGGCGAGCCGCTGGTCGCGCTCAACCTGCTGGCGTGGCCGCGCGACCGGATCCCGTTCGAGGTCGCCGGCGAGGTCCTGCGCGGCGGCGCCGAGGTCTGTGCCGCGGCGCAGTGCCACCTCGCGGGCGGGCACAGCATCGACGACCCCGAGCCCAAGTACGGGCTCGCGGTCACCGGGACCGCCGACCCCGACCGGCTGCTGCGCAACGACGCCGCCGTGCCGGGCACGCCGCTGACCCTGACCAAGCCGCTCGGGCTCGGCGTGCTCAACAACCGGCACAAGGCGACGGGGGAGCGGTTCGCGGAGGCGGTCGCGGTGATGACGACGCTCAACCGCGATGCGTCCCGGGCGGCGTTGGCCGCCGGTCACCGGGCCGCCACCGACGTGACCGGCTTCGGCCTGCTCGGGCACCTCTACAAGATGTGCCGGGCCAGTCGGGTGACCGCCGTCCTCGACGCCGGCGCCGTGCCCTACGTCGAGGGCGCGCGGGAGGCGCTGCGCGACGGGTTCGTGCCCGGCGGCAGCCGGCGCAACCTCGACTGGGTCCGCCCGCACCTCGACGCCCACGTCGGCGACGACGAGCTCCTGCTCCTCGCGGACGCCCAGACCTCCGGCGGCCTCCTCGTCGCCGGCGAGCTGCCCGGCCACCCCGTCGTCGGCGAGCTGGTCGCCTCCGGCGACCACGCCCTCGTCGTCCGCTGACCCGGCCGCGTCGGTGCAGGTCTGAGCTTCCCGCCCGGGGGTAGTGTCCGACCCACAGGAGGTGGTGGATCTCGTGGCGACGTTCCTGTCCTGGCCCGTGGTGCGGCAGCTCACCGGGAAGGACCCGCTCGGCCGCGGCACCGCCGCGCGCTCGCCCCGCACCGACGAGACCACCGCGCGCACCGCGACCGCCGACCGCGTCGTCAAGAGCGTCTGCCCCTACTGCGCCGTCGGCTGCGCGCAGGACGTCTACGTCAAGGACGACCGCGTCGTCCAGATCGAGGGCAACCCCGACAGCCCGGTCAACCGGGGCCGGCTGTGCCCCAAGGGCGCGGCCAGCAAGAACCTGGTCACCAGCCCCCTGCGGCTGACCAAGGTCAAGTACCGGCCGCCGTACGCCACCGACTGGCAGGACCTCGAGCTCGGCACCGCGATGGAGATGATCGCCGACCGCGTCGTCAAGGCGCGCCGCGACGGCTGGCAGGACCTCGACGAGAAGGGCCGGCGGCTGCGCCGGACCATGGGCATCGCCAGCCTCGGCGGCGCCACCCTCGACAACGAGGAGAACTACCTCATCAAGAAGCTCTTCACCGCGATGGGCGCGATCCAGATCGAGAACCAGGCCCGCATTTGACACTCCGCCACGGTCCCCGGTCTGGGGACCTCGTTCGGGCGGGGCGGCGCCACGGGATTCCTCCAGGACCTCTCCAACGCCGACTGCATCGTCATCCAGGGCTCCAACATGGCCGAGGCGCACCCGGTCGGGTTCCAGTGGGTGATGGAGGCCAAGGCGCGCGGCGCGAAGGTGATCCACGTCGATCCGCGGTTCACCCGCACCAGCGCGCTCGCCGACACCTACGTCCCGCTGCGTGCGGGCACCGACATCGCGTTCCTCGGCGGGATCGTCAACTACGTGCTGGCCAACGGCCTCGAGTTCCGTGAGTACGTCGTGCGCTACACCAACGCGGCGACGATCCTCAGCGAGGACTTCCTCGACACCGAGGACCTCGACGGCCTCTTCTCCGGGTTCGACCCCGAGAGCCGCACCTACGACCCGTCGTCCTGGCAGTACGCCGGCAGCGAGCAGTCCGGCTCCGAGCGGCAGGACCACGAGATGCAGCGCGACACGGCCAACGCCCTGCAGCACGAGACGCACGGCGTGAGCGTGCACGGCGACCCGCCCCGCGACGAGAGCCTGGAGCACCCGCGGTGCGTCTTCCAGGTCCTCAAGCGGCACTTCGCCCGCTACACGCCGGAGGCTGTCGCCCGCACCTGCGGGGTGACCGAGGAGCAGTTCCTCGAGGTCTGCCGCGCCTGGGCCGAGAGCTCGGGCCGCGACCGCACCACCGCGCTGGTCTACAGCGTCGGCTGGACCCAGCACAGCGTCGGCGTGCAGTACATCCGCACCGGCGCGATCCTCCAGCTGCTCCTCGGCAACATGGGCCGCCCCGGCGGCGGGATCATGGCGCTGCGCGGCCACGCCAGCATCCAGGGCTCGACCGACATCCCGACCCTCTTCAACATCCTCCCGGGCTACCTGCCGATGCCGAACGCCGCGGAGCACGGCTCGCTGGAGGAGTGGGTCGACGCCACCCGCAAGCCCGGCGCGAAGGGGTTCTGGGCCGCCGCGGGCGCCTACAGCGTCAACCTGCTCAAGGCCTACTGGGGTGAGCACGCGACACCCGAGAACGACTTCTGCTTCGACCACCTGCCGCGCATCAACGGCGACCACGGCACCTACCGCACCGTGCTCGACATGATCGACGGGAAGGTGAAGGGCTACTTCCTGCTCGGCCAGAACCCGGCCGTCGGCTCGGCGCACGGGCGCGCCCAGCGGCTCGGCATGGCCAACCTCGACTGGCTCGTGGTGCGCGACCTGTTCGAGATCGAGAGCGCGACCTTCTGGAAGAACTCCCCGGAGGTGGCGTCCGGCGAGATCGACCCGGAGACCTGCCGCACCGAGGTCTTCCTGCTCCCGGCGGCCTCGCACGTGGAGAAGGAGGGGTCGTTCACCCAGACCCAGCGGATGCTGCAGTGGCGCGACAAGGCGGTCGAGCCGCCCGGCGACTGCCGCTCCGAGCTGTGGTTCTTCTACCACCTGGGCCGGATGGTGCGGGAGCGGCTGGCCGGCTCCGCCGACGAGCGCGACCGCCCGGTCCAGGAGCTCACCTGGGACTACCCGACGCACGGCCCGCTCGCCGAGCCGAGCGCCGAGGCCGTGCTGAAGGAGATCAACGGCTACGAGGTCGCGACCGGCAGGCCGCTCTCGTCGTACACCGAGATGAAGGACGACGGGTCCACGCTCGGTGGCTGCTGGATCTACACCGGCGTCTACGCCGACGGCGTCAACCAGGCCCGCCGGCGCAAGCCCCGCCAGGAGCAGGGGTACGTCGCCCCGGAGTGGGGCTGGGCCTGGCCGGCCAACCGGCGTCTCCTCTACAACCGCGCGTCCGCCGACCCGGAGGGGCGGCCCTGGAGCGAGCGCAAGGCCTACGTGTGGTGGGACGAGGAGTCCGGCCGGTGGACCGGGCACGACGTACCGGACTGCGAGAAGGACAAGCCGCCCGGCTACGTGCCCCCCGACGGTGCGGACGGGGTGGCCGGGCTGGCCGGCGACGACCCGTTCGTGATGCAGGGGGACGGCAAGGGCTCGCTGTTCGTGCCGCAGGGCCTGGTCGACGGGCCGCTGCCCACCCACTACGAGCCGGTCGAGTCGCCGTTCCGCAACCCGCTGCACGGGCAGCAGGCCAACCCGGCGCGGCTGGAGTACCACCGCGACGACAACCCGATGAACCCCTCGCCGCCGCAGGAGCACAGCGAGGTCTTCCCCTACGTCTTCACGACCAGCCGGCTGACCGAGCACCACACGGCCGGCGGCATGAGCCGGTTCGTCCACCGTCTCGCCGAGCTCCAGCCCGAGATGTTCGTCGAGGTCTCGCCGGAGCTCGCCCGGGAGCGCGGTCTCGAGCACGGCGGCTGGGCAACGCTCGTCACCTCGCGCTCGGCGATCGAGGCGCGGGTGCTGGTGACCGAGCGGCTGACCCCGCTCCGGGTGGACGGGCGGACGATCCACCAGGTCTGGGTGCCCTACCACTGGGGCGAGAGCGGGCTGGTCACCGGCGACTCGGCCAACGACCTGCTCGGGATCTCGCTCGACCCCAACGTGCTGATCCAGGAGTCGAAGGTGGGCACGTGCGACGTCCGTCCCGGACGCCGGCCGACGGGTCCGGCGCTGCGCGACCTCGTCGCCGACTACGTACGCCGCGCGGGCGCCGACCACGAGCCTCGCGGGGCGGGTCTGCCCAGCGGTGACCAGGAGGACTCAGGGACGGGAGACGGCGCATGACCAGCCTGTTCAGGGACAACGACCTGTGGGGACCGCTGGACCCCGCCGCCGACGCGGGCTACGGCGAGGACAAGCCGAAGCGGAAGGGCTTCTTCACCGACACCAGCATCTGCATCGGCTGCAAGGCCTGCGAGGTGGCGTGCAAGGAGTGGAACGACGTCCCCGCCGACCACTTCGACATGCTCGGCTCCTCCTACGACAACAGCCACTCGCTCAACGCCAACCAGTGGCGGCACGTCGCGTTCATCGAGCAGCCGGCGCGACGTACGGCGCCCGTCGACCTGGGCATGCCCGGGCACCGCCAGGACGACACCCCCGCCGCCGACACCCCCGCCGCGGACTTCCGCTGGCTGATGTCCAGCGACGTCTGCAAGCACTGCACCCACGCCGGCTGCCTGGACGTGTGCCCGACCGGGGCCCTGGTGCGCACCGAGTTCGGGACGGTCGTCGTGCAGGACGACGTGTGCAACGGCTGCGGCTACTGCGTGCCGGCCTGCCCCTACGGCGTGATCGAGCGGCGCACGGCCCCTGAGGGTGCCAAGAACGTCGGGATCGCCCAGAAGTGCACGCTCTGCTACGACCGGCTCGGCGCGGGCGAGACGCCTGCCTGCGCGAAGTCGTGCCCCACCCAGTCGATCCAGTTCGGCGACATCGACGAGCTCCGCGAGCGCGCGAACCGACGCGTGGCGCAGATGCACGAGGCCGGGATCATGGACGCCCGGCTCTACGGCAACGACCCGGAGGACGGCGTCGGCGGCGCGGGCGCGTTCTTCCTGCTGCTCGACGAGCCGGAGGTCTACGGCCTGCCGCCGGACCCGGTCGTGCCGACCCGCGACCTGCCGCAGATGTTCCGCCGCGCCACGCTCGCCGCCGCCACGCTGATGGCCGGCGCGGCGATCTCCTTCACTTCGAGACGCCTCGTCCCTCGGCTCCTCAGTACAAGCCTGGGTAGGCGGCGATGACGCCGGACAACGCCGTCGGCCGCGGTGGCCGCGAGGGCGTCCGGTCCCAGACCACCGCCGTCCCGGGCGCCTGGGGGGCGCGCCGGGGCGGCGGTCGGGCGGGGGGTCGGGGCGCCGAGCGGTCGATGGTGCCGCCGGCCGAGTTCACCTCCTACTACGGCCGGCCCGTGGTGAAGCCGTCGCCGTGGAAGGGCGAGATCCCGGCGTACCTCTTCGCCGGCGGCCTCGCCGCCGGCTCCTCGCTGCTGGCCGCGGGCGCCGACCTCACCGACCGTCCGGCACTCCGGCGCTCCGGACGGCTGGCGGCGCTCGGCGCGCTCACGTTCTCGATGGGCGCCCTGGTCCGCGACCTCGGCAAGCCGTCCCGCTTCCTCAACATGCTGCGGGTGGCCAAGCTGACCTCGCCGATGTCGGTCGGGACGTGGATCCTCTCGGCGTACGGCCCCTTCTGCGGGGCCGCGGCCGCGGGCGAGGTGGTCGAGATCCTCGCGCCCGGTGCCCACGTCGGCCCGGTGCGGGTCGCGGCACTGACGCGTCCCGCCGGGCTGGTGGCGGCGCTGTTCGCGCCGCCGGTCGCCTCCTACACCGCCGTGCTCCTGGCCGACACCTCGACGCCGTCGTGGCACGCGGCCTACCGCGAGCTGCCGTTCGTCTTCGTCGGCTCGGCGGCGGCCGCCGCGTCCGGCCTCGCCCTGGTCACCGCGCCGCTCGCGGAGAACGGCCCCGCTCGCCGCCTCGCCGTCGGTGGAGCGGCGCTCGACCTGCTCATGGAGCACCGGATGGAGCGCTCGATGGGCCTCACGGCCGAGCCGCTGCACCAGGGCAAGGCCGGCCGGCTGATGCGGGCCGCGAAGGTGCTGACGGTCGCCGGTGCCGCGGGCACCCTGCTCGCCGGCCGCAGCAGGACCGCCGCCGTCGTCTCCGGTGCCGCCCTGCTCGCGGGCTCGTGGTGCACGCGTTTCGGTGTCTTCGAGGCCGGGCAGCAGTCCGCCCGCGACCCGCGCTACACGGTGGTGCCGCAGCGCGAGCGGCTCGAGCGGGAGGGGCCGGTGCGCTACCGGCCCGAGGACTGACCCGCGGCCGCCTTCTTGGCCGACGTCGTCTTCTTCGCCGGTGCGGCCTTCTCGGCCGGTGCTGCCTTTTTCGCCGAACCGCCCTCGGCGGCCCGGCCGCTCGACGACCGCCGCCGCCGCTGGGTCGCCGTCCGCAGCCGCGCGCGCGGCGTGCCGGTCGAGGTGTCGACCTCGAGGTAGCTCTGCGCCTGGGCGAGCGAGATCAGCTTGGAGAAGCCGTAGTTGCGCGGGTCGAACGAGGTGTTGGCCGAGGACAGGAAGGTGCCGATCGCGCCGAGGTGCGCCCAGCCGTCGTCCTGCGACGTCGAGTCGATCGCCCGGCGCAGCAGCGGCTCGAGCTCGGGGAGCGGCTCGACCTCGTCCTCGTCGTCGGGCTCGTCGCCGAGCACCTCGAGGTAGACGAACTTGTCGCATGCCGCGACCAGCGAGGACGGGGTCTTGCGCAGGCCCAGGCCGTAGACCGTCTTGCCCGACTCGCGGATCCGGGTCGCGAGCCGGGTGAAGTCGCTGTCGCTCGACACCAGCGCGAAGGCGTCGAGGTTGCCGGAGTAGAGCAGGTCCATCGCGTCGATGATCAGCGCGGAGTCCGTGGAGTTCTTGCCGGTCGTGTAGGAGAACTGCTGCACCGGGGCGATCGCGTGCCGGTTGAGCTGGGTCTTCCAGCCGCCGAGCTGTGGCGTGGTCCAGTCGCCGTACGCCCGCTTCACGGTGGCGACGCCGTACTTCGCCAGCTCGTCGAGCAGCGCGTCGACGTACTTGGGCGAGGTGTTGTCGGCGTCGATGAGGACCGCGAGCCGCGCTCCGGGTGAGGTCATGGCCCCATCATTGCCCGCTGCGGGCCATCTGAGACGCTGGGGCCGTGCGCGCGATCGTCGTCGGAGGCGGGATCAGCGGGCTGACCGCGGCCCGCGACCTCGTCGCGCGCGGGTACGACGTCCTCCTGCTCGAGGCGACCGACCGGGTCGGCGGGAAGATCCGGGGCGGCGAGGTGGCCGGTGTCGTCGTCGACGTCGGCGCCGAGGCGATGGTCAACCGCAGGCCCGAGGGCATCGGGCTGGCGGCCGAGCTCGGCATCCCCGTCGTGCACCCGACGACCGCGACCTCCCGGATCTGGACCCGCGGGGGCCTCCACCCGCTCCCGCGCACCCTGATGGGGGCGCCGCTGGACCTCGACGGCCTGGCCGCGAGCGGCGTGCTCTCCGACGAGGGCGTCGCCCGGGCGCGCCAGGAGCCCGACCTCCCGGCCAGCGACGTCGCCGACGACGTCGCGGTCGGCGAGCTGGTCGACCAGCGCTACGGCCCCGAGGTCACCGACCGCCTGGTGGAGCCCCTCCTGGGTGGCGTGTACGCCGGCGACGCGCGCCGGATCAGCGTGCAGGTCGCCATGCCGCAGCTGCTCGCCCTGGCGCGGAAGGGCTCGATCACCGCGCAGGGAGCGGCCTTCTCGGCGCCGAGCACGGCGCAGGCGCCGGTGTTCGCCGGCATCGCGGGCGGCATGTGGCAGCTGCCCGAGCGGATGGCCGACGAGCTGACCGCGAGCGGCCGGGCCACGATCCGCCACGCGTCCACGGTGCGCGCACTGGTGCGCACCGACGACGGGTTCGCGGTCGACACCGACGACGGGCCCGAGACCGCGGACGTGGTCGTGCTGGCCACGCCGGCTGCGCCGACCGCGCGGCTGCTGGCCGACCTGGCGCCCGACGCGGCGGCCGAGCTGCGCGACCTCCGCTACGCCTCCAGCGCGGTGGTCACCCTCGCGTTCCGTGCCGACGAAGCAGGTGCAGCGATCGACGTCGGTGCGTCCGGCTTCCTGGTGCCGCCGGTGGACGGGCGCCGCGTCAAGGCGTCGACGTTCTCCTTCGCCAAGTGGGACTGGGTCCGCGCCGCGGGCGCCGGCACCCCCGAGGGCGACCTGCTCCTGCTGCGGACCTCGCTCGGGCGGGTGGGGGAGGAGCAGGTCCTCCAGGTGCCCGACGAGGAGCTCGTCGCGATCTCGCTCGCCGAGCTGACCGAGGCCACCGGACTCACCGCGAAGCCGGTCGACGCCGTGGTCCAGCGCTGGGGCGGCGGCCTGCCGCAGTACGCGGTCGGGCACCTCGACCGGGTCCAGCGGATCCGGGCCGCCGTGGCGAGGGTCCCCGGGCTGGCGGTCTGCGGGGCGGCGTACGACGGGGTCGGCATCGCGGTCTGCATCGCCTCGGCCCACCGGGCCGTCGCCGACCTCGCCCGCTGAGCGGAGCCTGTCCCGGGAGGTGTGCCCTCCTGTCCCTGCCCCGCGGGACACCCCGCCCGCCAACCTCGGGTCATCGCACCACGAACCCCCGAAAGGACCCCGCGATGACCACCCAGATCACCACCCACAACCCGGTCCGGGCCGACCTCCCGGCCACCGGCGGCGCCGCTCCCGCGGCCGCCGGCGCCGACCGTCGCTGGGCCCTCGCCGGCATCGGCGCCGGTCTCGCCGGCATCGGCACCATCGTCACCTCGTCGATGGTCAACGGCGTCTACGACCGGGACCTGGTCGGCCAGCCGGACAAGATCGCCGACAAGATCGCCGACCAGGCGCCCTGGATGTTCGCGTTCCACTCGATCACGATGCTCGGCGCGCTGCTGATGGTCGTGTTCGCGGCCGGCCTGTTCGGCCGGCTCAAGGCGGCGGTCGGGGTGACCACCTCGACCGTGGTCGCCCTCGCCGGCCTCCTCGGCACCGCCGTCGTGTCCGTGCTGGGCGCGGGCCTCGACACCGAGTTCATGATGTCGCTGAGCTTCGACCAGGACGCCGTCGACGACTACAACGTCGCGCACTACAACCACTGGATCGGCACCATCCCGTGGCTCTGGGTGCTCGCGGGCCTGTCCGGCCTGGCTCTCTTCGCGATCGCCAAGCAGGGCGGCGTGCCCCGCTGGATCGGTCGCGTCGGCCTCGTGCTCGGCGGCCTCACCGCCCTGTTCGGGGTCTCGCCGCTCGAGTACATCTCCGGCATGTTCGGCGCCCTGCTCGTGCTGGTGACGGCGATCGGCTTCACCGCCGGCGACCGGGCCTTCCGCGGAGCCCGGTGATCCTCGAAACCGCCACGCAGGAAGGCGGTCCGCACCAGAATGTCCCGGTGTCGGATCTGACCCCCCTGCAGGTCCACCGCCGGACCCCGGCCGCCCGTGTGGCGGTCGGGGTCCTGGTCGTGCTCGGGGTCGCGATCCTCGGGCTGTCGCTGTGGCTCGACGTCGCCGCCGAGACCGTGGGACCGGGAGCCGAGCTCGCGCAGGGCTGGGGGTCGACGTACACCCTGCTCGGCGCGGTCCTGACCGGCCTCGCGGCGGTGATCCTGGTCAGCCGTCCCGGCCAGGGCTTCGGCTGGGGGATGGCCTGGCTGGGGCTGTTCTGGTCGCTGGACGGGCTCAGCCAGACCTACGTCCGCTACGCGATCACCAGCGACCACGCACTCGCGGGCAGCAACCTGGCGCTCTGGTTCTTCAACCGGGTCGGGTCCTACCTCCCGCTGAGCCTGGCCCTGCTCCTGATGCTCTTCCCCGACGGCCGGTACCTGCCGGGGCGGTGGCGGGTGCTCAGCTGGGTGGCCACGATCGGGATGGCGGTGGCCGCGACCGGCGTGGTGGTCTCGCCGGCGCGGGACACCCCCGAGATGGCGCTGCCGCCGGGCGTCGACCTCGACGCGGGGTCGATCCCGATCCCCGACCCGGTGACGTCGGTCGCCGCGCCGGTCTGCCTGCTGATCTCGGTGGTCGGGCTGCTCGTCGCCATGATGACGGTCGTCGTCCGCTACCGGCGCTCGCAGGGCCTCGAGCGCGACCGGATGCGCTGGTTGGCCTGGAGCGTCGTGGCGATGGCGCTCGTCATCACGATCTCGGCCGGCCTCGAGGTGTCCCACGTCAACGACGCCGCGCTGTTCGTCGTGATGGTGCTGCCCGCCGTCGCGATGACGGTCGGCATCGTGCGGCCCGAGCTGCTGGCGATCGACGACCTGCTCGTCCGCACCGTCGTGTGGACCGCGCTCGCCGCCACGATCCTCGCGGCCGACGTGGCCGTGATCGCGGTGCTCGACGCCCTGCTCGGCGACGCGCTGCACCAGCGCCAGGTCGTGCTGACCGTCCTCCTGCTCTCGGTCGTGCTCTACGGGCCGCTGCGGCTGCGGCTCGCGCGGCTGGTGCAGCGGCTGCTCGTCGGCCGCCGCCAGGAGCGCTACGACGCCGTCGCCGGTCTCGCCTCCACGCTCGAGACGACCGACGAGGGCCCCGAGCAGCTCGCGGCGGTGGCCCAGGCGGTCGCGACCGCGTTCGGGGTGCGGTACGTCGGCGTGGAGGTCGACCGCGGCGCGGGCGAGAAGCTGCTGGCGACCTACGGCGAGCGCCCGCCGGCCGTGCGGGTGCTGCCGATCACCTACCGGGAGGCGGAGGTCGGCCGCCTGGTGCTCCCGGCCCGCGGCATGCGCAGCCGGCTCACCGCCCGCGACGAGCGACTGCTCGGCGACCTGGTCCGCCAGGCGGCGACCGCGGCCCGGACCAGCCGGCTGGCCGAGGAGGTCCAGGAGAGCCGCGAGCGGCTGGTCACGGCCCGCGAGGAGGAGCGTCGGCGGATCCGCCGCGACCTGCACGACGGGCTGGGCCCCGCGCTCAGCGGGGTGGTCTTCCAGCTCGACGCCGCGCGGATGACGGTCGACGGCGATCCGGCCCGGGCCAAGGAGCAGCTCGCCGCGATCAGCGAGCACGTGCAGGGGGTCGTGGCCGACGTACGCCGGCTCGTGCACGACCTGCGCCCGCCCGCCCTCGACGACCGCGGCCTGGTCGGCGCGCTGCGCCAGCAGGCGGACCGGCTGGAGGTCCCCCTGGAGGTCGTGGTCGAGCCCGACGGGCTCGACGGCCGGCTGCCCGCGGCGGTCGAGGTCGCCGCGTTCCGCATCGTCGGCGAGGCGCTCACCAACGTCGCCCGGCACGCCGGCGCCACCGGGGCCCGGCTCCGGCTCGAGCTCGCCGACCACGAGCTCACCGTCGAGGTCGCCGACGACGGCGTCGGCATCGACGCCGACCGCCAGGCCGGGGTCGGCCTGGTCGGCCTGCGCGAGCGCGCTGCCGAGCTCGGCGGCTCGGCTGAGGTCACCTGCCCGGTGGCGGGCGGCACCGTCGTCCGGGCCCGCCTGCCCCTGAGAACCCCTGCGAGGAGCGAGTCATGAGCGACATCCGGGTGGTGGTCGTCGACGACCACCAGATCGTCCGCGACGGGCTGGTCGCCCTGCTGGGCGCGCTCGACGGGATCGAGGTCGTCGGGGCGGCCGCCGACGGCCGCGAGGCGGTGCACGTCGTGGGGGAGACGCAGCCCGACGTGGTGGTCATGGACATCCAGATGCCCCACCTCGACGGGATCGAGGCGACCCGGTTCCTCACCGGTCGCGACCCCGACCTGCGGGTGGTCATGCTGACCATGAACGAGGACGACGACACGGTCCTGGGCGCCATGCGCGCCGGTGCCCGCGGCTACCTGCTCAAGGGCTCCGGGGCCGAGGAGGTGCAGCACGCCGTCCGCACCGCCGCCGCCGGCGGGATGGTGTTCGGTGCGAGCCTGGCCGCCAAGGTCGCGGCGTTCTTCGCCGGGGCGGCCGCGCGGCCGGCCGCGGACGAGGAGCCGTTCCCCGACCTCACCGAGCGGGAGCGGTCGGTGCTGGAGATGATCGCGTCGGGCCGGTCCAACGAGGACATCGCCGGCGAGCTCTACGTCTCCAACAAGACCGTCCGCAACACCGTCTCCGCGATCTACGCCAAGCTGCACGCGACCGGCCGCGCCGACGCGATCGTCAAGGCACGGGAGGCCGGCTTCGGTCGTTCGTGAGGGCGGGTCACAATGGAGGACATGAACGACCCGCAGGCCGAGATCAAGAGCAACGCCGCGAAGATCAACGAGCTGAACGAGCTCGTCCGCTTCACCATGTGGTCGGTCTTCCGGGTCGACCGTCCCTACGGTGCCGACGAGACCGCCCGCAAGGAGGACGCGGCCGAGGTCGAGCAGCTCGTCGCCGAGCTGGCCGACGAGGACATCGTCGTCCGCGGGATCTACGACGTGGCCGGCCTGCGCGCCGACGCCGACCTGATGGTCTGGTCGCACGCCCGGTCGAGCGACGAGCTGCAGTCGGCGTACCACCGCCTGCGCCGCACCGGCCTCGGCACCCGGCTCACCCCGGTGTGGTCGCAGATGGCGCTGCACCGTCCTGCGGAGTTCAACCGCAGCCACCTGCCGGCGTTCCTCGCCGACGAGCGGGTGCACGACTACGTCGCGGTCTACCCGTTCGTGCGGTCCTACGAGTGGTACCTCCTCGAGGACGCCGAGCGGCGCCGGCTGCTGGCCGAGCACGGCCAGATGGCGCGCGGCTACCCCGACGTCCGCGCCAACACGGTCCCGAGCTTCGCGCTGGGCGACTACGAGTGGATCCTCGCCTTCGAGGCCGACGACCTCACCCGGATCGTCGACCTGATGCGCCACCTGCGCGGCTCCGAGACGCGGCGCCACGTGCGCGAGGAGGTGCCGTTCTACACCGGCGCCCGGGTGGACGTGGCCGACCTCGCAGAGCGCCTTCCCTAGTAGTCGCGTTGTGAAGCTGAGCGAGGCCTATGGCCCTCGCTGAGCTTCACGACCTCGGTCCTGTGGAGGAGGCCCGCGTGACCGGCGACGCCCGGGCAGCCTGTGCCCGTGCGCGACTGGCGAAAGATCGCGGCCTCCCAGGCCGGCTTGATCACGCGTGCCCAGCTCGAGGTGGTCGGCGTCCGCCGATGGACGGTGTCGCACCGGGTGCAGACCGAGCGTTGGCAGCAGCTGACGCCGACCGTCGTCACGACGACGACCGGCGCACTGACCCGTGAGCAGCTCCTGTGGCTCGGTGTGCTGCACGCGGGCGATGGATCACTGCTCGGTGGCCTGACGGCAGCGGAGCGGTTGGGCCTCCGCAACTGGCAGCGCGACGACGTCACGGTGCTGGTCCCCTACGGCCGGGGTCTCCCGTCGCACGTCGACGGGATCAGGTTCGTCCGCAGCCGCCGCGACCTGGAGCCGATGCGGTTGCGCACAATTCGTCCGGCGTGCTGTCGGTTGGAGCCGGCGGTCCTGATGTTCGCCGCCGCCGACCGCTCGGAGCGGACCGCGCAGGGTGTGCTCGCCGCGGTGGTGCAGCAACGGCTCAGCACCCCGGAGCTGCTGGCGCAGTGGGTCGGTCGTCTGGCGCCGCTCCGTCGCACGAAGCTCATCGAGCGCACCCTGGCGGACATCGCCGGTGGCGCGCAGTCGCTGGCCGAGATCGACATCGGACGGATGTGCGGCTCGTTCGGCTTGGTGCCGCCGCGCCGCCAGGTTCGGCGGCGGGATGCCCACGGTCGCTTCCGGTTCACCGACTGCGAGTGGGTCCTGGCGGACGGCCGGACGCTCGTCCTGGAGGTCGACGGAGCGTTCCACATGGAGGTCGGCCATTGGGAGGAGGACATCGCCCGGCAGCGAGGGCTGACCGATCCGCGCCGACTCGTCGTCCGTTGCACCAGCCGGGAGCTGCGCGACGAACCGGACCAGGTCGCGAGCGACCTGCTGGCCCTCGGCGTGCCCCGCGCCGCGTAGTCGTGAAGCTCAGCGCGGTCCCTGGCCCTCGCTGGGCTTCACGACCCGGGCTTGACGGCCTGTGCCCGCTGCCGGGGGCTGGGTAGCCTCGGTTCCATGACCTACAACGTCGACAAGTCCGACGAGGAGTGGCGCACCGAGCTCTCCCCGGAGGAGTACGCCGTCCTGCGCCAGGCCGGCACCGAGCGCGCCTTCACCGGCGAGTACACCGACACCGAGACCAAGGGTGTCTACCGCTGCAAGGCCTGCCAGGCCAAGCTGTTCGAGTCCGACACGAAGTTCCACTCCGGCTGTGGCTGGCCGAGCTTCTACCAGCCGATCAGCGACACGATCGAGTACATCGAGGACAAGTCCCACGGCATGGTCCGCACCGAGGTCCGCTGCGCCAACTGCGGTTCGCACCTGGGCCACGTCTTCCCCGACGGCTACGGCACGCCGACCGGCGACCGCTACTGCATCAACTCGATCAGCCTGACGCTGGAGCCCTTCGAGACGGTTGCTGCGCAACCTCCTCAGGAACCACCCGCCGACCAGGCGGACTGATCGGAAGTTCCTCTCGCCCGGCGGTGACGCGTCGGGCTTCGGTCCGGGATTTAAGTCGAGTAAGTCTCTAGGATATAGGGTCTAAAGCTCGACCGATCCCCCGGAGGAACCCCCGATGACGATCCTCGCCGCACCCAACCTGCTCGACCGGGTCCGCGCCCGCGCGGCCGACCCCGCGCTGCTCGACCTTCTCGACCCGGCCGCCGATGAGCGCACCTGGCTCCGGCTCGGCGCCGACGACGACCTGGAGCTGTGGCTGATCGGCTGGCCCCCAGGAGCCCGCACCGACTGGCACGACCACGGCCCGGCGAGCGGCGCGTTCGTGGTCCTGGACGGGGAGCTCACCGAGCACACGTTCCCCGGCGGGCTCCAGCTGGTCAGCCACCGGGACGGCGGAGGTCGGGACTTCCCGGCCGGCCACGCGCACGACGTACGCAACGAGGGCGCGGTCCCGGCTCTGTCGCTGCACGGGTACTCGCCCCGGCTCACCACGATGACCCGGTTCCGCTTCCACGGCGACCGGCTCGAGGCGCTGGGTGTCGAGAGCGCGGGGGAGACCTGGTGACCGAGGTCGCGCGCCCCGCGACCTACGACGGCGTCGACGCGCTGGTCGCGGACGCCCGCAGCCGCCTGCACCGGCTCAGCGTCGCCGCCGCCCACCGCGCGATCGCCGAGGGGCGGGCGATCCTCGTGGACATCCGCCCGGCCGCCCAGCGCGCCGCCGAGGGGGAGGTGGATCCCGCCCTCCCGGTGCTGGTCGTGGAGCGCAACGTCCTGGAGTGGCGGCTCGACCCGCGCAGCGAGGCCCGCCTCCCCGAGGCGGGCTACGACCGGCGCGTGATCGTGCTGTGCCAGGAGGGCTACGCCTCCTCGCTGGCCGCGGACACCCTGCAGCGGCTGGGCGTCTGGCAGGCGACCGACGTCGTGGGCGGCTTCGCCGCCTGGCGGGCCGCGGGTCTCCCCACCCGCGACGGCGTGCGCCGACCGCAGGCCTGACGCGACGAGCGGCCCGGCGTGGTGCCGGGCCGCCCGCCTGCCAGGTCCTGACCGTCAGGGCACCACCACCACGTGGTCGCACCCGAAGAAGCTCAGCCCGTCGGACGTCGTGCCGCGGACGCAGAGCTCGGTCGTGCTCGTCGTGACCGGGATCTGCCGACCGGCGGCGTGCAGCACGCCGTCGGTGTCGCCGTCGCGGTCGACGTCCTCGAGGTGGACCCTGCCGTGGCTCTCCGGCACGCCGGCGTTCGAGCCGACCAGGTCGGCCCGGTTGCCGATCCGCACGCTGGCCGCCCGGATCCGGGTGGCATCGAACGCCACGGGGAGGCCCCGCTCGCCGGCGCTCGTCGTGAGCACCGCCATGGGGATGATCGCCTCCCGGACGTTGACCGGGTTGGGGTCGGTGCCGGGCTTGACGTCGAGCGCGACCGGCACGGCGCAGTCGATGGTCAGCTGCGTCGTGCCCGTGTCGTTGCCCGCCACCGGGTCCGCGACCTTGGCGCGGTCGGCCGCGATCGTCGACGTCACGGTGACCGTGTGGCTGCCCGGCTCCGTGCACGTCACGTCGTACGTCGATGAGTGCTCCTGCGGCGTCCCGACGGCGAGTCCCGCGGCGTGCCAGGTGCCGTCGGCCGGCGTGACCGTCACGCCCTGCGGGACGGAGACCTGCTCGGTGACGGTCGCGTCCACCGGGCCGTCGGGGCCGAGGTTCGCGACCGTCGTGGCCACGTGCAGCGGGGTGGTCGCGCCGACCACGCTGAACGTGTCTCCCGTCGCCGTCGTCGACTGCACCGCGAGGTCCGCCTCGACGCACTGCGCGTCGTCGGGGTGGTCGAGGCAGTAGTCCCGGATGGCGGGCGCGAGGTCGACCGTCGTCAGGACCTGCCCGGCGTCGTTGTCGAAGACGACCATCGACTCCGCGTCGGCGTCGAACGGGGTGACGAGGATGCCGGGCCCGGGCCGGACCACCTGCTGCTCGCCGCCTCCCGCGGTCTCCTGGAGGACCCAGCGCGGGTCCCGGCTGTCGATCCGCTGGAGCACCTGGTCGCCGGCGTCGCGGAGCCGCAGCTCGAGCTGCGCCGGGTCGCCCAGGTGGGACCGGGACCGTCCCATCCCGACCGTGACGTCGGTGACCGTCGCGTGGTCGGCCGTGAAGTCGGCCTGCACCACGAACGACCGCGCCGGGTCGTCGTAGTCGTAGGCCGGGATCGGCGCGGTCGCCGGGTCGGTGTCGGAGAACGGCTGGGCGCTGCCGCTGGAGGTCCCGAACGCCACGGCGGTCGCGACCGCGGCGACGGCCACGCCGCCGAGCAGGATCTGCTTGCTGTGTCTGGTCATGGTCGTGCCTCCTCAGCACTTTCCGTCGAGGCACTCGGACAGGTACCAGTCGATGCGACGCATGTCGCCGGCCTGGGGTGGTGTCCGGTCACCGTTCATGAGGTCGTTGGGCGTCGGCTCCGACGTCCACCAGGTCTTGTCCGGGTCGGGCCGGGTGTCGGTGATCGAGCGGCAGTCGCCCGCCACGCGACCGAGGCTCGGGGCGTCGGCCTGGCACTCGGCCTGGGTGTCGAACAGCGTCGGGTTGGGCCGGTTCTCCCAGTAGCCGCCGTCGCAGCAGTATTCGTCGGTCAGCCCGAACGGCGCGTGGCCGGTCTCGTGCAGCACCGTCCCGAGCGACGTCGGCTCGCTGGTGAACAGGCCGTTGGACGCGCAGTCGCGGAAGTTGTTGGCGTGCAGGATCGCGCCGGTGTCGGCCCAGGTGTAGGCGGTCGCCCAGTCGCTGGGGCCCTGCGGGCTGCAGTCGACGCCACCGCCCGCCTTCGGGACCTCGGAGTCGCCGGTCTTGTCGGCGATCCAGAAGTTGAAGCCCTGCTGACGCTCCAGGAAGTAGCCCTCCCCGAAGTAGGCGCCCTTGATCACGTTGGCCGCGGCCGTCTCGAAGGCGGCGTCGCCCGGGCCGGTGTAGTCGTCCCCGTCCGGGACGAGCACGATGTCGACCCGGTTGGCGCGGCCGCCGGTCATGAGCACCGGGATGGCCGAGCCGGACGCCGGTGCCCCGACGCGCATTCGGCGCCAGCCGGTGAAGCTCTCGTGGTCGCCGACGACGGCCTTGCACGAGTAGACGAGGTCACCCGCCGCCACGTTGTGGATCGTGTACGTCGCGGTCTTGGCGGTGTTGACGACCTGGTCCGGACCGCTCTTGTCGTCGACCCAGATCTCGAGCCGGTCCGCCGTCACGGTGCGGTCGACCAGCGGCGGTCCGGCGCCGGTGGAGGTGTCCTGCACCGTGTCCCCGACGTGCAGGGCCGGGTCGAGCGCCTCGGCCGTGATCGTCACGTCGTCGCCGGGCTGCGGCCACAGCGGCGACTGCAGGCAGCGCACGACGGTCTTGTCCGGGGGCTGGGTGACCGGGTCCTGGTCGACCTCGACCCGGAACCGCACGAAGACGCTCTCGTCGCCGCCGCCCGTCGTGGTGAACGTGGAGTCGCAGGCGCCGGAGACGTCACCGGAGACGGTGCAGCCCGCCACGGCGGCGAGGTCGACGGTCAGGTGCAGGTCGTTGCCGGGCCCGGCCGTCAGGTCGCACTCGTCGTCGCTGAAGTTGAGGAAGCCGTCGGAGTCGGAGATCTTGACGACGACCGGCACCGAGGTCGTGACGTCGGCGTCCACGGACTGCTCGGCGACCCAGTTGGGTGAGATCTCGTCCTCGTCCTCGATCTCGCCGAAGTCGGTGGCGTGGCCGTCGATGGTGATCCGCGAGTAGAAGTCCGACCCGTCGAAGGTGTCGGTGCAGCCGCGCTCCTCGACGCGCTCGACCACGACGCGGACGTTGGTGGGGTTCACGCCGTGGGCGGGCGAGGTGCCCAGGGCGACGGTGAGGGTGCTGCCTGCGAGGAGCAGGAGCAGACAGCTTCGGAGCAGCCGGTGCCGGCTCGTGGGGTGGTGGGTCGGTGGAGCCATGGGGTCACATCTCCTCAAGGGGTTCCGAGCGAGGAAGGTCCTCGGGGGACGGAGCGGCTCCGACCGCGCCCTGATACGACCGATGGACGCCGAGCTCGGAAGCGCGTACTTTCGGATCTCGGCTCCAGGGGGCCCGGGACCCATGGCGCGCACTCCCATTCAGAGGACCGGCCATGCGAGGCTCCCCCCGGATCGTGGCGGCGGCGGGCACCACCTGCGCCCTGGTGTGCACGGTGCTCGGAGCGACAGTGTTGTCCCCGGCGAAGGCTGCCGGTGGCGGCGATATGCCGGCGGCAGGCCCGAGCGGTGCCGCACAGCGGCCGGACTGGGTCGACACCCGTCAGTTGGCGCCCGCGCGGGCAGCACGGGTGTCCGCCCGGCTCGCCGATCAGCGGATCGCGTCGGAGTCGCGGTTCGCCGCCGGCCTCGGTTCTCGAGCGGTCGTCGACTACGACTCGCTCACCGGCACGATCCGCCTGCTCGCTCGCCTGGACGGCTATCTGTCAGGCCCGTCGGACCGTGCCCCTGTATCTGTCGCCCTCCGGTTCGTGCGCGCGCACGCCGCGCTGCTCGGCCTCACCGACGCGGATCTCGCGACTCTCAGCTTCAACCGCGACTATGTCGACAACCTGGGCGTGCGCAACCTCTCGTGGACCCAGGTGGCCGACGGGACGCCGCTCTACGGCAACGGGCTCATCGTCCGCGTCGGTCGCGACGGCCGGGTGCTCCAGGTGGCGGGATCACCCGTCAGTGGACTGGCCGACCGAGTCGAAGCGGCGCCCCGGTTCTCGATCGACGCAGCGGCGGCGCGTTCGACAGCGGGCGACGACGTTGCTGTCGAGCCCTACGTCGCGCGCGTGGCCTCGGTCACGACCGGCGCGGCCGCGACGACCACCTGGACCAACGGGGACACGGCGAGCAAGGTGTGGTTCTTCGGTGCCGACGGCCTTCGCCCGGCATGGTCGACCTACCTGCACACGAGCGACGGAGGGTGGAGACACGTGGTCGACGCGGTGTCAGGCCGCACGTTGCTGCGCGCCTCGACGTCCCGCGACTACCTCGCGCCGCCCGAGTCGGCCGCCTCGTCGGAGCGCGACCCGGTGGATGTCGGCACGGCGCTCGTCTACCGGAACTCTCCCGGCCAGCCCCTCGGCGGCGCGCCGGTCCGGGTGAACCTGATCAGGAAGGGCTGGCTCGACGAGAGAGCGACCTACCTCTCCGGTCCCGCGGTCACCACGTGGGCCGACACCGACGCGTCGGAGCGGCTCGACGCGGGCGAACGCACGCGAGTACCGGGTGCGAACGGAGCGGCCGGGTTCCGCTTGCACACGTTCGACTCGGCGCCGATCTGCGGAGCAGCCTTCCCGTGCACCTACGACGAGAGCGAGCCGTACTCGTGGCGGGCGAACCGCAATGCCGTCGCCACCAACGCGTTCTACCTCGTCAACGCCTACCACGACTACCTGCGCCGCAGTCCTGCGATCAGGTTCACGCCGGAAGCGGGCAGCTTCGAGCGGTCCGGGGGTGACCGGCTGCACCAGCTCGTCCTCTACGGCGCCGACGTCGACGGCTCGGGCGTGCCCGGACCCACGAACAACGCCTGGATGGACACTCCGCCCGACGGCGCATCGCCGACGATGGCGCTCTATCAGTGGACGTACGCCGCCTTCACCGTGCCGGTGGGATATCCGCACTTCACCCCGACCAGCGCCGCGCTCGACGCGAGCATGGTGACCCATGAGTACACCCACGGGCTCACGAGCAGGCTCGCCGTGGACGCCGCCGGCAACGAGCAGCTCGACGATCAGCAGTCGGCCGCACTCTCCGAGGGGTGGTCCGACTACTACGCGCTCGACTACCTCGCGGGGCACGGACTGGTGCACGACACCGACGTGGACGGTGAGGTGGTGCTCGCGCCGTACCTCGTCAACGTCATGAAGAACTCCGCCGGCGACGAGATGCGGACCCTACGGAACGTCCCGATCGACTGTCCGGTGGACAGCACCAGCAGCGACTGCGTGAACTGGATCGACAAGGCACTGCCCGGCTGGGAGCCGGGCGGCTACACCTACGGCCACATGGTCGACGTCTGGAAGCGCTGGGAGGTGCACAGCGCGAGTGAGGTCTGGTCCGAGACGCTGTGGGACCTCCGCACGGCGCTCGGACCGCGACTGGCGGACACCCTCGTCACCCGCGGGGTCTCCTACGCCCCGGCCCAGCCCTCCTACCTCGAGGCTCGCAACGCGATCCTCCAGGCCGACGTCGCCGGGTTCGGCGGACGGCACCTCGACCGGCTGTGGCGCCTGTTCGCCAGGAGGGGGATGGGCTTCTACGCCGGGAGCGCGGGACCGTCGGACATCGCCCCGGCGGAAGACTTCAACGTCCCCCCTCCCACCTCGGCCGGGGTCGGAACGGTCAGTGGCGTCGTCACCGACGGCCAGACCGGTGATCCGCTCGCCGGTGCCACGGTGACGATCGCGGTGCCGGGCGACCAGTACTCGGCGGTGACGGACGGGTCCGGCCGCTACGCGATCGGTGCTGGCGTCGGCGTGCCCGCCGGGACCTACGCCAAGGTGCGGACCGAGGCGGTGGGCTACCTTCCGGTCGACTCGACCGTCTCGGTCGCTGCGGATGACGATTCCGTGCTGAGCATCCAGGTGGACCGCGACTGGGCTGCGGCGGTCGGTGGCGGCCACGTCGTCGCGTTCGACGGCCCGGACTGGGCGCCCGACTGCGGACCGGGCGACGTGATCGACCAGTCCGGGCTGGACGGGTGGCTGACCAACACGGGCGACCAGGACGACAGCCCGAGCCAGACGTTCACGCCCAAGTCCGTCGAGATCGAGCTGCCTCAGGCGGTCGACGTCGCTGCGGTCGAGATCTACCCCGATGCTGGGTGCGGGCTCGACTGGGACTCGGCACTCGGGGACTACCGGGTCGAGGTCTCCACCGATGGCACGACCTGGGCGACCGTCAAGGAGGGCCACCTGGGCTTCGACGACCGAGGCCACTTCAACCGGGTGCAGCTGGCGGCGCCGGCGACGAGCACCAGGTTCGTCCGACTCACCGTGCTCGGCGACCAGATGTCCGACGCTCTCGCCGCTTTCGGTATGGGGACCTGGACCTACGAGCAGGCCTGCGACCCGGACGGTGCCTTCGGCGGCGACTTCCTCGGTTGCACCTACGTCGGCATGGGCGAGCTCGCCGTCGTCGGCGCGCCCCATCGGTGATCGGCGGCGTTCGCGCGTCGCGACCGCCGCCGGTCTGTTCGTTAGCCTCGGGCCATGGCGAAGACCGCGGCGGCGGAGGTGCAGGCAGGGGACCGGTCGGTGCGCGTGTCCAGCCCGGACCGGGTCATCTACGAGGCGACCGAGCGGACGCCCGAGGTCACCAAGCTGATGGTGGCCGAGTACGTCGTGAGCGTGGCCGACGGGTTGATGCGCGCGCTGCGTGACCGCCCCACCGCGCTGGAGAGGTGGCCGTCCGGCGTACGGGAGGGCTTCAAGCTGGCGACCGGTCCGACCGACCGCGACGCCGAGGCGTTCTACCAGAAGCGGGTGCCCAAGGGCGCGCCCGACTACCTGGAGTCGGTCCAGGTCGCGTTCCCGTCCGGGCGCACCGCCGACGAGATCTGCCCGACCGAGATCGCCGTGCCGGTCTGGTGCGCCCAGATGGGCACGATCGTCTTCCACCCGTGGCCGGTGCGCCGCGCCGACGTCGATCATCCCGACGAGCTGCGGATCGACCTCGACCCGCAGCCCGGCACCGGGTTCGGCGACGCGGTCCGCGTGGCGGACGTGGCCAGGGAGCTGCTCGAGGAGCTCGGCCTGCGCGGTTTCCCGAAGACGTCGGGCAACCGGGGCGTCCACGTCTACGTCCGCATCGAGCCGCGCTGGACGTTCGAGGACCTCCGGCACGCCGCGATCGGCTTCGGCCGCGAGCTCGCGCGGCGCGACGAGCAGGTCACGACGGCGTGGTGGAAGGAGGAGCGCGGCGAGCGGGTCTTCGTGGACTACAACCAGAACAACCGGGACCGGACGATCGCCTCGGCCTACTCCCTGCGCCCGATCCCCGGCGCCCCCGTCTCGACCCCGATGAGCTGGGAGGAGCTCGCCGACGTCACCGACCCGCGCGAGTTCAACCTCTTCACCGTGCCCGAGCGCCTCGTCGACGGGGACCCGTGGGCGGGCATCGACGACGAGGCCTTCTCGCTCGACCCGCTGCTGGCGCTCTGGGAGGAGCAGGTCGACCGCGGAGAGGGGGAGCTGAGCTTCCCTCCGGACTACCCGAAGATGCCGGGCGAGCCGCCGCGGGTGCAGCCGAGCAAGAAGGTCGCCGAGCACTGGGACGAGGACGGCAACCGGATCGGTGACCGGTGACCGAGGACCAGCGGATGGCACGCAACGGAGGGGAGCCCGCGAAGTCGGGGGCCGCCGGGGCGCGACGCTGGTCGGACTACCTGGACTGGGTCCGGGCCGAGGTCGCCGACGGGGTGCTGTCGCTCACGCCGCAGCAGCAGCGCACGACCCTCGTGCCGTCCGGCTGGAGCCCGCTGGAGCTCCTGTCCCACGTGCTGCACATGGAGCAGCGGTGGCTCGTGTGGGGCTTCCTCGGTGAGCCGGTGGACGACCCGTGGGGCGACTGGAACGTCGAGGAGCCGTGGCGCTCCGACGACTCCGACGAGGTGCGCCCGGCCGCCCGCTGGGTCGTCGCGGACGGCGTGACCGCCGAGCAGCTCGCCGAGCGGCTCGATGCCGTCGGTGCCCGCACCCGCGAGGTGCTGGCGACGTACCCCCTCGACGCGACCGGTGCCGTCGGCGGCCGGTTCGCGGACGACCCGCCGACGCTGGAGTGGGTCTGCTTCCACGTGCTCGCGGAGTACGCACGGCACGCCGGCCACCTCGACATCGTGGTCGAGCTCTCGTAACCGCGGCGATCGACGGGTCGTTGAGCGGGCATGGCAGTCGAATTCCTGGAGGTGCGTCTCTACGAGGCGCTGTGGACCCTGCCCGACCTGCGGCCGGTCGAGCGGGACGTCCTCGTCGACCTGTGCGCCGGGCTGGTCGAGGACTGCCTCGAGCTCGCCATCGAGCACCGCGGTCGCGCCGTCCGGTGCGCCGTGCAGCTGATGGTGTCCGAGATGAACCCCGCGCTGGACCCTGCGGTCCGTGACGACCTCGCCCGGATGTGCGAGGTCGCCGTCGTCGCCCGGACCTGATCCGGGCCCAGCCGGCCTAGATCCCGGTGACGCCCTCGCCGCCGCCGGCCTGCTCGTCGAAGTTCTCGTGCTCCAGCAGGTGCAGCACGGGCACGCCGAGCTTGCGGCGGGCGCGCGAGGTCCAGTCGACGTGGAAGAACTCGGCGACCACGTGCGGCCGGGTCAGCACGATGGCCTCCTGGCCGCCCTGCTCCTTGACCGTCTCGATCAGCGCGTCCACCGCCGGCCCGGCGACGGTGCGCGAGCTGCCGATCGTCGCGCCGGCGGCCTCGAGCGCCTTGACGGTGCTGGCGAGCTCGCGCTCGGCCTGCTCCTGGTTCTCCTCGCGCAGGGCCTCGATGTCGTCGGGGCTCGGCGTCATCGGGGTGGCCATCATGTCGACGCCGCCCATCGCACCGAGGGAGGCCTCGACGGCGGCCGCGGCGTCGGCCATCGGCAGCAGCAGGTGGTAGACCACCTGCGCGTCGAGGCCCTCGTGCAGCGACCGCACCTGGCGGGCGTCCTCGTCGCTCAGCGACTGCTCGACGAGGAGGACGACGTCGTAGCGCTCGCGGATCTCGGTGCTCATGGACCCAGTATCTACCGCCCGGCCCTCACCCGCCGAGCACATCCCCCAGGTCGTAGCTGACCGGCTGCTCCAGCTGGTCGTAGCCGCACGACTCGGGGTCGCGGTCCTCGCGCCACCGCTTGAAGTGGGCGGTGTGGCGGAACCGCCGGCCCTCCATGGCGTCGTACTTCACCTCGAGGACCCGCTCGGGCCGCAGCGGCGTGAAGGAGAGGTCCTTGCCCTGGCTCCACCGGCTCTGCGTGCCGGGCTGCCGGCCCGGGTTGGCGACCGCCCACTCGCCGGAGGTTGAGGAGCCGAGGGACGAGGCGTCTCGAAACCAGCGACCCCACGGGTGCTCCTCGATCGGGCACACCAGCGGCTGCAGCTCCTGCCACAGCTCGGCGCGTCGCTGGTCGGTGAAGCTCGCCGAGACCCCGACGTGCTGGAGCTCGCCGCCGTCGTAGAGCCCGAGCAGCAGGCTGCCGATCAGCGGGTGGTCCGGCGTGCTCGTCTTGTGCTCGCGGTAGCCGGCCAGCACCACGTCGGCAGTGCGCTCGTGCTTGATCTTGAGCATCGTGCGCTGGTTGGGCTGGTAGGGCGCTCCCAGCGGCTTGGCCACCACGCCGTCGAGCCCGGCGCCCTCGAAGGTGTGGAACCACTCCTCGGCGACCGCCGGGTCGGTGCTGGTGCGGGTCAGGTGGCACGGACCCTCCGGCGGCAGCCCGGCGAGCGCGTCCGCGAGGGCCGCCCTCCGCTCGGAGAAGGGGCGGTCGACGTACGACGTGTCGTCGAGCGCGAGCAGGTCGAACGCGACGAAGCTGGCCGGGGTCTGCTCGGACAGCAGCTTGATCCGGCTCGCCGCCGGGTGGATCCGCTCCTGGAGGATCTCGAACTGGAGCCGGTCGCGGCCGTCGGTCGGCAGCGCCACGAAGATCTCGCCGTCGAGCACGCACCGGTGGGGGAGCTGTCGGCGCGCCGCCTCGACCAGCTCGGGGAAGTAGCGCGTGAGCGGCTTGGTGTTGCGGCTGGCGAGCTCCACCTCGTCGTCGTCCTTGAACACGATGCACCGGAAGCCGTCCCACTTCGGCTCGAAGCTGAGGCCGCCGTGCTTCTCCGGGTCGGGCACGCCGCTGACGGCCTTCGCGAGCATCGGCAGCACAGGCGGCATCACGGGGAGGTCCACGGGGCGAGCGTAGTCATCGGTCGGTGGTCGAGGAGGTCGCGCAGCGACCGTCACGAGACCCGTAGGAGATCGCCGCGATCGGGCACTGAAGGGCCATGGACGGACAGGTGGTCGTGGTGACAGGGGCGAGCGCGGGCGTGGGCCGGGCGACGGCGGTGGAGTTCGCCCGCCGTGGCGCCAGGGTCGCGCTGCTCGCCCGCGGCGAGCGGGGCCTCGACGGCGCCGCGCAGGAGGTCGAGGAGGCGGGCGGGGTGGCACTGGCCGTCCCCACCGACGTGGCCGACCACGAGAAGGTGGAGGCCGCCGCCGACCGCGTGGAGGCCGAGCTCGGGCCGATCGACGTGTGGGTCAACAACGCCTTCTCCGCGGTGTTCGCGCCGTTCCTCGAGACCACCGCCGAGGAGTTCCACCGCACGACCGAGGTGACCTACCTCGGTGTCGTGCACGGCACCCGCGCGGCGCTGGACCGGATGCTGCCGCGCGACCGGGGAGCGGTGGTCCAGGTCGGGTCGGCGCTGGCCTACCGCGGCATCCCGCTGCAGGCGGCCTACTGCGGGGCGAAGCACGCGATCCAGGGTTTCTCCGAGTCGGTGCGCTGCGAGCTGCTGCACGACGGCAGCAAGGTGCGGGTCACGATGGTGCAGCTGCCGGCGGTCAACACCCCGCAGTTCGACTGGGTGCTCAGCCGGCTCCCGAAGCACCCCCAGCCGGTCCCGCCGATCTTCCAGCCGGAGGTCGCGGCGCGGCAGATCGCCTACGCCGCCGCGCACCCGCACCGGCGCGAGTACATCGTCGGCGCGAGTGCGGCGGCGACGATCATCGGCAACCGGGTCGCGCCGGCCGTCCTCGACCACTACCTCGCGCGCACCGGCTACCGCTCCCAGCAGACCTCCGCCCGCGGCCTGCGCCGCGTGTCCGGAGGCAACCTGTGGGAGCCGGCCGACGGCGCGGACGGCAAGGACTTCGGGGCCCACGGCTCCTTCGACGACATCGCCACGCCGCGCTCGCTCCAGGAGCGGCTCTCCCGCCGTCTCAGCCCGACCCTGGTCAACGGCGTCGCCGCTGCGGCGGCCGGGAGCAAGATGCTCGCCGGCGACCTGCGCGAGTTCGTCGCGGCCATCCGGGAGCGGCGCGGCTGACCGGCGCTCATCTGCCCGAGAAGATCTCCTGCGCCTTGGTCTTCACCCCCTCCTTGATCACGCCCCAGCGGTCCTCGTCGCCCTTGAGCAGCGCCTCGGCGGTGTTCTTGGCCTGCTCGAACGTGGTGTGCGGCGGGATCGGCGGGACGTCGGGGTCGCAGTGCACGTCGAGCACGGCCGGCCGGTCCGCCGCGAGCGCCCGCTCCCACGCAGATCCCATCTCCGCGGGGTCGGCCACCGTGATGCCCAGCAGGCCGATCGACTCGGCGAACCCCGCGTAGGAGACGTCCGGCAGCGTCTGGGACTCGGCGAGCTTGGGTGCCCCGCCCATCGACCGCAGCTCCCAGGTGACCTGGTTGAGGTCGTTGTTGTGGAGCACGGCGACCACGAGCCTCGGGTCCCGCCACTGCTTCCAGTAGCGGGCCACGGACAACAGCTCCGCGAGCCCGTTCATCTGCATCGCGCCGTCGCCCTCGAGCGCGATCGCCGGGCGGCTCGGGTGCGCGAACTTGGCGCCGATCGCGTAGGGGACCCCCGGTCCCATCGTGGCGAGGGTGCCGGACAGTGAACCGCGGACGTCCCCGCGGAACCGCAGGTGCCGGGCGTACCAGTCGGCCGCCGAGCCGCTGTCCGCGACCACGATCGCATCGTCGGGGAGACGGCTCGAGAGCTCGCTGAAGATCAGCATCGGGTTGATCGGCTTCGCCTCGACCGCGGCCTCGGCCGCCATCGTCTCCCACCACGAGGAGACCTGGTCCTCGATGTGCTCGCGCCAGGAGCGGTCGGTCTTGCGCTCGAGCAGCGGCAGGAGCGCGCGCAGCGTGGCGGCCGCGTCGCCGACGAGGTTGACCTCGTAGGGGTAGCGCATCCCGATCAGGGCGCCGTCGATGTCGATCTGCACGCCGCGGGCCTGGTCCAACGGCGGCAGGAACTGGCTGTAGGGGAAGCTGGAGCCGACGGTGAGGAGGGTGTCGCAGTCCTTCATCATCTCGTAGCTCGGCCGCGTGCCCAGCAGCCCGATGGACCCGGTCACGTAGGGCAGCTCGTCGCTCAGCACATCCTTGCCGAGCAGCGCCTTGGCCACCCCCGCGCCGAGCACGTCGGCGACCTGCTCGACCTCCCCCCGGGCGCCCCGGGCGCCCTGGCCGACGAGGACGGCCACCTTGGCGCCCGCGTTGAGGACGTCCGCGGCGCGCCGCACCGCCTCGTCGTCGGGCACCGCCGTCGGCCAGTCGATGCCCAGGCTCGACGGCACCATCTTGAACGCGTGGCCGGGAGGCGTGTACTCGAGCTCCTGGACGTCGGCGGGGATGATCAGCGCCGTCGGCGCGCGCCGGGTCAGGGCCACCCGCACCGCCCGGTCCAGCACGTTGGGCAGCTGCTCGGGCACCGTCACCATCTGCACGTAGTCGCTGGCCACGTCCTTGAACAGCGACAGCAGGTCGACCTCCTGCTGGTAGGCGCCGCCGAGGGCCGTCCGGGCGGTCTGGCCCACGATCGCCACCACCGGGACGTGGTCCAGCTTGGCGTCGTACAGGCCGTTGAGGAGGTGGATCGCGCCCGGACCCGAGGTGGCCATGCAGACGCCGACACCGCCGCCGAACTTGGCGTAGCCGACCGCCTCCATCGCGCTCATCTCCTCGTGCCGCGACTGGATGAACGCCGGTTGGTCGTCGGCCCGGCCGAACGCGCCGAGGATCCCGTTGATGCCGTCGCCCGGGTAGCCGAAGACGTGGTCGACGCCCCACTCCCGCAGGCGCTGGAGCAGGTAGTCCGAAACGGTCGTGCTCATCTGGTCTCCTCGGGGCTCGGGGTGCGACCTGGCTCGTCGCGAGCTGCCGCCCGCGCAGGGGCAGTACCCGGGACCACGGGATTGACGCGGTGCGCGCGCGGGGCGCTGGGGTCAGGGCGTGATCAGCTCGTCGGGCCGGTCCCGCAGGACGTTCTCGATGTAGTCGGCCGCGGTGCGGAAGATCTCGACCTCGTGCCCGGCCTGCTCCGACAGGTACCAGCGGTGCACGAGCACCTCGTGGAAGAACTCGGCCGGTTGGAGCTTGTCGCGCTCCGCGGCCGGGATCATCGCCACGAGCGGCTCGTAGACCTCGTTGAGCCACCGCGCCGCGACGACCGCGCGGTCCTGCCCGCCGAGGTCGTGGTGGGCGGTGAACGCGGCGAGGTCGTTGAGCAGCCGCCGCGCCTGGTTGTCCTCGACGCTGAGACCGGTCAGCTCGCGCAGCTCGCGCTGGTGGTGCCCGGCCTCCACGACCTTCGGCTGGATGCGGACCCGGTCGCCCGCCACGTCGGTGACGATGTCGAGCTCGTCGACGTCGAAGCCGAGGTCGTTGAGGCGCTCGATCCGCTGCTCGATCCGCCACATCTCCGCCTGCCCGAACTCCTCCACCGCCGTGAGCTCCTGCCACAGGGCGTCGTACCGCTCGCGCAGCAGGTCGACGACGTCGGTCGCGGGGACGCCGGGGTCGAGCTCGGCACCCGCCTGGAGGTCGAGCAGCTCGGCGAAGACGTTCTCGCCGGCGACGGTGAGGTCGTGCTCGCGCATCCGGTCGGAGAGCGAGGGCTGCAGCTCGCCGGTCTCGGCGTCGACGAGGTACGCCGCGAACCCGCCTGCGCTGCGACGGAACAGCACGTTGGACAGCGACACGTCGCCCCAGTAGAAGTCGGCGAGGTGCAGCCGGACGAGGAGGACCACCAGCGCGTCGACCAGGGCGGGGAGCTCGCTGGGAGGCAGGCCGTTCTGGAACAGGGTGCGGTAGGGGATCGAGTAGTGCAGGTGCTCGGTCAGCAGCGCCGCCGGCAGCTCCTCGCCGTCCCGGTCGGTGCGGCCCGTCACGACCCCCTTCGGCGCCACCGCGGGCAGCCCCATCCGGCGCAGGTCGCGCAGCAGCCGGTACTCGCGGAAGGCGATCTGCTCGTCGGTCTCCTTGACGGCCAGCATCTGCCGCCGCACCTGCACGATCCGCACTACGTGCCGCGACAGGCCGCGGGGGAGCCGCACGACCGGCGGCTCGGGCCACTCCGCCAGGGCCGTCGCCCACGGCAGCGTGAGCAGGTCCGGGTCGGGTCTCGTGGCGACGACGTGCAGCGCCATCCCTGCAACCTATCCCCGCGTCACGGCTCGAGCAGCACGGCGCCCGTGCCGCGCTGGGCGGCGACGTCGTCGGGGTTGGAGAGCCAGCAGCTCTTCATGCTCAGGCAGCCGCAGCCGATGCAGCTGTCCAGCCGGGCGCGGAGCAGCTCGATCCGGCGGATCTGCTCGTCGAGGCGGGGGCGCCAGTCGCGGCTGATCCGGTGCCAGTCGGACTTGGTCGGGGTCCGGTTGTCCGGCAGGGTCGCGAGCGCCTCGCCCACCTCCTCCAGGCTGAGGCCCACCCGCTGGGCCGCCTTGATGAACGCCACCCGCCGCAGCGTGGACTGCTGGTAGCGCCGCTGGTTGCCTGCCGTCCGGGTGGAGTGGATCAGGCCCTCGGCCTCGTAGTAGCGGATCGCGCTGGTCGCCACGCCGGCCCGCTCGGAGAGCTGGCCGATGGTCAGGAGGGTCACCCCGACAGCGTGCCGTGGTGTTCGCCGTACTTCAAGGAGGGTTGAGGTGTGGCGCGCCGGCCGCCCGGCCGGAGCGACCATCGGCCCGGGACGTCGGGGACTCCGACCCTGGTGCGCGGCGCTCGGCGCGCCGACCGTGGCGGCATGGACAAGATCCTGATGGTGGTGAACACCCCGGCGTACGGGTCCGACGCGACCTTCAACGCCCTGCGCCTGGCCGTCGCGCTGGGCAAGAAGCCGGACGTGCAGGTCACCGTCTTCCTCATGGGCGACGCCGTGACCTGCGCGATCGCGGGGCAGCAGACGCCCGACGGCTACTACAAGCTCGACCGGATGCTGCGCTCGGTCGCGCGCGGCGGCGGCTCCGTCGCCTGCTGCGGCACCTGCCTGGACGCGCGCGGGCTGACCAAGGAGATGCTGGTCGAGGAGGCCCACCGGTCCACGATGGACGAGCTGGCCGGCTGGGTGGTCGACGCGGACCAGGTGCTGACGTTCTGAGCCGGTGACAGGAGTCGAACCCGCGACATCCTCTTTACAAGAGAGGCGCTCTACCAACTGAGCTACACCGGCGACGGCCGCGAGGGCCAGCGTCATTGTCGCCGTTCGGGTGAGCCGGGTCGAATCAGCCTTCCGGGTTGGCGTCGGCCCGCGGCATCGGGCACGATGTGCCCGGTCCGCACGATCCTTGAACTTCTCGGGAGAGCTCTCGTGTCCGCTGGCAAGACCTACAGCCTGCGCAACTTCCTCATGTACCAGGAGATGGTCGAGGGCCGGAACCGCGGCAACCTCGACCGCGTCATCGCCGAGTACGCCGCCGCGAACCGCGGGGTCGACCTCGAGCAGCGGCTGTCCTTCCGCCAGTGGTTCGTCCAGTCGGCGCCGAAGCGCGCCTCGCGCTCGCGGTAACCCGCGGTCTCAGCGGAGCTGTCGCGCCTCGAACCGCTGCGGGGGCGCGGCGATCGCGTCCTGGGCGCCGATGATCTGCAGCTCGCGGGTGCCGACCGCCAGCGTCTCCTCCAGCACGGCGAACACCGAGCTCGCGGTGCGCTCGAGCGCCAGCGCCGGGGTGCCGGTCTCCAGCAGGTGCGCCAGGTAGAGGGCGGCCGTGATGTCGCCGCCGCCGTTGGGCGAGATCGGCAGCAGGGGAGTGGTGACCGCCCATGCGCCGTTGTCGGAGACGGCCACCATGTCGAGCGTCTCCACATCGGCGGTCCCTGAGGAGGTCGCCCCGCGACCGTCTCGAAGGGCGTAGAGGACCGACGTGACGAGCACGTCGCGCGGCCCGTGGTCGCGGACGGCGTCGACCGCGGCCAGCAGGTCCTCCGGGGTGCGGGCCTCGCGGCCGGCGAGGAACTCCAGCTCGAAGTGGTTGGGCGTGATCACGTCGGCGCGGGGGACGACCTCGTCCCGCATGAACTCGGGGATGCCGGGCCGCACGAACATGCCGCGACCGACGTCGCCCATCACCGGGTCGCAGCAGTAGAGGGCGTCGGGGTTGAGCGCCTTCACCCGCGTGACCGCGTCCAGGATCACTGCACCGACGGCCGGGTCGCCCTGGTAGCCGGAGAGGACGGCGTCCGCCGTACCGAGCACGCCGCGGTCCTCCACCCCGGCGATCACCTCCTGCACGTCCGCGGGCGCGAGCAGAGGTCCGCGCCAGTCGCCGTACCCGGTGTGGTTGGAGAAGTGCACCGTGAGCACCGGCCACACCTCGTGCCCGAGCCGCTGCAGCGGGAAGACCGCCGCGGAGTTGCCGACGTGCCCGTAGGCCACCGAGGACTGGATGGACAGGATCCGCATCCGGCCATCCTCCCAGGGACGGTGTGCCTCGACGCGCCCCGTCGCGCGCCGCGAGCGTCGCGCGGGGCTTGCTCGACCTCCCCGCCAGACGCATCTCGCGCTGACGCGCGAGATGCTTGGCGGTGAAAACTAGAACGCGTTACAGTTGGCGGGTCGCACCGCAGCGAAAGAGGATGGAACATGCCCAAGCGCCCGACCTACAGCAACGAAGCCGACTACGTGGTGGTCGGGTCCGGAAGCTCCGGATCGATCATCGCCGGCCGGCTCGCTGAGGCGGGTGAGAGCGTGATCCTGCTCGAGGCCGGCAAGTCCGACGACCAGATGCTCACGATGATCCCGGGCATGATCGGCCCGATGCACGCGGAGCCCAAGCTCAAGAAGCGCAACGACTGGGGCTTCTACTCCGTCCCGCAGAAGAACCTCGACGGCCGCCGGATGCCGGCGCCGCGCGGCAAGGTCCTCGGCGGCTCGAGCTCGGTCAACGGCATGGTCTACGTGCGCGGCAACCGCGCCAACTACGACTCCTGGGCGGCCGAGGGCAACACCGGCTGGAGCGCCGACGAGGTCAACCCGGCGTTCAAGCGCTACGAGGACTTCGAGGACGGCGAGAACGCCTACCGCGGCGCGGGCGGGCCGATCCGCATCACCCGCAGCAAGTCGCCGCAGGAGATCACCCAGACCTTCATCCAGGCCACGGCCGACACCCTCGGCGTGAAGATCCTCGACGACTACAACGCCGCGGAGCAGGAGGGCATCGCGCGGATGCAGCAGAACGCCGCCGAGGGCCTCCGCTACTCCTCGGCCCGCGGCTACGTCCACCACCTCAACAAGGACCGGGCCAACCTCCAGGTGCAGACCCGGGTCCACGCCACCCGGATCGTCGTCGAGAACGGCCGTGCCACCGGCGTCGAGGTCGCGGACCTCGACCGGTCCGGCACCCAGGCCACCACGCGCCGCCTGATCCGGGCCGGCAAGGAGGTCATCGTCTCCGCCGGCTTCATCGGCAGCCCGCAGCTGCTCCAGCTGTCCGGCATCGGCCCCGCCGACCACCTGGCCAGCCTCGGCATCGACGTGGTCGCCGACCTCCCGGTGGGCGACAACCTGCACGACCACCTGTTCCACCCGCTGACGTTCCACGTGCCGTCCGTGCTGCACAAGGGCACGCCGCTCTACTTCGCGCGCGGCCTGCTCAAGGAGAAGCTGCGCGCCGGCACGTCGTTCCTCGCCAACTCGGTCTTCGAGTCCGTGGGGTTCGTGCGGACGTCGTTCGCCGGCGACGGCCCGCCCGACCTGCAGCTCCACATGCTGCCGTGGGCATACCCGACGCCCAACCAGGACGCCCCGGTCCGGCACGAGGTCGACCCGCGGCCCGCGATGACGGTGTTCTCGACGCTGATCTACCCGCGCAGCCGCGGCACGCTGCGCCTCGCGTCGGCCGACCCGCTCGCCGCGCCGCTCATCGACTACGGCTACTTCAGCGAGCCCGACGACGTCTCGGTCCTCGCCGAGGGCACCGAGATGATCCGCGAGATCATGGGCGCCGCGGCGTTCGGGGGCGCCGTCAAGGGCGCGATCCACCCCGATCCCAGCATCAAGGGGCAGGACCTGCGCGCGGCGCTGCGCCAGCGCTCGACGTCGGTCTACCACGGCGTCGGCACCTGCCGGATGGGCGTGGACGACCGTGCGGTCGTCGGGCCGGACCTCAAGGTCCGCGGCATCGAGGGCCTCCGGGTCGCCGACGCCTCGATCATGCCGTCGATCACCGGCGGCAACACCAACGCGCCGTGCTACATGATCGGCGAGCGCGCCACCGACTTCATCCTCGGAAGGGCCTGACCCGATGAGCGCGACGACCCCGCTGCAGCGGCCGGCCTGGATCACCGACGACGTCCTGGAGCGGCTGGTCGCCCGGGTGCCCGGCTCGACCGGTGCCACCTGGAAGCTGACCGAGGTCTACACCGGCGAGGTGCTCGTCGAGCTGCCCCAGTCGACGCCGGCGGACATCGAGCGCGCCTTCCACGAGGCCCGCGCCGCGCAGAAGCTCTGGGCGGAGTGGCCGGTCAAGAAGCGGCTGGAGGTCTTCGACCGCGCCCACACGCTGCTCGTCGACAACGCGCAGAAGACGGCCGACCTGATCCAGGTCGAGAGCGGCAAGAACCGGCGGATGGCGATCGAGGAGACCTGCGACCCGCCGATGATCATCAGCCACTACCTCAAGCGTGCGGCCAAGCTGCTCGCGCCGACGAAGCGCGGCGGACCGGTGCCGTTCGTGTCGAGCTCGACGGAGGTGCACGTCCCCAAGGGCGTCGTCGGCATCATCGCGCCCTGGAACTTCCCGTTCGCCACCGGTCTGTCCGACGCGATCCCGGCGCTGATGGCCGGCAACGCCGTCGTGGTGAAGCCGGACAACAAGACCGCCCTGTCGCCGCTGCACGGCATCGCGCTGCTCGAGGAGGCGGGCCTGCCCAAGGGCCTGTTCCAGGTCGTCTGCGGCGAGGGGCCCGACGTCGGGCCGACGCTGATCGACAACGCCGACTACGTGATGTTCACCGGCTCGACCGCGACGGGCCGGGTGATCGGCGAGCGGGCGGGCCGCAACCTGATCGGCTGCTGCCTGGAGCTCGGCGGCAAGAACCCGATGATCGTCCTCGACGACCTCGACGACGCGGGCGTCGAGGAGTGGGTGAAGTCCTCGGTCTTCGCCGTCTTCGGCAACACCGGCCAGATCTGCATGCACATCGAGCGGATCTACCTGCCCGACTCCCGCTACGACGAGCTGCGCGACGTCTTCGTGAAGGCGGCCGAGGGGCTCGCCATCGGGGCGGCGTACGACTTCGGCCCGGAGATCGGCTCGCTCGTCTCGGTCGACCACAAGGACCGGGTCGCCTCCCACGTCGCCGACGCCGTCGCGAAGGGTGCGACGGTGCTGACGGGCGGCCGCGAGCGGCCCGACATCGGGCCGGCGTTCTTCGAGCCGACCGTGCTCGAGGGCGTCACCAAGGACATGCTCGCGGGCCAGACCGAGACGTTCGGCCCGGTCGTCGCGCTGCACCGCTACCGCACGGTCGACGAGGCGGTCGCGCTCGCCAACGACACCGACTACGGCCTCAACGCCTCGGTGTGGGGCGGCGACATCGCGAAGGCCGAGGCGGTCGCCGCGCGGATCGAGTCCGGCAACGTCAACATCAACGACGGCCTCGCGACGGCCTACGCCTCCAAGGGCACGCCCTCGGGCGGCGTGAAGAACTCCGGCGTCGGCGCCCGGCACGGGGACCAGGGCCTGCTCAAGTACACCGACGTCAAGAACGTCGCCGTGCTCAAGAAGCAGGTCATGGGTCCCCGCCCCGGTCAGGCCTACGACGCCTACGTCAAGCAGATGCTGAGCTCCTTGAAGCTGATGAAGAAGCTGCGGGTTCGCTGACCCTCAGGCTTCGATCGCCTCGGTGTGCTTCGCGGGCTCGACGCCGGCGATCTGGACCTTGCGCGGCTTGGCCTTCTCGGCGACGGGTACGCCGAGCCGCAGCACGCCGTTGTCGTAGGACGCGTCGATCCGGTCCAGGTCGAGGTTGTCGCCGAGGACCAGCTGGCGGCTGAACTGCCCGTGGACGCGCTCGGACGCGAGCCGCTGCCAGTCGCCGTTGCCGGGAACGCGCTCCGCCTTGACGGTGAGGACGTTGCGCTCGACGTCGATGTCGATGCTCTCGGGGCTCACGCCCGGCAGGTCGAACTCGATCACGAACCGGTCGCCCTCGCGCCACGCGTCCATCGGCATGACGGCGGGCTTGTTGGTCGTGCCCCAGGCGGAACCCAGCAGCTGCTGGGTCAGGCGGTCGAGGTCACGGAACGGGTCGGTGGATCGCAGCAACATGGCTTCCTCCTCGGATGATGTCGGTGGGATGGATCTGTAATGTCTGTTATAGGTAATCTGTCCTAGAGATTCAAGACCCAGGAGGTGTGACGTGACCGAGGAGTCCCGCGGTGTCTTCGCCATCTCGGTCGCGGCCGACCTGGTCTCGATGGAGATCCAGAACCTCCGCGTCTACGAGCGGCGCGGCCTGGTCGAGCCCGCCCGCAGCGCGGGCGGCACCCGGCTCTACTCCCAGCAGGACATCGACCGGCTGCACCGGGTCCGCGACCTCCTGGCCGAGGGCCTCAATCTCGCCGGCATCCGGCGGGTCCTCGAGCTCGAGGACGAGGTGGTCCGCCTCCGCGCGGAGGTACGACGCCGCGGGGGCCGCTCCCGCTAGGGTCACCCCGTGCCCGCCCCCGACACCGCCGCCGCGCGCGAGGCGGTCGCCGCCGCGGCCCGGCGCCTGGCGGCCGAGGGGCTGCTGATCGGCACCGCGGGCAACGTGAGCGCACGCGTGCCGGGCAGCGACCTGCTGGCCGTCACCGCCACCGGCGTGGTCCTCGCCGACTGCGGGCCTGACCAGGTCACGGTCGTCGACCCGGAGGGCGCCGTGGTCGCCGGTGGGCTCGCGCCGACCTCCGAGCTCGAGCTCCACCGCGTCGTGCTGGCCACCTCCGGCTCCGGCGCGGTCGTGCACACGCACGCGCCCTACGCGACGGCCGTCGCCTGCGTGGCCGACGCGCTGCCCGTGCTGCACTACCAGCAGCTGCTGCTCGGGGGAGAGGTGCGCGTGGCGCCGTACGCCACCTTCGGCAGCGCCGAGCTGGCCGCCGGGGTCGGCGAGGCGCTCGCCGGACGGAGCGCCGCGCTGATGGCCAACCACGGCGCGGTCAACCACGCGGCCTCGCTCGACGCAGCGGTCGAGGGCGCGCTCCTGCTCGAGTGGTGTGCCCGGCTCTTCGTCAACGCCAGCCGGCTCGGGACCCCGCGCGTGCTCGACGAGGCGCAGCAGGCGGCGGTGGTCGAGGCCGCAATCACGCGGAGCTACGGGAAGACCCGGCCGGTCGGGCCGGCGGAAGGAACAGCATGAGCGAGCAGATGACCGTCGCCGCCGTCGGCGTCCACGTCCTCGACACCCACGTGCTGCGCGTGGAGTCGATCCCGGAGGGCTCCGACGGCCAGCTCGTCGACACGATCCGGATGTCGCCCGCCGGCACGGCCGGCGGGACCGGCGTGGTCCTGCGGCGCCTCGGCGCGGAGGTCCACTCGGTCGGCGCGATCGGCGAGGACCCGGTCGGCGACACGCTGCTCGCGCTGCTCGGCCGGGAGGGGCTCGACACCAGTCGGCTGGTCCGCCGCTCCGACCAGCAGACCTCCGCCTCCGTGCTGCCGGTGCGGCCCAACGGCGACCGGCCCGCCTGGCACGTCGTCGGCGCCAACGGCACGCTCACCCTCGACGACGTCGACCTCGGCTCGGTGCCCGGGCTGACGCACGTCCACCTCGGCGGACCGGAGTTCCTCGGCGGTCCGGCTGCCGGCGAGCTGCTCGCTGCTGCGCGGGCGCGCGGGTGCACGACCTCGGTCGACGTGCTCGCTCCCGGCGACCCGGACATGCTGGCCTGGATCGCGGACTGCCTCCCGCACGCGGACTACCTGCTGCCCAACGACGAGCAGGTGCTCGGCTTCACCGGTGCCGCGTCCCTCGCGGACGGCGCCCGCGCTCTCGTCGACGCCGGTGCCGGCTGTGTCGCGGTCACCCAGGGCGCGCGCGGCGCGCTCGTCGTCACCGCCGAGGAGACCCTCGAGGTGCCGGCGTTCGCCGTCGACGTGGTCGACACCACCGGCTGCGGCGACGCGTTCTCCGCCGGCTTCCTCCGCGGCGTCGCCCTCGGCCACGACCTCGCCGCCGCCGCCCGGCTCGGCTGCGCCACCGCCGCCCAGGTCGCCCAGGGCGTCGGCACCGACCACGGCACCTACGACCTCGCCTCCGTCCTCGCCTTCGCCGAGTCGGCAGAAGTTCGCAGCTGAGAAGCGCCGAGTCGGCAGAAGTTCGCAGCTGAAACGCGTCGAGCCGGCAGAAGTTGACGCCGGCAGGCGTCGTACGCGTGCGAACTTCTGCCGACTCGGCGTCGTACGCGTGCGAACTTCTGCCGACTCGGCGTCGTACGCGTGCGAACTTCTGCCGACTCGACCTCAGGCGACCTGGAGAGACCTCTTCGAGAGGCCCATCCAGAAGCCGTCGATGACCTGGCGGCCGGGCTGGGAGGGGTCGGTGGCGGCGCCGAGGGTGACGAACAGCGGCGTGTAGTGCTCCACGGTGGGGTGGGCGTAGGGCATGCCCGGCGCCCTGGAGGCGTACGCCGCCAAGGTGTCCACATCGCCCGCGGCCAGCGCCTCGGCGGCCCAGGCGTCGAAGTCGCGCGACCAACCGGGCGCCTCGGCCTCGATCCGGAACTCCCGGAGGAAGGGCAGCCCGTGGGTCAGGAAGCCCGAACCGATGATCAGCACGCCCTCCTCCCGCAGCGGCCGGAGCCGCTCGCCGAGCCGCAGCAGCCGCTCGGGGTCCTGGGTGGGCAGCGACATCTGCAGCACCGGGATGTCCGCCTCGGGGTACATGATCCGCAGCGGCACCCAGGCGCCGTGGTCGAGCCCGCGGGAGACGTGCTGGTGCACCGGCTCGGTGTCGGGCATGACCGCGGCCACGCGCTGCGCGAGCGCCGTGGCGTCGGGCGTCTCGTAGGTCATCCGGTAGTACTTCGGGTCGAACCCGCCGAAGTCGTAGACCAGCGGAGCGCCGCTGGCGCTGAGCGAGACCGGCGCCGACTCCCAGTGCGCGCTGACGATCAGGATCGCCTTCGGTCGCGGCAGGTCGCGCGCCCAGGCCGCCAGCTCGCCCGACCAGACCGGGTCGTCGAGGAGGGGCGGGGCGCCGTGCCCGATGTAGAGGGCAGGCATCCGATCGGCGTGCGACGTGCTCATGACGACCTCAATGGTTCAATATTGAACTTTATTCCGCAACCTGGCTACGCCGGGATGGTCCAGTCGACCGGGGCACCGCCGCGCTCGGTGAGCAGCTGGTTGACCCGGCTGAACGGCCGCGAGCCGAAGAACCCGCGGTAGGCCGACAGCGGGGACGGGTGGGGCGACTCGACGACCGGGATCGGAGCCAGGTGGGGCTTGAGGCCCCGGGCGTCGCTGCCCCAGAGGATCGCCGCGAGCGGCGCCCCGGCCTCGGCCCGGCGCACGAGCGCCTGGATGGCGCACGCGGTCACGTGCTCCCAGCCCTTGCCGCGGTGCGAGTTGGACGCGTGCGGCGTCACGGTCAGGACCCGGTTGAGCAGCATCACGCCCTGGTCGCTCCAGGCGGTGAGGTCGCCGTGCTCCGGCGGCGCGATCCCGAGGTCGCTCGCGAGCTCCTGGTAGATGTTCACCAGGCTGGGCGGGAGCGGACGCACGTGCCGCTCGACCGCGAAGCTCAGCCCGATCGGGTGTGCGGGTCGCGGGTAGGGGTCCTGGCCGACGATCAGCACCCGTACGTCGGCCAGCGGGCGGCTGAACGCCCGGAAGACGCGGTCACCGGCCGGCAGGTAGCCGCGACCCTCGGCCACCTCCTGGCGCAGGAAGCGCCCCATCTCGGCGACCCGTTCCTCGACCGGTGCCAGGGCCTCGGCCCAGTCCGGCGCCATCAACCCCTTGTCCACCAGGCCCTGCAGCGTGCTCACGGGCCCGACGTTAGGACATGGGGGCCCGAACTACGGTGTGCGGCATGGAGACGACCGTGTCACGCAACGAGGACCGCAGCCGCTTCGAGATCCGCACCGACGACGGGAGGCTCGCGGGCTTCGCCGAGTACGACGCCCGCCCCGGCGTCATCGAGTTCACCCACACGGTGGTGCGCGACGAGTTCGAGGGCAAGGGGATCGGGAGCAACCTCGCCCGCGCCGCCCTCGACGAGGTACGCCTCTCGGGCGACAAGGTCATCGCGACCTGCCCCTTCATCAAGGAGTGGATCGCCAAGCACCCGGACTACGAGGACCTGCTCGCCTGACGCAAAACAGCACGATGGCGCCCCTCTCCCTCCCAGGGGCGCCATCGCGCATGCGCAAAGCAGCGGCATTGCGCCGACGCGGACCACGGCACTCGCTGGACCACCGGCGGCAGCCCCAGTGGGGCGCCTGTCCCGGGGGGCTCCCTCCAACCTCTGGCCGTGGTCCCGCGTCGGTAAGTAGAAATCTACGGTCCTGGGACGGTCCCGCGGATCGGGCGGGAGGCTGGTTCCGCCTAGTCCTTTGTGACTAGGTCCGCGTCGCGAACGAGACGGTCACTTGGCCTTGAGCGCGCGGGACGCCGCCGAGGAGTGACGGCGGTTCTTGTTGGTCCCGATCCGGGTCGACGCAGGCCGCTCGGCCTTGTCCCGCTGGGCCGGCTCGCTCTCGGTCGACCACTGCGAGATCCACTCGTCCATCGCCACCCACGTCGTGCCGCGCGCTGCCCGACCGGTCAGCATGCCGAGGTGCCCGCCGGGCACGACCTCGAACCGCACCTCGGGCGCCCCGGACAGCAGCGGTACGACGGCCCGCACGGCAGCCACCGGCGCGATCCCGTCGGTCGACCCGCCGAAGACGAGCACCGGCACCTTGACGTGCGCGAGGTCGATCGTGCGGTCGTCGAGCTCGAAGGTCCCCGCGGCGAGCTGGTTGCCCTTCGCGAACCGGTGGTAGAGCTGCCCGAACGTCCGGCCGGGGTAGGCGATCATGTTGTCGGTGAACCGGTCGACCGCCTCGACCTGGGCGAGGAACTCCGTGTCGTCGAGGTGGGTCGCGATCGCGAGCGGCTTGGTGACCAGCTTCTGGAACGACGACAGCTGGAACGCCCACCGCACCAGCGGCTTCGGCGCACCACCGAACATCTGGTAGCCCTTGGTGATCGGCCCGCGGCCGTTGAACCAGTTGAGCAGCGGCCGCAGCGGCGCCACCAGCGGGACGAGGGACACGTCGATCGGCGACCCGACCACGGTCATCGAGGCGATCGGGAGGTCCGGGCTGTCCGCCGCCGTGAGCAGCGCGAAGATCCCGCCCAGGCTCCAGCCGATCACGTGCACCGGACGTCCGCCGGCGTGCTCGGAGACGGCCCGGATCGCGCTCGGCACCACCTCGTCGATCCAGTGCTCGACGCCGAGGTTGCGGTCACGGAAGGAGACCTCGCCGTACTCGACGAGGTAGGTCGGCCGCCCGCCGCTCACGAAGTGCTCGACCAGCGAGCACCCGCGCCGCAGGTCGTAGCAGATCGCCGGGGCCGCGAGGGGGGTGACGAGCAGCACCGGGTCGCCGGTCTCCTTGACCGTGCCCGCGGGCCGGTAGTGGTAGACCTCGCGCAGGGTGCCGTCGTCGATGAGCGTGCGCGGCATCGGCCGCAGGTCGGCAAGGCCGCCGTAGAGCATCTTGTGCGCGACGTTGCTCGCGGCCGCGACCACCTGGTCGGGCGCGGGCACCCCGGGGATCGCGCCGATCGCGGGCACCTTGGGAACCTTGGGGAGCGGCACCAGTTCCATGGGCGAAACCTAACGCCTCGCGGGCGGTTGCTACGACCGGTTCGCGGGCCGGACCGTCTTCTGGTGCTCGCTGCCCGACGTGTCCTCGAGCTCGGTCATGAAGCTGCTGGCCCAGGCCTTCACATCGTGCTGCGTGATCTGCTTGCGCATCGCCCGCATCCGCCGGGTGAGCTCCTTGGGCTCCGCGGCGTAGGCGTCGAGCAGCGCGGCCTTCATCCCGTTGATGTCGTAGGGGTTCACCAGCCACGCCTGCCGCAGCTCGTCGGCGGCGCCCGCGAACTCCGACAGCACCAGCGCCCCGTCCTCCTCGACGCGGCAGGCGACGTACTCCTTCGCGACCAGGTTCATGCCGTCGCGGTAGGGCGTGACGACCATGATGTCGGCGGCCCGGTAGAGCGCCGCCATCTCCTCGCGGGGGTACGACGTGTGCAGGTAGCTGATCGCCGGACGGCCGATGCGGCCGAGGTCGCCGTTGAGCCGCCCGACCAGCCGGTCGATCTCGTCACGCAGGATGCGGTACTGCTCCACCTGCTCGCGGGAGGGGACCGCCACCTGCACGAAGACTGCGTCCTCGACGTCGAAGTGGCCGTCACGGATCAGCTCGCCGAACGCGCGGAGGCGCGCGTAGATCCCCTTGGTGTAGTCGAGGCGGTCGATCCCGAGGAAGATCTTCCGCGGGTTGCCGAGCGCCTCGCGGATCGCCTTGGCGCGCTCGGTGACCGCGTCGGACCGGGCCAGCTCCTCGAACCCCGCGGCGTCGATCGAGATCGGGAACGCGGCCGCGCGCACCGCCCGCCCGTCGGGCAGGTAGACGAGGTCGCGGTGGGTCTTGTGGCCCACCCGCTGCCGCACCAGCCGGATGAAGTTCTGCGCCGCGCCCGGCAGCTGGAAGCCGACCAGGTCCGCGCCGAGCAGGCCCTCCAGGATCTGGCGCCGCCAGGGCAGCTGCTGGAACAGCTCGCCCGGCGGGAACGGGATGTGGAGGTAGAACCCGATCCTGAGGTCGGGCCGCAGGTCGCGCAGGTACTGCGGGACCAGCTGCAGCTGGTAGTCGTGCACCCAGACCGTGGCGCCCTTGGCGGCCAGCTCCGCGGCCTTCTCGGCGAACCGCCGGTTGACCTTCTGGTAGGAGTCCCACCACTCGCGGTGGAACTCCGGCTTGGCGACGACGTCGTGGTAGAGCGGCCAGAGGGTGCCGTTGGAGAACCCCTCGTAGTACTCCTCGATCTCCTCCGGGGTCATCCCCATCGGCACCAACTCGAGGCCCTCGTCCTCGAACGGCTTCATGTCCTGGTCGGTGCCGCCCGGCCAGCCGATCCAGACGCCGCCGCCGTGGGTGCGCATGACGGGCTCGATCGCCGCCACCAGCCCTCCGGGCGAGCGGCGCCACGAGGTCTCCCCGGACGGCAGGGTGACGCGGTCGACCGGCAGCCGGTTCGCGACGATGACGAGATCGTGGCCCACGCCTTCACCTTAGTGAGTGGGTGGGCCTGTCGGGCTGGCCCGACAGCGGGTGTCGGGCTGGCAGGATCGTGCGCGTGCCCGCACCCCGCGAGCCTGGAGTCATGACCGAGACCCTTGCGATGACCGTCCCGCAGCCCACCGCTCCCGCTGCTCCCGCTGCTCCGCGCGGCGTACGGCGGGTGCTGCTCGACAGCGGCTACGCGCTCACCTCCCTCCTCTTCGCCGTGCCGGCCTTCGTCCTCGCCGTGATGCTGCTCAGCGCCGGGGCCGGCACGCTCGTCGTCGTCGGGGGCGTGCTGCTCCTCTCCCTCGCCGTCCAGGTCGCCCGCGGGTTCGCCCGCTTCGAGCGGCTGCGGATGCGGGGGATGCTCGGCCTGCGGGCGCCCTCCCCGGCGTACCTCTGCCCCCGGCCCGGCGACGGCTTCTGGAGGCGGATGCTCCTCCCGCTGCGCGACGTCCAGGCGTGGCTCGACGTGGTGTGGTGCGTCGTCGGGTTCGTGACCGCGCTGATCGGCTCGATCCTGGTCCTGGTGTGGTGGGCGACGGCGCTCGGAGGCCTCACCTACTGGTTCTGGCAGCGGTTCATCCCCTACGACCCCGACGACAACGTCACCCTCGCCTCGCTCATCGGCCTCGGTGAGGGCCGCGACGTCGAGTCGTTCCTCATGCTCGCGATCGGCGCGTTCGCGCTCCTGACCCTGCCCCTCGCCGCACGGCTGGCGGCCTCGGTGCACAGCGGCCTCGCCTGGCTGATGCTGTGCGGCCGCGCCGACCTGCAGCAGGAGATCGCCCGGGTCACGGGCACGCGCGACGCCGCCCGGCTCGCCGAGGCCGAGTCGCTCCGCCGCCTGGAGCGCGACATCCACGACGGCCCGCAGCAGCGGCTGGTGCGGCTGACGATGGATCTCGGCCGCGCGCGGCAGCAGGTGTCGGGAGACCCGGAGAAGGCGGCGACGATCATCGACGACGCGGTGCGCCAGGCGCGGGAGGCGACGGAGGAGCTGCGCTCCCTCTCCCGCGGGATCGCGCCGCCGCTGCTCGTCGACCGCGGGCTGGCCGCCGCGGTGGAGGAGATGGCCGCGGGGTGCCCGGTCCCCGTCACGACCACCGTCGAGGTGCCGGCGGAGCTGCCCCCGCACGTGGAGACCGCGGCCTACTTCGTGGTCGCCGAGGCGCTCACCAACGTCGCCAAGCACAGCGGCGCCCGCGCCGCGCGGGTCGCGATCATCGCGCAGGACGGTGCGCTCGACGTGGTCGTCACCGACGACGGCGTCGGCGGTGCGCACCCCGGCAAGGGGCTGGGCCTCGCCGGGCTCGGCCAGCGGGTCGCCGCCGTCGACGGCGACCTGGACGTCACCTCGCCGGCCGGCGGGCCGACGACCGTCCGGGCGCGCATCCCGATCGGGAGGTCGGCGCCGTGAGCCTGCGGATCGTCGTCGCCGACGACTCGGTGCTGCTGCGCGAGGGGCTCCAGCTGCTCCTCGCCGAGGCGGGGCACGACGTGGTCGCCTCGGTGGCCGACGGGCCGTCGTACGTCGCCGCCATGCTCGAGCACCGCCCCGACATCGGCCTCGTCGACGTCCGGATGCCGCCCAGCCACACCGACGAGGGGCTGCGCGCGGCCGTCGAGGTGCGCGGGGCCTGGCCGGGTGCCCGCACGATGGTGCTCTCGCAGTACGTCGTGGTGTCGTACGCCGACGACCTGCTCGCGACCGGCGAGGGCGGGGTCGGCTACCTGCTCAAGGACCGGGTGGGCGAGGTGGCGGAGTTCCTCGAGGCGCTCGGCGACGTCGCCCGCGGGGGCACCGTGCTGGACCCGCTGGTGGTCAAGCAGCTGATGGGGCGCCGGCGCGACCCGATCGCCGCGCTCACGCCGCGGGAGCGGGAGGTCCTGGCGCTGATGGCGGAGGGGCGCTCCAACGCGTCGGTCGCCGAGGCGCTGGTGGTGACCCTGGGGGCGGTCGAGAAGCACACCCAGCGGATCTTCGCCAAGCTCGGCCTGCCACCCGACGACGACAGCGCCCACCGGCGGGTCTCGGCGGTGCTGCAGTTCCTGCGGGCGGGCGCGTGAGGGCTCTCAGCCCGCGCCGACCTGCCGGCGCAGGTCGTCGATCTGCCCGAGGATCGTGAGCGTCTGCGCGTGGGGGACCCACGGCGACTCGCGCAGCCCCGAGGCGAGGCAGTCGGCGACGTGCACGACCTCGTTGCCGTAGCCGACTCCGATGACCGGGGTGGGCGGCTCGAACACCACCGGCTCGGGAGGGCTGGTGCGCGAGGCCTTGCGCTGGAACGTGAAGTGGGGCGGGAAGTGGAAGTCGCCCGGGACCTCGATCCACCCCTCGTCGGTCGCGATCGTCGCGGTGCAGGGGGAGTACGACGTGAGGCTGGTCTTGAGCTCCGCCAGCACGTCGCCGGGGTAGCGGCCGGCGACCGCCACGTCGAGGTCCACCCCGCCGTCGCCCTCGTCGAGCACGCCCGTGGCCCGCAGCTCGAGCGCCTCCCCGAGCATGACGTGGGCGAAGGTGAGGGGGTAGATGCCGATGTCGAGCAGCGCCCCGCCCCCGAGGGCCGGGTTGCGGAGCCGGTGCTCGGGCCCGACCCCGGCAGCGAACGAGAGGTCCGCCGCGAGGTGGTGCGGCGTGCCGAAGTCGCCCGCCCGCAGGCGCGCGGCAAGGTCCCGCCACACCGGGTTGCACGCGCTCCACATTGCCTCCATCAGGAACCGGTCGTGCGCGCGCGCCGACGCCACCAGGCCCTCGGCCGACGGGCGGTCGAGGGTCAGCGGCTTCTCGCAGAGGACGTGCTTGCCGGCGGCGAGGGCGAGCGTGGCCTGCTCCAGGTGCAGCGCGTGGGGCGAGGCGACGTACACGACGTCGACGTCGGGGTCGGCGAGGAGGGCGCCGTAGTCGCCGTAGGCGTTGGCGCGCAGCCCGTGCGCCTGCACGAACGCCTCCGCGCGGGAGCGGGCGCGGGACGCGACGGCGGTGATCTCGGCCCCGGGCACCAGGGCGAGGTCGGCCGCCAGCAGTCCGGCGATCGCACCCGGCGCGATGATCCCCCAGCGGAGGGTGCTCTGGCTCACGCGGCGACCCTAACCGGCTCCCGAGCCGGTCCGACGCGCCCGGAAACCTCCGGCGTGGGAATGACACTCGTGTGATTCGCCGTCTACAGTGAGGGCATGGAGACCCAGCGGAGCAGCGAAGCCGGACCCGTCGCGGCCTCGGAGCCGTCCGCTCTCAGCGACCGCGACCGCGAGATCCTCGAGTTCGAGCGGCAGTGGTGGAAGTACGCCGGTGCCAAGGAGACCGCGGTCCGCGACAAGTTCGACATGAGCTCCACGCGCTACTACCAGGTCCTCAACGCCCTCATCGACCGTCCCGAGGCCCTCGAGGCCGACCCGCTCCTCGTCCGCCGGCTGCGCCGGCTCCGCTCGCAGCGCCAGCGCCAGCGGTCCGCGCGGCGGCTGGGCTTCGAGATCTGAGCCGGTGAGGGGCGGAGCGATGCGCAGGGACCAGCGAGGCGCCGTGCTGCCCTCGCCGGTCGTGCTCTTCAGCATCGTGGTGCTGGCGGTGGCGGCGATCGCCTTCGTCACCACCCGCGACAGCGGCTCCGGCGAGCGCGAGATCACGCAGACCTCCCAGGAGTCGACCCCCAGCGGCACCGCTTCGGAGGAGGAGTCGGACGCACCCTCTGACGGTGCCTCCGAGCCGTCCGACGAGCCGACCCGCAAGCCGAAGCCGCCGATCCAGAAGGACCAGGTCGGCGTCACGGTCTTCAACAACACGGCCACCGCCGGGCTCGCCGGTGAGGTCCTGGCCCAGGTCGACCAGATCGGCTGGAACGGGCTGGTCGCCGACAACTGGTACGGCAGCGTGCCGGCCACGACCGTCTACTACCCCGAGGGCATGAAGCGCGAGGGCCGCCAGCTGGCGCTCGACCTCGGCATCCAGCGGGTGCTGCCCGCGGACGCCGACAGCGACATGAGCACCGAGAACCTCACCGTCATCCTCACCGGGGCATTGGGCTGAGCGTTCCCCATCTGCTTGGCTGTAGGGGTGCAGTTCGCGTCGATCGAGGGTGAACATCGCTACTCGGACCTGGTCCGGGTGGCTCAGCACACGGTCGTCGGGCTCGACTTCGACGGCACCCTGGCCCCGATCGTGGACGACCCGACGAAGGCCCACATCCACCCCGACGCCAGCGACGTCCTGGTCGACCTCGCCCGTGAGGTCGCCGCGATCGCGGTGATCACCGGCCGCCCCGCGCGGCAGGCGCTCGACCTCGGCGGCCTCGAGGAGGTCGGTGACGCGGTGCGGGCGGTGGGCAAGGAGCTGTTCCTCTTCGGGCAGTACGGCAACGAGCGGTGGAGCTCCGACCAACGGCGCATCGTCGGCCCGCGGCCCCCGCGCGGCCTCGCGACGTTCGAGCGCGAGCTGCCCCGGGTGCTGCGCAACGCCGGCGCCGCCGACGCCTACGTCGAGGACAAGGGGCTCGCGGTCGCCGTGCACACCCGGCGGCTGGAGGACCCCGAGGCCGCGTTCCGCCGGCTGCTCGAGCCCCTGTCCGAGCTCGCCGTCCGCCACGACCTGGTGGTCGAGCCCGGCCGCAGCGTGATCGAGGTGCGCTCGCCCGGCTCGCACAAGGGCATGGTGGTGGACCGGATCGCCGCGGACACCGAGGCACGCGGCTTCCTGTTCGCGGGCGACGACCTCGGTGACATCGAGGCGTTCGACGCGGTCGCGGACCTCCAGAAGCACGGGCTCACCACCCTGCGGGTGTGCTCGGCATCGGACGAGGAGAGCGCGCTGATCCCCCTCGCCGACGTGGTCGTGCACGGTCCCGAGGGCGTCCTCGACCTCCTGCGCCAGTTCACCGCCGACGCCCGCGAGGCGCGCGCCGCCTGAGGCGGAACGCGAGCCGCGTCTCGTCATACGGACCGCCGTATCAGATGCTGGGATCCCGATTCGTGGCCGGGTCGACCCGGCCGATAGGTTGAGCACGCTCATCCAGAGGGACTGAGGGAACGGCCCTAAGAAGTCCCGGCAACCGCCACGAACCTCCTGCCGCACTCCACCGAAGCGTGGGGCCGGCGGCAGTCGTGGAAACGGTGCCAAATCCGGCCCGCGCGACGGACGCGTCGGGACAGATGAGAAGGAGGATCCCCATGAGCGCCGTCGTGACCGAGCGTGAGTCCGGCACCACCACCGACGCCCGCGCGCGCAGCGGCCTCCGCGAGGGCGCCTTCGGGCACGCCGTCGCGCTGTCCTGCCGCGAGTGCGGCCACCGGGTGGACCTCGGCCCGTTCTACGCCTGTCCGGAGTGCTTCGGACCGCTGGAGATCGCCTACGAGTTCCCGGCGGTCACCCGCGAGGAGATCGAGGCCGGCCCGCGCAACATCTGGCGCTACAAGGCGCTGCTGCCGGTGCCCTCCGACATCGAGGAGAGCCCCAACATGGAGCCCGGGTTCACCCGGCTCCTCAAGGCGGACAACCTCGGTCGCGAGCTCGGCATCACGAACCTGTGGGTGAAGGACGACTCCACCAACCCGACCAACTCCTTCAAGGACCGGGTCGTCGCCTGCGCGTTGAGCGCGGCGCGCGAGCTCGACGCCAAGGTGTTCGCCTGCCCGTCCACCGGCAACCTCGCCAACGCGGTCGCTGCCGCCGGCGCCCGGGCCGGGATCAAGACGGTCGTCTTCATCCCGAGCAACCTGGAGAAGCCCAAGCAGGTCAACTCCGCGATCTACACCGAGAACCTGGTCGCCGTCGACGGCAACTACGACGACGTCAACAAGCTCGCCTCGGAGATCGCCGGCGAGGAGGACGGCTGGGCGTTCGTCAACGTCAACGTCCGGCCCTACTACGCCGAGGGCTCCAAGACGCTCGGCTACGAGATCGCCGAGCAGCTCGGCTGGCGGCTGCCCGACCAGATCGTCATCCCGGTCGCGTCCGGCTCGCAGCTGACCAAGGTGCACAAGGCGTTCCAGGAGCTGATCAAGGTCGGCCTCGTCGAGGACAAGCCCTACCGGGTCTTCGGCGCCCAGGCCACCGGCTGCTCGCCCGTCTCGGTCGCCTACAAGGCCGGCGTCGACGCCATCCGGCCGGTGAAGCCGGACACCATCGCCAAGAGCCTGGCCATCGGCAACCCCGCCGACGGCATCTACGTCCTCGACATCTGCCGGGACACCGGTGGCGCGGTCGAGGACATCACCGACGACGAGGTGCGCGAGGCTATCGTCCTCCTCGCCCGGACCGAGGGCATCTTCACCGAGACCGCGGGCGGCACCACCGTCGGCTGCCTGAAGAAGCTCGTCGAGACCGGCCAGCTGGACCCCGAGCTCGAGACCGTCGTCATCAACACCGGCCACGGCCTCAAGACGCTCGACGCGATCGCCGACGAGGTCAGCGCCCGCGCCACGATCGCGCCGACGTACGAGGCCTTCAAGGCCACCGGCATCTGAGACCCACCGACCACCCGGCCAGAGAAGCAGGAAGAATCAAGCACATGAGCGTGAGCGTCCGGATCCCCACCATCCTGCGCACCTACACCGGTGGCGACTCGGAGGTGAGCGCCGACGGCGCCACCCTGGCCGAGGTCCTCGACAACCTCGACGCCAGCTTCGAGGGCATCAAGGGGCGGATCGTCGACGAGAACGGCAAGCTGCGCCGCTTCGTCAACGTCTACGTCGGCAACGACGACGTGCGGTTCCTCGACGACCTCGCGACCCCCACCCCCGACGGCACCCAGATCTCGGTGATCCCCGCCGTCGCCGGGGGCTGCTGAGCCCTCCGGCGTTCCGGTCGGCGCCGCGCCAGCACAATGGCGTCGTGACCGACCACCACTACACCCTCGAGATCGCCTGGCAGGGCAACCGCGGCACGGGCACGAGCGGCTACCGCGACTACGGCCGCCAGGTGCTGCTGACCGCCGACGGGAAGCCCGACCTGCTGGGCTCGGCCGACCCCACGTTCCGCGGTGACGCCGAGCGGTGGAACCCCGAGGAGCTGCTGGTCGCGGCGCTCAGCCAGTGCCACCTGCTGTCCTACCTGCACTCGGCGGTCAACCACGGCGTCGTCGTGACCGCCTACAGCGACAGCCCGGTCGGCACCATGGCGCAGGTCGGCCAGGGCGGCCGCTTCACCGAGGTCGTGCTGCGCCCGCGGGTCACCGTGGCCGACGCGTCGATGGTCGAGACGGCCAGCACGATCCACCACGAGGCGAGCGAGAACTGCTTCATCGCCGCCTCGGTCGACTTCCCCGTGCGGCACGAGCCGGAGATCGTCGTGGCCGGCTGACGCCGCCACCCGCAGGCCACCCTGCCGCCACGACCCGTTCAGCCGGGTCTGATTGACAGCACCCATGATCCGCAAGCGGACCGCTGTCACGCTCGTCGCCGCCGTCGGCGCCGCCAGCCTCACGGCAGGCGGCACCCGTGAGCTGCTCCGCCGCCAGGCTGCGCTCGCGCGGCGGAAGATCGGCAAGCAGCTGGGCGAGGAGGCGCCGTACGCCGACCGCTCGTGGAAGAAGTCGTACGGCGACCGGCTCGAGCTGGTCGTGCTGGGTGACTCGATCGCGGCGGGCCTCGGCGCCGAGCGGGCCAAGGACACGCTGGGCGGGCGCCTCGCCCGCGGGCTGGCCAAGGAGCTGCAGCGCTCGGTCCGCCTGCGGACGGCGGCCGTGGTCGGCTCGGAGTCCTCGGCGCTCGCGGGCCAGATCGACCGCCTGCCTCAGGACTATCGGCCCGACCTCGCCGTGATCGTGGTGGGCGGCAACGACGTGACGCACCGGGTGCCCGTCGCGACCTCGACCCGGCACCTCGAGGAGGCGATCACCCGGCTCCGCGCGCGCAGAGCCGAGGTCGTCGTCGGAACCTGCCCGGACCTCGGCGCCCTCCGCCCGGTGCCCCAGCCGCTCCGCTCGCTCGGCTCGCGGATGTCGCGGCAGCTCGCCGCCGCGCAGGCCGCGGTCGCCGTACGCAGCGGCGCGCACGCGGTCTCGCTCGCCCATGTCGTGGGGCCGTTCTTCATCACCAACCCCGACGAGATGTTCAGCCTGGACCGCTTCCACCCGAGCGCGCTGGGCTACAAGCGGACCGCCAAGGCGCTGCTGCCGTCGCTGCTCATCGCGCTCGGCGAGCGCGAGGCGGTGCCGTTCGGGCACCACGCGCCGGGACAGGCACGGGACAAGGGGGCCGCAGACTCGGGACACGCGTCTCTGCCGGGCGGGACGCCGAGACGCCCAGCATCGGTCACGCCGCCGGAGGAGCCGGCGGCACCCGATCCGAGGAGCCCCCGATGACCGCGCTGACCTGGCCCGAGACCGCGATCCACCTGCGCCCGACCCTGCGCCCCGCCCTCCACGTCGTCCGTCCGGCCTGGCCCGCCTGGGCCGAGCGCCTGTCGCGCCGCGAGGTCGAGGTCCTGCACTGCGTGGCGCGGGGGCTCTCCAACGCGGAGATCGCCGACGAGCTGTTCGTCTCGCTGACCACGGTGAAGAGCCACGTCGCGCGCCTGCTGCACAAGGTCGGCGTCCGCGACCGAACGCAGCTGGTCGTCGCGGCCTACCGGTCCGGGTTCGTCGCCGTCGCCTGACGGGCCGGCCTCAGCCGCCGACGACGTCGGCGAAGCGCTGCAGGTAGAGGGGCCAGCCCTGGTCGGTGCCGACCGCCTGGCCCATCGCGGTCCATCCGTCGCCGTGGCGGTCGAGGTGCCGGTGCTCCAGCACGACGCGGGTGCCGTCGGCCTCCGGTGCGAAGGTCACCTCGACCTCGCTGGTCCGCGCCGGGTCGGACTCGAGCGTCCAGTCCGCGCCGATGTCCCAGCTGAACACCAGCCGGTGCGGCGGCTCGAAGGCGAGGACGCGCGACCAGTGGCACTCCGAGCCGTCCTCGCCGCGGTCGTAGATGTGACCTCCGACCCGCGGCTCGAGCACCGTCTCGACGACCGGCACGTCGAGCAGGCTGTGGTCGCGCGGCTTGATCCGGTCGAACTGCTCGGTGAAGACGGCGAACGCGCGCTCGACCGGCACGGCGACGAAGATCTCGCGCCGCACGGAGGTGGCGGCGTCGGTGGGAGTGGTGCTCACGGTTGGTTCTCCTCTTCGGCGATTTCCTTGAAGTTGAGCAGGGCCTGTCCCCAGAACGCGTCGAGCTCCGTGCGCAGGCGGCGCAGGCCCTCGGGGTCGACGTGGTGGATCCGCCGCGTTCCCTCGGCGCGGACGCTGACCAGCCGGGCGTCGCGGAGCACGCGCAGGTGCTGGGAGACGGCCGGCCGGCTGATGGGCAGCTCCGCGGCCAGCTCGCTGACCGAGCGGGGTCGCGCGGCGACGTACTCGAGGATCCGCCGGCGGCTCGGGTCCCCGAGCGCGGTCCACGGGTCCGTTGCGTAAGTCGTCACGAACGGTAAGTTACGACTTACGAAGCGTCCGGGTCAAGGGTGTCGCCGAGCCTGGACCTTCGCTTGCACTCGCAGGGGGCGAGTGCTAAACATGACGTTGGCACTCTCGCCATGAGAGTGACAAAAGCACCCGGCTCGGGGAGTCGAGGTCAGCAGCGTCGGCGGGAAGGGTCCGTCGGTTCGGCCTGGCCGTCCGTCGCGGGCGACGAACCGGGCTGTCCACGAACTCTGGATTGCGAAGGATCGCAGGAGTTATGCCGAAGCTGATTGCTTTCAACGAGGAGGCCAGGCGCGGTCTCGAGCGGGGTATGAACACCCTCGCCGACGCCGTCAAGGTCACCCTCGGTCCCAAGGGCCGCAACGTCGTGCTGGAGAAGAAGTGGGGCGCCCCCACGATCACCAACGACGGTGTCTCGATCGCCAAGGAGATCGAGCTCGAGGACCCCTACGAGAAGATCGGCGCCGAGCTGGTCAAGGAGGTCGCGAAGAAGACCGACGACGTCGCCGGTGACGGTACGACGACCGCGACCGTCCTCGCTCAGGCGATGGTCCGCGAGGGTCTGCGCAACGTGGCCGCGGGTGCCAACCCGATGGGCCTGAAGCGCGGCATCGAGGCCGCCGTCGAGGCTGTCTCCGAGCAGCTCCTCGGCATGGCCAAGGAGATCGAGACCAAGGAGCAGATCGCCTCCACCGCGTCCATCTCCGCCGCTGACTCCACCGTCGGCGAGATCATCGCCGAGGCGATGGACAAGGTCGGCAAGGAGGGCGTGATCACGGTCGAGGAGTCGAACACGTTCGGCCTCGACCTCGAGCTCACCGAGGGCATGCGGTTCGACAAGGGCTACATCTCGGCCTACTTCGTCACCGACCCCGAGCGCATGGAGACCGTCCTCGAGGACGCCTACGTGCTGATCGCCAACTCCAAGGTCAGCAACGTCAAGG
>DATMHR010000016.1:0-33647 GCA_035554955.1 Nocardioides sp. | reverse complement strand
CAGTGACCCGTAGCCCTTGATCCGGACCCCGCCCAGGGTGTCGGGGGTGAAGGAGAGGAACCGGGCGTGGTGGGCGCCGCGGTCGGCGTTGTCCTTGTCCAGGTCCGCGCGCAGCAGCGTCCCGTCGGGGTCCAGCTCCCTCACCACGGCGGGGAAGCCGCGGTCGAGGTCGGTGGCGTCGGCGGACTGCGCGGCCACCCGGTCGAGCATCTTGCCTGCGACGGCCTCGCGCAGCTCGGGTGCGTGGGGCAGGGTCGCGACCCGGCCGCCGATCACCGAGGCCTGGGCCAGCGAGACCTCCCCGGCAGCCATCGCCGACCGGACCTCGGGCAGGTCGGCGGTCTGCCGGGCCACCCGCACATAGGTCGACCCGGCACCCTTGCGGCCACCGGTGACGTGGGTCAGGAAGTCCTTCGCCGAGGCCCAGCCCAGCTCATCGGACGCACCGGTGGCCTCGAGCCGCTCCGCGACCGCCACCAGCGCAGCCTCGGCCAGCGCCTTGACCCGCGCCACGGCGACGGTGGCCTCCACGAGGTCGGTGCCCTCGACCGCGTCCCACTCCACGCCGGCGAGCCCCGCGACGCTCTCGACCGCGGCGGTGGCCGTGGTGAGGGCGTCCCGAGAAGCCATGCGCCCATCCTATCGAACACCTGTTCGAACCGCAAGCGTTCCGCGGCTGAAGTCTTACAGCGCGTCAGGCTTGGGAGAACCTCGAAGTCGTCGGTCTTCTCGAGCGATTGGACCTGCCGCAGCTCCGCATCAGGCGCGATCATCTTTCGTTGCGCAAGGTCGACCCAAGCGCCCAGCGTGCGGATCTCGGCCGCGAGCACGTCTCCGCGGAAGAAGGCGTTCCGCAGCCGCCAGCGGCTTCCGTCGTCGGCAAGCCCGGCCACCTCGAGGGTCGCCCTGATCGTGTCGTGGAGGACGAACTCCTGCCGGTACTGCAGTTCGTCCTTCATGGCGAAGGGGCCGACCTGTTGGCGTCGCAGCTCTGCCACCGAGACGCCGCACGACGACATGTAGGCAGCTCTGACGTCCACCGACTTGTCCAGGTAGGCCGTGTTCGCCATGTGGCCGTTGGCGTCGAGATCGCGCCACCCGACGCTCAACGTCTGCTCGAAAGCCATCGCCTGTCCTCTCGTCATGCCTCCCGATCACCAGCATGACGCCGTTCAGGCAGCCGCACCTCCGTGCAGGCACGAGGATCTGGCGCACCCGCCAGGCCACTGCGGGGACATGTCCGCCTCGTCGGCGCTCACACCGGGGTGATCGGAAGCGAGCGGCGCTCCTCGAACGAGAAGTCGGTGCCGGTGCTGAACTTCGCCACGGCGACCTCCTGCGCCTCGGGCGCGGGCTCGTCCCGCGTGACCACCGCCAGCCGCCAGGCGTCGTCGCCGGCGGCCGTGACCTCGACGTCGAGCCGCGGGTCGAGGACCCGGACCGTCGCCTGCAGCGCCGCGGTCCACTCCGGCCCGCACAGCGAGATCCACGCGTCGTCCACGTGCGCAGGCGAGCGACGTACGACGATCGCGTCCTCCGTGACCTCGGCGTCGACGTAGGCCGCCGGGTTGAGCAGCGGGTGCAGTGCCAGCAGCCGCAGCGCGCCGGACGCGTCGCGGGGGAGTCGCAGCGCCCGCGCGATCCGGTAGCCGCCGAGGCCGGCGATGCCGGTGAGCTGCTTGCGCCGGATGCCCAGGGCCTGCTCGTCGGAGGCCGCCCGGGCCTGCACGGCCAGCGCGAAGGCGTTGTCGAGGAGCGCCATCTGGAGGCAGACCTCGTCGGCGATCCGGGCCAGCGCGGACCGCGAGAACTCCGCGAAGTCGAGGTCGGAGAGCAGGGGACCGGCGTAGTCGGCCGCGCCGTCGTCGCTCCGGTCGACCGGAGCGAGCTCGAGGGTCGCCGCCTGCGACTTCTCGTTGATCGCGAGCGCCGGGATGCCCTGGGCCCCGGGGTAGGACTCGTCGATGATCACCGTCCACGCGCAGTGCGGGTGCCGGTCGGCGGGCGTGCGCGGCGGGCGGTGGATCGGGCGCACCTGCGCCTTCGGGTTCGTCGCCACCGCGGTCGCGTCGAAGGTGGGGTCCTCGATGTCGTGGCACATCGAGCGCACGTAGTCGTCGCCCATCGGCTCGACGTCCATCAGCGCCCCGCAGTGGTCCAGCCGGAACTCGCCGTGCCACGGGTCGTGCACGGTGTAGCGGAAGTCCATGAACTGCGGGGGAGCGCCGATGTCGAGCTGGAGCCCCTTGAAGATCGTCACCACGTCGCCCCGGCCGGCGACCTCGGGCGCGTAGCCGAGCGCCTGCTGCATCCGGCGCGTGTAGATCGGGCTCGCTGCCGCCCACTCCTCGATCGCGATCTGCGCCATCTCCTCGCGGCCGAACTCGGAGATGCACCACGCCATGCCGGCCCGGTCGATCAGCTGGCCGACGAGCAGGAGCTCCGGCACGAGGACGGCGAGCTGCTCGCGGCTCAGGTCCGCGTAGCGGCTCGCAGGCGGGGCACCGGTCACGAGGCGAACCGCCCGGCGAACGCGCGCAGCGGCAGGTCGGCGCTGCTGACGATGCCCGGCGGGGCGGCCACGACGGCCTTGACCGCGTTGAGCGCCGGCATCCCGGTCACCGTCATGCCGATCGCGGCGAACGACTCGACGGTGCTGAAGTCCGTGCCCGGCTTGGGCAGGATCATGTGCTTGCTGTGGATCACCGGGTCGCCCTCGATCTTGGTGATGTAGCAGCCCTGGATGTCCCAGCGCGGCGACGTGTGCGGCGTCATCTGCCACTCGAGCCGCAGCTCCACCCGCGGGACGCCGGCGACCTTGCCGAGGTAGGAGAAGCAGGCCCCGCCGAGCGAGCCCTCGGGCAGGTGGAACCAGCCGAGGTCGACGTCCTTGGTGCAGGCGCCGAGCTCGTGCTCGAAGGCCACCTCGTCCAGCTCCAGGTCGAAGCAGTCGGCCATCAGCCGCACCCCGTCCTCGAAGACGCGGGTGCCGAGCTCGAGCTTCCGGGGGACGTCGGGGTCGGTGACCGGGTCGCCGAACCCGACGTTGCGCCAGGTGTCCACCGAGTGGTGGCAGGAGACGTCGACCGACTCGATGCAGGTGACCTTCTCGATCTCGGTCACGTCGGCGGAGTGCACGACGGTGAGGATCTGCGCCAGGCCGGGGTTCATCCCGGTGCCGTAGAACGTCGCGCCGCCGCGCTCGCAGGCCGCCGCGATCCGCTCGGTCTCGGTGCGACCGTCGGCTCCGCGGTGGTTGGCGTCGCGGTGGTGACCGGTGATCCAGTCGGCGGTCGTGACGACGTCGATCCCCGCCTCGAGCACCCGCTCGTAGAGCTCGATGTCGGGCCACACGCCGTGGAACGTCACCACGTCGGGCCGCGCGGCCAGGACCTCCTCGATGGTGCCGGTGGCCAGCACCCCGACCGGACCGATGCCGGCCAGCTCGCCGACGTCGCGGCCGACCTTGTCCGCGGTGTAGCAGTGCACGCCGACCAGCTCCAGGTCCGGCTGGTGCCGGAGCCGCTTGACCATCTCGGTCCCCACGTTGCCGGTCGCGACCTGGAAGACCCGCAGCGGGGTGGTGTCCCGGCTCATGCCGACAGACCCAGCCGCCCGGCGAGCTTGTCGAGGTAGCCGAGCACCTTGTCCGGGTCGGCGTCGGGCACGCCCCAGATCAGCTCGGACGCGCCCGCTCCCATCCAGTCGGCGAAGTCCTCCTCGGTCGGCTTCTTCGCCACCAGGATCCGTACGTCGGGCTGGCCCTCACGGCCCGCGTCGGCCCACGCCTTGCGCAGCTTGTCGGCGTTGGCGGCGACGTCGCTCGTGGTCGGCGTGGTCATCCACCCGTCTGCGTGGGCGGCGATCCACGCGAACGTCTTGGGGCCGGCGCCGGCGCCGATGATCACCGGGATCCGCCCCTGCGGCGGCTTGGGGTAGGCCCACGACGGCCCGAAGGAGACGAACTCGCCGTCGTAGGCCGCCTCCTCCTCGGTCCACAGCGCCCGCATCGCCTCGAGGTACTCCTTGAGCACCGTGCGCCGCTTCTCCGCCGGCACGTGGTGGTCGGTCAGCTCGTCGGTGTTCCACCCGAAGCCGGCGCCGATCGTCACCCGCCCGCCGGAGAGGTGGTCGAGGGTCGCGAGCGTCTTGGCGAGGGTGATCGGGTCCGACTCCACCGGCAGCGACACCGCGGTGGACAGCCCGATCCGCTCGGTGACCGCGGCGCAGGTCGCCAGCGACACCCAGGGGTCGAGGGTGCGCAGGTAGCGGTCGTCCGGCAGGTCCTCGCCGCCGGTCGGGTGCAGCGCGTCGCGGCGCACCGGGATGTGGGTGTGCTCGGGCACGTAGATGGTGTCGAAGCCCCGGTCCTCCGCGGCCTTGGCGAGCTCGGCCGGCGTGATGCCGCGGTCGGAGGTGAAGAGCACGATTCCGTTGCGCATGGCGTCACTGTAGAACGTGTTCTAGTGTTTGCGGAACACTGACTGGACACTTGTCCGGTTCTGTTCGAGGGAGGCGGTCGCCGTGGTCACAGCCGACTACGTCGTGGTGGGTGCGGGCAGTGCGGGGTGCGTGATCGCGCGCCGCCTGGCCGAGAGCGGGGCGAGCGTCGTGCTGCTCGAGGCGGGGAAGCGGGAGGACAAGGGCCTGGTGAAGTCGATGGTCGACATCCCGGGCGCGGTGAGCGTGATCCTGTCGACGCCGCAGCTGAAGAAGCTCATCGACTGGGGCTACAAGTCCGTCCCGCAGGAGAACGCCTGGGGTCGGGTCATCCCGATGACGCGCGGCAAGCTCGTCGGCGGCTCGAGCTCGGTCAACGGGATGATCTTCGTGCGCGGCAACCGGCAGAACTTCGACGACTGGGCCGCCGACGGCTGCACGGGGTGGTCGTACGACGACGTCGTGCCGTCCTTCAAGCGGCTCGAGGACTGGGAGGACGGCGAGACCGACCTGCGGGGGGCCGGCGGGCCGATCAAGGTACGTCGCCAGAAGGACCTCACCCCGGCGGTCCGGGCCTGGGTCGACACCGCCCCCGGCCGGCTGGGCGTGCCGTTCGTCGACGACTACAACGGGCCGTCCCAGGAGGGCATCGGGCTGACCCAGCTCAGCGCCGCGGACGGCCACCGCTACTCCACGGCGGTCGGCTACCTGCGGACCGCGCCGCTGGACAACCTGCTCCTGCTGACCGGCGCCCAGGCGGAGCGCGTCGTGCTCGAGGGCTCGCGGGCCACCGGTGTCGAGGTCGTCGGCGTCGACGGCGTGCGCCAGCGGATCAGCGCGACGCGGGAGGTCATCGTCGCCTGCGGCACCTACGACTCGCCCAAGCTCCTCATGCTCTCGGGGATCGGGCCCGCGGCCCAGCTGGCCGAGCACGGGATCCCGGTCGCGGCCGACCTGCCCGTCGGCGAGAACCTCCACGACCACCTCTTCGTGCCGGTCGCGTTCCGCATGGACTCGGCGCTGCGCCACGCGACGCCGGCCTACTTCCTCCGCGGGCTGGCCCAGGCCCGTCTCCGGCGCACCGGCTGGGCGACCGGCGCGCAGTTCGACGCGCTCGGGTTCGTGCGGTCGTCGTACGCCGGGTCCGCGCCGGACGTCCAGCTGCACGCCCTCTACTGGGTCTACCCGTTCCCCAACCAGGACGGCGACAAGCCGGTCCGCCCGCCCACGACCAAGCCCGGCATGACCGTGCTGCCGACGCTGATCTACCCCGAGAGCCGGGGCACGATCCGGCTCGCCGGTCCGGACCCGACCCTCGCTCCGCTCATCGATCCCGGCTACCTGCGCGCCGGCCAGGACACCGAGGTGCTGATGGAGGGCATCGCGATGGTGCGCGAGACGATGGCCGGCCTGGGCGACAACCAGGGCGAGCTGGTGCCCGGCGCCGACTACGAGGACCCGGCGGAGCTGCGGCGGATCCTGCCCAACATCGTGCACAGCGTCTACCACCCGGTGGGGACGTGCCGGATGGGCGCCGAGGACGACGGCCGAGCGGTCGTGACCCCGGAGCTGCGCGTGCGGGGGATCGAGGGCCTGCGGGTGGCCGACGCCTCGGTCATGCCGAGCATCACCGGGGGCAACACCAACGCGCCGTCGATCATGCTCGGCGAGCGCTGCGCCGAGCTGGTCCTGGGTTCAGCCGGGGGCTAGAACATGTTCCAGAAACTCCTTGCCACCGCCGGCCCGCGACGCTAGGTTGGACACATGTCCAGCCAGATGTCCGAGGCGCCGCGCCAGGGTCTCAACCCGCGGCAGGCCGAGACGGTCGAGCGGCTGCTCGCGGCGGGGCTGGAGGAGCTGCGCGCCGTCGGTCACGAGGCCCTGACGATCCGCACCGTCGCCCAGCGCGCGGGCGTCTCGCCGGCGACGGCGTACACCTACCTCGCGTCGAAGGGCCACCTGTTCGCCGAGCTGTTCTGGCGCCACCTCGCCGGCGCCGCCGAGCCCGAGCTGCCCGCCGGCGCCACGGCGACCGAGCGGGTCCAGGCGGCGGCCCGCGCGCTCACCGAGCGGATCGTCCAGGAGCCGGCGCTCGCCGCCGCCGTCACGCCCGCCCTCCTGGGCAGCGACCCCGACGTGGAGCGGCTGCGACTGCGGATCGGCGCCCAGATGCTGGCCCGGTTCGAGGCGGCACTGGTCGACCCGCAGCACCCGGACCAGCCGGCGGACCCGGCCGTGCTCGAGGTGCTCGTGCTGACCTTCTCGGGCGCGCTGCTCCAGGTCGGCATGGGCCTGATGACCTACGAAGAGCTCGCGGACCGGATGGAGTCCTGCGTCGCCGTGATCCTGAGGGGGAACCTCTAGTGCCCACCACCGCACCGCCCCTGGTGTTCGACCCCTACGACTACGAGTTCCACGAGGACCCCTACCCGCTCTACGCCCGGCTGCGCGACGAGGACCCCGTCCACCACGCGCCGGCCGACGACCTCTGGGTGATCTCCCGCCACGCCGACGTGCACGCGGTCCTGCGCGACGACGTGCGGTTCTCCAACCGGATGGGCGTCTCGCTCGATGCGACCGCCTGGAACGCCGACGCGCACCGGGTGATGTCGTTCCTCGCGCTCGACGGCGCCGAGCAGAGCCGGATCCGCCGGCTGGTCTCGGCGGCGTTCACCCCCCGCCGGGTGCGCGACCTCGAGCCGCAGGTCCAGCACCTCACCGAGCACTACCTCGAGCGACTGCTCGCCCGCCAGGACGAGCAGGGGGAGGCCGACTGGATCGCCGAGTTCGCCGGCCGGCTGCCCATGGACGTCATCAGCGAGATGATGGGCGTGCCCCAGTCGGACCGGGACGAGCTGCGTCGGCTCGCGGACGTCATGGTCCACCGCGAGGACGGGGTGCGCGACGTGCCCCCTGCCGCCTTCCCGGCGTCGGTCGCCCTGTTCGACTACTACGGCGCGATGGTGAGCGCGCGGCGGAAGGAGTCCACCTCCGACCTGACGTCGGCGTTGGTCGCCGCCGAGGTCGAGGGTGGTCGGCTCACCGACGAGGAGATCATCGCCTTCCTCTTCCTCATGGTCGTCGCGGGCAACGAGACCACGACCAAGCTGCTCGGCAACGCGCTCTTCCACCTGGCTGCGGCGCCCGACCTGAAGCATGAGGTCCTCGCCGGCGGCGAGCTGGTCCCGGCCTGGATCGAGGAGACGCTGCGCCACGACACGTCCAGCCAGATGCTGGCGCGGTACGTCGCCGACGACGTCGAGCTGCACGGCCGCACGATCCCCGCCGGCAGCAAGGCGCTGGTGCTGCTCGGCTCGGCCAACCGCGACGAGCGGGTGTTCTCGGACCCGACGAGGTACGACGTGCACCGGGACCGCGCCGAGCTCGCGCAGAGCCTCAGCTTCGGCACCGGCCGGCACTTCTGCCTCGGCGCCAATCTCGCGCGGCTCGAGGCCCGGATCGTGCTCAGCGAGCTCGTCCGCCGGGTGAGCGACTTCGAGGTGCACCGCGACCGGGCGGTGCGCGTGCACTCCACCAGCGTGCGCGGGTTCGCATCGCTTCCCGTCACCTTCGTCCCGAGGCAGGCACGGTGAGCAAGTACGCACAGCCCGACCGCCGGCCTGCCGTCGTCGCCGGCGCGTCCTCCGGCATCGGCGCGGAGACCGCGCGGGCGCTCGCCGCCGCCGGCTTCCCCGTGGCGCTCGGCGCCCGCCGGGTCGACCGGTGCGAGGAGCTCGCAGCGGCCATCCGCGCCGACGGGGGAGAGGCGGTCGCCGTACCCCTCGACGTCACCGACGACCGCTCGGTCGCCGACTTCGCCGCCAAGGTGACCGCCGGTCTCGGTGACGTCGAGGTCGTCGTGAGCAACGCGGCCCTCATCGGCCCGGGTGCGGTGCTCGACACCGACGTGGACCGGCTCCGCCAGGAGTTCGACGTCAACGTGCTCGGCCCGCACCGGCTGGCCCGCGCCTTCCTGCCGGCGATGGTCGACCGGCACCGCGGCGACATCGTGTTCGTCTCCTCCGACGTCGCCCTGCGGCCGCGCCCGTTCATGGGCGGCTACAGCGCGACCAAGTCCGCGCTCGAGGGCCTCGTCGGCTCGCTCCAGATGGAGCTGGAGGGGAGCGGCGTCCGCGCGTCCGTGGTCCGGCCCGGCCCGACGTGGAGCGAGATGGGCATGGACTGGGCTCCGGACGCCGCCGCGAAGGTGCTCAACGAGTGGGTCAAGTGGGGGCACGCCCGCCACTCGCACTTCCTCAAGGCGCGCGCGATCGCCGACGCGATCACCACCGTGGTCTCCGCGCCGCGCGGCGTCCACATCTCGCCCGTCGACGTCAACCCCGAAGCGCCCGTGGTTCTCGAAGAGCCAGGGGAGCGAAGCGACCGACTGGAGGAGCAGTGACACTCGCCGACATCCCCGAGGTCTCGATGGCCCTGGACGACCAGGGCGCCGACGTCCCGGCGATCATCAAGGGCACCGGCCACCTGCCGGAGATGCGCGTCGACCCGATCGCGCTGTTCCACCGGGTCCGGGAGGAGTGCGGCGACGTCGGCCGGTTCCGGCTGGCGGACAAGGACGTCGTCCTGGTCAGCGGCGCCGACGCCAACGAGGCGTTCTTCCGGGCCCCCGAGCAGGTGCTCGACCAGGCGGCGGCCTACCCGTTCATGACGCCCATCTTCGGCAAGGGCGTCGTGTTCGACGCCTCGCCGGAGGAGCGCCAGCAGATGTTGAAGAACCAGGCGCTGCGCGGCGAGATGATGCGCGGCCACGCGCAGACCATCGAGGCGGAGATCCGCCGGATGGTGGCCGGCTGGGGCGACGAGGGCGAGATCGACCTGCTCGACTTCTTCGCCGAGCTCACCATCTACACGACGTCGTCCTGCCTGATCGGCCGGCCGTTCCGCGAGCAGCTGGACGGCTCGTTCGCCGAGATCTACCACCGGCTCGAGCACGGCACCGACGCCATCGCCTACGTCGACGCGTACGCCGACATCGAGAGCTTCCGGGTGCGCGACCAGGCCCGCGAGGAGCTCGTCGCCAAGGTGCAGGCCATCATCAGCGCCCGGGTGGCGAACGGGGAGACGCCGAAGGAGGACCGTGACCTGCTCGACGTGCTCATCGCCGTCGGCTACGACGCGGACATGGTCACCGGGATCTTCATCTCGATGATGTTCGCCGGTCACCACACCTCGTCCGGCACGGCGTCGTGGGCGATGATCGAGCTGCTGCGCCACCCCGACGTGATGGGCGACGTCGTGGCGGAGCTCGACGCCCTCTATGCCGACGGGTCCGAGGTCTCCTTCCAGGCGCTGCGGTCGATCCCGGTCCTGGAGGCGGCGCTCAAGGAGACGCTGCGGCTGCACCCGCCGCTGATCATCCTGATGCGGTTGGTGCAGGAGGACTTCGAGCTGCTCGGGCACACGCTGCCCAAGGGCACGGTGATCGCGGCATCGCCGCGGGTCTCCAACCGGATCGAGGCGGACTTCCCGAAGGCGGAGGAGTTCGACCCGGGCCGCTACGTCGACCCCCGCCAGGAGGACCTGCAGAACCGGTGGACCTGGATCCCGTTCGGGGCGGGCAAGCACCGCTGTGTCGGCAACGCGTTCGCGATGATGCAGATGAAGGCGATCTTCTCCGTCATCCTGCGCGACTTCGAGTTCGAGGCCGCCCAGCCGCTCGACTCCTACGCCGACGACTTCACCAAGATGGTGATCCAGCTCCAGCAGCCCTGCCGGGTGCGCTACCGCCGGCGGGTTTCGAGGCTCGCTGGCGCTCGCACCTCAACCACCGAGGAGTCGTGATGCGCGTCGTCGCCGACACGAGCATCTGCCAGGGGCACCAGCTCTGCCAGGCCGAGGCGCCCGACGTCTTCGGCTTCGACACCGACGCCGACGTGGTCGTCGTACGGGAGGAGCACCCCGACGAGTCGCTGCGGCCGGCCGTCACGACCGCCGTGAAGTACTGCCCCGCATTCGCCCTTTCCATCGAAGAAGAGGACTGACATGAGCGACCTCAGCGCGCCCCTGAGCAGGGCGGAGATCGAGGAGTTCTGGGACTCCTGGCTCGCCGTCAACCGCGCGGTCGAGCGCACGGGCGACTGGCGGCCGATGGCCGAGTGGTACGCCGAGGACGCGACCTACGGGTGGATGTACGCCCCCGACGAGCACTTCATGGCCGTCGGGCGCGACCAGATCCGGGACTGGGCCATCGGCATCGAGATGGACGGCCTCGACGGCTGGCACTACGACTACGTCTGCACGGTCATCGACGAGCAGAAGGCGATGGTCGTCGGGTTCTGGAAGCAGCGCTCGGGCATCCTCATCGACGACGAGGACCCTTCTCGCGGAGAGTACGAGATCCTCGGCCTCGGAGGATCCTGGTTCGGGCTGAAGCGCGTGACCGACGGCGCGGACGCCGGGCAGGTCAAGATCGACTGGCAGCGCGACTGGTTCGACATGCCCTCGACCGCGCACACCTTCCTGCAGATCATCGAGGCCGGCAAGGCGCCCGAGACGCTGCTCAAGCGGATGTCGGTCACCGGCCACGGCGTCCCCGGCCACTACCACCACAAGGACCTCCCGAGCACCGTGTGGCCACCGCCGGTCGAGCGCGGCGACTACGTCACGCAGGCGCCGGCGGAGGAGGTGACCGCGTGAGCGCCCTCCCTCCCGCAGCCCAGCAGCTCGTCGACGGCAAGCTCGGACCCGCCTCGGACGGCACGACCTACCCGATCCTCGACCCGGCCACGGGGGAGCAGATCGGCGTCGCGCCGGACAGCACGGCCGCCGACGTGGACGCGGCGATCGCCGCGGCGCGCCGGGCCTTCGACGAGACCGGGTGGTCGACCGACGTCGCGCTGCGGGTGCGCTGCCTGCGCCAGCTGCACCAAGCGCTGCTCGACGACGCGGAGGAGTTCCGCGCGCTCACCACGGCGGAGGTCGGCATGCCGTCCTTCATGATGGGCGCCGCCGGCTTCGACGTGCCGGTCGACGGCCTGAAGTGGGTCACCGACCTGCTCGAGGGCTACGAGTTCGAGACCGACCTCGGTGTCGCGTCGCCGATGGGCATCCCGTCCCGGCGCACCGTGCGCCGCGAGGCGGTCGGGGTGGTCGCGGCGATCACGCCCTGGAACGTGCCGACGCAGATCAACCTCGCCAAGGTCGGCCCCGCGCTCGCCGCCGGCTGCACCGTGGTGCTCAAGCCCGCGCCGGACACCCCGTGGCTGGCCGCCGAGCTCGGCCGGTTGGTGGCCGAGCACACCGACATCCCGGCCGGCGTGCTCAACGTGGTGACCCCGCGTGACAACGCGGTCGCCGCCCAGCTGACCACGGACCCACGCGTCGACATGGTGAGCTTCACCGGCTCGACCGCCACCGGCCGCGCGATCATGGCGGCCGCCGCGCCGACGCTGAAGAAGGTCTTCCTCGAGCTCGGCGGCAAGTCCGCCGCGATCGCGCTCGACGACGCCGACGTCGCCGCCGTCGCGGGTGCCACGGCGTTCGCCGCCTGCATCCACGCCGGCCAGGGCTGCGCGATCACCACCCGCCTGATCGTGCCGCGGGACAGGTACGACGAGGCCGTCAGCGTCGCCGCCGCAACGATGGAGTCGATCGGCGTCAAGGACCCGGCCGACCCGGGCGCGATCTGCGGCCCGGTCATCTCCCCGGCCCAGCGGGACCGCGTGGCGTCGTACCTCGACCTCGCCCGGGCCGAGGGCGGCGACTTCGCCACCGGGGGCGATGTCATCGACCGGCCCGGGAACTGGGTCCAGCCGACCGTCGTCTCGGGCCTCGACAACTCCTCGCGCCTCGCGCAGGAGGAGATCTTCGGGCCGGTGCTCGTCGTCATCCCGCACGACGGCGACGACGACGCCGTGCGGATCGCCAACGAGTCCGACTACGGCCTGTCGGGCTCGGTCGACTCCGGCGACCTCGAGCGCGCCCGCGCCGTCGCGCGGCGGATCCGGACCGGCACGCTCGCCGTCAACGGCGGCGTGTGGTTCAGCCCCGACGCCCCGTTCGGCGGCTACAAGCAGTCCGGGCTCGGCCGGGAGATGGGCGTCGCCGGGTTCGAGGAGTACCTCGAGATTAAGACCATCGCCGAGCCGGCGTGAGCACGAGGAGAATCATGCGTTTCCAGGACAAGGTCGTCGTCGTCACCGGCGCGGCACAGGGCATCGGCGAGGCCTACGCGCGGGCGCTGGCCGCGGAAGGCGCGGCCGTCGTCGTCGCCGACCTCAACGAGGAGACCGGCGCCAAGGTGGCCGCCTCGATCAACGAGGAGGGCGGCCGGGCGGTCTTCGTGCCCTGCGACGTGTCGTCCGCCGACTCGGCGCAGGCGCTCGTGGCGCGCACCGTGGAGGAGTACGGCGGCATCGACCACTTGGTCAACAACGCCGCGATCTACGGCAGCATGGAGTTCAACCTGCTGATCTCCGTCGACTGGGACTACTACAGGAAGTTCATGTCGGTGAACCTGGACGGCGCGCTCGTCATGACACGCGCGGTCTACCCGGAGATCGCGAAGCGCGGCGGAGGGGCGATCGTCAACCAGAGCTCGACGGCCGCCTACCTCTACTCGGGCTTCTACGGCCTCGCCAAGGCGGGCATCAACAGCCTCACCCAGCAGCTGGCGCACGAGCTCGGCGGCCAGGGCATCCGGGTCAACGCGATCGCTCCCGGGCCGACGGCCACCGAGGCCACCCGGATCCAGGCGGGCGACGCCGCGAAGGACATCGTGCGGAACTCGCTCGCGATCAAGCGGATGGGCTCGGTCGACGACATGGTCGGCGCGCTGCTGTTCCTGCTGTCCGACGACGCCTCCTGGGTGACCGGCCAGATCCTGGCGGTCGACGGCGGCCAGACCTTCCGACTCTGATGGCCGGGGTGACCGCGGGCTTCGTCGGGCTCGGCAACATCGGCAAGCCGATGGCGCTGCGCCTCGCCGCGGCCGACGACGTCGAGCTGTGGGTCCACGACATCGCGCCCGAACCGGTCGCCGATCTCCTCGCGGCCGGCGCCAAGCAGGCGGGATCCGTCGCCGAGCTCGCGCGGGAGGTCGACGTCCTCTGCGTCATGGTGCGCGACGACGACCAGGTGCGGGCGGTGGCCGAGGACGTCGACCGCGACACGGTGCTCGTCATCCACTCGACCGTTGCGCCCGGCACCCCCGCTGAGCTCGCTGACCGCGGGCTGACCGTCCTCGACGCCCCGGTCAGCGGCGGTCCGATGGGCGCGGCCGACGGGTCGCTCGCGATCATGGTGGGCGGGCCCGAGGGCGCGTTCGCCGCGGCACAGCCGGTCCTGGAGCTCATGGGGTCCAAGGTCGTCCACGCCGGCGACCTCGGCGCCGGGACGCGGATGAAGCTGGCGCGCAACCTGATCCACTTCGTCGCGTTCACGGCCGTCACGGAGGCCCAGCGGCTCGCCGAGGCCGCCGGGCTGGACCTCGTCGCCCTCGGCGACGTGGTCCGCCACACCGACGCGATCACCGGGGGACCCGGCGCGATCATGCACCGCGCCACCACCGCTCCGATCCCGGCCGGCGACTTCTGGCGCGGCGTGTTCGAGCACGTGCGCGCGCTCGGTGAGAAGGACCTGTCGCTGGCGATCGCGCTGGCCGAGGAGCTCGGCGTCGACGTACCCCTGGCCGAGCTGGCCATCGACCGGCTGGGACCTGGTCTCGGCCTCCCGGAGGAGGACTGATGGGCAAGTTCGACGACCTGCCGGAGCAGCGGCGCCGCGGCCTGGAGAAGATGGAGCAGGTCTACGGCTTCGAGATGTCCGACGGCGACGGCGACTTCTTCCGCTACACCGCCGACCACCTCTTCGGTGACATCTGGCAGCGTCCGGGGCTCTCCGACCGCGACCGTCGGCTGCTGCTGATCGGCCTGCTCGCCGGTCAGGGCGCCGCGGACGTCCTGGGCATCCAGGTCCCTGCCGCGCACGCCAACGGCGAGCTCGACGACGACGCCCTTCGGGAGATCGTGGTCTTCCTCAGCCACTACGCAGGGTGGCCCCAGGGAGCGCGCCTCAACGCGGTGGTCGAGGACACGATCGGCAAGGCGAGACGTGCGGGGCGGGACGCGTAGGCGACCCCGGCGGTATCAGCCGGTCCGCTCGACCCGGGCGGTGAGCCGCCCGAGCGACCCGATCCGGCCCGGCGCGATGCGGGACCAGACGTCGAGGGCGTGGGCGTCCGGGCCGGCGACCACGCGCGCCTTGTTCCCCTCGATCGCGTTCGCGACCCGACGGGCGACCTTGGCCGGCGAGCGCATCCCGATCTCCGCGAGCCGGGACCGGCCCAGCTGGGTGAGGCGGGCGCCCTGGCTGCCGCGCGCGTTCTCGGTGATGCCCGTGCGGTGGGTGCCGGGGAACACGGTCGTGAGCCCGACGTTGGTGGTGACCAGCTCGGCCCGGAGCGACTCGGAGAACGACCGGACCGCGCCCTTGGTGAGGGCGTACGCCGCGTTGTGGGGCAGACCGAGCAGACCGACCATGCTGGACACGTTGACGATGTGGGCCTCGTCCTGCTTGCGCAGCAGCGGGAGGAAGGCGTGGCAGCCGTGGACGACACCCCACATGTTGATGTCGACGATCCAGTGGAGGTCCTCGAGGGACTCCTTCTCGAAGGCGCCGGCCGAGGTCACCCCGGCGTTGTTCACCAGGACGTGGCAGCTGCCGTGCTCGAGGAGGACCTCGTCGGGCAGCCTCGTCATCGCCGCGGCGTCGGACACGTCGACCACGTGGGTCGAGACCCGCCGGTCGGTGCCGAGCACCAGCGCGGCCGTCTCGTCGAGGCCCTTCTCGTTGACGTCGACCGCTGCGACGTCGCAGCCGCGGCGCGCCAGCTCGAGCGCGATCTCCCGGCCGATGCCGCTGCCCGCGCCGGTGACGACGGCGACCCGGTCCTTCAGCTCCTTCATGGCCCTAGCGCAGGACGAGGCGGACGGCTGTCTCCATGTGCGCCGCCGTCTGCTCCGCGGTGGACCGGCCGGTGACCCAGCCGACCAGCGCCGACAGCCAGACGTCACCGATCACCCGGGCGATCGCGATGTCCTCGTCGGTCACCGACTCGGCGCTGGACGGGCCGCCGTACATCGCGTGGGTGACGATCGACGTCATCGCCATGCCGACGGAGTGGATGCCCTCGGCGACACTGCTGTCGGCGAACATGAACGCCCGGGTCAGCGCCTCGGTGAGCTTGGGGTCGCCCTGCATGCCGCGGGTCAGCCGCTTGAGGACGTAGAGCACGCGGTCGGCGCTGCTGTCGCCCGGGATGTCCCGTGCGTTGAGCCGGAGCGCCGCCTCGGCGAACTGCTGGTCGAGCGCAGCGACGAGCAGGTGGATCTTCGACGGGAAGTAGCGGTAGAGCGTGCCGAGCGCCACCTCGGCCTTCTCGGCGACGGCGCGCATCTGGACGGCGTCGAAGCCGCCCTCCTTGGCCAGCTCGTAGGTGGCGTCGAGGATGCGCTTGCGGCGGTCGCGCTGCGCGCTCGAGCCGTTGTCCGGCGCGCCGGCGGCGGCGTCGGTGAGCGGGTCTGCGGTGGTCACGAGATCTCCTGGCGTACCGGTTCCATGTCGACAGTTAGGCTACCGACAGGTAGCGCATGATAGAAACACGTTCCAATTTCGTGTCGGCCCAGTCGGGCACGCGCCCGTCAGCAGAGAGAGGGTCGAGCATGCGGATCGCGATGCTGTCCTATCGCAGCAAGCCGCACGTCGGCGGCCAGGGCATCTACATCCGGAGGTTGACCCGCGAGCTGGTGGCGCTCGGCCACACCGTCGAGGTCTTCTCCGGCCAGCCCTACCCCGAGCTCGACGAGGGCGTCACGCTCACCAAGGTGCCCAGCCTCGACCTCTACCGGCCGGGTGACGAGTTCCGCAACCCCCACCCGCGCGAGTTCCGGGACCTGGTCGACCTCCAGGAGTGGCTGCTCATGCGCAGCGGCGCCTTCCCGGAGCCGCTCACGTTCAGCAAGCGGGTGCTGCGGATCCTCCGCGACCGGCGAGACGAGTTCGACATCGTCTTCGACAACCAGACGCTCGCGACGCCGCTCCTCGACATCGAGGACGCCGGCCTCCCGCTGGCCGCGACCATCCACCACCCGATCACCATGGACCGGGCGATCGAGCTCGAGACCGCACCGTGGGCCCGCCGGAAGGCCGGCAGCCGCTGGCGCCTGGAGCTGCCCAAGATCGGCGTCTGGCGCTGGTACTCCTTCCTCGGCGAGCAGAAGCGCACCGCTCCGCGGCTGCGGCGCGCGATCGTGCCGTCGGAGTCCTCCAAGCGCGACGTGATCCGTGAGTTCGGGGTCGACGGCGACCGGATCGAGACGATCCTGCTCGGCGTCGACGACCGGTTCCGGCCGCCGACCGAGCCGCGCGTCCCCGGCCGGCTCCTTGCCATGGCCAGCGCCGACGCCCCGCTCAAGGGCATCCACATCCTGCTGGAGTCCTTCGCCAAGCTGCTGACCGAGCGCGACCTCGAGCTCGTCCTGGTGACCAAGCCCAAGGAGGGCGGCGTCACCGAGAAGCTCATCGACCGTCTCGGCATCGCCGACAAGGTGACCTTCGCCAACGGCCTGACCGACGACGAGCTCGTCGCCCTGATGGGCTCCGCGGAGCTGGCCTGCGTGCCGTCCCTCTACGAGGGGTTCTCACTGCCCACCGCCGAGCTGATGGCGTGCGAGACCCCGCTCGTCGTGTCCCGCGCGGGCGCGATCCCCGAGGTCGTCGGCCCCGACGGCCTCTGCGCGGACGTGGTGGAGCCCGGCGACGTCGGTGCGCTGACCAAGGCCGTCGCGGCGCTGCTCGACGACCCCGAGCGGCGCGCCCGGATGGGTGCGGCCGGTCGCCAGCGGGTCAAGGAGCTGTTCAGCTGGACCGCCGTCGCGGCACGGACCGCCGAGGTCCTCGAGGACGTGATCGCCGAATACCGAGGAGAACGCAATGCTGACCGTTGACTTCGACCGCCTGGGCCTGCGCCCCGGTGACCGGGTCCTCGACATGGGTGCCGGCGCGGGCCGGCACAGCTTCGAGATGTACCGCCGCGGCGCCGACGTGATCGCGTTCGACATGGACGCCGAGGAGCTCGAGAACGTCCGCAACCTCTTCGTCGCGATGAAGGAGGCCGGCGAGGTGCCCGAGGGCGCCGAGGCCGACGTCAAGCAGGGCGACGCGCTCGCCCTGCCGTTCGCGGACGGCGAGTTCGACCGGATCGTCGCCGCCGAGGTGCTCGAGCACATCCACGCCGACGTCGACGCGATCAAGGAGCTCGTGCGCGTGCTCCGCCCCGGTGGCACCCTGGCGATCTCCGTGCCGCGCTGGCTGCCCGAGGTCATCAACTGGAAGCTCTCCGCGGACTACCACAACGCCGAGGGCGGCCACATCCGCATCTACACCGACCACGAGCTCGTCGACAAGGTGACCAAGGCCGGTCGCCTCAACGACGGCACGCCCGGTGACGCGATGGTCTTCGAGGGCAAGGACTACGCCCACGGCCTGCACGCGCCGTACTGGTGGATCAAGTGCGCGGTCGGCGTCGAGAACGACGAGCACCCGCTCGCGAAGGCCTACCACCGGCTCCTGGTCTGGGAGATCATGAAGCAGCCCCGCGCCCTCCGGCTCGCCGCCAAGGTCCTCGACCCGGTGATCGGCAAGAGCATGGTCCTCTACTTCCGCAAGCCGGACCGCGATGACTGAGGTCGCGCTCGCCAAGCTGCCGTACGTCGACGGGCTGCTCACCGCGGAGCAGGTCGCGGAGACCGCCGCGGCGATCGCCGCGATGCAGGAGCCCTGCGGCGCGGTGCCGTGGACGACGGGGGAGCACGTCGACATCTGGAACCACGTCGAGGCGGCCATGGCCATGCTCGTCGGCGGCCAGGTGACGGCGGCCGAGCGGGCCTACGCGTGGATCCCGACCATGCAGCGCGCCGACGGGTCCTTCCCGATGAAGATCGTGGACGGCCGCGTCGAGGACGCACGCGGTGAGGTCAACATGTCGGCGTACTTCGCCGTCGGCCTGTGGCACCACTGGCTGGTGCGCCGCGACATCGGCTTCGTGCAGCGCTACTGGCCCTCCGTGCGCGCGGCGCTGGACTTCGTCGTCTCCCTGCAGGAGGCCTTCGGCGGCATCCGGTGGACGCCCGTCGACGACTTCTGCCTGCTGACGGGCTGCTCGAGCATCTACCACTCGCTGCGCGCCGGTGTCGCGCTCGCGGACCTGATGGACGACCCCCAGCCGGAGTGGGAGCTCGCCGGCGGCCGGCTCGGCCACGCGATCCGGCACCACCGCGACCGCTTCGCGGACAAGTCGACGTTCTCCATGGACTGGTACTACCCGGTGCTCGGCGGTGCGGTCCGCGGCGACGACGCCCACGCGCTGATCGCCTCGCGGTGGGACGAGTTCGTCGTGCCCGGCCTGGGCATCAAGTGCGTGGACACCAACCCGTGGGTCACGGGCGCCGAGACCTGCGAGCTCGCGATGGCGCTGGACATGCTCGGCGACCACACCCGCGCCCGCGCGCTCGTCGCCGACATGCAGCACCTCCGCGGCGAGGGCGGCGAGTACTGGACCGGCTGGGTCTACGGCGACACGACCGACTCCGAGGAGGTCGTCTACGGGCCGAGCGGTGCCGAGCCGCGCAACGTGCACTGGCCCGACGAGCGGACGACCTACACCGCTGCCGCGGTGCTGCTGGCGGTCGACGCCCTGGGGGAGACCTACGGCCACTCCACGCCCGGCTCGGGGATCATGCGCGGCACCTCGCTGGCGCCGCACTTCGAGGAGCTGGCGCTCGAGTGCGACTGCCCCTCAGGCGACCGGGTCGCCCGCTGACCCGCTGACCCGGCGCAGGATCCGCATCGAGCCGACCGCCTCGACCTCCTCGAACCGGCCGCTCTCGATCGCCGGCAGGTAGATCTGCTCGTACGGCGGCCGCCCGCCCTCCGCGGGGTCGGGGAAGACGTCGTGGATCGCCAGGACCCCGCCGGGCATCACCCACGGCGTCCAGGCGGCGTAGTCGTCCCGGGCGGGCTGCTCGCCGTGCCCGCCGTCGATGAACAGCAGGCTGAGCGGGGTGCGCCAGTGGGCGGCGACGGTCGTGGACCGGCCGACGATCGCGACCACGACGTCCTCGAGCCCGGCGCGCGCGATCGTGCGGCGGAACGTGGGCAGGGTGTCCATCAGCCCGAGCTCGGGATCGACCACGGTCGGGTCGTGGTGCTCCCAGCCGGCCTGGTTCTCCTCCGAGCCCCGGTGGTGGTCCACGGTGAAGACGACCGCATCGCGTCCGCCGACCGCCTGTGCTGCCGCCCCGAGGTAGACCGCCGACTTGCCGCAGTAGGTGCCCACCTCGAGCGCCGGGCCGTGGGCGAGCCGCTCCCGGGCGACCCGGTGCAGCAGCGCGCCCTCCTCGGGGGGCATGAAGCCCTTGGCGTCCAGCGCGTGCTGGAGGAGGTCGGCGGGCATCGCGGTGGACGAGGTGTCGGGCACCGGCCAAGTCTAGTAAACTGGAACATGTTCTAGTTGGGCGCTCCGCTGGTTGAGGTGCGAGGCCGCCCGCGGCCGAGCCTCGAAACCAAGGAGCCTGATGTCGATCGCCATCACCGACGAGCAGCTCGAGCTCGCCGCGAGCCTGCGCAAGTGGGCCGCGAGCCTGGGACCCGTCGAGGCCGTGCGCGCCGCCGAGCAGGACGCGACGGCCCGCTTCGACGACGTGTGGGGTGCGGTCGAGGAGATGGGCGTGCACGCGATCGCCGTGCCCGAGCCCGCCGGCGGCGGAGGCGGCACCGTGCTCGACCAGGCGGTCGCGCTCGAGGCCTGCGCGCACGAGCTGCTGCCCGGTGGGCTGCTCGGCGCCGCGATCGGCTCGCTCGTCACCGGCACGCCGGCACGACTCGGGGTCCAGGTCCACGTCGGCGGCGTGGTCTGGGACGGGGGGACCGCCGAAGACGTGTTGGACGCCGGAGGTGACTGGTTCGAGGGGGGCTTCAAGCCGGGCTTGGGCATCGATCTGAGCGCCCGCCACGGGGCGCTGCAGTCCGGCGGAGCCACGTCGTCGGCGCCGCGCGTCCGACGTACCGCGGTGACCCTCGCGGCGGCGGAGGCGGCCGGCGTGGCCCGCTGGTGCCTCGACACGGCGGTCGAGTACGCCAAGGTCCGTGAGCAGTTCGGCGCCCGGATCGGTTCCTTCCAGGCGGTCAAGCACCTCTGCGCCCAGATGCTCGAGACCTGCGAGGCGGTCACCGCCGCCGCGTGGGACGCGGCGTCCGCCGCCGACGGCGCGGACGAGGCGCAGTGGGACTTCGCGGTCGACGTGGCCCTCGCGACCTGCTTCGACGGCGCCGTCGACGTCGCCAAGTCCTGCGTCCAGGTGCTCGGCGGGATCGGCTTCACCTACGAGCACGACGTGGACCTCTACCTGCGCCGCGCGCTCTCCCTGCGTGCCCTCGCGGGCTCGGGTGATGCCGCCGCGGAGCGCATCACCGCCGCCGCGACCGCGGGTGTGCGTCGCCGGGTCGACCTCGACCTCGGGGGGCTGGACGAGCCGCTCCGTCCGGGCATCCGGAGCGAGGCGGAGCGGATCGCTGGGCTGGCGGCGGACGAGCGGCGTGCCGCCCTCGCGGAGACGGGCTACCTGACGCCGCACTGGCCCGCCCCCTACGGCCTCGGCGCCGACCCCGTCACCCAGGTCGTCATCGACCAGGAGCTCGCGCGGGCCGGCGTGGAGCGCCCGGACCTGGTGATCGCCGGATGGGCGGTGCCGACGATCCTCCAGCACGGCACCGACGCCCAGCGCGAGCGGTTCGTACGGCCGTCGCTGCTCGGCGAGATCACCTGGTGCCAGCTGTTCTCCGAACCGGGCGCCGGCTCCGACCTCGCCTCGCTGCGCACCCGCGCGGTGCGGGTCGAGGGCGGCTGGTCGCTCAGCGGCCAGAAGGTCTGGACCTCGGTCGCCGAGCGCGCCGACTGGGGCATCTGCCTCGCGCGGACCGACCCCGACGCGCCCCAGCACAAGGGCATCACCTACTTCCTCGTCGACATGCGCAGCGCCGGGATCGAGGTCCGGCCGCTGCGCGAGATCACCGGCGAGGCGCTCTTCAACGAGGTCTTCCTCGACGAGGTCTTCGTCCCCGACGAGTGCGTCGTGGCCGAGCCGGGTGACGGCTGGCGCCTCGCCCGCACCACGCTCGCCAACGAGCGGGTGGCGATGGCGAGCGCCCGCCTCGACAAGAGCGTCGAGCGGGCGGTCGACCTGGCCGCCGCGGGCGACGTCGGTCCGGTCGGGCGGGTGGCCGTCGGCCACGCGGTCGCGCTGGCGACCGTGTGCGGGCTGCTCGGCGTGCGGACCACGATGCGCGCGATCGGCGGCCAGGGCCCGGGACCGGAGTCGAGCGTCGCCAAGCTGCTCGGCGTCCGCAGCCGGCAGGACTCCTCCGAGCTCGTCGTGAAGCTGCAGGGCGACGTGCTCGCGCTGGTCGGCGACGTCGCCCGCGACGGCGACCCCGTGTCGGCCGACGTGTGGGAGATGCTCAACACCCGGTGCCTCTCGATCGCCGGCGGCACCACCCAGATCCTGCGCAACGTGGCCGCCGAGCGGATCCTGGGCCTCCCGCGCTGACCGCCGACTCGGCGTGGATCAGCTGCGAACTTCTGCCGAGTCGGCGTTCTCGCGGCGCCAGGTGTTCCAGTGCCAGTGGAGGTAGCGGTCGATGGCGCGCACGACGTGCTGGGAGCGGATCGAGGGGAAGACGTCGAACGCGTGCTGCGCGTGGGGGAGCTCGACGTAGACGACCGTCCGCTTCGAGGTCTCGCGCAGCCGGGCGACGAGCTGCCGGGCCTGGTCGACGCCGACGAGCGTGTCGTTGCGGCCGTGGAGCACGAAGAAGTCCGGGGCGTCGGCGGTGACCCGCAGCAGCGGTGAGGCCGCCTCGAAGACCTCGGGCACCTCGTCGTACGCCCGCTGGACGACCCGCTTGGCCAGGAACTGGTCACGCATCAGCGCGACGTTCTTGAGGCCGCTCGTGCCGGCCCAGTCGTAGACGCCGTAGTGCGGCACCGCGACCTGCACGGAGGTGTCGGCGTCCTCGAACCCCGGCTGGTAGGCCGGGTCGTTGGGCGTCAGCGCGGCGAGGGCCGTCAGGTGGCCGCCCGCGGAACCGCCGGTGATCGCGATGTAGCCCGGGTCGCCGCCGTAGTCGGCGATGTTGTCCTTGATCCACGCGATCGCCTGCTTGACGTCGACGATCTGCGCGGGCCACGGGTCGCGCGGCGCGAGCCGGTAGTTGACCGCTACGCACACCCAGCCCTTGGCGGCGAGGTGCTCCATCAGGGCGAGGCCCTGCTCCTCCTTCTTGCTGATCGTCCAGGCGCCGCCGTGGACCTGGAGCAGCACCGGGGCACCGGACTCGGGCGTGGCGGCGGAGGTGTAGACGTCGAGCATGCCGCGCTTGCCGTACGGCGCGAACGGTACGTCGCGGTGCACCTCGACACCCGCGGCGCGGCGGTAGCGGCCGAACGAGAACGGGTTGGCGATCCGGCGCCACGGCGTCGCGAGGTCCGCCGGCGTGGGCTCCTGGTCGAGCTGCTCGACGTAGTCGGCACCGATGCCCTCGACCAGCGCCTCCTCGGCGACGTGGACGGCGCGGCGGCTCTGCGCGATGAGGTAGGTGAGCCCGGCCGCGCTGGCACCCGCGAGCGCGAGCCCGAGCGGGTCGCGCCGGCCGCGGGCCAGCTGGTAGGCGGTGTCGGCAGCCGTCAGGCCCAGCACGTGGGGCGCGAGCTCACCGGTCACCCAGCCCGCGAAGAACGCCGGGATCCCGAGCCGGAAGCCCGGCAGCGGCCGGATCGCGTTGGCCGTGAGCGCGGCGGTGATCGCCTGTCGCCGTACGAATCCCATGACCAGAGACTATCCGGCTCGTTGCGTCATACTGGAACCTGTTCTGGTTTCGGGGCACGCTTCGCGCGCGCCTCAACCTCCGAGGGGAAGTGCGCATGGAACGGCTGTCGGGGCTCGACGCCAGCTTCTTGTACCTGGAGACCCCGGCGCAGCTGATGCACGTCTGCGCGGTGCTCGTGCTCGACCCGGGCACGATGCCGTCGGCGTACTCCTTCGACCGCCTCCAGGCCGAGCTCGACCGCCACGTCCGGGACGTGCCGGCGTTCACGCGGAAGCTGCGGCGGGTGCCGCTCGGCCTCGACCACCCGGTGTGGGTGCGCGACCTCGGCTTCGACATCGAGCGTCACGTCCACCGCCAGGCGCTGCCCTCGCCCGGCGGCTACCGCGAGCTGGTCGACCACTGCAGCCACCTGGCCGCCCTGCCGCTGGACCGGTCGCGGCCGCTGTGGGAGATGTGGGTGATCGAGGGCTACCGGCCCGAGGGGGAGGACGGCCCCGAGCAGGTCGTGGTCTTCGCGAAGATGCACCACGCGACGGTCGACGGGGTGTCCGGTGCCAACCTGATCTCGCACCTCTGCGCGCTCGAGCCCGAGGCCGCGCCCATGGCGCCGCCGCCGGAGAGCAAGTTCGCGCGCGACCCCGGCTACCGCGAGCTGCTCGGCCGCGGCGTCCTCGGTACGGCGACCAAGCCGCTGACCCTCGCGCGCGTCCTCAAGCCGTCGGCCCAGGCGATCACCCGCACGATCGGCCGCGCCCGCGAGGGCACGGCCATGGCGGCGCCCTTCTCGGCACCGCGGACGTCGTTCAACGGCACCATCACCCCGCACCGCACGATCGCGCTCACCGACATCTCGCTCGACGAGGTCCGTGAGATCAAGCGAGCGACCGGCACGACGGTCAACGACGTCGTGCTGACCCTGGCCGGCGGCGCGCTCCGCTCCTACCTGCAGGAGCGGGGCGAGCTGCCCCTCACCTCCCTGCTGGCGACCGTGCCGGTCAGCGTGCGGCAGGCCTCGCAGCGCTCGGGCGGCGCCAACAAGGTGTCGGCGCTCTTCACCCGGCTCGGCACCGACGTCGAGGACCCGCTCGAGCGGTTGCACCAGCTCGCCGAGCGCAACCGGTTCGCCAAGGAGCACCACAACGCGATCAGCGCCGACACGCTCCAGGACTGGGCCGAGTTCGCGGCGCCGCGCACGTTCGGCCTCGCCGTCCGGACCTACGCCAACCTGCGCCTCGCGGAGAAGCACCCGGTGGTGCACAACCTGGTGATCTCCAACGTGCCCGGGCCGCCCGTCGCGCTCTACTTCATGGGCGCCCGGATCGAGGCGCTCTACCCGCTCGGCCCGGTCTTCCACGGCGCCGGCCTCAACATCACGGTGATGTCGAACGCCGGCGGGGTCCACGTGGGCGCGATCGCCTGCCGCGAGTCGATGCCCGACGCCGACGCCCTGGTCCAGCACTTCCCGGCGGAGCTCGAGCGGCTCCGCAAGGCGCTCACGGACGCCTGAGCTCCCCTCGCCGCGCGTTGACCGTGGCGACCGCCTCGAGGAACACCGGCACGAACCGCTCGGCGCCGAGCACGCACGCCGCGTGGCCGTCGTCGACCTCGTGCACGGTGGCGCCGGGGATCCGGCGGGCCAGCATGTACTGGCGGTCGGTGGGGATGACCCGGTCGCGCTGCATCACGACGACGGCCGTGGGGACGTCGATCCGCCCGAGCCAGGGCCGGGAGTGGTGGCGGCCGAGCGCCGCCAGCGCCTGCCCGACCGCCCAGGGGCTGGTCGAGCGGAACTCGTTGAGCGCCCACGTCTGCAGGTCGGTGGCGTCCAGGCCGTCGACCGCCGCGCGGGCTGCGCGCATGGCGACGCGGGAGCGGGACAGCTCGCGGGTCGCGAACATCGTCAGGCCCATGCCGGCGAAGAAGAACCGCTCGTACGCCGTGCGCTGGAACCGGTCGGTCGTCGCCGCCAGGACGAGGCCCTGCACCCACTCGGGGTGCTGGCGCCACACCCGCTGGGCGACGATCGAGCCCATCGAGTAGCCGGCGACGATCACGTCCTCCAGGCCGAGGAGCTCGATCAGGGCCGCGACGTCGTCGGCGCAGTCGACGAGGGAGAACTCCTCGCTCTGGATCCCGCGCCCGTGCCAGCGCAGGTCGAGGGTGACGACGCGGTAGCGGGCGGACAGCGCCTCGATGCTGGGGAACCAGGTGAGCAGGCCCGTGCACCCGAGCGCGTGCAGCAGCACGACGGTGGGGGAGTCCGGGTCCGGTCCGGGCGTGTCGGTGACGTACGTCGCCCCGCCGCGACCCGGCAGCTCGACCATCTGGCCCGTGGGGACCTCCACCTCGGGCACGTCGAACCGGCTGCGGACGACGTCGAGCGGCGAGACCCCCATGCGCCGAATACTAGAACACGTTACAGTTCTGTGCGTGGATGCTGACGTTCAGCCCGGAGCCGTGTCGGACGAGTCGGTGGCCGCCGTGCAGGCGGTCGTGACCGACCTGCTGGGCCGCGAGGAGCGCGCCGGGGAGTGGTCCGCCTGGGCCGACGCCGGGCTCACCGCGCTGCCGGTGCCCGAGGACCAGGGTGGCGAGGGGCTCGCACTGCCCGCCGTCGCGGTGCTGCTGCGCGAGACCGGGCGCGCCGGCGTGCGGGTGCCCGCGTGGGAGACGCTGTGCTGCGGCGCGCTCACGCTCGCCGCGCACGGGACCGACGCCCAGCGCGCCGCCCTGCTGCCCGGCGTCGCCGCGGGCGAGACGGTCCTGACCCCCGCGCTGCACGACCCGCACGGCACGACCACGACCTTCGCCGGCGGCACGGTCTCCGGCCGCAAGACCGGGGTGACCTACGCCGAGGAGGCCGCCCGCCTGCTCGTCACGGCCCGTGACGGCGACCGCGAGGTCGTCGTCCTGGTCGATCCGAGCGACCCCGGGGTCACCCTGCTGGCCGCGAGCGCGTCGAGCGACGTCGCCCAGCACACCGTCGTCCTCGACGGCGCGGCGGCCGAGCCCCTCGCCGACGGAGCCGCCGCCCACCTGCGCGGGGTCGCGACCGCCGGCCTCGTCGTCACCGCGGCCGGCGTGCTCGCTGGAGCGCGCGACCTCACCGCGGACTACGTGAAGGGCCGGCGCCAGTTCGGCCGGGCGCTCGCCGAGTTCCAGGCCGTCTCGCTGCAGATGGCGGACGTCTACATCACCTCGCGCACCCTCGACCTCGCGGCCGACCACGCCGTCTGGCGGGTGTCCGAGGGGCTCGCAGCGGCCGACGACCTGGCCGTCGCCGCCTACTGGGCGAGCCGCGTGGCGCCGTACGCCCTGCGCACCTGCCACCACCTCCACGGTGGGATGGGCGTCGACGTGACCTACCCGCTCGTCGGCTACACCACCTGGGGCACCGACCTCGCCCACGCCCTCGACACCAACGGCGCCGAGGTGCCGGTCGAGGCCGCCGAGGCGAAGAACCTCGAGCTCAGCGAGGCGCAGCGCGCGCTCAAGGCCGAGCTGCGCACCTACTTCTCGGGCCTCGCCGCCGAGTTCGGCCACCTCAACGACCCCGACCCGGTCGAGGGCGCGTGGGACCGGCACGGCCCGTCGTACGAGCGGCTGATCAAGCAGCTCGGCAGCGACGGCTGGATGGGCGTCGGCTGGCCCAAGGAGTACGGCGGCCACGGGCTCGGCGAGGTGGAGCAGACGATCTTCGCCAACGAGGCGCAGTACGCCGACGTGCACCTGCCGGCGGTGACGCTGCAGACCGTCGGCCCGACCCTGATCCGCTACGGCACCGACAAGCAGAAGGAGATGTTCCTCCCGCGGATCCTCGCGGGCGACGTCCACTTCGCGATCGGCTACAGCGAGCCCGACGCCGGCACCGACCTCGCCTCGCTGCGGACCACCGCCAAGCGCGACGGCGACCACTACGTGGTCAACGGCCAGAAGATGTGGACGACGGGCGGCCACCAGGCGGACTACGTCTGGCTCGCGGTGCGCACCGATCCCGACGCGCCGAAGCACAAGGGGATCTCGATCCTCATCGTCGACACCAAGGACCCCGGCTACAGCTGGACGCCGATCATCACCGCCGACGGCTCGCACCACGTCAACGCGACCTACTACAACGACGTGCGCGTCCCCGTCGACATGCTCGTCGGCGAGGAGAACGAGGGCTGGCGGCTGATCACCACCCAGCTCAACCACGAGCGGGTCATGCTCGGCCCGGCCGGCCGGATCGAGGGGCTGCGCGACCGGGTGCTGCGCTGGGCCGACGCCGCCGGCGTGCGCACGGAGCCCGACGTCGCCGAGCTCCTCGGCAAGGCGACCGCGGTGTTCCGCGTCAACGAGCTGCTGAACTGGCAGGTCGCCGCGCAGGCGGCCGCGGGCGAGGTGAAGGTGGCCGACGCCTCGGCGACCAAGGTGTTCGCCTCCGACCAGATCCAGCACCTGCTGGCCGACCTGATCGCCCTGATCCACCGCTACGGCGACCCGGGCGACCCGCCGACGCGCGAGCTGCTCGACTACCTCGATGCGCAGGCCAAGCGGAACCTGGTGCTCACCTTCGGCGGCGGCGTCCAGGAGGTGCAGCGCGAGCTGATCGCGATGTTCGGCCTCGGGCTGCCGCGGGTGCCGCGATGAGCACGACGCAGGAGCTCGTGCCCGCCGACGTGCACGAGCGGATCATGGCGGAGGCCGAGCGGATCATGGCGCTCGGCGAGGCGTCGGAGACCCTGGCGCCGTACCCCGTCAACCAGCCGACCATCGGCACCTGGCTCGACGCGATGGGCTACGACAACGAGCGGTTCCGGCAGGGCGAGGCACCGCCGTCGATGGCCCAGGTCTGGACCATGCCCGGGCTCGGGCGCAAGCGCGCCGCCGACGACCCGCTGCACAGCATGATGGAGCTGCTGACCGCCGAGGGCTTCACCGCGGTCCTGGGCACCAACACCGAGCAGACCTACGAGCGCTACCTGCGGGTCGGGGAGCAGCTGCGGGTCACGACCGCTCTGGACTCGGTGGCCGGGCCCAAGAACACCGCGATGGGCGTCGGCTACTTCGTCACCTCCCGGAACACCTGGTACGTGGGCGAGGAGAAGGTCGCCACGATGCTCTTCCGCGTCCTCAAGTTCATCCCGAGGGAGCGCTGATGATCCGACCGATGGTCAACCGCGACTCGGCGTACTTCTGGGAGGGCACGCAGAAGGGCGAGCTGCGCGTCCAGAGCTGCAACGCCTGCGGTGCGCTCCGGCACCCGCCCGGGCCCGCGTGCCCGTCGTGCGGGGCGCTCGACCGCGGCTACGTCGTCGCGTCCGGGCTCGGCACCGTCTTCTCCTACGTCGTGCACCGCTACCCGCCGGTGCCCGGCAAGGAGCTGCCCATCGTGATCGCGCTGATCGACCTCGACGAGGGTGTGCGCATGGTGGGCGAGGTCATCGGTGTCGAGGAGGTCGCGATCGGCGACCGCCTGCGGGTGGACTTCAACCGGGTCGACGACGACCTGACGCTCCCGATCTGGAGGCTGGCATGAGGAAGCTCGAGGCCGGGCAGGCCATCCCGGAGTGGAGCCTGCCGATGACGCCGACGACGATCGTGAGCACCGCGATCGCGACCCGCGACTGGCAGGACGTCCACCACGACCGGGACGTCGCGCAGGCCGCGGGGTCCAAGGACATCTTCATGAACATCCTGACCACCAACGGGCTGGTCGAGAAGTTCGTCGCCGACTGGGTCGGCCACGACTGCGAGCTCAAGGGCATCGCGATCCGCCTCGGTGCCCCGGCGCACCCTTACGACACGCTGACGTTCAGCGGCAGCGTGAGCGAGGTCGCCGACGGCGTGGCGACGATCGACGTCGTCGGCCGGGTCTCGCTGGGCGACCACGTGACCGGGAAGGTCACGGTGCGCTGCGATGGCTGACGAGCGCCTCAGCGGCAAGGCCGCGATCGTCGGCATCGGTGCCACCGAGTTCTCCAAGGAGTCCGGCCGCTCGGAGCTGCAGCTGTCGGTCGAGGCCGTGCAGCACGCCCTGGCGGACTGCGGGCTCACGGTCGCCGACGTCGACGGGCTCACCACGTTCACGATGGACACCTCCTCGGAGATCGCGCTCGCGCGCGAGCTCGGCGTGGAGGAGCTGCGGTTCTTCAGCCGGATCAACTACGGCGGCGGCGCCGCCTGCGCGACCGTGCAGCAGGCCGCGATGGCCGTCGCCACCGGCGTCGCCGACGTCGTCGTCGCCTACCGCGGCTTCAACGAGCGCTCGGAGTCACGCTTCGGGCAGGTCTCGGTCGCCGCCGCGACCCAGGTCAACACCAACGGTCTCGACAACGCCTGGACCTACCCGATGGGACTCGGCACGCCGGCCGCGACCGTCGCGATGCAGGCACGGCGCTACATGCACGAGTACGGCGCGACGTCCGAGGACTTCGGGCGGGTCGCGGTCGCCGACCGCCGGCACGCGGCCAACAACCCCAACGCGTTCTTCTACGAGCGGCCGATCACGCTCGAGGACCACCAGGCCTCGCGGATGATCGTCGACCCGCTGCACCTGCTCGACTGCTGCCAGGAGAGCGACGGCGCCGTCGCGCTCGTGATCACCTCGGCGGAGCGGGCGAAGGACCTCAAGCAGCGGCCGGCGTACCTCGCCGCCGCCGCGCAGGGCAGCGCACGCGACCAGTTCGTGATGACGTCCTACTACCGCGACGACATCGGCATCCCCGAGATGGGCGTCGTCGGCCGCGAGCTGTGGCGGCAGTCGGGGCTCCGACCGGCGGACATGCCGATGGCGATCCTCTACGACCACTTCACGCCGTACGTCCTGATGCAGCTGGAGGAGCTCGGCTTCTGCGGCCGCGGCGAGGCGAAGGACTTCGTCAAGGACGGCGCGATCGAGATCGGGGGCAGGCTCCCGCTCAACACGCACGGCGGCCAGCTGGGCGAGGCCTACATCCACGGGATGAACGGCATCGCCGAGGGCGTGCGCCAGGTCCGGGGCACGTCGGTCAACCCGGTGCCCGACGTGCACCACGTGCTGGTCACGGCCGGCACCGGCGTCCCCACGAGCGGGCTGGTGCTCTCGGTGTCGTAGCGCAGGGCGTCAGTCGACCCACACGTTGTCGTGCTCGGCCATGAACCGGTCGCGCTCGTCCGGCGTCCACTCCTCGCCCCGCGCGAGCCGGTCGAGGCCCTCGAAGTAGGCCTCGCGCGGCGCGCCCGGCGCGAAGTGGAGCAGCATCGAGGCCCGCTCGCCGGAGTCGTTGCGGAAGCCGTGCAGGCCCCCCGGCGGCACGTGCAGGAAGTCGCCGGGCGCCGCCTTCCGCCAGGCGCGGCCGTCGTAGACCGTCACCTCGCCGGTGAGGATGTAGAACGACTCGGAGATCGTGCGGTGGAAGTGCGCGCTCGGGCCGCTCGCCGCCTCGGAGAACTCCCACTTGTAGAGGCCGAAGAGGCCGCCCGTGCCCTCGCCGGTCGCCAGGTAGCTCACCCGGTTGCCGTTGGGGTAGACGAGGTCGGGCGCGGCACTGCCGGGACGGATCGTGGCCGACACCTCGCCGCCGTCGCCGTCGTAGAGAGGCGGGGGATAGGTCATGCGGTCACGCTAGCCGCCGGTTAGCCTGCGCGGCGTGAGCGCGCGCCCTGACACCACCGCCTCCGAGCGGAAGACCCTCGTCGACACGCTGGCCGGCAACCGGTCCGAGCTCCTGGAGCTCCTCGACGGCCTGACCGAGGAGCAGGCCCGGCGGAGCCTGGTCCCGTCGCTGACGACCCTGCTCGGGCTGGTCAAGCACGCCTGCCATGCCGAGCGGGTGTGGTTCCACGCGACCATCGCCGGGCGCGACCGGCTCGAGGTCGGTGCCCACGCCGACCTCGACGACAGCTTCCGGCTCGGCCCCGACGACACGATCGCCTCGATCGGCGCGGAGTTCCGCGAGGTCTGCGACGAGTCCGACCGCGTCGCGATGAGCTACGACCTCGACGACACCGGCACCCACCCGCGGCTCGGCGAGGTGAGCCTGCGCTGGATGTACGTCCACATGATCGAGGAGCTGGCCCGGCACGCCGGCCACGGCGACATCCTGCGCGAGCAGATCCTCGCCGCCGACGCGAGCGGGGCCGCACCGGCCGAGGGGTGAGGGCCGAGGGGTGATGATGGGGCCGTGGAGTCGCGCGCGGTCGAGGTGACGGTCACCGGTCTGGTGCAGGGCGTCTTCTTCCGGGCCCGGTGCGCGGAGCAGGCGGAGCGGCTCGGCGTGCGCGGATGGGTGCGCAACGAGCGCGACGGCTCCGTGCGCGGCCACTTCGAGGGCAGGCCCGACGCGGTCGACGCGCTCGTCGCGTGGTGCGCCGACGGCAGCCCGCGCGCCGTGGTCGACCGGGTCGACGTGCACGACGCCGCCGTCGAGAGGCACCCGGGGTTCACGGCACGCTAGGCGCGCCCCGTCCCGGCAACTACGCTGCCGCCGTGGACCTCGAGGACGTCTCCGCGCTCGCCCGGTCGCTGCCGGGTGTCGAGGAGGGCGACCGCCGGGGGAGCAGGACCTGGTCGGTGGGCGGCAAGACGTTCGCGTGGGAGCGCGGCTACAGCAAGGCCGACATCAAGCGGTTCGGTGACCAGCCCTACCCCGAGGAGCCGCTCGTCGCCGTACGGACCGCCGGGCTCGCCGAGAAGGAGGCCCTGCTCGCGACCTCCTCGCCCGCCGTCTTCACCATCGAGCACTTCAACGGCTACGCCGCTGTGCTCGTCGAGCTCGCCGCCGTCGCGCCCGAGGAGATGCGGGACGTGCTCGTGGACGGCTGGTCGACGTACGCGCCACCCGAGGCGCTCGCGGCGTACGAAGAGCGTTAGTGGGGCGAGTGGTCGCGCCCGGCGCACTTCGGTGGTCGAGGAGGTCGCGCAGCGACCGTCACGAGACCCCCGGACATGCCGGTGACCCCGCCGGTGGGCGGGGTGTGGGGCGTGGGCCTCAGAGGTCGGGCGGGTCGGTGAAGAGGCCGGGCTGCTCGTCGCCGGGGGATCTCGATACGTCGGCTCGTTCCTCGCCGACTACTCGATCACCGGTGCCGGGGCAGGGCTCGGGTTCGTAGGTGTCGAGCTCGCCTGTTTCCCAGGCGTGCTCGACGTCCATGGTCTCGGGGTCGAGGCGGCGGGGTGGGTCGAGCGCTCTTGTGCCGCGGTGGTCGACCAGGAAGTGGCGGTTGGTGGGGGCGAGCCAGAGGTAGCGGCCGGGTTCGACGATCACGTAGCGCCAGCCTTCGTGATGGGTTTTCGCCCGGTGGTGGCGGCGGCACAGGGGCACTAGATTGCACGGGCACGTAGACCCGCCCTTGCCGTGCGGCTTGGTGTGGTCGAGGTCGCAGGCCTCGGCACGCCGCCCGCAGTTCGGGAAGGCGCAGTGGTGGTCGCGCAGCTGGACCTGCGCCTTGAGACGGTCGGGGATCTCGTAGGAGTCGACCGGGACGTGGTCGGCGAGATCGATGACCGGACGCACGGTGACGCTGGTGCCGCAGGTCTGCAGCCACTCCTTGACCTGGAACGGGGAGACCGGGGTGCGGGTGTTGCCCAGCCGCGCGACGGCGGCGTCGGCGGGGAGCGTGTCGATGCCGGTGGTGGCGAGGGCTTGGAGTGCGGTGTCGGTGAGGTGGACGTACAGCTGGACCTTCCGGCCCGGCACGGTCCGGGCCACCTGCCCGGTGGTCTGGTCGGTGACCTGGAGGTCGAGGGTGAGGTCCTGCCGCGCCAGCTCACCAGCAGCGTGGGAGCGGCGGACGTCCAACGAGTCCTCGGACCCGAGCTGGCCGAGCAGCTTCGCGCGGCGGGCGACGGCTTCGTTGAGGTCGAGGGCGTCGGCGGCGTCCAGGACGCCGTGGACGTCGACCAGCCCGTTGGCGTCGGCGTCGTGGACGTCGATGTCGAAGTGCCGCCGCTCGGCCGCTTCGCGGCGTTGCTGCTCGGCGGTGTCGGGGTCGAACCGGGTGATGGCTTCGGCGACCAGGCGTTCGATCTGCGCCCACGTGCACGTGGACACGACGGGGCCGAGCTGGCGGTCGATGAAGTCGGTCGCTTCCACCGGCAGGCCGAGGGTGAGGTCGGCGACCCGCAGTGCCCGCCACGCCTCGCAGCGGCCTTCGATGACGGCGGTGAACACCTGCGGGAGGCGCCAGGTGACCTCCAGGATCCGGCCGACGTACAACCGGCCGGAGTCGTGGGACCTGCCGAGGACGGCGATGAGCTCCATCAGCTTGAACTCGCTGACCAGGGGTGCGCCGGGGCCGGCGATCGGGACCGCGGTGTCGACGATCCCGTCCCAGATCGTGGC
>DATMHR010000015.1:0-45087 GCA_035554955.1 Nocardioides sp. | reverse complement strand
GGGAAGCGGGTCGAGGAGCCAGCGTCATCTCGTAAACGATCGCTGGAAACCAATAACTGCCAACGCTAAGCGCAGTTCCTTCGCTCTCGCCGCCTGAGCGGTGATCGAAGCGTCAGTCAGGGCATCCGTCTCCGTCCCTGAGCCTGGCGTCGCCTAGGAGACTTGCTGCGTCGCTCTCGCCGGGAGGGTGACGCGGGACTCAAACCCGGCTGGGCCTGTCGGCGACGTGTCAGTGCGAGCGCCGGGGCCGAGCAACACGACACCACTGACTGCACCCGGAGAAGACCTGGTTCGGCGCTCGAGGACGCGGGTTCGATTCCCGCCAGCTCCACGCACGCACGAATGCGACAAGGCCCCGCGGAGGCGCAACGCGCTTCCGCGGGGCCTTTCGCATCCCTGGACGACGCCGACCGGCGACGCGCGAGGGTCGAACGGCCCTACCCTCCGGCGCGACCCAGCCGGATCGTGGAAGGGACGAGTGCGGGAGCGGCCGATGAGCGGAACGATGACGAACCCGGCGCCGACGACGGGGACCACCCGGTCACCGCTGATCGAGCTGACGGGGGTGGAGAAGACCTACCGGACCGGCAAGCTGGAGTACCAGGCCCTCCGCGGCATCGACCTCTCGATCGACCCCGGCGAGATGGTCGCCGTCGTCGGCCCGTCGGGGAGCGGCAAGTCGACGGTCCTCAACCTGGTGACCGGAATCGACCGCCCGACTGCCGGCACGGTCACCTTCGACGGCTCCCGGCTCGACGACCTGAGCGAGGAGCAGCTCGCGGTCTGGCGCGGGGCCAACGTCGGGATCGTCTTCCAGTTCTTCCAGCTCCTGCCCACCCTGTCCGCGCTCGAGAACGCCGCCCTGCCGCTGGACTTCCTCCACCGCGGGTCCAAGCGCGAGCGGTTCGAGCGGGCACGGCACAACCTCGAGGTGGTCGGCCTCGGGGACAAGGCCGACCACCTTCCCTCGGAGCTGTCGGGAGGCGAGCAGCAACGGGTCGCGATCGCCCGGTCGCTCGCCGCCGACCCGCGGCTGGTCGTCGGCGACGAGCCGACGGGCAACCTCGACACGGTCACCGCGGACGAGATGTTCCGCCTCCTCGCGCGCCTCAACGAGGAGGGCAAGACCATCCTGTTCGTGACGCACGACCGCGACCTCGCGGCGCGCGCCGGACGGGTGGTCGAGATCCGCGACGGCCGGATCGTCGGGGAGTGAGCGCGCCGTGCTGTCCGCTGCGCACCGGTTGTCGGTCACCGAGCTGACGCGACGCCGGGCGCGCGCGGTCTTCACCGTGCTGACCCTGGCGATCGCGGTGGCGAGCATCTCGTTCTTCGCGGTCCCGACGCTGATCGACCGCGCGATGCAGGACGAGGTCCGCGCTGGCCGGCTGGCCGACGTCACGGTGAGCCTGCGGCCGGTGCGGCTCTCCGACGCCGACCTCGCCGCGCTCGAGGCGGTACCCAACGTCGCGGCCGTCGAGGCCCGGTCCAGCGTGGACCTGCGCGTGCTGATCGGCGAGCGGCGCGCTCCCGCCCGGGTGATCGGGGTGCGCGACTTCGCCGACCAGACCGTGGACGTCGTCCGGGTGGAGTCGGGGTCCGTCCCGGGACCCGGCGAGCTTCTCGCCGACGTGCAGGACGAGAACACCGGTGTCTACGACGGTGCTGCGGGTGACACCGTCACCCTGCTGGGCGCGGCGGGCGAGCAGGCGCAGCTCACCATCAGCGGGCGCGGACGCACGCTCCCGGGTGGGGAGCAGGTCCAGGACGAGCGGCTCGTGGTGCTCTACGCCGACGCGGCGACCGTGGCGCGTCTGACGGGGGAACCAGCCGTCGACCAGCTCGCGATCCGGCTCGACGACAACGACCCCGACGCCGCCCGGGCCACCGTCGAGCAGGTGCGACGCAGCCTCGTCGCCGTTCCCGGTTTCGACGGCTTCACCAACCTGCCGACCATCCGCGAGCCCGGGGACTGGCCCGGGAAGTCGGACACCGAGCAGTTCTCCCAGCTCCTGGGCGTGATCACCGTGCTGGCGCTGATCTCCGCGGTGGTCCTGGTCTCCAACACGCTCAGCACCCTGGTCGGGGAGCAGACCCGCGAGATCGCGGTCATGCGCGCGGTCGGCGCCCGGCGCCGGCAGGTCGCCCTCGTGTTCGTGCGGACGACGCTGCTCCTGGGCGCGGCCGGAGCGGTGCTCGGGACCGTCCTGGGGGTCGTCCTCTCCAGCCTGCTGTCCCGCTACTTCGGGTCGATGTACTGGGCGGTCGACGTCGGCGCCGGCGTCGACGTCCGGGTGCTGCTGGTCAGCCTCGCGGTCGGCGTCGTGGCGCCTACGCTCGCCGCCCTCCCCGCCATCCGCCGGGCGCTGCACGTCGACCTGCGCGAGGCCCTGGAGGCGACCGGCTCGGCCGTCGGGGGCTCCGACGCGGTCGACCGAGCGCTGCGGCGTACGACGTTCCTCCCGCGGGTCGTGCAGATCGGGGTGCGCAACATCGGCCGCCGCAAGCGCCGGAGCATCGCGACGGCCGCGATCGTCGCGCTCGCCGTCGGCAACCTGCTCGCGGTGCTCGCCCTGGCGCAGGCGGCCACCGACAGCTCGCGCGCCTCGTGGGGGTCGCACCTGGAGGACACCCAGGTCTGGACCAACGGTCGCGAGCCGTTCGACGAGCAGGCGAGCCGGAGCATCGCCACGACGCCCGGCGTGGCCGAGGCGGAGCCGGTGCTGGCCAACGCCGTGCAGCTGGGCGACCGCGACGCCGTCATCTGGGGGCTGGAGCAGGACCCGCTCTTCGGCTACGACCTGGCCGAGGGGCGCTGGTTCGACGCCGCCGAGGAGCAGGGTGGCGAGCGCGTGGCGGTGATGGAGCGCAACATCGCCCAGCTCGCGGGCATCGACGTCGGGGACGACGTCGTGCTGCGGACGGCCGCCGGCTCCGCCCGGTTCGAGATCATCGGGATCGCGACCAACCAGCAGGAGGAGGGCACCGCCCTCTACGTCCCGCTGAGCACCGCCCGGGCACTCCTCCACCTGCCCGCGGCCGCCAGCTCCTACTGGATCCGGACGGAGTCGGACGACCCGGCGAGCGTGGACCGGGTGACCGCCCTCCTCGAGGACCGGCTGACCGCCCAGGGCTACGAGGTCAGCAGCGAGATCCGCTACGTCGCGGAGCGGGACGAGATCGCCGCCAACCGGACCCTGACCACGACGATCGGGGTGCTCGGCTTCCTCATCGTCGCGATGAGCATGGTCGGGCTGGCCAACGCGATCACGGCCAACGTGCTCGAGCGCACCCGCGAGATCGGGATCCTGCGCAGCATCGGCGCCCGAGCGCGGGACATCCGCCGGATCTTCACCAGCGAGGGCATCGTGCTGGCCCTTGTCGGTTGGCTGGCGGGCATCCCGCTCGGCTACCTGCTGACCCGGCTGATCCTGCGGCTGGTGTGGGAGATCGTGGACGTGCGCCTGCCGGTCGTGTTCCCGGCCGGCAACCTCCTCGTCGCGCTGGTCGGGACGACCGTGCTCGCCCTGCTCGTCCTGGCCCTGCCCGTACGTCGCGCGGTGCGCTTCCGTCCGGGCGAGGCCCTCCGCTACGCCTGAGCGCCGTCCGCGCCGAGCCCGCTGCCGAATCGCTCGCGGCCGTTCACCGTCCGCTCGGCCGGCCGCCACCTCCGGCTGGTCGAGTCGCGGGCATGACTGCTCGGACCACCGCCGCGCGCAGCGCCGCCGTCGCCACCGCCCTCGCCGCCCTCGTCGTCGCACCCGCCGCCGCGCCCTCGCCGGCGGACGCCCGCGCCGCGGCCATCGCCCGGCCCTCCGCCCGGCCCGTCACCCAGCTCGACCGCCCCCTCGTCTTCGGCCACCGGGGTGCGCCCGGCTACCGCCCCGAGCACACGCTGGCGTCCTACCAGCTCGCGATCGACCTGGGCGCCGACTACGTCGAGCCCGACCTCGTCTCCACCAAGGACGGCGTCCTGGTGGCCCGGCACGAGAACGAGATCAGCGGGACCACGGACGTTGCGCAGCACCCCGAGTTCGCCGACCGCAGGACGACCAAGACGATCGACGGCCGGCAGGTGACCGGCTGGTTCACCGAGGACTTCACCCTCGCCGAGCTCAAGACGCTGCGGGCCAAGGAGCGGATCCCGGGCGTGCGGCCGCAGAACGCGCAGTACGACGGCCGGTTCGAGGTGCCCACCCTGGAGGAGGTGATCGACCTCGTCGAGCAGAACGAGGCCGCGACGGGCCGCACGATCGGCATCGCCCCCGAGACCAAGCACCCCACCTACTTCGACTCGATCGGGCTCTCGCTCGAGGAGCCCCTCGCCGCGACGCTGCGCGCCCACCACCTCGACGACGCCGACGACCCGGTGGTGATCCAGTCCTTCGAGACCAGCAACCTCCGGGACCTCGACGCGATGGTCGGCACGCCGCTCGTGCAGCTGGTCGACTCCGCCGGCGGGGCGCCGTACGACCAGGTCGTCGCGGGCACCGGCGTGACCAACGCGGACCTGCTGACGAAGGCGGGACTGAGGACGATCGCGACGTACGCCGACTGGGTCTCGCCCTACAAGGAGTGGGTGATCGGCCGGACCGCGGACAACGAGCTCGGCGAGCCGACCCGCCTGGTGCGGCGGGCGCACCAGGCGGGCCTGCCGGTCGTGATCTGGACGATGCGCGCGGAGAACCAGTTCCTGCCCGCGGAGTGCCGGGTCGGGGCCGACCCGATCGCCATCGGCGACCTCCGCTGCGAGGTCGACGCCTACCTCGACGCCGGTGTCGACGCGTTCTTCACCGACCAGGCCGACCTCGGCGTCGCCGCGCGCGACGCCTGGACGGCCGCGTAGCCGGGGGGCGTCAGGCCCCGCCGGTGCGCACCGTGCCGGACGGGTGCAGCAGGCCGTGGTCCTCGACGACCGTGGACCGCAGCTGCGCCAGCCGCGGGGCACCGAGCGTGGTGGAGCCCCACCAGTGCCACCGCCCGGTGCTGCCGAGGTCGACGTAGTCGTGGCGCAGCACCCGGCGGAGCCAGCTCTCGGGGTTCCGGTCACCGAGCACGATGAGGTCGGGCCGTGCGCGCTCCACCCAGTCGGCGTACGCCGGCAGCCCGCCGGGGAGGGTGGCGTTGAGGAAACGGTCCTCCGAGCCGTTGAAGACCTGCCAGGGCGTGGGGTTGGTGCGGCCCGCGAGCACCATCGCGTCGGGTGCGTTGACCGAGAGCACGGTGGCGCCTGCGGGCAGGTCGCCGACGACGGAGTCGACCACGGCGCGCTGGGCCACCAGCTCGTCGGACCGGGTGCCGACCGCGACCGCGGCGGTCGCCCCCATCGCGGCGAGCACCGAGGCGGCGACGAGCACCCGGCCGCGTCCCGGCACCCCGGCTGCCACCACCGACACGACCCCGGCGATCCCGAGTGCGCCGAAGGGCAGCACGTCGAAGAGGTCGGCCGGTCCGTTGAAGGCGGTCAGCAGCCAGGCCAGGGAGCCGAGCTCCGCGACCACCAGGACCAGCAGCGGACGACGTCCCGGTCCGGTGCCGACGTGCCGCCGCCGGACGGCGAGCAGCAGGGGCAGGGCGACCAGCCCGACCAGGAAGGGGACCAGCGTCCACGCGTACCCGTCCCACGCGAGCCGGGCGGCGAACGACGGGTCGCTGAGCAGCGACGGCTGGCGGGTGTAGCGGGCGTTGATGACGAGGAACCCGTCCAGCGCAGGCGTCAGGGCACCGGAGGCGGCGAACGCCGCGACCGCGACCGCGGTGGGCACCAGCCCGCCGACGACCCACCGGCCGAGCGCGCGGAGCCGCCCGCCGGGCTCGAGCGCGACCGCGGCGACCAGACCGGCGGCGGCCACGGCGAACGAGGGCTGCCAGGTGAGCGCGGCGACCGCGGTCGCGGCCCCGGCGAGGAACCAGCGGCGGTCCAGCAGCCAGGTCAGCGCCAGCAGCAGGAAGAGCAGCATCAGGGTCTTCTCGCGCGGCCCGTCGGTGGCGAACTCCGCGAACGAGGCCGCGGTGGCCAGGACGGCTGCCGCGACGAAGCCGGCGGACCGGGAACCGAAGGTGCGGCGGGCCAGCACGAAGAGCGCGGCGCAGCAGGCGGCGGACAGGCCGAGGTAGAGCAGCCGCGCCGCGAGGACCGGCCCGGCCCCGACCAGGCCTCCGGCCAGCACCGCCAGACCGGGGACCGTGTCGGAGAGCGGCCCGACCGAGTTGAAGATGCCGACGTAGGACGGTACGCCGTGGGAGACCTGCTCGCCGCCGTAGAGGAAGACGCCGAGGTCGCGGTCCAGCGGGCCCTGCGTGCCGTGCAGCGCGAACAGGGCGCACGCGACCACGAGCACGAGGGCCGGGTCGGCCACCGTGCCCCGCCTGCGGGCCCGTGTCGTCACTCCTCGAGGCTCGCACCGCTGGATGAGGGCTCCCTGAGATCGCCAAGACGACGCTGAGCGTCAGGCCTGCATGACCCCGACGGTCTCGGGCGTGAAGCCGGGGAAGACCGTCGCCGCGGAGGCGCCGGTGCGGGTGGTGACGACCTCGGCGAGCACGCTGCGGTAGTCGGTCGTGACGGTGAGGTCCGCGTCCCCGTCGAGGGCCAGCCCCGGCCAGGTGCCGTGGTAGCCGCCGCCGCGCACCCCGGCGCCGGCGAGCAGCATGACGTTGCCCCAGCCGTGGTCCAGGCCCTGCTGGGCGTTCTCGACCGTGCGCCGGCCGAACTCGCTGAGCATCACCACGGTGACCTGGTCCGAGCGCGGTCCGAGGTCGCCGAAGAAGGCTGCGACGGCGTCGGCGAGGTCGGTGGCCTGGTTGACCATCCAGCCGCCGTCGGGCCCGCCGACCCCGACGTGCATGTCCCAGTCGCCGTGGTCGACGGTGAAGACGTTGGTGCCGACGTCGGCCCGCAGCGTCCGCGCGACCATGGCGAGAGCACGGCCGAGGTCGGTGTCGGGGTAGCTGCCGGACGGGTCGGCCGCGTCGATGACCGGCCGGAAGCCGCGCACCGTGGACAGCGCGGTGCGGATGCTGTCGCCCATCTCGGTCCCGTCGCCGCGCCACGCCCGGCGCAGGGACGCGATCCGGGGGTCGGTGTCGGCCAGCGTCTCGGCGCCGGCGATCGTCACGTCGTCGACGGTGCGGAAGGACAGCACGGGCTCGGGCCCGTAGAGCGCGGTCGGCAGGGTCCCCACGGCGGCGCCCTCGAGCGGGGTCGCGGCGGGCGTGGTGCCGAGCAGCCGGTTGAGCCACCCGGTCCGCGTCGCCGAGCCGGGCGCGGCGTCCTCCAGCTGCTCCATCGCCGAGAAGTGCGAGCGGTTGGCGACCGGCAGGCCGGTCGCGTGCACGGCGGCCAGGCGGCCCGCGTCCCACAGCGGCAGGAGCGGGGCGAGCGCCGGGTGCAGGCCGAACATCGCGTCCCGGGCGAGGAGCCGCTCGGCCGGTACGGCGATCCGCGGCCGCGCGGAGTAGTAGACGGGGTCGCCGTGCGGCACGACGAGGGACATGCCGTCGGCGGCGCCGCGCAGCGAGAGCAGCACGATCGTCCACGGAGCGGTGCCCTCCGCCGCGGCCGGCGCGACCGACCGGCTGACCACCGTGCCGCCGAAGACCGCCGCGACGCCCGCGGTGGCGAGGGCGCCGCGCAGCAGGCCGCGCCGGGTGAGCCCGGTGTACTCCGGGCAGCAGCTCTGCGTCATGGGTGCCTGTCGCCTCATCGGTGGTAGTGGGCCGGGGTGTCGAGCACCGTGGTCAGCACGTCGCCCATCCGCCAGGTCACGACGGCGTGGTCCGCGTCGATGCGCTCCTCCCGGCTCACCTCGAGAGCGAGGCACGCAGCGTCCAGCAGGGCGTCGGTGGCCGGGCGGCCGAGGATCACTCGCGACACGTGGTCGACCAGGGCGTCGTACCGGATCGGCAGGCGGGGCGCCCACCAGTCGTCCGGGCGGTAGGTCGCCCCGATGTCGCGGGACGGCCACCAGCCGTGCGCGACCAGGCGGTGGTAGGTGGTCGACGCGAGGGCGCGCAGCGTCGTCGCCCACGGCCGGTTCTCCAGCGGCATCCCGTCGGGCCGGGGCCAGTCGCCGATCAGCTGGCCGAGGTCCATCGTCTGCCAGACGATCGCCTCGGTGGCGGCGCGGCCGGCGCCCGGCTGCTGGAAGTCCGCGCCCAGAGCGCGGCAGGTCGCGACCAGGTCCTCGACCGGGTCGCGCAGCTTGAGCCCGGCCGCGGCGGCGAACTCGGGCGCCGCGAGCAGTGCCCGTAGCACCGGGACGATCGCGGTGTCGTTGGCCAGGTAGACCGCCGCGAGCCGCGACACGAGTGCCTCGGACGGGTCGTCCCGCACGAACTTGGTGGCCAGCCGCCGGGCGATCGTCCGTGCGGTGGCGGGGTGCCGGGCGAGGTGGCGCAGCAGCGCCTCGGTGACCGCGCGCCCGTCGGGGTCGGCGTTGGGGTGGGTGAAGTCGGCGACCTGGACCGGTCCGACGTAGTGGTCGGTCGAGCGGTAGGACAGCGCCCAGGTGTGCCACTTGTCGACCCGCCACCCGGTGAGCACCTTGGCGGCGTCCTTGACGTCGTCCTCGGTGTAGCGGCCCACGCCGAGCGTGAAGAGCTCCAGCAGCTCACGGCCGAGGTTCTCGTTGGGTGCCGTCTTCACCGAGTTGGCGCCGTCGAGCCAGATGAGCATCGCGGGGTGCGTCACCGCGGCGACCAGCAGGTCGTCGTACCGGCCGAGGGCGTGCTCGCGCAGCGTGCGGCCGTAGTCCGCGCGCCAGGTGAAGGCGTCGCTGGAGTGCGCGATGTGGAGGTGGTTCTCCCAGAACGCCACCATCACCTCGAAGACCTGTCGCCGGGTCCGGATCCGCCGCGTCAGCAGCCACGAGCCGTAGTCGCGCATCAGCTCCCAGCTCGGCTGGACGCCGCTCGTGTGCCGCTGCCACAGCTCCTGCGGACCGAGCCACAGCTGGGGCCACCAGTCGTCGAGCGCGGCGGCCCGGTCGTCGGCGATCGCGTCGGGCCGCAGCTGCCGGTCGAGCCACCCGTCGAGCCCGTGGCGGCGCACGTCGTCCACGAGGCGCGGCGTCGTGCCGAACGTGAACCGGGAGACGACGTGGCGCGCCCGCTGCGACAGGACCGGGACGCGCGCACTCACTGCCTCCCCAACGGCCGCCGGGCCGCGGACCTGAGGAGGTCGGCCCGCGCCACTAGGTTGGCCGGGTGGCTGACTGCGTCTTCTGCTCGATCGTCGCCGGCACCGTCGCGGCCGAGGTGGTGCTGGAGGAGCCGGACTTCGTCGGCTTCCTCGACGCCCGGCCGGTGTTCAAGGGCCACGTGCTGCTCGTCCCGCGCGAGCACGTGGTCACCCTCCCGGACCTGCCGGCCGGCCTGCGGGACGGGTTCCTCGCCGCCGCCCAGCGGCTGGCCACCGCGATGGTCGACGGCCTGGGCGCCCAGGGCAGCTTCGTCGCGATGAACAACACCGTCAGCCAGTCGGTGCCGCACCTGCACTGCCACGTGGTGCCGCGCACCAAGGGCGACGGGCTGCGCGGGTTCTTCTGGCCGCGCACCAAGTACGGCGAGCGCGAGGCGGGGGACTACGCCACCCGCCTGCGCGCCGCGCTGGCCGGTTGACGAGACCGCCGACCGGGCGCGTGCCGGCGCTCGCTACCCTCGCAGGCGATCACCTTCGACGCTGAGGAGCCAGGCATGGGTCGTTTCGACGGACGGGTCGCCGTCATCACCGGAGCAGCACGCGGGATCGGCTTCGGCACCGCCACCAGGTTCGCCGAGGAGGGCGCGTCGGTCGCGATCATCGACCTCGACGAGTCGGCTGCGGCCGAGGCGGCCGCGAAGCTGCCGCTGGTCGAGGGCGCCAAGGCCGTCGGGATCGGCTGCGACGTCGCGAACGGCGAGTCGGTCGACGCCGCGATCGAGCGCACCGTCGCCGAGCTGGGCGGGATCCACATCCTGGTCAACAACGCCGGCGTCACCCGCGACAACCTGCTCTTCAAGATGACCGAGGACGACTGGGACATCGTGATGAACGTGCACCTCAAGGGCGCGTTCCTGATGACCAAGGCCGCCCAGAAGCACTTCGTGGCGCAGAAGTACGGCAAGGTCGTCAACACCTCCAGCATCTCCGCGCTGGGCAACCGCGGCCAGGCCAACTACTCGGCCGCCAAGATGGGCCTGCAGGGCTTCACCCGCACCCTGGGCATCGAGCTCGGCCCGTTCGGCATCAACGTCAACGCCGTCGCGCCCGGCTTCATCGCCACCGAGATGACCGACGCCACCGCCGCCCGGCTGAAGATGGACGTCGAGGAGTTCCGTCGCCTCAACGCCGAGGCCAACCCGGTCAAGCGGGTCGGCGCCCCGGCCGACATCGCCGCCGCCGTCTGCTTCCTCGCGGCCGACGAGTCGTCCTACATCACCGGACAGACGATCTACGTCGACGGCGGCATCTCCCTCGGAACCTGACCACCACCCCGTAAAGTCGACCAACGTACTAGACAACCGACGATCGGAGCTCCCCGTGCGTCTCGCCCTCCGCCGCAGCACCCTGCCCGCCGTCCTGGTCGCGCTCAGCCTGAGCGTCGCCGCCTGTGGCGGCGGTGACGACGACTCCGGCAGCGACGAGCCGAAGACGGTGACCGACTCCAAGGCGGCGCCGCCGGAGACCTGGCCGCTGACCGGGCTGGTCGCCAAGCAGGGCGCCGACGAGGACCACCCGGTGCTCGTGCTGAAGATGGACAACACCGAGGCGAGCTCGCCGCAGCAGGGGCTGGGCAGCGCCGACATGGTCGTCGAGGAGCTCGTCGAGGGCGGGATCACCCGGCTCGCGGCGTTCTACTACTCCGAGATCCCCGGCGTGGTCGGACCGGTGCGGTCGGTGCGTGCGAGCGACATCGGGATCGTCTCGCCCGTCGACGGCACGCTGGTCACCTCCGGCGGTGCCGGGGTGACGCTGTCGCGGCTCAAGGAGGCGGGGGTCCCGCTCCTCACCGAGGGCTCGGCCGGGTTCCGCCGGGACGACACGCGCAGCGCGCCGTACAACCTGTTCACCGACCTGGGTGCGGTCGCCAAGGGCACCGAGGACGGCAAGGAGGAGCGTCCGGCGGACTACCTGCCGTGGGGTGACGAGGGCGACTTCAAGGGCGCCAAGCCCGCGTCGACGCTGACCGCCGACTTCGGCGGCTCGCACTCCTCGGAGTGGAGCTACCAGGGCGGCCACTACGTCAACCTGAACTCCTTCGCGCCGGCCGACGACCAGTTCCAGGCGGACAACGTGCTGGTGCTGCGCGTGGACATCGGCGACGCCGGCTACCTCGACCCGGCCGGCAACCCGGTCCCCGAGACGAAGTTCGTCGGGGACGGCGACGCGCTGCTCTTCCACGACGGCAAGCTCGAGCAGGGCACCTGGCACAAGGACGAGCTGTCCTCGGCGGTGACCCTGTCGACCGACGGCGGCGAGATGAAGGTCCCGGCCGGGCACACGTTCATCGAGCTCGTGCCCGTGGACGCCAAGGGCGGCTCGATCAGCTGGCAGAAGTAGGTCCTACTCCGGCTCGTCGTCGACGATCCGGATCTCCTGGGTGTTGAACGCGTTGGGCAGCTCGCTGCCGGTCTCCACGAGCGACTGCACGCCGGCGAGGAGGAAGCCGATCGCGGCCTCGACGCGGTCGGCGGCGGCCGCGGGGTCGTCGGAGGAGGCGACCGACGCGCCCGCCGAGGACATCGCCCCGAAGAAGATCCGCGCGAACGTCTGCAGCATCGGCTCCTCGAGGTGCCAGCCACCCGCCTCGAGCACCGCGCGGACCAGCTCGAGCACGTTGGCGAAGGTCGAGCGCTCCTCCTGCTCGCGGAAGCGTTCGTAGCCGAGCACGGCGGGGCCGTCCTGGATGACGATCCGCCGGTAGCGGGGCTCCTGGACGACCTCGAGGAAGGCCCGGAGGCCGTTCGACGCCTTCTGCCAGGGGTCGCTGCCGCTGCGCAGGGCCTTCTGGATCTTCTTCGACGCGTCGCTCTCGACCCGCTCGAAGACCGCCTCGAACAGCGCCTGCTTGCCCGAGTAGTGGTGGTAGAGCGCGCCCTTGGTCACCCGGGCGCCGGCCACGATCGCGTCGAGCGAGGCGCCGGCGTAGCCCTTGGTGGTGAACAGCTCCTCGCCGACCTCGATCAGGGCCCGCCGCGTCGAGGCGGCGTACGCCGCCCGCCGGGACGCCCCGGAGACGCTCGGCACCTTCGGGACCTTGGGGACCAACTTGGAGACCGACGCCTTCGCCACGCGCTCAGCATAGGTGGGGCGGAGTGGCGCCGGTCACGTTCCCCGGGGTCGTCCCCCGCGCACGGGGCCTGCATACGTCTTTACCGAGGTGGGCCGGATCACGGTGTTTCGAGGTTTGGCGTACCCCGGGTCGCCGCCATACTCGTAGTACGTACTTGCGGTATGTCGGATGCCTTGGGAATGGATTCCCCGGGTCCTCTCGGGGGGACCGGCTGCCGCCCACGAGTTAGGAGCTGACCATGACCTGGAAGGCCTATCACAACCGGGGCGAGACCCTTCGCTCCGTGATCGCCGCGGCGGCGGTCCGTCGGGACGGAATCCTCCCGATGGACGTTCCCGGCGTCGCCGAGACGTTCCGTGACGAGCTCGACCTGCTCTCGGCGCTGCAGCTGAAGTGGCACACCCGCCTGAGCGGTCACATCGACCGGCAGATGATCACCCAGCCGATGGACCTCGAGCAGCGGGTCGTCCTCGGCTGGAAGGCCACGGCGGACGAGCTTCCCGGTGTGCGGATGGTCCTCGACCACTACCGGGAGAACCCCACGACCGAGGCGATGGGGCACGCGATGGCCGTCGCGACGGCCAAGGAGCACCAGTACCTCGCCGTGATGGCGGGCCGCTCGGGCCTCGACGACGAGACCTCGGAGCCGATCGGAGCCGAGATCGAGCGCGCCGGCCGCGACCTGTTCGAGGGCGTGACCGCGGTGCTCACCGACGAGGAGGAGCCGCACCGGCTCGGCCTCCTGGAGCGGCTGCGCGCGGTGATCGCCGCCTGACCGAGCGCGCGGGCGCACGCACCGGCGCCCCGGGTCGACACGCCCCCTCCCTCCCTTGTGTCGGCCCGGGGCGCCTCTGCAATTCACCTGCCATGATCGACGTGTGACGCCGCCGACCCGGCCCGAGCCCGGCATGCTCCTCCTCGCCGCGCCCACCCTGCTCGACCCCAACTTCGTCGACAGCGTGATCCTGCTGCTCGACGTCAACGACCAGGGCGCGCTCGGCGTCGTGCTCAACCGGCCCAGCGCGCTGCCCGTCGCCGAGGTGCTGGGGGAGTGGGGCGACGTGGTCGAGGAGCCGGAGGTGCTCTTCCAGGGCGGCCCCGTCTCGACCGACGGCGCGCTCGCCGTCGCGCTCGCCACGCCGGGTGGCCAGGACGCCGTGGGCTTCCAGGCGGTCGTCGACCGCGCGTTCACCGGCGAGCGGTGGCTCGGCCTGCTCGACCTGGACACGCCGGCCGAGCTGGTCGTCGGCACGGTCGACCGGCTCCGGATCTTCGCGGGCTACGCCGGCTGGGGCGCGGGACAGCTGCAGGACGAGATCGAGGAGGGCGCCTGGTACGTCGTGCCGGCGCTCCCGGAGGACGTGTTCCGCAGCGACACCCAGGACCTGTGGCGCGACGTGATGAGGCGCCAGCCCGGCGACCTGGCCTTCCACTCCACCCGGCCGACCGACCCCGAGATGAACTGACGGGTCCCGCGCCGAAAAAATTCTCGGGTTCGGATGCAACCAAACCGCGCGTGGCTGAGTCTATGGAGTCAAGGGGCGACGCACGCGCGTGCGGCACGCCACCTGCCAGAGGAGGCTCGGGGATGCGGATCGCACGATCCATCGGCACAGCGGTCGCCGTACTGACCGCGCTGTTCCCCGCGACGGCCGCGGCCGCGCAGCCGTCGCTCCCGGAGCCCCCGGCTCCCGCCCCTGCCCCGGTGGCGCCGGAGCCGCTCGCCGCGCCGGTCGCCTGCACCTACGTGGTGGAGTCGGGGATCTTCTCCTGCGACGCGACGGCGATGTCGCGGCTCGCCCAGGCGACCACCGTCGTCGCGACCCTGTTCCCGGCCAAGGGCTTCGCCAGCGCGCCGACGCTGACCGTGCGCACCGAGAAGGACGGCTGCACCTCCGGGAAGCTGCGGTCCGAGCTGCGGGTCGACCTGCGCTACCTCTACTTCGTCGACGGACAGCACTGGGACGACGAGGCGATGTCCTTCCGCACCTACAACGGGTGCCGGCTCAAGCTCTTCGACGGCAGTGACGGCAAGGAGGGCCGGATGGCCCCGACCGGCTGGCTGGACGACACCGGCAACATGGCGAGCATCGGCGGCCGCAACTGGGGCCGCAGGGTGGACCTGCTCGCCGTCTCCTGACCGGTACCCTTGGTCGGGTGACCACCATCGGATTCTCGACCGACACGGACGTCCGGGAGGACCGGCGCACGCTGCCGACGGACAACGGTGACCACGAGCGCTTCTCCCACTACGTGGAGAAGGACAAGCTGACCGAGGCGATGGTGATGGGGACCCCGGTCCGCGCGCTGTGCGGCAAGGTGTGGGTGCCGAGCCGGGCGCCGGAGAAGTTCCCGGTGTGCCCGGAGTGCAAGGAGATCTGGGAGTCGCTCAACGACGACTCCGGCAAGTCCGGCGACGGCTCCAACGGTCCGGAGTGAAGTCACTCGGACCCGCGTGGCCCGAGCGAGCAGCCTGGGGGACCGCGCCGTCGCTGCGCGCCTGGCAGGAGGCCGCCCTGCGCGACTACCTCGAGCGCTCGCCCCGCGACTTCCTCGCGGTCGCGACGCCGGGCGCCGGCAAGACGACCTTCGCGCTGACGGCCGCCGCGGAGCTGCTGGGCCGCCGGGTGGTCGACCGGATCATCATCGTCGCGCCGACCGAGCACCTGAAGATGCAGTGGGCGGAGGCCGCGGCCCGGGCCGGGCTGCCGATCGACCCGACGTACTCCGCCGGCAGCGGCAAGATCTCCAGCGACTACGTCGGCGTGGCGGTGACCTACGCCGGGGTCGCGGTGAACCCGCTGGCGCTGCGGATCCGCACCGAGCGGTTCCGGACGCTGGTCATCCTCGACGAGATCCACCACGCCGGCGACGCGCTGTCGTGGGGCGAGGGCGTGCGGGAGGCGTTCGAGCCCGCCGCGCGGCGGCTGGCCCTGACCGGCACGCCGTTCCGCTCCGACGTCAACCCGATCCCGTTCGTCACCTACGCCCCGGGCGACGACGGCGTCCCGCGGTCGCTGGCCGACTTCACCTACGGCTACTCCCAGGCGCTGGCCGACCACGTCGTGCGGCCCGTGCTGTTCCTCGCCTACTCCGGACAGATGCAGTGGCGCACGCGGGCCGGGGACGAGGTCGCCGCCAGCCTCGGCGAGCCGCTGACCAAGGACATGACCGCGCACGCGCTGCGGACCGCGCTCGACCCCAACGGCTCGTGGATCCCCGCGGTGCTGACCGCGGCGGACCGGCGGCTCTCGGAGGTGCGGCGCCACGTGCCCGACGCCGGCGGCCTGGTGATCGCCACCGACCAGGACTCGGCCCGCGCCTACGCGAAGGCGCTGCGATCGATCACCGGCGAGACCGCGACGGTGGTGCTCTCCGACGAGAAGGCGTCGTCGAAGAAGATCTCGGCGTTCAGCGAGGACGACAGCCGCTGGCTGGTCGCCGTACGCATGGTGTCCGAGGGCGTCGACGTGCCGCGGCTCTCGGTCGGCGTCTACGCCACGACGACCTCGACGCCGCTGTTCTTCGCGCAGGCCGTGGGCCGGTTCGTGCGGGCCCGCACCCGCGGCGAGATCGCCTCGGTGTTCCTGCCGTCGGTGCCGCGGCTGCTGCAGTTCGCGGCCGAGCTCGAGGTCGAGCGCGACCACGCGCTCGGCAAGAAGGTGCGCGACGAGGACGACATCTTCGGGGCCGAGGACGACCTGCTGGCGCAGGCGCAGGCCGGCGAGGCCGCGTCCGCCGAGCTGGAGGCGCTGCCGTTCGAGGCGCTGGGCTCCGAGGCGCGCTTCGACCACGCGCTCTACGACGGCGCGGCGTTCGGGTCGGACGAGGAGATGGACTTCCTCGGCATCCCCGGCCTGCTCGAACCGGACCAGATGCGCGAGCTGCTCCAGCAACGGCAGGCCGACAACGCCAAGGCCCAGCGTCGGCGCGCCCCCGCCGCCGCGCCGGACACCGTGGAGCAGGTCACCACCCACGAGCAGCTCGCCGTGCTCCGCCGCGAGCTCAACGGCCTGGTCGCCGCCTGGCACCACCGCACCGGCCAGCCGCACGGCACCACCCACTCCGCCCTGCGCAAGGAGTGCGGCGGTCCCGCCGCCGCCGTCGCCAACGCCACCCAGCTCCGCGCCCGGATCGACCTGATCCGCGAGTGGGCCCTGCGCAAGTCGTCCTGACCACCGCCCGCCCTGCGCCGAGTCGGCTCGTGTGTGCAGCTGAACTGCGCCGAGTCGGCTCGTGTGTGCAGCTGAAGTGCACCGAGTCGGCTCGTGTCGACAGCAGCCGACTCGGCGTCAGGGACGCCTGCCGAGCCGACGTCGAGCCTCGGCCATGCCCTCGCGCAGCATCCGCTCGGCATTGGCGGTGCGGCCGTAGAGGTTCTCCTTGACGAACACGTCGATGAGCCAGCCTTCGTGTTCCTCGCAGGCGGCTCGCCGCTGCCGGTCGTGTGCCTGCTGCTCGGGGCTCGAGTGCCACTCCATCCCGTCGAACTCCGCGCCGTACCGGGCATCCTCGTTGCCGAGGTCGAGGCGGGCGAGCAGCTCGCCCAGGTGCCACACCTCCAGCTGAGGCACCGGCGCTGGCAGCAGTGCCTCGATCCACCGCAGCCGCAGCACCGACTCGGGCGGCGACTCCGCCCGGCCGTCGGCGAGAGGGGCTATCGCCCGCAGCGTCCTGACCCATCTCATCCCCCTGAACCGCTCGACCCCGTCGGTCAGCTCCTCCTTCGAGAACGCTCGGAGGCGCAGCATCTGGTCGAGGGACGCGAGGGAGCGCTCCGGCCAACGGACTCGCCCGAGGTCCCAGGCGGTGCGCAGCGGCGTGGTGACTCGGAGCCCGTCGATCTCCATGACGTCGTCCGGTCGGAACGTCCGCTCGCCGCTGTCGCTCAAGGGGTTGCGGAGGCGCCCGCGACCCGCCGGCAGGAAGGTCCGGATCGTTGCGAGGTCGAGGTGCTCGTTGGGTGCCAGCACCATCTCGGCACCGTGGACCCAGCCCGCGTGCCGGTCGGTGATCACGGCATCCGGGGGTACGGCGAGCCGCAGGCAGGCGCAGCGCAAGGCGATCGTGTCCGGTAGGTGGGAGGCGACGTACACGCCGCGGAGCGCGCGGCGGAGGAAGCCGTTGGCAACCAGCCACTGGAGGTCCCGGCTGGTGAGCCCGGCCTCGCGCAGCGCAGTGCGGTAGGTGAAGGGCTGGTCGAGCGGAAGCGGGAACGACGCCGGCAGCAGGGGCGCGCCGAGCAGAGAGGTGAGGTTCATGGCGCTCTGGTGCCCTCCGGGCGGGTCGCCCCACACCCGCGGCCCCGGCGCCTGTGGATGGGAGCGTGAACGAGCCGCATCCCCGAGCACTCTCGCGAGTCGGCGCGTGTCTACACGAGCCGACTCGGCGCGTTTCAGCTGCACACACGAGCCGACTCGGCGCGTTTCAGCTGCACACAAGAGCCGACTCGGCGAAGTAACTGCCCAAGAAGTGTTTGACAGTCTGCTGCGGGGCGTGGTGAACTACTCCCCAAGAACTCTTGGAGGGTGGTGGCGGACGATGGCGGACGAGGAGATCGCGTCGTTGCGGGCGGCGGCGCACCCGGTGCGGCTGCGGATGCTCTCGCTGCTGACCGCGGAGGCGATGAGCGCGGCGGAGGTGGCGCGGGAGCTCGGCATCACGCACGCCAACGCGTCCTACCACCTGCGGGTGCTGCACGACGCGGACCTGATCGTCGTCGACGGCGAGGAGCGGATCCGCGGGGGAGTGGCGAAGCGCTACCGCTACGACCACACGCGCGACGCCCGCCAGGGCGCGAAGGTCGACGTGGAGGCCGAGCTCCGTGTCATGGGGCGTGAGATGGTCCGGCGCTTCGCGGAGGGCCACCGCGGACCCATGACCTACGCCGACGCCGAGCTCTGGGTGACCCCGGAGACGTGGGAGGAGGTCCTCGACCTCCTCCGGCGCGGGTCGGCCCTGCTGCACGACCGGGCGCTGCGCCCGCGGACCGAGGGGGCGGTGCCGGTGAACCTCAGCGTCGCGGCGTTCCGGATGGACGGGGACCCGTCATGACCGCCGCCCAGCGGGAACGGGTGCCGAGCCCCCTGCGCGACCGGCGCTTCCGGTGGTACTTCGCCTCGCGCTCGATCGACCTGGTCGGCGACATCATGGGCAGCATCGCGCTGTCGTTCGCCGTGCTGACCGTGAGCAGCTCGCCCGGTGCCCTCGGCCTCGTGCTCGCGGCCCACAGCATCCCGATGATCCTGTTCCTGCTGGTCGGTGGCGTCCTCGCCGACCGCTTCGGCAGGACGATCGTCATCCAGGTCAGCAACCTCACCGCGGGCGCGAGTGCGCTGGCGATGGCGGCCCTGGTGATCAGCGGCACCGCCCAGATCTGGCAGCTGGTCGTGCTCTCGGCCGTCAACGGTGTCGCCGCCGCGGCCAACCAGCCCGCCCTGGCCGGACTGCTGCCACAGCTGGCGCCGGAGGGCTCGCTCCAGCAGGCGCAGGCGCTCAACGGGCTGCTGCGCAACGTGGCGCTGGTCTTCGCGCCGGCGCTCGGCGGTGCGCTCGTCGTCGGCGTCGGTCCCGGCTGGGCGATCGCGATCGACGGCGTGACCTACCTGGTGTCCGCGGCCCTGCTGCTGCCGATCAAGCTGCCCGCGCCGCCGCCGCGCGAGGGCGGCGACAGCATCCTGCGGGACCTGCGCACCGGATGGACGTTCTTCCGGTCGACGACGTGGCTCTGGGTGATCGTGCTGGCGTTCAGCGCGCTCAACGCGCTCTCGAGCGGCGGCTTCAGCACCCTCGGGCCACCGCTGGCGAAGACGTCCGAGATCGGGGTGCACGGCTGGGCGCTGATCCTGTCCGCGGGCGCCTGCGGGTTGGTCCTGAGCTCCCTGGTGCTCCTGCGGGTCACGCTGCGCCGCCCGCTGCTCCTGGGCATGCTCGGCTGCGTCGTCTACTCCCTCCAGATGATCGCCCTCGGCACGACGACCGAGCTCGTCGTCCTGATGGCGGCCGCGTTCGTGGCCGGCGTCGGCATCGAGGTGTTCGGTCTCGGCTGGGAGGTCGCGATGGGGGAGCAGGTGCCGCGGGACATGCTGTCGCGGGTCTACTCCTACGACATGCTCGGGTCCTACATCGCGATCCCGGCCGGACAGCTGGCGTTCGGCCCCCTGGGCGGGCACTTCGGGCTGCAGCCGATGATCCTGACCGCCGGGATCGCCTACGCCGCCATCTCGCTGCTGACCCTGGCGTCCCGGTCGGTCCGGGGGATGCAGCGGGCACCCGTCACGAGCACCACCGCTGCGCCAGTGTCGTGACGACGTTGACGTTGCGGTTGGTGGCGGTCACGCCGAGCGCCTTCTCCACGCCCCAGGGGTCGACCACGCCCTGCTGGTAGGTGTCGAGCAGCAGGTGGGCGACCCGGCCGCGGACGACGACGGCGTCGGCGGCGCCGTCACGCTCGAGGAGGCTCGCCACGCGGTCGGTCGGCGGCTCCTCCTTGAGCAGGTAGAGGTAGTGCCGCTCGAGCACCGGCCGCTCGGCCGCCAGCTCCGCCGCCTCCCCGGCGACCGCGGCCAGCTCGCCCGCGCTGAACACGATCGTCGGCACCTCGAAGCCGGCGTGCTCGGCGTACGCCTTCTCGAGGGCGGCCTCGATCCGCGACCGCGACCGCATCGTCGTCGAGATCCGGACGTTGCCGGTGTTGATGTAGGTCGTCACGTCGTCGAAGCCGGCGGCCTCGGTCGCCGCGACGATGTCGGACTTGGCGAACTTGCGGGTGGGCCCGAGGTTGATCGCCCGCAGGAAGGCCACGTACGTCGTCATGGCGCCATTGTGCTGGTGACCTCGGACACAGCACCTGGAGATCCATAGGTTACCTATGTAAAGTCGCCCGGGTGACCACGCCGGACGACGTCGAGCGGCTCAGCAGCGAGCTCGTGGTCCACGCCGCGCGCCTGGTGCGCGTCGTACGCCGTTCGCTCGCCTACCCGGCCGGGGTACGGACGCTCTCGCTGCTCGACGAGCTCGGCCCGACCGGGATCAGCGCACTCGCCACCGCCGACCACTGCTCGCAGCCGACGATGACCGGCCAGGTGCGCCAGCTGGAGGAGCAGGGCTGGGTCGCGCGCTCGCCGAACCCGGCCGACGCGCGCGGCACCCTGGTCGCCCTGACCGACGCGGGGCGCGCCGAGCTGGCACGCGTCCGGACGGCCAACGCCCGGCTGGTCGCCGACCGGCTCCGCGCCAGCGGCGCCCACGACGCCCGCGACCTCGCCACCGCCGTCGCCGTCCTGCGCGACGTGCTCGACCGCGACACCACCCGAAGGGACCACCCGTGACCGCCCCCACCGCCGACACCCGCACGACACCCGGGGCCCGAGGCTTCCTGCAGCAGCCGCGCGCCGTCTGGGCCGTGGCGTTCGCCTGCGTCATCGCCTTCATGGGCATCGGCCTGGTCGACCCGATCCTCAAGGAGATCGCCGCCAAGCTCGAGGCGACCCCCAGCCAGGTGTCGCTGCTCTTCACCAGCTACATGGCGGTGATGGGCGTGGCGATGCTCGTCACCGGCGTCGTGTCGACCCGGATCGGGCCCAAGCGCACGCTGCTCACCGGCCTGCTGCTGATCATCGTGTTCGCCGGGCTGGCCGGCATGTCCGGGTCCGTCGGCGCGGTGATCGGCTTCCGCGCCGGGTGGGGCCTGGGCAACGCGCTGTTCATCGCGACCGCCCTCTCGACGATCGTCAGCGCCGCCTCCGGCTCGCTGGCGCAGGCGATCATCCTGTTCGAGGCGGCCCTCGGCCTGGGCATCGCGTCGGGCCCGCTCGTCGGCGGGCTGCTCGGGGAGCAGTCGTGGCGCGGCCCGTTCTTCGGCGTCTCGGTGCTGATGACGATCGCGCTGGTCGCCACCGCGCTGTTCCTGCCCGCCACGCCGCCCTCGGGTCGCCGGACGACCCTCGCCGACCCGTTCCGCGCGCTCCGCCACCCGGCGCTGGCGCTCCTGGCGCTCGTCGCCATCTGCTACAACCTCGGCTTCTTCACGCTGCTCGCCGCCGGCCCGTTCGCCCTGCCGGAGGCCGGGATCATGGAGATCGGCTGGATCTTCTTCGGTTGGGGCGTGCTGCTCGCGATCATGTCCGTGTGGGCCGCGCCGATCGTGCAGCGCCGGTTCGGCACGGTGCCGGCGCTGACCGCGGCGATCGCGCTCTTCGGCGCCGACCTCCTGGCCATCGCGCTCGGCGCCGAGCACGCCGTCGTCGTCAAGCTCGGCATCATCGTCGCCGGCGCCTTCCTCGGCGTGGTCAACACCCTGGTCACCGAGGCCGTGATGGGAGCGGCCCCGGTCGAGCGGCCGGTCGCGTCCGCGGCGTACTCCTTCGTCCGGTTCACCGGTGGCGCCGTCGGACCGTACGTCGCCCTGAAGCTTGCCGAGCACGAGGGCGTGCACGCGCCGTTCTGGTTCGGCGCGACCGCGGTCGCCGTCGGCGTCGTGATCCTCCTGCTCGGCGGACCGACCATCCGCACGGCCCTGGGCGCGGCCCCCGCCAGCCACTCCGCCGAGGAGGCGGAGGCCGAGCTCATCGGCGACGCGGGTTAGGTCCGGTGCGCAGGCCCTGTGCCACCATGGGGGCGTGACGACCGCGAGCCCTGTCGAGGTGGATCCGGGAGTCGAGCAGGACCTCACCCCGGACGAGATCACGGTGACCGACACCCCCTGGGTCACCGTGGTCTGGAACGACCCGGTCAACCTGATGTCCTACGTGACCTACGTCTTCCAGAAGCACTTCGGCTATGCGAGGAAGAAGGCGGAGAAGCTGATGATGGAGGTCCACGAGGACGGCAGGTCGGTCGTCAGCGCGGGGACGCGCGAGGAGATGGAGCGCGACGTCCAGGCCATGCACGAGTACGGCCTGTGGGCCACCCTCTCGAAGAGCGAGTAGCGCGGACGCATGACGGGATTCGTCCGGCACCGCCGGAGCAAGCGCATCATCGCGACCTTCTCCGGGTTCGAGGCCGACCTGCTGCGGTCGCTGGCCGCGCAGCTGATCGAGCTGCTCCGCAACGAGTCGGCGGTCGCGGCCACCGACGTCGACCCGCTCGAGGCGCTCCTCGACTTCACCGGGCCGACGACCGAGCCCGAGGACCCGGTGCTCGCGCGGCTGTTCCCGAGCGCCTACCGCGGCGACGCGGAGGCGTCGGGGGAGTTCCGCCGGTTCACCGAGAGCACCCTGCGTGACGGAAAGGCGCGCGCGGCGGGGACGGTCATCGACGTGCTCGAGGAGGCCGGGCTGCCGGCCGAGCCGGGGGAGGACGAGCTCACCATCGACGTCGAGCTCGACGAGCCCACGGCGGAGACCTGGATGCGGGCCCTGACCGACCTGCGGCTGGCGCTGGCCACCCGGCTGGGCGTCGAGGAGGACGACGAGGACCGCTGGGACGCGCTGCCCGACGAGGACCCCCGCGCGCAGGCGCACCACATCTACGAGTGGCTCGGCTACCTGCAGGAGACCCTCGTCCACGCGGTGGCCGGGTGAGCCGACGGTCGCCGGGTACCGCGAGAATGAGCCCGCACCGACCCCGCCCGCAGATCGGGCCCCGACTTCTCCGAAGGACCCGCATGAGCGTCGTCGACCACACCGATCCGCAGGGCACCTCCGCGCCGAGCGCGACGCTCGGCGGCGAGGTCCAGTCGGTCAAGGAGCGCGTGGCGCTGGCGCTCTTCATCGCCGTGCCCTTCCTCGCGATCCTCGTCGCCGTCCCCGTCGCGTGGGGCGGTTGGCTCGGCTGGAGCGACGTGGCGATCACGTTCGTGATGTACGCCCTGACCCTGCACGGCGTCACCGTCGGCTACCACCGGCTCTTCACGCACAAGGCGTTCAAGCCCAACCGCGCGGTCAAGATCGTGCTCGCCGTCCTCGGCTCGATGGCGATCGAGGGCCCGGTCATCCGGTGGGTCGCCGACCACCGCAAGCACCACCGGTTCTCCGACCGCGACGGCGACCCGCACTCGCCCTGGCGCTACGGCAGCTCGCTGGCCGGGCTCACCAAGGGGTTCATCTGGGCGCACCTCGGTTGGCTCTTCGACCCCGAGCAGACGCCGATCGAGAAGTACGCCCCCGACCTGGTCCAGGACCGCGACCTGATCCGGATCTCGCGGATGTTCTGGATGTGGGTGCTGGCGTCGATCCTGCTCCCGCCGCTCGCCGGGTTCCTGGTCACCTGGTCGTGGCAGGGCGCGCTGACCGGGTTCTTCTGGGGCACCGTCGTGCGGATCGGCCTGATCCACCACGTCACCTGGTCGATCAACTCGATCTGCCACACGGTGGGCGAGCGGCCGTTCCGCTCCCGCGACCGGTCGGGCAACGTGTGGTGGCTGGCCATCCCCTCCGGCGGCGAGTCCTGGCACAACCTGCACCACGCGGACCCCACGAGTGCCCGCCACGGCGTGAAGCGCTTCCAGCTCGACACCTCGGCCCGGGTGATCTGGGTGCTCGAGAAGCTCGGCTGGGTGCGCGACGTGAGGTGGCCCACACCCGAGCGGCTGGAGATGAAGTCGGCGGCCTGATCTCACGCCGCCCGCTCCCTGAGCGGATTCCGGGCGCACGCCGCCCAGCCCCTACCCTGGAACGGTGCTGACCATCGACCAGGCGACCTACGACGCCATCGTCGCCCACGCCAAGCGGGAGCACCCGGTCGAGGCCTGCGGCATCGTCGCGGGTCCCGAGGGCAGCGACCGCCCGGAGCGGGTGATCGAGATGGTCAACGCCGCCGGCAGCCCGACGTTCTACGAGTTCGACTCGACCGAGCTCCTGGAGCTCTACAAGGACCTGTGGGACCGCGACGAGGAGCCCGTGGTCGTCTACCACTCGCACACGGCCACCGAGGCCTACCCGAGCGTGACCGACGTCAACCTCGCCAGCGAGCCCGGCGCCCACTACGTGCTGGTCAGCACCCGCGAGCACGGGAATAACGAAGGGCCCGTGGACTTTCGGTCTTATCGAATCGTCGACGGCGAAGTGACCGAGGAAGAGGTCACGATCGTCCCCACCCTCACGAGGAGCAGCTCCTAAATGGCCATCGAGGTCCGGATCCCGACCATCCTGCGCACCTACACCGGTGGCGAGAAGGCAGTCAACGCCGACGGAGCGAGCCTCAGCGCGCTCATCGACGACCTCGAGGCCAGCCACCCCGGCATCAAGGAGCGCCTGATCGACAACGGTGACCTCCGCCGGTTCGTGAACATCTACGTCAACGACGAGGACGTCCGGTTCCTGGGCGGCCTCGAGGCCGAGCTCAGCGACGGCGACCAGGTCGTCGTGCTCCCCGCGGTCGCGGGCGGAGCCTGAGCCGTGCGCTTCGACAACCTCCTCGCGTCCGTCGGCGGTACGCCGCTCGTCGGCCTGCCGAGGTTGTCGCCGTCCCCTGACGTGCGCCTCTGGGCCAAGCTCGAGGACCGCAACCCGACCGGCTCCATCAAGGACCGCCCGGCGCTGCGGATGATCGAGGAGGCCGAGAAGGACGGGACGCTGCGTCCCGGCTGCACGATCCTCGAGCCGACCTCGGGCAACACCGGCATCTCCCTGGCGATGGCCGCCAAGCTCAAGGGCTACCGGATCGTCTGCGTCATGCCGGAGAACACCTCCGAGGAGCGCCGCCAGCTGCTCCGCATGTGGGGCGCCGAGATCGTCTCCTCGCCCGCTGCCGGCGGCTCCAACGAGGCCGTGCGGGTGGCCAAGCAGATCGCGGCCGAGCACCCGGACTGGGTGATGCTCTACCAGTACGGCAACGCGGCCAACGCGCTCGCCCACGAGGAGGGCACCGGCCCCGAGCTGCTCGCCGACCTCCCCTCGATCACCCACTTCGTCGCGGGTCTCGGCACCACCGGCACCCTGATGGGCGTCAGCCGGTTCTTCCGGAAGGCCAAGCCGGAGGTCCGGATCGTCGCCGCCGAGCCGCGCTACGGCGAGCTCGTCTACGGCCTGCGCAACCTCGACGAGGGCTTCGTGCCCGAGCTCTACGACGAGTCGCTCATCGACTCGCGGTTCTCCGTGGGCCCGCGCGACGCCGTGCGCCGCGTGCGTGAGCTGCTCGAGATGGAGGGCATCTTCGCCGGCGTCTCCACCGGCGCGATCCTGCACGCCGCGCTGGGCCAGGCGGCCAAGGCGGTGAAGGCCGGCGAGCCCGCCGACATCGCGTTCGTGGTGTGCGACGGCGGCTGGAAGTACCTGTCGACCGGTGCCTACGAGGGCACCGTCGACGAGGCGGAGGACCGCCTCGAGGGGCAGCTGTGGGCCTGACCGGCCGGTCCGGCCGACTCTCCCTTCTCCTGCTCGTCCTGCCCCTGCTCGTCTCGCTCCCCGCCGGCCTGTCCCCGGTGGCGGCCCGCACCGACGACCGTCCGCCCCTGGAGATGGTCCGGGCGCCCGGCGTCGACGGCGTACGGCGCTTCGGCCACGTCCTGGAGGCCGACCGCGGCCGGTGGCGTCCGACGCCGACCCACGCCGACTACCAGTGGCTGCGCGACGGCCGGCCGATCCGCGACGCCGACCGATTCCGCTACCGGATCCGGCCGGCGGACGTGGAGCACCGCCTCGCGCTCCAGGTCACGGTGCACGCGCCGGAGCACAGCCCGACGACGACCCGGGTGCGGGTCGGTCGCGTCCTGCACCGCGTCCCCGTACGTCGCACGGTGCGCTACTCGGTGCGGGCCAAGGGCCACGTCGTCGCGAGCATGGTGCGGTTCCGGCGCCTCGCGCAGCAGGTCTACGACGACCCGCGCGGGTGGCGAGGAGCCGGGGTCGAGTTCGTCCGGGTGCCGCGTGGCGGCGGGTTCACCCTCTGGCTCTCCGAGGCGCGGCTCGTGCCGTCGTTCTCCTCGGAGTGCAGCGCCCAGTGGTCGTGCCGGGTGGGCCGCAACGTGATCATCAACCAGACCCGGTGGCTGCACGCATCGCCCGCCTGGAACGCCGGTCCGCTCGGCCGGCGCGCCTACCGCAACCTCGTGGTCAACCACGAGACCGGTCACTGGCTCGGCTTCGGCCATGCCGGCTGCCCGCGCCGCGGCGCCCTCGCGCCGGTGATGATGCAGCAGTCCAAGGGCATCGGCGCGTGCCGGTTCAACCCGTTCCCGCTGCTGAGCGAGCTCCGGCGGGTCCGGACGCCGCGGCCGGCGGTCGAACGGGCCGCCCGCGCCGTCGTCGAGTAGGTCCGGCCCCCGGCGGGGGACTTTGGTCCCGACCGCCTAGCCCGTTCGGGTCATCCCTGCGGGACGGTCGGTCCGACTTCCGCCGAACACTTCTGCGCCGCCGTGCGACCACCTACCGTCGTGCGAGGGAGGATCAGATGCTGAGGCGCCAACCACTTGTCGACGTCGCGGTCGGAACCGGCTTCGCCGTCGGCTACGCGCTTTCGATGGTCCTCGGGAAGGCCACCGCGCTGCCGGACTCCGAGCTCGCGCTCGCCTGGCCCCCGGTGGCGATGGCCACCGTGTGGGTGCTCGCCACGCGCGGCCTGCGGCGGCGGGTCGCCGTGCTCGCGGCGATCGCCGTGATCAACACCGCTGTCAACGCGGCGTACGGGACCGTGCTCGCGGCCTCGGTCGGGTTCGGGGTGCTGAACACCGCCCACACCGTGGTCGTGGTCGCGGTGCTGAGCTGGTCCGGCTGGCGCGGGGCGCGGCCGCTGGAGCGGATGAACGACATCTCCACGCTGGCGGTGGCGTCGGCGGCCGGATCGGTCGTGAGCGCGATCGGCGGCGGTCTCGTCGGGTGGCTGCTGCTCGACGGCTCGTTCCTGCAGGACGCCGAGCTGGTCGGCAGCCGCAACGCCGTCAGCACGTTCGTCTGCGTCGCGACGCTGCTGGCGCTCCCGCGGCTGCGCACCTCCGGCGGCCCCGCGGGCGGCCGCGAGCGACTGGTCCTGATCGGTGTCACGCTCGCCGCGACGATCGGCGTGATGAGCGTCGAGCGGGAGCCGATCGCCTTCGCCCTGGTCCCCTTCACCGTGCTGATCGCCCTGCGGTGCGGCCCGTCCATCAGCGCCGTGCTGGCGGGCCTGCAGGGCGTGGTCGTCGTCTTCGCGACGGTCGCGGGCTCCGGTCCGTTCGCCGACCTGCCCTCGCCGACCGCGCGGGTGCTGCTCGCCCAGGCCTTGATCACGATCCTGATGGGTGTCGGCCTGGCCCTGTCGATCGAGGACGCCGAGCGGGCCGGCGCCCTGGCCCGCAGCCGGGAGGCCGAGGAGCGCCTGGCGCACCTCGCCCTCCACGACGACCTCACCGGCCTGCCCAACCGGATCCTGGCCCGCGACCGCCTCGGCGTCGCCCTCGGCCAGGCGGCCCGGGCGGGAGAGCCGATGGCCCTGCTCTTCATCGACATGGACCGGTTCAAGGAGATCAACGACCGCTTCGGCCACGAGGGCGGCGACGTCGTCCTCAAGGAGGTCGCGCGGCGGCTCGGGGCGACGGTGCGACCGCACGACACGGTCGCGCGGATCGGCGGCGACGAGTTCCTCGTCATCTGCCCCGCCGTCGGGTCGCCGCTGCGTGCCGAGCAGATCGCCGAGCGGATCATCGCGAGCCTGGCGGAGCCGGTGCTCGTCGACGGCGAGCCGGTGCCCGTGACGGTCAGCGTGGGCGTCACCGCCACCGACGGCCGCGAGACCGACGCCCAGGAGCTGATGCGTCGCGCCGACGGCGCCATGTACACCGCCAAGGAGCAAGGTCGCGCCGGCTACGTGGTCTCCCGGGCCGAGCTGCGCGGGGACGTCGAGCGCTCCGCCCAGCAGCTCGACGAGCTGCGCCGTGCCTTCGAGTTCGGTGAGCTGGTGATGGAGTACCAGCCGATCGTCGACATGGCGACCGGTGAGGCGGTCGCGCTGGAGGCGCTGGTCCGCTGGCGCCACCCCGAGCGGGGCCTCATCGAGGCGCGGGACTTCGTCGACACCATCGAGTCGAGCGACCTCGTCGACGAGCTCGGTGCGCTCTCCCTGCGCGTGGCGTGCGCCGACGGCGCGGCCCTGCGCGCGGCCGGCCACGACCTGGAGATGCACGTCAACATCAGCGCCCGTCAGCTCGAGCACGCCACGCTGGCCGACGACGTGCACGACGTCCTCGACGACACCGGCTTCCCCGCGACCTCCCTGGTGCTCGAGATCACCGAGTCCCGGAGCGTCTCCGTCTCGTCCTCGGTCGTGGACCGGCTGGCCGAGCTGCGCGGGCTCGGCGTGCGGATCGCGATCGACGACTTCGGCACCGGCTACAGCGGGCTGTCCCGGTTGATCTCGCTGCCGGTCGACATGGTCAAGCTCGACCGCTGCTTCGTGGACGCCATCGACGTCCAGCGCTCGGCGCGCGCCGTCGGCGACGGGTTGCTCACGATCACGCGGGAGATGGACATCGACTCGGTGGCCGAGGGCGTCGAGACCCGGGAGCAGGAGGCCCGGTTGATCGCGATGGGCTTCCGCCGCGCCCAGGGCTTCCTCTACAGCCCTGCCCTGCCCAGCGCGCGGCTCGCGTCCTGGCTGCGGGACCAGGCCGCCTGAGCCGGACCCGGAGAGGGCGCGGTCACGCCGTCCCGGGTGATCTGCGTCCCGCATCCGCGCCCCGGAACCGGTTAGGTCATAGTCTGTCAGCGTGTCACCGTCGACCCCGTCCGAGCCGCCTGCCCTGGTGGACGCCCCGATCGGGATCTTCGACTCGGGGTTCGGCGGCCTGACCGTCGCCCGGTCGGTCATCGACCAGCTGCCGCACGAGTCGATCACCTACCTCGGCGACACGGCGCGCGCGCCGTACGGCCCGAAGTCGATCGCCGAGGTCCGCGAGTACGCCCTCGAGTGCCTCGACCACCTCGTGGACCAGGGAGTCAAGGCGCTGGTGATCGCGTGCAACTCCGCCAGCGGCGCGATGCTGCGCGACGCGCGCGAGCGCTACGACGTCCCCGTGGTCGAGGTGATCCTGCCGGCCGTGCGCCGGGCGGTCTCGGCCACCAAGACCGGCCGGGTCGGCGTGATCTGCACGCGCTCCACGGCCGAGTCGATGGCCTACGACGACGCGTTCGCGGCCGCCCCGCACCTGCAGGTGACCACACGCGCCTGTCCCCGCTTCGTCGACTTCGTCGAGCAGGGCATCACCGGCGGCGACGAGCTGCTGGCGGTCGCCCACGAGTACCTCGACCCGCTCACCGAGCTCGACGTCGACACCCTGATCCTGGGCTGCACCCACTACCCGCTGCTCACCGGCGTCATCTCCTACGTCATGGGCGACGACGTCACCCTGGTCAGCAGCGCCGAGGAGTGTGCGAAGGACGTCTACCGGATGCTCGCCGACACCGGCCTGATGCGTCCCGGTGGCGAGCCGACCTACTCCTTCGCCACCACCGGTTCCCCCGCCGAGTTCGAGACCATCGGACGGCGCTTTCTCGGGCCTGAGCTCGCCGCCGCCGGGCAATTCGCAGGAGGACTGGCATGACGATGAAGCTGACCATCGTCGGCTGCTCGGGGTCCTACCCCGGGCCGGACTCGGTGGCGAGCTGCTACCTGGTCCAGGCCGTGGGCCCCGACGCCGAGTCGGGGCTCGACCGCACCTGGAACGTGCTGCTCGACCTGGGCAACGGCGCGCTCGGGCAGCTGCAGCGCTACGTCGACCCGCTCGACGTCGACGCGGTGCTGCTGAGCCACCTGCACGCCGACCACTGCGTCGACATGACCAGCTACTACGTCGTGCGCAAGTACCACCCCTCGGGCACCCAGCCGAAGCTCCCCGTGTGGGGGCCGAAGGGCACCCGCCGGCGGCTCGCGAAGGCCTACGACCTCCCCGTGAAGACCGGGATGAGCGAGGAGTTCACGTTCAGCCGGCTCGAGAAGCCGTTCCACGTCGGACCGTTCGCGATCACGCCCTACGAGGTCGACCACCCCGTGCCGTCCTTCGGCTTCCGGCTCACCGTCGGCGACGCCGTGCTCGCCTACAGCGGCGACACCGGTCCCACGCCGGCGCTGCTGGACCTGGCGGCCGACGCCGACCTGTTCCTCTGCGAGGCCTCGTTCCGTGCCGGTGACGACAACCCGCCGAGCCTGCACCTGACCGGCCAGGAGGCGGGCGAGTACGCCACCAAGGCCGGGGCCAAGCGGCTCGTGATCACGCACATGCCGCCCTGGCACGACGCCGACGGGATCATGGACGAGGTCGTGGGGGCCTACGCGGGGCCCGTCGAGCGCGCGGTCGCCGGGGCGACGTACGAGCTGTGATCGCGGTCGAGCGCCTGACCAAGTCCTACGGCGGGTTCACCGCCGTGGACGACGTCTCCTTCGTCTGCCACCCGGGCCGGGTGACCGGGTTCCTCGGCCCCAACGGCGCCGGCAAGACCACGACGATGCGGGTGATGGTCGGGCTCACGCCGGCCACGTCCGGCGAGGTGACGATCGGGGGGTTGCGCTACCGGGACATCCCCAACCCCGGCCGCCACGTGGGCGTCCTCCTCGACGCGTCGGCCCAGCACGACGGGCGGTCGGGTCGGGAGATCCTCGCCCTGGGTGCGCAGACGATGGGGCTCCCGGCCGCGCGGGTCGACGAGATGCTGGAGCTGGTCGGCCTGAGCAGGGAGGAGTCGCGGCGGCGGCTGCGCAACTACTCCCTCGGCATGAAGCAGCGGCTCGGCATCGCGCACGCGCTGCTCGGCGACCCGTCCGTGCTGATCCTCGACGAGCCGGCCAACGGCCTGGACCCCGCCGGCATCCGGTGGATGCGCGGCCTCCTCAAGGGCTACGCCGCCCGCGGCGGCACCGTGCTGCTCTCCTCGCACCTGCTCAACGAGGTGGAGCTCATCGCCGACGAGATGATCCTCATCGGGCACGGGCGGATCGTCGCGCAGGGCGACAAGAAGACGCTCCTCGCCGGCGCCCAGGGGGCGGCGACGGCGCTGGTCACCTCGCTGGACAACGCCGCGCTGGCGACCGCGCTGGCCCAGCGCGGACTCCTGGTGGAGCCGATGGGGGAGGGGCTCCGCGTGAACGCACCGACCGACGAGGTCGGCCGCGCCGCGCTCGCCGCCGGGGTGGTGCTGACCGACCTCCGCTCGGGCGGCGTCGGGCTGGAGGACCTGTTCCTCGAGCTGACCTCGGCCACCCAGCGCGACGCGCGGGGCGCCGTACCGCCGCCGATGCCGCACGGTGCCCACCTGCCCCCGGTGGCGCCGATGCCGCCCGTCGACCACCCGTCCCCCCCGTCCCACCCGCACGGAGGACACCGATGAGCACGGCGACCCTCGACCTCAGCGGCACGCGCCCCACGCCGCTGCGGCGACTGGTGCTCGTCGAGCTGCGGAAGTCCTACGACACCCGGGCCGGGTTCTGGCTGCTGTTCACCATCGCCCTCCTGATCACCCTCATCGAGCTCGTCACGCTGATCGCCGTCAACGCGCAGGACGCCCTGATGGACTTCACCGCGTTCACCGGGAGCGTGTTCTTCGTCTGCCTGGTGCTCGCGCCGCTGCTCGGCATCATGCTGGTGACCACCGAGTGGAGCCAGCGCTCGGCGATGGTGACCTTCGCCCTGGAGCCCGAGCGCCTGAAGGTGCTGGCCGCCAAGCTCGTGACGGCCGTGCTGCTCGGGCTGGCGACCGTCGTGCTGATGTTCGCCGTCGCGACCGTGTGCACGGCGATCTGCGAGGTGCTCCAACCCGAGCTGACGCAGTGGGCGGTCGAGTGGCAGTTCCTCCTCGTCGGCGCCCCGCTGACGCTGACGGTGACCATGCTGTTCGGCTTCGCGCTGGCCTGCCTCTTCCTCAACACGCCGGCATCCATCGTGTCCTTCCTCCTGATCTGGCTCACCTCGCTGCCGGTGCTCGGCGTGATCGCGGGCCTGATCCCCGCGTTCGAGGACGCCGTGCCGTGGCTGGCGGTCCAGATCAACGTCCTCGAGCTCTCCGACGGCTTCCCCGGCTCGGCGTCGGAGTGGGGCCAGCTGCTGGTCACCCTGCTGGTGTGGATCGTGGTCCCGCTCGGCCTCGGTGCCTGGCGGATCCTGCGCGCCGAGGTGAAGTAGCCCGCCGCCGTGGCGCCAGTGACCCCCGGGCTCGCGGCCGCCCCCGTACCGTTCCGGCGGCTGGTCCTGGTCGAGCTGCGCAAGGTCGTCGACACGCGGTCCGGCCGCTGGCTGTTGCTCTCCGCCGGTCTGCTGGTCGGCCTGTTCGAGGTCGCCCTGCTGCTGTCGGTCACGATCCAGGCCCTGGCGGTCTCGTTCGAGGACTTCGCGGCGGGTGCCGGCGGGATCACGAGCGTGTTCCTGCCCGTGCTCGGCATCCTGCTGGTGACCAGCGAGTGGGGGCAGCGCACCGCGATGGTGACGTTCGCGCTCGAGCCGCGACGGATCCGGGTCGTCCTGGCGAAGCTGGCGGTCGGACTGGTGCTCACCCTGGTCACCGTCGGGTTCATGGTCGCCGTCGCCACGATCGGCACGGGCGTCGCCGCCGTGGCGCGTCCGGGCCTCGCCTCCTGGGACGTCGGCGTGGAAGGCTTCGCGGGCTATCTCGTCGTGCAGGCGCTCACGATGACGGTCGGCTTCGCGCTCGCCTGCCTCACCCTCAGCTCGCCTGCCGCGATCGTCACCTTCTTCCTCTACTGGGGCGCGCTGCCGCTCGTCCTCTACACGCTCCAGGGGCTGTTCCCGGCCTTCGAGGACGCCGCGCCGTGGATCAACTTCCAGAGCGCCCTCGACCCGGTCCGCACGTGGACCCTCGACTCCGGTGAGCAGTGGGGGCAGCTCCTCGTCGGAGGCGCGCTGTGGATCGGCGTCCCGCTGGCGCTGGGCCTGTGGCGGATCCTGCGCGCCGAGGTGAAGTAGCCCGCGCACGAGCATTCACCGAGGGTTGCCGGACACGTCACCGCAGCGGAGCGCTCACGTAGCCCGGTCCGACAGGTTGAGGGCCGTGACCAGCCAGCACGGCACCCGGTACCTGAGGTTCGCTGCACTCGGCGACAGCACCACGGTCGGGATCGGCGACCCGGTTCCCGACGCCCTGGGGCGGGCGGTGAACCGCCAGCGCGGGTCGTGGCGCGGCTGGGCCCGGCACCTCGCGCAGGCGCTCGGGACGACGTACGACGTCTCCTTCTGCAACCTGGCGGTCTCCGGCGCCACCGCGGCCGAGGTGCGGGCGACGCAGCTCGACGACGCCCTCGCGCACCGGCCGGACCTCGCCAGCCTGATCGTCGGCATGAACGACACGTTGCGGTCGACCTGGGACGAGGGCCGGGTCCGTGCGGACCTGCACGAGGTGGCCGGTTCGCTGGCGGACGCCGGCGCCACCGTGGTGACGGCCCGGTTCCACGACCACGGGGAGGTGCTCGGCCTGCCGGCCTTCCTGCGCCGGCCGCTCGCGGCGCGGATCGGGCGGCTGAACGCGGTCTACGACGAGATCCACGACCAGTACGGCGGCCTGCGCGTCGACCTCGCCGGCCGGCCCGAGCTGTTCCGTCGCGAGAGCTGGTCGGTCGACCGGTTCCACCCCTCGGAGCTGGGGCACCGGTGCCTGGCCCGGGCGATCGGCGAGGCGCTGGTCGAGGACGGCTGGGACTTCGAGCTGCCGAGCCTGGAGCCGACCGGCGGCCTCCCGCCCAGCTGGCGGCGGGACATGGGCTGGCTGGTCGCCGAGGGCGGACCGTGGATCGGCCGACGCGCCCGCGACCTCGGGCCGTGGGCGGCGCGGAAGGCGGTCGCCCGGGTGGGCCGGGCGGCCCCGCGGACGCGTGTGCCCGTCGGCTAGCGTTCCGGCCATGACTGCGACTCCCCGCGAGGACGGCCGCGCCGACGACGAGCTGCGCCCGATCACGATCACCCGCAACTGGCTCGACCACCCCGCGGGGTCGGTGCTGATCGAGTTCGGGAAGACCCGCGTCCTGTGCGCGGCCTCGGCGTCCGAGGGCGTGCCGCGGTGGCGCAAGGGCTCCGGGCTCGGCTGGGTGACCGCGGAGTACGCGATGCTGCCGGCGTCCACGAACACCCGCTCGGACCGCGAGTCGGTCAAGGGCCGGATCGGCGGCCGCACCCACGAGATCAGCCGCCTGATCGGCCGGTCCCTGCGCGCGGTGATCGACTACCAGGCCCTGGGCGAGAACACGATCCAGCTCGACTGCGACGTGCTCCAGGCCGACGGCGGCACCCGCACGGCGGCGATCACCGGCGCCTACGTCGCGCTCGCCGACGCCTGCGCGAAGCTCGGCGTGACCGGCGCGCTGACCGGGTCGGTCGCCGCGGTCAGCGTCGGGATCATCGACGGCGTCCCGCGGCTGGACCTGCCCTACGTCGAGGACGTGCGCGCCGAGACCGACATGAACGTCGTGATGACCGGCGCCGGCAAGTACGTCGAGGTGCAGGGCACCGCCGAGGGTGCCGCCTTCGACCGCGCCGAGCTCGACGCACTGCTCGGGCTCGCGGAGAAGGGCTGCGCCGACCTCACCCGCCTGCAGCAGGAGGCGCTCGCGCAGTGACCAAGGTTCTCGTGGCCTCGCGGAACGCGAAGAAGCTGGCCGAGATGCAGCGGATCCTCGACGAGCACCTGACCGGGGCCACCGGTGTCCAGGTCGTCGGTCTCGACGACGTGACGGCCTACGACGAGCCGGTCGAGGACCAGCCGACGTTCGAGGGCAACGCGCTGCTCAAGGCCCGCGCAGGCGTGGCGGCCACCGGGCTGCCGACCCTCGCCGACGACAGCGGCCTGTGCGTCGACGCGCTCAACGGCATGCCCGGCGTGCTGTCGGCCCGCTGGAGCGGACCGCCCAAGTCCGACGAGCGCAACAACGAGCTGCTGCTCGCCCAGCTGGCCGACGTGCCCGACGAGCGTCGTACCGCCCACTTCACGTGTGCCGTCGCGCTGGTGACCCCCGAGGGCAAGGAGCTCGTCGTCGAGGGGCGGATGGACGGGCGGGTGATCCGCGAGGTGCGGGGGACCGGCGGGTTCGGCTACGACGTCGTCTTCGAGGCCGACGCCCGGCCCGGCGTCACCACCGCCGAGCTGTCGGTCGCCGACAAGGACGCGATCTCCCACCGCGGACAGGCGCTGCGCGAGATCGCGCCGCTGGTCGCCGACCTGCTGCGCTAGTGCCGAAGGCGGGAGTCGAACCCGCACGCCCGAAGGCACACGGACCTAAACCGTGCGTGTCTGCCTGTTCCACCACTCCGGCGTGGTCGGACCGATCCTAGGCAGTGACGAGCCCCAGGTCCTTGCGCAGCTTGGCGACGTGGCCGGTGGCCTTGACGTTGTACTGCGCCAGCTCGATCTTGCCGTCGGTGCCGACGACGAACGTCGACCGGATCACGCCCTCGACGACCTTGCCGTAGAGCTTCTTCTCGCCCCAGGCGCCGTAGACCTGGTGCACGGCGAGCTCGGGGTCGGAGAGCAGGGTGATGGTGAGCCCGTCGCGCTCGCGGAACTTCGCCAGCTTCGCCGGCTGGTCCTTGGAGATGCCGACCACGGTGTAGCCCGCCCCCTGGAGCGAGTCGAGCGACTCGGTGAAGTCGCAGGCCTGCTTGGTGCACCCGGGGGTCATCGCGGCGGGGTAGAAGTACACGATGACCTTGCGGCCCTCCTCGAGGAGGTCGTAGAGGTTGACCTCGCCCTCCGTGTCGGTCGCGAGCGTGAAGTCCGGGGCGGGGTCACCGATCTCGAGGCGCGTCATGCGACGAACCTATCGGGTTGGTTGTTGCAAACCACATGCAATAAGGTCGAGCGCGTGCCCGCCCCCACCTCGGTCCGAGGCCGCGCGTCCCTCGTCGGGGTCCTGGCCGCGGTGGCGGGCATCAACGTCGTCGGCTGGACCCTGCTGCTGGCCGTCGTCGCGCCGCAGCACCTGGCGCTCGGCGACGCCAAGGTCTTCGGCGTGGGCGTCGGCGTCACCGCCTTCCTGCTCGGTGCCCGGCACGCGTTCGACGCCGACCACATCGCGATCATCGACAACACCACCCGCAAGCTGGTGGGCGAGGGCACGCCGTCGCACGGCACCGGCTTCTGGTTCGCCCTCGGGCACTCCAGCGTGGTGTTCGGGCTGGCCGGCCTGCTCGCGGCCGGCGTACGTGCCCTCGCCGGACCGGTGCAGGACTCCGACTCCGCGCTCCAGCACTCGCTCGGGATCGTCGGCACCCTGGCCGCCGGCAGCTTCCTCATCGCCATCGGGCTGATGAACCTCAACGCGCTGGCCGGCATCGTCCACGTCTACCGGCACCTCTCGGCCGGCACGTTCGACGAGGACCTCCTGCACCACCACCTGCACAACCGAGGGTTCCTGGCGCGGCTGTTCCGGGGCGCGGTGTCGCGGGTGAGCCGGCCGTGGCACCTCTACCCGGTCGGGCTGCTGATGGGCCTCGGCTTCGACACCGCGACGCAGATCGCGCTGCTCGTCCTCGCCGGAGGTACGGCGGCCGCCGCGCTCCCGTGGTACGCCGTCCTCGTCCTGCCGGTCCTGTTCACCGCCGGGATGACCCTCTGCGACACGATCGACGGGCTCTTCATGACCCGCGCCTACCGGTGGGCCGTCGTCGACCCGGCGCGCAAGCTGTTCTACAACTTCAGCGTCACCGCGCTCTCCGTGGCCGTCGCCCTGTCGATCGGCGTGATCGTCCTGCTCCAGCTCGTCGCCGACGAGCTCGACCCCGCCGCGCTGCGCTGGGTGGCCTACGTCGACCTGGAGCACGCGGGGTTCTGGCTGGTCGGGACGTTCGCGGTGGTGTGGGCCGCGAGCCTCACCGGCTTCCGGGTCCTCGAGCGCCGCAGGACGGTGGCCGAGCCGGTCCTGCGGGGCGATTGATAGCCTGCCCGGGTGACCCAGCCCTCCGACATCGAGCGCGAGATCGAAGAGACCCGCGAGCGTCTCGCCGGCACGATCGACCAGCTGCTGTACCGCACGCACCCCAAGACGATCATCAGCCGCGAGATCGAGCAGGTGAAGGCCGTCTACGTGGACCGGACGACGGGGGAGCCGCGCACCGACAACATCCTCAAGACCGTCGGCGCCGTCGTCGGCGTGGTCACGGTGATGGTCGTCCTCCGCAAGCTGACCCGCTGACGGTGTCCTCGCCCGACAAGACCCCGATCCGGATGCTCCACGACCGGATCCTCTGCGAGACCGACACCGAGGCCGGCGAGCGTCGGTCCTCGGGCGGGATCGTGATCCCCGCGACCGCCGCGATGGGCGCCAAGCGCCTCGCCTGGTCGCGGGTCGTCGCCGTCGGCCCGCACGCCCGGGCGATCGAGGTCGGCGACCGCGTGCTCTTCGACCCCGAGGACAAGGCGGAGGTCGAGGTCCAGGGCGACACCTACGTCGTCATGCGCGAGCGTGACGTGCACGCTGTCGCCGCCGACCGGCTCGGCGACGAGACCGCCGGCCTGTACCTCTAGCCCGATGAGCATCGACGTCGAGCAGCGCGGGCCGGTCACGATCGTGAGCATCGACCGGCCGGAGGTCCGCAACGCGATCGACACGGCGCACGCACGGGCCCTGTGGGAGGCCTTCGACGCGTTCGACCGCGACCCGGAGGCCTCCGTCGCGGTGCTCCACGGCAAGGGGGGCGCCTTCTGCGCCGGCGCCGACCTCGGTGCGGTCTCCCGCGGCGACATCGAGGTGCACCAGCCCGGGGAGGGCCCCGGCCCGCTCGGCCCGACCCGGATGCTGCTGTCGAAGCCGGTCATCGCCGCGGTCGAGGGCTACGCGGTCGCCGGCGGGCTCGAGCTCGCGCTGTGGTGCGACCTCCGGGTGGCCGACCCGTCGGCGAAGTTCGGAGTGTTCTGCCGGCGCTGGGGCGTCCCGCTCATCGACGGCGGGACCGTGCGTCTCCCGCGCCTGGTCGGGCTCTCCCACGCGATGGACATGATCCTCACCGGACGCGAGGTCGACGCCCAGGAGGCCCTGCGCATGGGCCTGGCCAACCGGGTCGCCGCGGCCGGCGACGCGCTCGACGAGGCCGTCGCGCTCGCCGAGCAGCTCGCCGCGCTGCCGCAGACCTGCCTGCGCCAGGACCGCCTGTCGGCCCACGAGCAGCACGGCCTGTCCCTGGACGAGGCCATCGCCAACGAGTGGCGTCACGGCGAGGTGTCCCTGTCCGCCGACACCCTCGCGGGCGCCGCGCGGTTCGTCGGCGGCGAGGGCCGCCACGGGCGACCGACCGGCTGACGGCTTCCGGGGAGGACGACATGGCCAAGGGACCCGGTCGCGACCAGCGCGCCCCGATGGAGCGCCTGGTGCGGATCGCTGCGGTCCTGCACGCCCACGGGCGGGCGGGCGTTTCCGGCGCGGACCTCGCGGAGGTCGCGGAGTTCACCGGCGAGGAGCGGATGGACCAGCTCGCCCGGGAGCTGCGGCACCTGCGCAGCCAGGGCTGGAGCATCGTCAACGTCGCCGAGCCGGGCGACCCGGCCCACTACGTGATGGAGACCGTCGACAACCGGCTGACCGTCCGCCTGACCCCCGGCCAGCAGCGGGCGCTGCAGCAGGCCGTCCTCGTGGCCGACCGCGGCGACCTGGTGCGGCGGCTCGGCCTGCCCGAGAGCGCCCGCCCGGTGGACGTCGTTCCTCCGATCGTGCCGCTCGCGTCGGCCGGTGAGGCGTTGTCGGCCGTCGTCCGGGCGACGTCGCAGCGGGCCCGCCTGCGGTTCACCTACAAGGGCACGCAGCGGGTCGTCCACCCCGAGTCGGTGCGCTCGCAGAACGGCACCTGGTACCTCCGCGGCCGGGAGGACGGCGCCGACACCGTCAAGACCTTCGTCGTCTCGCGCATGTCCGAGGTGTCCGTGGACCCGGCCGGCTCGGCCGAGCGGGTCGGGTCCGTGCGGCACCCGGGGCTGCACCCCATGAGCTGGGAGATCGACCCGCCGGTCGACGTCGAGCTGCGGACGACCCCGGACTTCGAGCCCGACGTGCGGCGCTGGCTGGGCGAGCCCGCCGGCGTCCGCGCCGACGGGGGCTCGGTGGTCCTGCGCTACCGGGTGACCAACCGCGGCGCCTTCCGCAACCGGCTCTACGAGATGGGCCGCCGGGTCGAGCTGCTCGGTCCGCCCGAGGTGCGCGCCGAGGTCCTCGCCGAGCTGCGCCGGCTGGCCGGGCACGAGGAGGGTGCGTGATGGCCGCCGCCACCCCGAAGTACGTCGCCCGGATGGCCCGCCTCCCGCAGGTGCTGGAGCGGCTGATGGGCCACCCCGACGGACTGCCGCTCGCCACGCTGGCGGCCGAGCTCGACGTCCCCGCCGAGGAGCTGCGCGAGGACCTGATGGCGTTCTACGCCGCCGACGTCGGATCGGAGTGGCTGATGGGCCTGACCCGGGTGGAGGTGCTGGAGTTCGTCGGACCGGAGGGCGACGAGGTCGATCCCAACGAGGCGGAGGTCGTGCGGCTCACCGACGAGCGTCCGGTCACCGACCTGGGCGTGGAGTACGTCGACGCCTCCGAGCTCGCGCTGGTCTACACCGCGGCCCGCGGCCTGCTCGACATCGAGCCCGACAACGCGGAGCTGGCGGGCGCGGTCGCGGTGCTGACCGAGACGATGGGCGTGCCGATGGACGGGTCGGGTGAGGAGCCGCAGCCCTCGTGGAACCGGTCGCTCCGACTGCTGCAGTCGGCGGTCGCCGAGCGGCGCCGGGTCCGGATCGAGTACTCGCGCGCCTGGGCGCCGGGCGTGTCCGAGCGGGTGATCGAGCCCTACCACCTGGTCCAGACCCGTCGCGGCTGGGAGGTCGACGCAGGGCCGCTCGACGAGCGGGGCGGGATGCGCACCTTCCTGCTGTCCAACATCCGCGCCGCCGAGGTGCGCGGCGACACCTTCGAGCCGCCCGCCGACCTCGGGGAGCGGCTCGCTGCGCAGCGCGCGACGGCGCCCGTCGAGGTGGTGCTGCCGCACTCGGGCCGCTGGGCCGCGGACATGTACGCCGAGACCGTCGAGGTGCTCCAGGCCGACGAGGAGTCGGTGAAGCTGCGGCTGCAGCTGCTCCCGCCGCTGGAGCAGCGGGTCGGGCTGCTCCTCCTCGCCGCCGGTCCCGACGCCTTCGTCGTCGCTCCCGCCGAGCTGGCGAACGCCGGCGCCGTGCTCGCCGAGGAGCTCCTCGTCCACCACGGGACGGGCGCACCCGCCTCCGGGTGACGGCCGCGGCCGCGGTGGCGGCCCGAGCGAGGGTCCTGGTGCCTGCCCGTCGGGGACCAACGGCACTGGCCTCCGAGGTGCCGCGGGGCGAGGCTGGCCGCGCGGGGTGGTGCACGCCCTCGCAGCCAGGAGGTCGCGGTGCTGGGACCGACGAGGCAGGTGGCCCGGGGCTTCACCGCCGGCGTGCTGCTGGGGGCGCTGGTCGGCTGCGGCGGGGCGGACCGGGACGGCACCCCTGGCTCGCGACCCGACGACAGCGACACATGGGTCGCGCGTCACGACAGCGGCGCCCCGGCGCCGGACGCGGCCGGTGGGGTGGTGCTGAGCCCTGCCGGTGATCGCGTCTTCGTCACCGGCGCCTCCGCGACGATCGCCTACGACGCCGTCACGGGCGACGAGCTCTGGCAGGTGCCGGGCGAGTTCCCCGCCTCGGGCGGATCGCCACCCCCGCCGGTGATCGCCGTCAGCCCGGACGGCGCGGCCGTGTTCGTCGCCGGCCGTGCGCGCGTGCTCGCCTACGCCGCCGAGGACGGCAGGCCACTGTGGACGGCGCCGTTCGGGCCGACGGTGGGCCGCGGCGCCGAGGCGCACGTGGTCGCGGTCGCGCCCGACGGCAGCGCGGTCTACGTGCACGGGTCCGGGAAGGTCGACGGCGGGGACACCGACCTGGTCACGGCCTCCTACGACCCGGTCGACGGGTCGCTGCGCTGGGCCGCGGCCAGCGGTGCGGTCCGCGGCCGTCCCGACTACCTCTGGCTCAGCGGCTCCCGGTCGCTCGCCGTCGCACCGGCAGGCGACGCCGTCTACGTCGCGGGCACCGCGCAGGCGCGGGGTTCCCGGACCGACTACCTGACGGTCGCCCTGCGCGCCCGGGACGGCCGGAGGATCTGGGCCCGACGCTACGACGGCCCCGCCGGTCGCGACGACATCGGCGGCGCCGTCGCCGTGACCGCCGACGGCGCCCGCGTCGTCTCGGTGGGCAGCAGCGTCGGACGCGGCGGGCAGGCCGACGTGACCACGGTCGCCTACGACGCCCGGTCGGGCCACCAGGCCTGGGTGTCGACGTACGACGGCCCGGACCACGCCAACGACGTGGCGACCTTGGTCGCGGCTGCCCCGGACGACGACGTGGTGTTCGTCGCCGGCTCGAGCGAGCGCCCGACCACCGGCCGGAGGGACTACCTGGTCCTGGCCTACGCCGTCGGCACGGGGGAACGACGCTGGGTGCGCTTCCACGACGGGGGCGGTGAGGGCCAGCGGGACGACGAGGCCGGAGCGCTCGCGGTGAGCCCCGGAGGGGACGCGCTCTACGTCACCGGTTGGAGCGTCGACGCCGTCGCGGGCTCGGCCGTCGCGACGGTCGCCTATGCCCCGTCGGGGCGCCTGCTGTGGGACGCGTCCTACGACGACGCGGTGCGCGGCGGGGAGCGGGCGCTGGAGATCGCGGCATCGGACGAGCGCGTCGTCGTCAACGCCACCTCGGACGGGGACATGGCGACCGTCGCCTACCCGGACTGACAAGGAGATCGTGATGCACGGACCACGGATCGCTCGGGGGGTCGCTGTCGCAGCACTGCTGGTCGTCGGACTGACCGCCTGCGGCGGGTCGGACGAGAACGGCACGACCGGTCCACCCGCGTCCAGCGCCTCCGGCGGTGCTCATGAGCTCTGGTCGGCGCGCTACGACAGCCGGACTCCCGGCCCGGACACGGCGGGCGGCGTCGCCATCAGCCCGGACGGCACGCGCGTCTTCGTCACCGGTGCGACCGCGACGATCGCCTACGACGCCGCGACCGGCGAGGAGGCCTGGCGGGCGCCCGGGGAGTTCCCCCGCACCGGGGGATCCACCGCACCCCCGGCGATCGCCGTGAGCCCGGACGGCGACACGGTCCTCATCGCGGCGGAGGCGCGGGTCCTGGCCTACGCCGCCGAGGACGGCCAGCCGCTGTGGGTCGCGTCCTTCGGGTCGGCGTCCGGTCACGCTGTCCAGGCCCGAGCGATCGCGTTCGCGGCGGACGGTGGCACGGTCTACGTGCACGGGTCCGGGGCGACGTCGGGTCGCGACAGCGACCTGGTCACGGCCGCCTACGACGCGGCGGACGGCACGATCGGCTGGACCACCCGCACCGGTACGTCCGCCGGGAGCCAGGAGATGCTCTGGCCGGGCGGCTCCGACTCACTCGCGGTGGCCGCCGACGGCAGCGCCGTCTACGCCACGGGCACCACCCGCGTCCGCGGGCACGGCACCGACTTCCTCACCGTCGCGCTCCGCCCGGCTGACGGCAAGCGGATCTGGGCCGAGCGGTACGACGGCGGGCAGGCCGACCTCGGCGCGGCCGTCGCCGTCACTCCCGACGGGGCGCGCGTGGTCGTCACCGGTTCCGGCGTGGGGCCGGCGGGTGACGCCGACATGGCCACGGTGGCCTACGACGCGGCGTCCGCCGATGCCGTGTGGTTCGCGACCTGGGACGGGCTGGCCCACCACAACGACGGCGCCGGCTTCATCGCGATGGCCCCCGACGGCTCTGCCGTCTTCGTCGCGGGCACGAGCGAGGGCGCGACGACCGGGCACGAGGACTACGCCACGCTCGCCTACGCCACGGACAGCGGCCAGCAGCTGTGGGCCGCGCGGTACGACGGCCCTGCGGGCGGCGACGACAACGCCAGCGGCCTCGCGGTCAGCCCCGACGGCAGCCGGGTCTGCACGACCGGCTGGAGCGACGGGACCGCCGACGGCGCCGACATCGCGACGGTGGCGTACGCCGCCGCGTCGGGCGCGACCTCCTGGGAGGCCCGCTACGACGGGACCGACGAGGGCGACGAGGAGCCCGGTGGGCTCGCCGTCACCGACGACGCCGTGGTCGTGAACGGGACGTCCGACGAGGACATGGTCACGGTCGCGTACGACGCAGCCGACCGCTGACGTCGCGGCCGACCACCCTCAGCCGGCCGGCTTGTCGTGGGCAGGGTCGTCCTTGCCCACCACGTCCGCCACGTCGGCAGGCGTCACGTCGACGGCCGTCGGGTCCGCGGCGGCATCGATCTTGGTCGTCGGCTTCTTCGCGGCCTTCTTCGCCTTCTTGGGCTTCGCCACGGGAGCCGGATCGAGTCCGAGCTCCTCGGTGACGTTGACGGGCTGGTCCGGCGACACGGCCTTCTTTGCGGGGACCTTCTTCGCTGCGGTCTTCTTCGCCGCGGTCTTCTTGGCGGCGGTCTTCTTGGCGGCGGTCCTCTTGGCGGGTGCCTTCTTCTCCGGCGCCTTCTCCTCCGGCGCCTTCGTGGTCGGGGCGTTCTTGGCCGGCGCCTTCTTGGCCGGCGCCTTCTTCGCCGGCGCCGCAGGCGCCGCCTCGGTGGGGTCGGGTGCGGGCTGAGGCGTCGCGGCAGGGGACTCCTCGCCGCCGCGGCCCCCGACCAGCGACGTGACCGCACCGGCGGCCTTGCCGGCGGCGGTCCCGGCCGCGTTCACCGCCGACCCCGCCACCGTCACCGGGGCCTTCAGCGATTCGACGGCGACGTCCTTGATCTTGCCGAGCGGGTTCTTGCGAGCCACGAGTAGTTCCTCACTTGCCTGTCGGTGGAGCACGAAAGCCTGACGACCAGCCGATACCCGATTCCGCGCAGCCGACGCGGGCGGAAGCGGTCAAACCAGTGTGATCCGCGTCTGGTCGCGGCTGCCGGGGGACGGCGCCGGGCCCTACAGTCGGGACATGACCACCGTCGAACCGCTCCTCGACCCTGCCGACACGGTCCGTGCCTTCATCGCGGCCCTCGAGGACCGGGCGGTCGACCAGGCGCTGCTGCACGTCGACGACCGGATCGTGTGGCGCAACACCTCGCTGCCGACGGTGCGCGGGCGCGTGGTGAAGTGGTTGCTCCGCGGCCTCAACCGGGAGCGTTTCGGGTTCCGTGCCGACTTCCACCACGTGGCCGCCGACGGCGCCATCGTGCTCACCGAGCGCACGGACTACCTGCGGTTCGGCAGCTTCGAGATCGACTTCTGGGTCTGCGGGACCTTCGAGGTCAGCGACGGCAGGATCACGCTCTGGCACGACCACTTCAGCTGGGGCAACGTCCTGTTCGGCGTGGTCCGCGGCATCGGCCGGGCGCTCTACGCCGCTGTCGTCTAGCCCGTGCGAGCGTCGTACTCCTTCTCCGCCTCGTGGACCACGCCCGCTCCGGTGCGGGAGGTGGCCGACGTGGTGCTCGACCTCGAGCACTACCCGCGGTGGTGGCCGCAGGTGCGGGCGGTCGCCAAGCTCGGGCCGGACACCGCGCGGGTGCTGTGCCGCTCGAGCCTGCCCTACACCCTCGACCTGGTGCTCGACGCCGTCTCGCGCGAGCCACCGGTCCTGGAGGTGTCGGTCGGCGGGGACCTCGACGGCTGGGTGCGCTGGCGACTGGCCGAGACGCCCGGCGGCACGCGCACCGACTTCACCCAGGAGGTGAGCGTCGGCGGAGCTCTCGCGCTCGCGTCGTACGCCCTGCGCCCGCTGCTGACCTGGAACCACCACCGGATGATGGCCGGCTGCCAGGAGGGGCTGCTGCGGCGCCTCAGCCCCGTGCCCTAGCTGTTCTGGCCGGGGAGGTTGGGCACGCGGTCGATGGGTGACTTGCCCTTGAGGCTGGTGTGGCCGCGGTGGTGATTGTAGTGATGGAGCCAGGCCGGGTAGGCGGCTGCGCGGTCGGCTTCTGAGAGGTAGGCGCACGCGT
>DATMHR010000014.1:0-96831 GCA_035554955.1 Nocardioides sp. | reverse complement strand
GATCATCTTCGACGACCTGACCAAGCAGGCCGAGGCCTACCGCGCCGTGTCGCTGCTGCTGCGTCGTCCGCCGGGCCGCGAGGCCTACCCGGGTGACGTCTTCTACCTGCACTCCCGCCTGCTGGAGCGCTGCGCGAAGCTGTCCGACGACATGGGCGCGGGCTCGATGACGGGTCTGCCGATCATCGAGACCAAGGCCAACGACGTCTCGGCGTTCATCCCGACCAACGTCATCTCGATCACCGACGGCCAGATCTTCCTGCAGTCCGACCTGTTCGCGGCCAACCAGCGCCCGGCGATCGACGTGGGCATCTCGGTGTCCCGCGTGGGTGGCTCGGCGATGACGAAGGCGATGAAGGCCGTCACCGGCTCGCTCAAGGTCGACCTCGCGCAGTACCGCGCGATGGAGGCGTTCGCGATGTTCGCCTCCGACCTCGACGCCGCCTCGCGGCAGCAGCTGGACCGCGGTCAGCGGTTGATGGCGCTGCTCAAGCAGCCGGCCTACAGCCCCTACCCGCTCGAGGAGATGGTCGTCTCGCTGTGGCTCGGCACCAGCGGTCGCCTCGACGTCGTCCCGACCGGCGACGTGATCAAGTTCGAGCGCGAGTTCCTCGAGTTCCTCAAGTCGTCCAAGGGCGGCCTGCTCGACGGCATCCGGGAGTCCCAGAAGTTCGAGGACTCCACCGCGGAGGAGCTCACGGCGGCCTACGACCGCTTCCTGGGCGAGTTCCAGACCTCGGAGGGCGGCTCGATCAAGGTCGGCCGCGAGGAGGCGGAGCCGCTCGCGGACGAGGACGTCGAGCAGGAGCAGATCGTCAAGCAGAAGCGGGGCTGACGCATGGCCGTATCGCTGCGTGAGTATCGCGCGCGGATCAAGTCGACGGAGTCGATGAAGAAGATCACGCGCGCCATGGAGCTCATCGCTGCGTCCCGGATCATCAAGGCGCAGAACCGGGCGGCGGCGGCAGCGCCGTACGCCCGGGAGCTGACCCGTGCGGTGTCCGCGCTGGCGACGTACTCCAACGTCGACCACCCGCTGACCACCGAGCCGGAGAACCCGACCCGGGCCGCGATCCTGGTCGTGACCAGCGACCGCGGCCTGGCCGGCGCGTACTCCTCGAGCGTGCTCCGCGAGGCGGAGCGGCTCGCGGAGAAGCTGCGCGAGGAGGGCAAGGAGGTCGAGCTCTTCGTCTCCGGTCGCAAGGGCGAGGCCTACTTCAAGTTCCGGGGCCGGCCGATCGTCGCGTCCTGGACGGGGCACTCCGACCAGCCGACCTACGAGGTCGCCCGCGAGATCGGGTCGACGCTGATCGACGCGTTCATGGCGGGTCGTGAGGAGACGGGCGCGAGCAACGCGACCGACGAGGTCCACCTCGTCTACACGCGGTTCCGCTCGATGCTGGTCCAGGAGCCCGCTGCGGTGCGCCTGCTGCCCCTCGAGGTCGTCGAGGGGGAGGAGAAGCCGGAGGCCGGCGACGTCCTGCCGCTCTACGAGTTCGAGCCCTCCGCCGAGGAGGTCCTCGACGGGCTGCTGCCGCAGTACGTCCAGAGCCGCGTGTTCTACGCGCTGCTCCAGGCCGCTGCCTCGGAGCTCGCCGCACGGCAGAAGGCCATGAAGTCCGCGACGGACAACGCCGAGGAACTGATCAAGAAGTTCACCCGGATCGCCAACCAGGCGCGCCAGGCCGGCATCACCCAGGAAATCAGCGAGATCGTCGGTGGCGTCAACGCGCTCGCCGACGCTCAGGCCTCGAACGACTGAGAACCCACGAGAAGGACAAGAAGATGACTGCAACGGTTGACGAAAAGACCACCACGGGCCGCATCGCCCGGGTGATCGGGCCGGTCGTCGACGTGGAGTTCCCCGTCGACGCGATGCCGGAGATCTACAACAAGCTCGAGTGCGAGGTGACCCTCGGCGGCGAGACCACCACCCTGCCGCTCGAGGTCGCGCAGCACATCGGTGACGGCATGGTCCGCGCCATCTCCCTGAAGCCGACCGACGGCCTGGTCCGCGGCGCGCAGGTCAGCGACACCGGCGGCCCGATCTCGGTGCCCGTCGGCGACGCCACGCTCGGCAAGGTGTTCAACGCCACCGGCGACGTCCTCAACCTCGCTGAGGGTGAGAAGTTCGAGGTCAACGAGCGCTGGGGCATCCACCGCAAGGCCCCGGCCTTCGACCAGCTCGAGTCCAAGACCCAGATGTTCGAGACCGGCATCAAGGTCATCGACCTCCTCACCCCCTACGTGCAGGGCGGCAAGATCGGCCTGTTCGGCGGTGCGGGCGTGGGCAAGACCGTGCTCATCCAGGAGATGATCGCGCGCGTCGCCAAGGACCACGGTGGTGTGTCGGTGTTCGCGGGCGTCGGTGAGCGCACCCGTGAGGGCAACGACCTCATCGTCGAGATGGAGGAGGCCGGCGTCATCGGCCAGACCGCCCTCGTGTTCGGCCAGATGGACGAGCCGCCGGGCACCCGGCTGCGCGTCGCGCTGTCCGCGCTGACGATGGCGGAGTACTTCCGCGACGTGCAGGGCCAGGACGTGCTGCTGTTCATCGACAACATCTTCCGGTTCACGCAGGCCGGCTCCGAGGTGTCGACGCTGCTCGGCCGGATGCCGTCCGCGGTGGGCTACCAGCCCAACCTCGCCGACGAGATGGGCACGCTGCAGGAGCGGATCACGTCGACCCGCGGTCACTCGATCACCTCGATGCAGGCGATCTACGTGCCGGCGGACGACTACACCGACCCGGCTCCCGCGACGACGTTCGCGCACCTGGACGCCACGACCGAGCTCTCCCGTGAGATCGCGTCGCTCGGCATCTACCCGGCCGTGGACCCGCTGACCTCGACGTCGCGGATCCTCGACCCGCAGTACATCGGGCAGGCGCACTACGACTGCGCGATCCGGGTGAAGCAGATCCTCCAGCGCAACAAGGAGCTGCAGGACATCATCGCGATCCTCGGTGTCGACGAGCTGTCCGAGGAGGACAAGATCATCGTGTCGCGCGCTCGCCGCCTCCAGCGGTTCCTGTCGCAGAACACCTACGTCGCCAAGCAGTTCACCGGTATCGAGGGCTCCACGGTCCCGATCTCGGAGACCGTCGAGGCGTTCAACAAGATCTGCGACGGCGAGTACGACCACGTGGCCGAGCAGGCCTTCTTCATGTGCGGCGGTCTGGACGACGTCGAGCAGAAGTGGGCTGAGATCCAGAAGAGCCTCTGATGGCCGACGCCCTGCACGTGGAGCTCGTCGCAGCCGACCGGACCGTGTGGTCCGGTGAGGCGGCGATGGTGATCGCGCGCACCGTCGAGGGCGACCTCGGAGTGCTCCGGGGCCACACCCCGGTGCTGTCGCTCCTGACGGAGGCCGTCGTGGAGATCCAGGTCGCCGGCACCGACGACGTGGTGATCGCGGCGGTCGACGGCGGGTTCCTGTCGGTCGCGGCCGACCGGGTCTCGATCCTCTCCGAGCGCATCGAGCTCGGCGAGGAGATCCACATCGAGAAGGCGCAGGCCGACCTCGAGGAGGCTCGCCTGGACATCAACGTCAGCACCGACGGGGAGAAGCGCGTGCGCCACGCGGAGGCACGGATCCGCGCCGCCGAGAAGGTCCGTTAGGTCCGAGCACTCGATGGCGTGGTGGGGGTGGCTGCTCGACATCTCGGGCGCGCTCCTGCTCCTGCTCCTGGCCTACGGCCTCGCACTGATCGTGCGCCGGCGCGTGATCGCGCGCCACGGAGGAACCTTCGAGCTCAGCCACCGGCTCCGGGACGACGTCCCGGGCCGGGGCTGGGTCCTCGGCCTCGGCCGCTACTCCGGCGAGCGGCTCGAGTGGTTCCGGATCTTCACGCTCTGGCCCCGGCCCAAGGCGCGCTGGCGCCGCGACGAGCTGACCTACGACGGACGTCGTGAGCCGCTCGGAGCCGAGCAGATGTCGCTCTACCCCGACCACGTCGTGATCCGCTGCCGCTCCGCTGCCGGTCCCGTGGAGCTGGCGATGAGCGAGTCCTCCCTGACCGGGTTCCAGGCCTGGTTGGAGGCGCGACCCCCGGGCACCGACTGGAACCAGTGACCCGGGCACGCACCGCGGTCGCGGTCGTCTTCGCCCTCAACGGGCTCTCCTTCGCGTGCCTGGTCGCACGCCTGCCCGACGTCCGCTCGGACCTTGGGCTCACCAACGGCCGGCTCGGCCTGCTCCTGCTCATGGTCACGGCCGGCTCGCTGGTCTCGCTGACCGCTTCCGGCCGCCTGGTGGGCCGGTTCGGTCCGGCCGCCGTCGTGCGAGCTGGCTGCGCAGCGGTCGTCGTCGGCTTCGTGCTGACCGCGCTCGGCGTGACGACGTGGTCGTCGGTGCCGCTCACCGCGGCCGGCTTCGCCGTCTACGGGACGGGTATCGGCGCGTGGGACGTCGCCATGAACGTCGAGGCGGCCGAGGTCGAGCGCGCGCTCGGCCGCACGATCATGCCCCGGTTCCACGCCGGATGGTCGGTGGGGACGTTCGGCGGTGCCGGGGCCGGCGTGCTGCTGACCCGCTGGGAGGTCCCGGTGCCCGTCCACCTCGTGGGCGGCGCCGTGCTGGCCGCGGGCGCTGCTGCGGGGGCGGCCGGATCGTTCCTCGCCGCGCGGGAGGCCGGGGCCGGCGCCGGGACGCAGGCCGGAGGTCGCCGTACCCGCTCGCCGTGGCGGGAGCCGCGCACGCTCGCGATCGGGCTGATGGTGCTCTGCTTCGCCCTCGTCGAGGGCACCGCCAACGACTGGCTCACGCTCGCGCTCATCGACGGGTACGACGTGCCGCAGTGGGCCGGTGTCGCCGGCTTCGCCCTCTTCGTGGCGGCGATGACCACCGGCCGGGTGGTCGGCACGGTGGCGCTCGACCGCTTCGGTCGGGTGCCCGTGCTCGGCCTGTCCGCCGCCGTCGCCGGGGGTGGCGTGCTGCTCGTCGTGCTCGGGTCGGCCTGGGTCCTCGTCGGCACCGGCATCGTGCTGTGGGGGCTGGGGGTCGCGCTGGGCTTCCCGGTCGGGATGAGCGCTGCCGCCGACGAGCCGGCCGACGCCGCCCGGCGGGTCGCCACGGTGGCGACCATCGCCTACGGCGCCTTCCTCGGCGGTCCGCCGCTGCTCGGCTGGGTCGCCGACCAGGTCGGCACCCTCCGCGCCCTGCTCACCGCCGCCGCGGTGATGGGGCTGGCGCTGCTCACCGTCGGCGCCGCCCGGGAGCGGCGCGCGTAGTCGCCGGCTCGCTCAGTCGCCGAACAGGCCGCGGATGTCGTCGGCGTCGATGCCGGTGCTCAGGGCCCCGTCACCGTCGATGACCCGGCCGAACAGCTCGGCCTTGCGGGCCTTGAGCTCCATCACCTTCTCCTCGATGGTGTCGGCGGCGACCATCCGGTAGACGTGCACGTGGGCGGACTGCCCGATCCGGTGGGCACGATCGACGGCCTGGGCCTCGGCGGCGGGGTTCCACCACGGGTCGAGCACGAACACGTAGTCGGCCTCGGTGAGGGTGAGGCCCACGCCGCCGGCCTTGAGCGAGATGAGGAAGACCGGAGCCGCGCCGTCGCGGAAGCGCTGGATCACGGTCGGCCGGTCCCGGGTGGCGCCGTCGAGGTACGTCGTCGCGATCCCCTCCGCCTCGAGCCGCGTCCGGACCCGGCCGAGGAACGAGGTGAACTGGCTGAAGACCAGTGCCCGGTGGCCCTCGTCGGCCATCTCGGTGAGGTGCTCGACGAGCAGGTCGAGCTTGGCCGAGCCCACGCCTTCGTGCGCCTCGTCGACGAGCGCCGGGTCGAGGGCGAGCTGGCGCAGCGTGGTGAGGGCGCTGAAGATCGCGACCCGGTTGCGGTCGAAGTCCTCGACCAGGCCGAGGATCCGCTGCCGCTCCTTGGCCAGGTGGGTGTCGTAGAGCTTGCGGTGCCGCGGGCCCAGCACGACGTCGAGCACCTGCTCCTGCTTGGGCGGCAGGTCCTCGGCGACGAGCTCCTTGGTGCGGCGCAGGAGGAACGGCCGGATCCGGCGCCGGAAGCGCTCGAGGGCCTGCTGGTCGGCGCCCTTCTCGATCGGGCGGACGACCCGCTCGTTGAACTGGCGCGGCCACGGGTAGAGACCCGGCACGGCGATCGAGAGCAGGGCCCACAGCTCCATCAGCCGGTTCTCGAACGGGGTGCCCGTCACGACCAGGCGGAACGGCGCGGCGACCGCCCGCACGGCCGCGTAGGTCTTGCTCTGGTGGTTCTTCACCTGCTGCGCCTCGTCGAGGACCAGGCCCGCCCAGGCCACCCCGGCGTAGGAGTCGCGGCCGAGCCGGAGCAGGGCGTAGGTCGTCACGACGACGTCGGACTCGGCGGCGATCCGCGCCACGTCGTCGCTGCCGCGCTGGACGACGCCGACGCGGAGACCGGGCGTGTGCCGCTCGGCCTCCTGCGCCCACGCCGACACGACCGAGGTCGGCGCGACCACCAGGAACGGACCCTCGCCGCGCGCCGCGGCGTACTGGATGAGGGCCAGGACCTGCAGGGTCTTCCCGAGCCCCATGTCGTCGGCGAGGATCCCGCCCAGTCCGTGGTCGTAGAGGAAGGCCAGCCACCAGAAGCCCTCGCGCTGGTAGGACCTCAGCTCCGTGGCCAGGCCGACCGGCTCGGGCCGGGGCAGCGCGTCGAGGGAGCGCAGCGCCTCGGCCCGGCGGACCCACTCGGCCGCCTGCGCGTCGACGATCCCGGTCTCCGCAAGCTGGGCCCACACCCCGAGGTCGTGGCGGCCCACGCCGATCCGGTCGCCGTCGGCCTCGCGGAGCTCGCTCGCGGCCGCGACGACCTCGCGCAGCCGGTCGAGCTCGGGCCGGTCGGTGGCGACGTAGAGGCCGCTCGGCAGCACGAGGAACTCCTGCCCGAGCGTCAGGGCCGCCAGGACGTCCGGCAGCGGGATCCGCTCGCCCTCGACGGTGACGGTGACCTCGAGGTCCAGCCAGTCGGTGTGCCCGTCCTCGACCTCCTCGTCCGGCTCGACCAGGTCGAAGACGATCTCGACCTCCTCCTCCGCCTCGCGGAAGTCGGGGCGCTCCTCCTGCACGACCTCGACCCCGTCGAGGCTCTCCAGGAACGGGACGTCGTGGAGCGCGAACGCCAACGCGTCGCCGCCGGCGACCTCGTGGCGGCCGAGCAGCCCGGCGGGCACCTGGTCGCGGATCCGGCGCTCGGCCGCGCGGTCGCGGAGCCCGCCGAGCCGGTCGAGGCTGCCCAGCTCGCAGTGGCGCGTCCGGCCGTAGCGCCACTCCCACCGCAGGTCCGCGAGGCTCGGGTCGAGCCAGGTGACGGTCAGCAGCAGGATCGGCGCGATCGGCGCCGGCACGTCGACCGAGCCGTCGGAGGAGCGGACCGCCAGCCGCCGCAGCACCGGCGAGAGCCGGTCGAGGAAGGCGCCCAGGTCCTCCGCCGGTACGTCGATCGGCGCCCCCTCGAGGAGGTCGCGCGCCGCCCGCGGCACCGAGCCCGCGAGGGGCGCGAGCGTGAGCCGCTGGTCGACGCGGTCCGCGATCGCGACCAGGAGGGGCGGCTGGCCCATCAGGAGCACGTCGCCGCCCCGCCGGAGGCCGCCGTCGACCTCGACGCCCAGGGTGAGCCGGGTGCCGCCCTCGGTGGCCGTCAGGTCGGCGCCGAGACCGACCGGGTCGCGGTGCAGGACGACCTCGCGCAGCGGCTCCTGGGGCACCAGCGGGATGCCGGCCGCCTCGGCGGCGTGGAGGAGGTCCACCGCGCGGCCGCCGAACTGGTCGAGGGTCGGCGCGAGACCTGTGGCGAAGTAGCCGCGGTGCGCCTGGAGCGCCGAGTGGAGCGCGCCGATCGCGTCCGCCTGGGCCGGCTCGTAGCGCCGGGCGATGATCGCGGCGTTGACGTCGGACCACTCCGCGCCGGTCTTGATCCAGCTGCCCCGGGCACCGCGCCGCAGCGGGCGGACCCGCACGGCAGGAGCGCCGCGGTAGCGGCCCGGGGCGTCGTCGAGCGCGACCTGGAGCGCCAGCGTGTCGGTCTCGGCCGGTCCGGCGTCGCGGGCGAGGTCGTCGACGAGGGCACCGAGGCGCCGTTCCCAGTCGTGGCCGGCGGCGGTGTCGACGTGACCGGCCCGGATCGAGAGGGCGACGGCCGCGCCGTGCTTGCACATGGTGCGGACCGGGCAGGTGCAGAGGGTGAACAGCCAGCCCTTCGGCGCGGTGCGGCTGAGTCCGGTCGGCTTGCCGACCTCGGCGTGGAGCTGGACGTGGTAGGGCGTCGGCCGGGTGCCGACGACGTAGGCCGTGGCGGTCACCGCGCCCGGCGTGAGCTGGCTGATCTCCGGGGGGCCGTCGAGGCGGTCGCGGTAGGTCTCGCCGCGCTCGAGCGTCTCGGGGGCGAAGTGCTCCTCGAGGAACTCGTCGGTCAGCGCGGAGAGGATCGTCATGACCCGGTCCATGCTTCCACGGGCGTACGACAGGGCCCGGGGCTCCTCCACAGCCCCGGGCCCTGCCCTGCTCAGCGAGCGACCGGGCGCCGTACGTTGCCGACCGCGTTGCGCGTCCTCACGAGGTGGCCCGCCCGTCCTCGAACAGCCGCGGCACCGGGTGGTTGGCCACGAACAGGCCGTGCGGGTCGACCGCCGAGCGGATCCCGGACAGCTGGCGCCAGGCGTCGGAGCGGTACGCCGCGCGGGTGTCCACCGGGTTCTCGGCGAAGTTGAGGTACTGCCGCCCGTTCGCCCACGGCGCGAGGGCTCCGGCGAGGCGCCCGGCGTCGCGGTGACCGGCCGCCGCCATCTCCGGGGTGGCCGCGATCGCCCCGGCGAACATCGCGAACTGCGCCTCGAGGTGGGAGAGCACGCCGCCGCCCGGGTGCGGGCGACCGAGCGCGCCGCCCAGCTGGCGGAGCTCCGCCAGCAGCAGCGAGGTGTCGGCGTCGGGGCCGACCTGCTCCAGGAAGGTGTCGATGGCTGCGGAGGGGAACGCGTCGAACATCGCGCTGTCGGACACGAACGGCGCGCCGCCCTCCGGGTCCATGTGGAGGCGGGAGAGGGCCGGGGCCGGCATCCGGCCGAACGTGTCCACCTCGGGGTGGAGCGCCCGCAGGCCGGCGAGCAGCTCGGCGCCGCGCTCGTCGGAGCCGAGGACGGCGCCGTCGATGATCGCGATCCGCCGCCCGCGCAGGAAGTCCGGCATGTCGGGCATGTCGGGGAGCCGCATCGCCCGGAACGAGGTGGTGACCTCGTCGGGGGCGGTCGGCGCCCACGCCGCCCACTCGCGCAGCACCGGCTCGACGTCGGCGAGGTCCCACATCAGGAACCCGGCGTAGGCGTCCTGGACGTCGTGCATCCGGAACTCCAGCGCGGTCACCACGCCGAAGCTGCCGCCACCGCCGCGCAGCGCCCAGAACAGCTCGGCGTTGTGCGTCGCGTCGGCGCGGACGAGGGTGCCGTCGGCGACGACCAGCTCCACGGCGGTGAGGCTGTTGGTGGCGAGGCCGAGCTTGCGGGCGTACCACCCGATGCCCCCGCCGAGGCTGTAGCCGGCGACGCCGACGTCGGGGGAGGAGCCGTGCAGGACGGCCTTGCCGTGCGCGTGCGCAGCCAGCACGGCCGGCTCCCACACGGCGCCGCCCTCGACCCGGACGATGCCGCGGGACGGGTCGGCGACCGCCAGGTTCATGTCGTGGAGGCGGACGACGACGACGTCGTCGAGGCCTTGGGCGGCCAGCGGGCCGGCGTTGTGCCCGGTGCTCTGCGGGGCGACCCGCAGCCCGGTCTCGGCGGCCATCCGCACGACGGTGGCGACCTCGGCCGCGGAGCGGGGCACGGCGATCGCAGCGGGCCGCTGGTCGACGGCGACGTTCCACGGGGTGCGGGCGGCGTCGTAGTGCGCGTCGCCGGGGAGGACGACGCGGTCACCGAGCAAGCCACGCAGCGCGTGGCCGGCGGCGGCGGGGTCGGCGGTGGGGGTGGGGCGGACGAGCTCGTGCTCGATGGTCATGATCGGCTCCTGGGGAGTGGTGGATCGGTTGATGAACCGACGGTCGCCCGACCTGCTTGATACGGACTTGGAGCCGACTTGGGGCGCCTATGCTGCGCCTGTGTCAGCGGCGCCCCTCGACGTCTCCGTCCTCGGCGCCCTGGAGGTGCGCCGCGACGGCACGCCGCTCGACCTGGGGACGCCCAAGCAGCGGGCGCTCGTCGCGAGCCTGGTGCTCGCCCGCGGCTGGCCGGTCTCGGTCGACGGGATCGTCGACCAGCTGTGGGGCGACGACGCGCCACCGGGGGTGACCGGCACGCTGCAGGCCTACGTGTCCGGCCTGCGCCGGGTGATCGAGCCCGACCGGGCACCGCGGACGCCCGCGACCGTGCTCGTCACGGCGGCTCCAGGTTACGCGTTCAAGATCCCCGACGAGCGTGTCGACGCCCACCGGTTCGAGCAGGAGGTCGGGCGCGCGCGCAAGGTGCTCGGCGGCGGCTCGGGCTGGACCCCGCCCCAGGTCGACCGCGACTGCCTCGAGGAGGCGCGGGCCACGCTGGACGAGGCGCTCGGGCGCTGGCGCGGGATCCCGTACGCCGACCTGGGCGACGCCGACGCGGCGGTGGCCGAGCGCACCCGGCTCGAGGGCCTGCGGATGGTCGCGCTGGAGGACCGCGCGGTCACCGCGCTCGCGCTCGGCGAGCACGCGACCGTGGCGGCCGAGCTGGAGGCGCTCACGGCCGCCCACCCGCTGCGCGAGCGGCTGTGGGCCCTGTGGGCCCTCGCCCTGGCCCGGTCCGGACGCCAGGCCGACGCGCTCGACGTGCTCCGCCGGCTGCGCGACGTCCTCGACGGCGAGCTCGGGATCGAGCCGTCCGCCGAGGTGCGGGACCTGCAGACCGCGATCCTGCGCCAGGACGAGCGGCTGGACTGGGCCGCGCCGGCCGACCCGGTGGGGCCTCCGCGCGCCGAGCCCGCGGCGGCGCCCGCGGCGCCTCCCGAGCAGCGCACCTGGGTCGCCCCCTGGCCGATGGTCGGGCGCGACGCCGAGCTGGCGGCCCTGGTCGGGGCGCTGGCCGACGCCGAGAGCGCGGTGCCGGCCTTCGCGGTGCTGACCGGCGATCCGGGCATCGGCAAGTCCCGGCTCGCCGCCGAGCTGCTGCTCCAGGCGCGCCGCCGGGGCGCCCGGGTGCTCGTCGGGCGGTGCACCCAGGACGAGGGCGCCCCGCCGCTGTGGCCCTGGCAGGCGGTCCTCGAGGGCCTCGGGGTGGACCTGGTGGCGCTGGTCGCCGACCAGGGCGAGGACGAGGGCGGCCGGTTCCGCGCCTGGGAGCGGATCGCGGCCACGGTGCGGGAGGCGGCGCGGCAGGACGTGGTCGCCGTGCTGCTCGACGACCTGCACTGGGCCGACCCGTCCTCGCTGCGCGTGCTCCGCCTGCTCGTGGAGTCGGCGACCGACGAGCGGCTGCTCGTGGTCGGGGCCTGGCGGGCCCACCCGGCGCCGACGGGCGCGCTGGCCGACGTCGCGGAGGCGCTCGGGCGGCGGCACGCGGTGCGGGCGGACCTGCACGGCCTCGGCGAGCGCGACGTGCGCACCGTCTTCGAGGCGGTGACCGGCCACGCCGCGGAGGGGGAGCGGACCGCGGAGCTGCTCCTGGAGCGCACCGACGGCAACCCGTTCTTCCTCGTCGAGCTCGCGCGGCTCGCGGCCGAGAGGGGCGGGGGCGTCGACCTCGCCGGCGGCCGCCTGCCCGCCGCGGTCGGCGAGGTGCTCGACCGCCGCCTGGGACGCCTCCCGGAGGAGACGGTGGCCGCGCTGCGGACCGCGGCGGTCATCGGCCGGTCCTTCGACCTGGCCACGCTCGCCGACGCGGCCGGTCTCGACGAGGACGACGCGCTCGACGTCGTCGAGCCGGCGCAGGCGGCGGGCCTGGTCCGCGAGCGCGGCGTCGACCACTACCTGTTCACCCACGCGCTGGTCCGCGACCGGCTGCGCGAGGGCCTCGGGGCCAGCCGGCTGGCGCGCCTGCACGCGCGGGTGGCCGCCGCGCTGGCGAGGACACCGGGCCACGAGCCGGAGGAGGCCCGGCACTGGCTGGCGGCCGGCCCGGCGCACGCGGCGCGGGCCTGGCGCTCGGCCGTCGTCGCGGCGGACCACGCGCAGCGGCTCTACGAGTTCGAGGAGGAGGCCGACCTGCGCGCCGGAGCGCTGCGCAGCATGGACCACGACCCGACAGCGACCGACCGCGACCGCTACGAGGTCCTGATGGAGCTCGTCGACGCCCACCGCTGGTCGGCGCAGCAGGAGGAGCTGGTCGCCGCGACCGAGCGGGCGATCGCCGTCGCCAAGCGGCTGCGCGACCCCGAGGCGGTGGCCCGGGCCGCGATCTCGGTGTCGCACGACGTGCTGTGGCGGTCCGCGCCGCCCGGGGAGACCAACGAGGTCGTCGTCGGGGCGCTCCGCGGCAGCCTCGACCGGCTCCCGCCCGGGGACGGCGAGCTCCGCTGCCGCACCCTGCTCGCGCTCGCGATCGAGGCCGGGGACGAGGGGGCGCTGGCCGCGGACGACCCGGGCCTCGGCGAGGCGCTGGCCATGGCGCGGCGCCTCGACGACCCGGAGCTGCTGATCACCGCGCAGCAGACGGCCTTCATGACCCGCTGGGTGCCGTCGACGGCCGAGGACCGGCTGACCGGCATCACCGAGGCGGTGGAGGTCGCCCGCAGGATCGGCGCCGAGCGGGTCGGCGTCGTCTGCGGCACGCTGCGGGCCGCCGTGCTGGGGGAGCTGGGCCGGCCCGCCGAGATGCGGGAGCAGCTCGCCGCCACCCGCGCCGAGGCCGAGCGGATGCGCATCGCGTACGGCGACATGGTGCTCACCGGCCTGGAGACCTCCTGGCTCGCGATGGCCGGCCGGGTCGAGGACTGTGCGGCCAACCTGGCCCGGCTCCGCGCGCTCGCCGACCGGCTCGACCACAGCACGCTCGGGCCCACCATCGCGGTGGCGGAGGTCGCGGTCTCCTACTGGGAGGGGCGCCCCGCGGACGGCGTACCGGTCCTCGAGGGCCTTCTCGCCGACGAGTACCCGTTCGCCGTGCCGGCAGCGGTCCACCTCTGGCGCGCCGGCGACGAGGCCGCCGCCCGCAGGGTGTACGCCGAGCACGGGCCGCCGCCGCGCGAGGACACGCAGCTGAGCCCGTACCTCTGGGGCATGGCCGCCGAGCTGTCGTCCTACCTCGGCGACGCCGGGCTCGCCGCCCAGGCGCTGGAGGAGCTGACGCCCTACGCGGGGCGCTCCACCGCCGTCGGCGCGGCGCTGGTGATGGCGCCGGTCGACTGCTACCTCGCGCTCGCCGCGGCCACCGCGGGACGGGCCGACCTCGCCGTCCGGCACGCCGGGGACGGCGCCCGCCTGGCGGAGGAGTGGAAGCTGCCGGCGGTGGCCGCCTGGTTCGCCGAGCACCGTGCCCGACTCTCCTGCTGAGCGCCCGGGGAGCACCTGTTTACCTGGCTGTAACACCCGGGGTGACACTGTTACCTGCCCGCAACGCGCGCCGTCGACCCTTTCCGGGTGCACACCGCGATCCTTCCCGCCGTCCTGACCGCCGCCGGTGACGCCTCCGCCCCGGCCGCGACCGCCGCGGGGGACACCGCGTGGCTGCTCGCCGCAGCGGCCCTGGTGCTCGTGATGGTGCCCGGCCTGGCCTTCTTCTACGGCGGCATGGTGCGGTCGACGAGCGTGCTCAACATGATGATGATGGTCTTCGGCGCGCTGGCCGTGGTGACCGTCGTGTGGGTCGTCGTCGGCTACTCGATCGCGTTCGGCGACGACGTCGGCCTCGGGCTGCTCGGCGACCCCACCCAGCACCTCGGCCTCGACGGGCTGCTCGCGCCCGAGCCCGGTGCCCGGTTCCCCACGATCCTGTTCGCGGTGTTCCAGGGGCTGTTCGCGGTGGTCACCGTCGCCCTCATCGCCGGCGCCATCGCCGACCGCACCCGGTTCGGCACCTGGCTGGTGTTCTGCGCGGTCTGGACCGTGCTGGTCTACGCGCCGGTCGCGCACTGGATCTTCGACTTCAGCGCCGGCGACCACGTCGGCGGCTGGATGGCGAACGACCTGGGCGCGCTGGACTTCGCCGGCGGCACGGCGGTCGAGATCAGCTCCGGCGCCGCCGGCCTCGCCGCCGCCCTGGTGCTGGGCCGCCGCCTCGGCTTCGGCCGCGACCCGATGAAGCCGCACAACCTGACCCTGGTGATGATCGGTGCCGGGCTGCTCTGGTTCGGCTGGTTCGGCTTCAACTCCGGCTCCGCGCTCGCCGCCGACCACCTGGCGGCGGTCGCCTTCGTGAACACCCTGCTCGCGGGGTGCACCGGCCTGCTCGCCTGGCTGGTCGTCGAGCGGGTCCGCGACGGCCACGCGACGTCGTTCGGCGCGGCGTCCGGCGCGGTGAGCGGACTGGTCGCCATCACGCCGTCGTGCGGGACGGTCACGCCGATGGGCGCGCTGCTCGTCGGCGCCGCGGCCGGCGCCATCTGCGCGCTCGCCGTCGGGCTCAAGTACAAGCTGGGCTACGACGACTCGCTCGACGTCGTCGGCGTCCACCTCGTCGGCGGCCTGGTCGGCACCCTGCTGATCGGCCTGCTGGCCTCCTCCGACGTGACCTCCGTCGACGGGCTGTTCTACGGCGGCGGCCTCGACCAGCTCGGCAAGCAGCTCGTCGCCGCGGGTGCGGCGCTCGCGTTCTCGTTCGGCATGACGGCGGCGATCGCGTGGGTGCTGGAGAAGACGCTCGGCTTCCGCGTCCACGAGGACGACGAGGCCTCGGGCGTCGACCTGGTCCTGCACGCCGAGACCGCCTACGACCTCCACATCGCCGGCGGCGCCGGCGGCCGGCCCCACTTCGGCGGGCACGGCTGACGGGCCAGCCGGTCAGCCGGTGAGGTCGCCCAGGTGGCGGTCGGGCCACCGCTCGGCGTACCGGCGCACCGGGACCTCGGTGCGGCTGGCGTAGCCGACCGGCAGCCACAGGTCGCCGATCGTGCAGACGTAGACGATCTGCCAGGCGGCGAGCTCGCGCAGGGCGGCCGGGTCGCGCTCGATGATCCGGGCGTAGTCGAGGACGCCGGCGACGTAGCCGGGGTGGTTGTTGTAGTGGTAGAGCGCGCTCTCCAGGTCGGCGGGGTCCCCGCTCCCGCCGCCGTTGGCGGCGAGGTAGCGAGCGGCGGCGATGATCGCGTCGTGCGGGTCGTCGATGTCGCCCTCGCCGTACGCCGCCCAGGTGGCGGGGATGAACTGCATCGGTCCTCGGGCGCCGGCCGTGGAGTAGCCGCGGATCTTCCCGAACCCGGTCTCGACGAAGTTGACGGCCGCGAGCACCTGCCACGGGACGCCGTAGCGGCGCTCGCCCTCGCGGTAGAAGCGCTCGAGGTCCGGCAGCGGGGCCGGCCGCACGATCCGCCACGCGGGCACCACGTCGGAGAGGGTGGTCAGCACGCTGCGCAGCGAGCGACGGGCGTCGACGTGTTCGGCGAGGTCGGCCCGCCAGCGCCGGGGGAGCGCGGCCCGCACGGCGTCGTCCCAGGCGGGCGTGCGGCCGAGGAACCGGTAGAGCAGCTGGCTCTCGAACGCCGCCGCGGCCAGCAGGTCGCCGGTCGTGCCCGGGTCGTGGGCGAGGTCCTCGGCGAGGGTCAGCCGCCGCGCCAGCTCACGCGGCGACGCCGGCGCGGTCCAGGTGTCGGTCAGCGGCGGGGCCTGCGGCTGCGGTCCGCGCTGTGCTGCGAGGGAGCGTTGGCTGCTCGCGTCCGGGCTGCCGTCGGCGTCCGGCGGGTCGTACGGCGGGTCGGCGCTGCACCCCGCGAGCAGCAGCAGCGCGACGACAGCGGCGAGCGCCCGGTGGATCACTCGCCCCGCTCGCCCCCGGGCACCCAGAGGACGTCGCCCTGCGCGCGGTTCGCGTGCCGGGCGAGGATGAACAGCAGGTCGGAGAGCCGGTTGAGGTAGGTGATGGCGAGCTTGTTCATGGTCGCCGCGTGCTCGGCCCAGGCGGCCCAGCCCGCCCGCTCAGCCCGGCGGACCACCGTGCGCGCGACGTGCAGGTGCGCGGCGGCGGGCGTGCCGCCGTTGAGGATGAAGGAGCGCAGGTTGGGGAGCTGCTCGTTGTAGTGGTCGCACCACGCTTCGAGGCGGTCGACGTACTCCTGCTCGACCCGCAGGGGCGGGTACTCCGGGTCGTCCGTCACCGGGTTGCACAGGTCGGCCCCGACGTCGAAGAGGTCGTTCTGCACGTGCAGCACCACGGCGGCGACGTCGTCGTCGAGCCCGCCGGTCGCGAGTGCGACGCCGAGGTGGGCATTGGCCTCGTCGACGACGGCGTAGGCCTCGAGCCGCGGGTCGTTCTTGGAGGTGGTGCTCATGTCGCCGAGCCGCGTCTGCCCGTCGTCGCCGGTACGGGTGTAGATGCGGGTGAGGTTGACCATGGGACCGAGCCTAGGACTTCGGCCGGTCACGACTCGCCGGGGACCAACGCAACCTTTCCGGTGTGGCGCGCGTCATGGTGGGTAACAAGTCGGACAACCCCTGGTGATGCTGGCGGAGGGGAAGGGAAACGACGATGGAGATCACGAGGAACGGCCCCACCCTGGTGCTGGCCGGTGACTTCGACGTCCGCAGCACGGGCGAGGTCCGCAACGCGATCTACGACCACCTCGACGGCGACTACGTCTCCGAGCACCCGGAGCACGCCGTCGCGATCGACCTCAGCGGCGTCGACCACGTCGACCTGACGGCACTGCGCGTGATCGCCGCCGCGAGCCGGGTGGCGGCCCAGTCCGGCCGGCGCGTGGTGCTCCGCGGCGCGTGCCCGGCGGTGCGCCGGATGCTGCACCTGAGCCACCTGATCCGCGTGGTCGAGCTGGAGCGCGAGCCGATCTCGGCCTGATACCCCGCCGGGCACTGTGGACAACCCCACACCGGGACGGCGTTACCTGGCGGTAGCAATGTGCCTACGCTTCGCCCTATGACGTCGCCGAAGGACCGCCCCTGGGTGATGCGCACGTACGCCGGCCACTCCACCGCCGAGGCGTCCAACGCGCTCTACCGCACCAACCTCGCCAAGGGCCAGACCGGCCTGTCGGTCGCGTTCGACCTGCCCACGCAGACCGGCTACGACCCCGACAGCCCGCTCGCGCGCGGCGAGGTCGGCAAGGTCGGCGTACCCGTCCCGCACCTGGGGGAGATGCGCAAGCTCTTCGACCAGATCCCGCTGGACGAGATGAACACCTCGATGACCATCAACGCCACGGCCATGTGGCTGCTGGCGATGTACCAGGTGGTGGCCGAGGAGCAGGCGGGCGTGCCCGAGGGCAAGGCGACGCCGGAGGAGGTCGCGGCCAAGCTCGCCGGCACGACCCAGAACGACATCATCAAGGAGTACCTCTCGCGCGGGACCTACGTGTTCCCGCCGGAGCACTCGCTGCGGCTGATCGCGGACATGATCGCCTACACGGTCCACAACATCCCCAAGTGGAACCCGATCAACATCTGCAGCTACCACCTGCAGGAGGCCGGCGCGACGCCGGTCCAGGAGCTCGCCTACTCGCTCTGCACCGCGATCGCGGTCCTCGACCAGGTCAAGGCCTCGGGGCAGGTGTCCGACGAGGACTTCGAGAAGGTCGTCGGGCGGATCTCCTTCTTCGTCAACGCCGGCGTCCGGTTCGTCGAGGAGACGTGCAAGATGCGCGCCTTCGTCGAGCTGTGGGACGAGATCACCCGGGAGCGCTACGGCGTGCAGGACCCGAAGATGCGCCGGTTCCGCTACGGCGTCCAGGTCAACAGCCTCGGCCTGACCGAGGCCCAGCCCGAGAACAACGTGCAGCGGATCGTACTCGAGATGCTCGGCGTGACCCTGTCCAAGAAGGCGCGGGCGCGCGCGATCCAGCTGCCGGCGTGGAACGAGGCGCTCGGCCTGCCGCGGCCCTGGGACCAGCAGTGGTCGCTGCGGCTCCAGCAGGTGCTCGCCTTCGAGTCCGACCTGCTCGAGTACGAGGACATCTTCGACGGGTCCCACGTGATCGAGGCCAAGGTCCAGGAGCTCGTCGAGGGCGCGAAGGCCGAGATCGACCGGGTGCAGGCGATGGGCGGCGCGATCGCGGCCGTCGACGCCGGCTACATGAAGCAGGAGCTGGTCTCGGCCCACGCCGCCCGCCGGGCCCGGATCGAGGCCGGCGAGGAGATCATCGTCGGCGTCAACAAGTACGAGACCACCGAGCCCAGCCCGCTGACCGCCAACCTCGACGAGGCGATCATGACCGCCGACCCGAAGGCGGAGGAGGCGGCGAAGGCCTCGGTCGAGGCGTGGAAGGCCCAGCGCGACCAGGCGCAGGTCGACGAGGCGCTGCAGCGCCTCGCCGACGACGCCAAGAGCGGCGCCAACCTGATGGAGGCGACCCTGGCGGCGGCCCGTGCCGGCGCGACGACGGGGGAGTGGGCCGGCACGCTGCGCGAGGTCTTCGGTGAGTTCCGCGCGCCCACCGGCGTGAGCGGCGCCGTCGGCGTCGCCGAGGCGGGCGCGGAGCTCACCGCCGTGCGCGAGGCGGTGAAGAAGACCGGCGAGGAGCTCGGCGGGCGACTGCGGCTGCTGGTCGGCAAGCCGGGTCTCGACGGGCACTCCAACGGTGCCGAGCAGGTCGCCGTGCGCGCCCGCGACGCCGGCTTCGAGGTGATCTACCAGGGCATCCGGCTTACGCCGGAGCAGATCGTCGCCGCCGCGGTGGCCGAGGACGTGCACTGCGTCGGGCTGTCGATCCTGTCCGGCTCGCACATGGAGCTCGTCCCGGCCGTGCTCGAGGGCATGCGGGCGCAGGGCATGGGCGACGTACCCGTCATCGTCGGCGGGATCATCCCCGACTCCGACGGCAAGCGCCTCGTGGAGATGGGCGTCGCCGCCGTCTACACGCCCAAGGACTTCGGCCTGACCGAGATCATGGGCGGCATCGTCGAGGTCATCCGCAAGGCCAACGGCCTGTCCTGACGGCCTACCCGGCCTCGATGACCCGGGCGAGCGACTCCGGGTCGCGGCCGACGACGGTGGTGCCGTCGGTCGCGGTGAGGATCGGCCGCTGGATGAGGCGCGGGTGGTCGACCATCAGCTCCAGCCAGGCGTGGCGGTGCTCGACGTCCTTGGCCGGCAGCTCGACGCCCACCTTGGCGGCGTCGGCGGTGCGCGCGATGTCCCAGGGCTCGAGCCCCAGCCGGGCCAGGACGTCCTCGAGCTCGGCGACCGTCGGCGGCTCGTCGAGGTAGCGCCGGACCGAGTACTCGACCCCGGAGGCGTCGAGCTCGGCCTGCGCGGTGCGGCACTTGGAGCAGGCCGGGTTGAGCCAGATCTCGATCATCGGCTCACCGTAGCCCTGAGAGACGGCTCACACACAGGTTAGGCTCACCTTCCTCTCGTGCTAGCGTCGTCGTGTGGGCAAGGGCAAGGCCAAGAAGGCGAAGCGCAAGCTGCCGAAGACGGAGTGCTGCGTGTCGAAGTCGCGCTGCGCCCGCTGCCCCTTGCGCATGCTCAAGGACGGCACCCTGCCTGAGGGCTACACGGTCAAGAAGCGTGCGCTGGTGCGGGTCGACGGCAAGAAGGTCACCAAGAAGGCCCTCCAGAAGGCGGCCTGAGCGGGGGCCGGGGCCGACTAGGGTTCTGCCATGGCCGCCAAGCGCTTCACCGACCAGCTGAACGTCCAGATCGGCAACGAGTTCGCCGCGCACAACCAGTACCTCGCGTGCGCCGTGCACTTCGACGCGCTGACGATGCCGCAGATGGCCGCGTTCTTCTACGCCCAGGCGCTCGAGGAGCGCGAGCACGCCATGATGATGATCAAGTACCTGCTCGACACCGACGCACCCGTCGAGATCCCGGGCGTCGACGCGCCGGTGGCCCGCTTCGACGACGTCGTGGCCCCGGTGGAGCTCGCCCTCGAGCAGGAGAGGCGGGTCACCGAGCAGATCAACGACCTGCTGCGGATCGCCCGTGAGGAGTACGACTTCGCCTCCGAGCAGTTCATGCAGTGGTTCATCAAGGAGCAGGTCGAGGAGGTCGCCACGATGAGCGACCTGCTCACGGTGGTCACCCGCAGCAAGGACGACATCAACGCGATCGAGGACTGGGTGGCCCGGGAGAGCGGGGGCGGCGAGGCCGACCCGACCGCGCCTCCGGCGGCCGGCGCCTGAGCCCGGGCCCGACGATGGCGCGGGTGATCGTCGTCGGGGCCGGCGTGATCGGCCTGACGAGCGCCGTACGCCTGGCCGAGGCCGGGCACCGGGTCGACGTGGTCGCGCGCGACCTGCCGCTGGAGACGACGTCGGCGGTGGCGGGTGCGTTCTGGTACCCCTACCTCGCGGGTCCGCGCGAGCGGGTCGCCGCCTGGGCGACGCGGTCCTACGCGGCCTTCTGCGCGCTCGCCGAGGACCCGACCTCCGGGGTCGTGCTGCGCGAGGGCACCGAGGCGTTCACCGGGCCGGCGCCGGAGCCGTGGTGGCGCGACGCGGTGCCTGGGATCGCGCGGGAGACCGCCCTGCCGGCGGGCTATGCCGACGGCTGGACGTTCACGACGCCGGTGGTGGAGATGCCGGTCTACCTGCCCTGGCTCGCGTCCCGGCTGGAGGCGGCCGGCGGGACGCTGACCCGGCTCAACCTGCCGGCGCTGCCGCCCACCGACGACGGCGTCGACGTGGTGGTCAACTGCGCCGGCCTCGGCGCCCGGCTCTTCGCCGGGGACCTATCCGTGGTGCCCGTCCGCGGCCAGGTCGCGGTCCTGGAGCAGGTCGGCCTCGAGCGGTGGTTCCTCGACGCCGGCGACGAGTGGCCGCGGTTCGTCGTCCCGCGCTCGTCCGACGTCGTCGTCGGCGGGACGGTGGAGGAGGGCGAGTGGAGCCGGACGCCGGACCCCGAGATCGGGAAGGCACTGGTCGCGCGGGCCGTCGCGGTCGTCCCCGAGCTGGCGCGGGCCCGGGTCCTGCGCCACAAGGTCGGGCTCCGGCCCGCCCGCCCGGAGGTCCGGGTCGAGCGGGCCGGGGACGTCGTGCACTGCTACGGCCACGGCGGCGCGGGCGTCACCCTGAGCTGGGGCTGCGCCGACGAGGTGGTCAGGCTCGTCGAGACCCCAGCAGCCGGGTGAGGGCGGCGACGACGACCATCGCGGCCGCGAGGAGGTACGCCGTCCGCGCGAACCCGTCGGCCACGCCCCACCCGAGGTAGACCGAGCCGACGACGGCGGAGCCGAAGCCCAGCCCGGCCTGCATGACCGTGATCAGCAGGCCGCCGCCCAGCCCGGCGAGGTGGCCCGGCACCTGGCTGAGCACGACGCCCATGATCGGCGACCACACCAGGCCCAGACCGAGGCCGGCCAGGGCCATCGGCAGCGCCACGTCGGTCGGGTCGAAGGGGGCGAGGGCGCCCGCGCCGTCCAGGCTCCGCGGGAGCCACGCGAAGCCGAGCGCGGCGATCAGCGAACCGGCGGTGAGCACGCTCGCGCCGTACCGGGGGACCAGGCGCCCGCCGGCGATCGACGCCGCGAGGAACGCCGCCGACATGGGCAGCAGGCTGAGCCCGATCCGCAGCGGCGTCAGCCCGTGCGCGCCCGCCATGTAGGAGTAGACGAACATGAACCCGCCGAAGGTGACGAACATCGGCGTCGCGACCCCGAGGCCGACGGCGATGCTGCGGAATCGGAACAGGCTGGGCGGGACCAGCGGCAGGCCTCCGCCGCGCTCCGTGCGCCGCTGCCAGCCCACCAGCGCGGCACCGGCGACCGGGACGGCGGCGAGGCTGATCCAGGTCCAGGCCGGCCAGCCGAGCGCACGGCCCTCGGTGAGCGGCAGGATCAGGAGCGTCATCGTGACGAACAGCAGGCCCGCGCCGGTCCAGTCGAGCGAGGTCCGGCTGGGCGCCTTGGACTCGGGGAGCCAGCGCGCCACGGCCAGCAGCACGACCGCGGCGAGCGGCAGGTTGACCCAGAACACCGAGCGCCAGCCCAGGTCGGAGCCGGCCAGGCTGCCGCCGAGGAGGAACGCGAGCGAGGTCGCGATCCCGGCAGTGGCCCCGAACCAGGCGAGCGCCCGGGTGCGGTGGTCCCCGTCGGTGTTGGCGTGGATGCTGGCCAGCACCTGGGGCGCCACCAGCGCGGCGCTCACGCCCTGCAGGAAGCGGGCGCCGACCAGCTGGGCCGGTGACTGCGCGACCGCGCAGACCAGGCTCGTCGCGGCGAACGCCGCGAGCCCGAGGACCAGCATCCGCTTGCGGCCGTGGGAGTCGCCCAGCCGGCCGCCGATGACGACCAGGGAGGCGTACATGACGCCGTAGGCGCCGACGACGAGCTGGAGCATGCCGGGCGAGGCGCCGAGCTCGACACCGATCTCGCCGAGGGCGACGTTGACGCTGAAGAAGGACATGATCGGCACCATCAGGGCGCCGAGGGCGGCGGTGAGCGCGACCGGGTGCAGCCGTCGGTCCGCCGCGGGTGCGGTGGTCCCGGCGCTCGCCGGGACGGGGGGTGACGTGGTGGTCATGGGACGACCCTCGGCCACCCGCGATCCTGGTGGTGAGAGCCTGGTCATCCTGGTACCGGCAGCACCTGGATAACCCGCGGCCGCGGTGGGACGATCGCTGCCATGCCCGCCGAGACCTCCCGCCGGCGCACCGAGCTCGCCGACTTCCTCCGCACGCGCCGGGAGCGGCTCACGCCCGACGACGTGGGCCTGCCGAGCGGCGGGCGGCGCCGTACGCCCGGGCTGCGGCGGGAGGAGGTCGCGCTCCTCGCTGGCGTGGGGGTCACCTGGTACACCTGGCTCGAGCAGGGCCGGGCGATCAACGCGTCGGTCCAGGTGCTGGAGGCGATCGCCCGCACCCTCCGGATGGACTCCCAGGAGCGGTGGCACCTGTTCCAGCTCGCAGGGGTCACCGTCGTCCCCCCCGCCTCGCAGTGCCCCGGGCTCCCCGAGGGCGGCCAGGACGTGCTCGACCAGCTCGATCCGTTCCCGTCCGCGATCGTCTCCGCGCGCTACGACCTGCTGGCCTACAACCGCGCCTACAACCGGATGATGGGCGACCTCGACGGGATCGAGCCGGGCGAGCGCAACACGCTCTGGCTGTTCTTCACCAACCCCTACATGCAGGGGATCTGCCTGGGCAACCGCGAGGTCGCGGCGGCGCACCTGGTCGGCACGATGCGCGCAGCGATGGCCCAGCACGTCGACGACCCCCTCTGGACCGGGCTCGTGCAGCGGCTCTGCGAGGCCTCCGAGGAGTTCGACGCGATCTGGCGCCGCCACGACGTCGTGGACCGGGCGCTGCCGCTCAAGGACTTCACCAGCCCCGTCGGCGACCTGCACCTGCAGGTCACCCGGTTCGAGGTCGGCGAGAGCGGGGCCGCCCGGATGATGGTGTACTCGCCGCGCGACGAGGCCACCCGGGCGCGGCTCGACCAGCTGGTCGAGTACGACGCCGCGCACCGCCTCCGCGCGGTCTAGGCGGTCCGGGCGCGCTCCCGCCGCACGTAGAGCGCGCGCGCCGTCGCCAGGCCCACGAGGGCCCCGACGGCCGCGCCAGCGAGCATCGCCTCCGGGCTGCCCGCGACCGCACCGCCGGCGATCCCGAGGACCACCCCGAGCAGCACCACCGACGCGAGGAGCAGGTGCGCGAACATCTCACCGAGGAACACCGACGAGAACGTCGCGCGCTCGGGCCGGGTCGAGCCGTCCGGCGGCAGGGACGGCGGCAGGGGGAGGGCCCGCACCACGGCGTCGACCCGGAGCGGTCCGTAGAGGTGCGGGAACGTCTCGGCCACCCCGGGGGCCGGCGGCTCCTCCACCACGGGTACGTCGAGCCGGTCGGTGTCGATCTGGAGCAGCACCAGCGGCTCGGTGACCCCGCCGTAGAAGCGCTCCCGCACGCCGGGCCACTGGTCGGCACGGCTGGCGTGGATGAAGCCCTCCTCGGCCAGGCTGCGCCCGAGGGTCGAGGTGGTGTAGACGCCGCGCTCGCGGGCCGCGGCCCACTCCGAGGCGAGCGCGATGTGGAAGATCGTGGCCATCGGGGTGGCCGCGCTAGAACAGCCGGTCGGTCGGGTCGTCGAGGCCGCGCAGGGCGTCGTAGTCGACGATCGCGCAGGTGATGCCGCGGTCGCCGGCGAGCACGCGCGCCTGCGGCTTGATCTCCTGGGCCGCGAAGACCCCGCGCACCGGCGCCAGCAGCGGGTCGCGGTTGAGCAGCTCGAGGTAGCGGGTCAGCTGCTCCACGCCGTCGATCTCGCCGCGCCGCTTCACCTCCACCGCCACGCTGACCCCGTCCTGGTCGCGGCACATCAGGTCCACCGGCCCGATCGCGGTCGGGTACTCGCGGCGTACCAGGCTCAGCCCCGGCAGCAGGTGTCCCGGGTGCTCGGCGAGGAGCTCCTGGAGGTGCTTCTCGACGCCGTCCTTCTGCAGGCCGGGGTCGATCCCCAGCTCGTGGGTGGAGTCGTGGTGGATCTCCTCGATCAGGATCCGCAGCGTGTCGTCGGACTTCGACCCGCAGACGGTCCACTCGATCCGCTCCACGCCGTCCTCGTCGACGACCGACTCCTTGACGCTGCAGGGCGGCGACATCCAGTTGAGCGGCTTGTAGGAGCCGCCGTCGGAGTGCACCAGCACCGAGCCGTCGGCCTTGATCATCAGCACCCGCGTGGCCATCGGGAGGTGGGCGGTCAGCCGCCCCGCGTAGTCGATCTGGCAGCGCGCGACGACGAGTCTCACGAGCGCCGAGGCTACCGTGGCGCCCGTGCAGATCGAGCGCGACCGTCCCTGGTGGCGGCCGGACCCCCGCGACGAGGGCGTCTGGTACCTCTCCGTGCGGGTGCAGCCCGGCGCGTCGCGCACCGAGGTCGTGGGGGAGTACGGCGAGCAGCTGCGCGTCCGGCTCGCGGCGCCGCCCGTGGACGGCAAGGCCAACGCCGCCCTGGAGCAGTACGTCGCCCGCGAGCTGGAGCTCCCGCGGGCGGCGGTCACGGTGCTCCGGGGGCACACGTCGCGCTCGAAGGTGCTCCGGGTCGACGCGGGCCGTCTCGCATAGTTACCGGGCGGTAGAAGGGGCCGCGATCGGATGCGACACTGCCGCCATGACCTCCAACGAGCAGATCTTCAACACGCTGGTGCTGCCGTACCTGAACCACGCGGTGCGCATGTACGAGGCGTCGTACGCCTCGGCGGCGGACATCGACGCGGCGATGCGGTTCGGCTGCGGCTACCCGAAGGGCCCGCTGACCACCATCGACGAGCTCGGCGCGGCCACGGTCCGCGACCAGCTCGACAAGCGGTTCGCCGACACCACCGACCACCTGCACCAGCCGGCCGACCTGCTGGAGAAGCTGGCGGCGGAGGGCAAGACCTTCGCCGAGGAGGCCGCCGGCGGCGAGCCCGCGGCTCCGGAGTTCAAGCAGGACGTCGCCCGGGTCGGCGTCGTCGGCACCGGCACGATGGCCTCGGGCATCGCCCTGGTCTTCGCGCAGAGCGGCTACGAGGTCGTCTACGTCGGTCGCAGCCAGGACAAGCTCGACGGCGTGGTCGGCTACATCGGCAAGACGCTCGACCGCTCGGTCGCCAAGGGCAAGCTCGACGAGGGCGAGAAGGACGCGATCCTCGGCCGGCTGACCGGCTCGACCGAGCGGGAGGCGCTCGGCGACGTGGACATCGTGGTGGAGGCCATCGCCGAGGACCTCGCGATCAAGACCGAGCTCTACCGGGACCTCGACCGGATCTGCAAGCCGGGCGCGATCCTCGCGACGACCACCTCGAGCCTGCCGATCACCAAGCTCGGCGAGGCGACCTCGCGCCCCGAGGCCGTCATCGGCATGCACTTCTTCAACCCGGCGCCGGTCATGAAGCTGGTCGAGGTCGTCACGACCGACGCCACCGCCGCGGACGTCGACGAGACGGTGAAGGCGCTGTGCGCCAACGTGGGCAAGGTCGCGGTGTCCTGCGGGGACCGCGCCGGCTTCATCGTCAACTGCCTGCTCTTCCCCTACCTCAACGACGCCGTGAAGCTGCACGAGTCCGGCGTGGAGATCGCGGAGATCGACGCGGCGATCAAGGAGCAGGCCGGCTTCCCGATGGGCCCGTTCGAGCTGCTCGACGTGGTCGGCAACGACGTGTCGCTGGCCATCCAGAAGGAGCTCTACGGCGAGTTCAAGGAGCCCGGCTTCGCCCCGGCCGCGCTGCTCGAGCAAAAGGTGGCCGACGGCGACCTCGGCCGCAAGACCGGCAAGGGCTTCCACACCTACTGAGCCCGGCACCGCCACCGAAGCGAAGCGGCCCCGCACCCAGAGGGTGCGGGGCCGCTGCCGTGGTGCAGACGCGTCAGCGACCGGTGCAGTGCTTGGTCCAGACGTGCTTCTTGCCGACGTGGGCGAGCTTGCCCTTGGCGATCGCGACCGCGCGGGCCTGCGTACGCCGCGTGCTGACGCCGCGCCGGAAGCCGGCCGTGCCGAACGCCCACTCCTTGAACTCGCCGTTGCTCGTGCGGTAGGCGACGGCGACGCAGCCGTTGCGCTGGTCGCCGGCGTGGCGGCAGCCGTCGGAGTACTTCGGCTTGTCGTGGCGGCAGCTCTCGATCACCTGACGGGCGCCGGACCGGGTCGGCCGGTTCCAGCGGACGTAGGCGATGCCGGTCTTGATGTTCACGGCCGCGGCGACCCAGCAGTTGGGCACGTGGCACTGCACGCGCTCCGACACCTGGGTGCGCGGCGTGAAGGCGGCAGCCCGAGCTGCGTCGTGGTTCCTGGCGTTCGCCGGAGCGGCCGAGAACGCGGTGGTCGCGAGGAGCAGCGCCGCGGCGATCGCGACGACGGCTCGGAGGATCGTGGGACGGGTCATTCGTCTCTCCCGGATCGAGCGGATTTTCTGATCGGGCCACATCTTGCCCGACTCCGGCCGTCCAAACCCGCGATCTTTCAACCCACCGCGCGCCTCGCCAATCCGGTGCCCCTCTAGCCTTGCCCGGTGACCCTGCACACGATGGAGCTCGGTGACCACGGCAGCCGCGTCGTCTTCCTGCACGGGTTGTTCGGGCAGGGCCGCAACTGGACCGCGATCGGCAAGGCGCTGGCCGGGGACCACCGGGTGCAGCTGGTCGACCTCCCGCACCACGGCCGCTCGCCGTGGGCCGACCACTTCGACTACGCCGACGTGGTGGCCCAGGTGGCGGGCCTGCTCTCCGCCGACGACCCGGTCACGCTCGTCGGCCACTCGCTGGGCGGCAAGATCGCGATGCTCCTCACCCTGCTGCACCCCGACCTCGTCGAGCGGCTCTGCGTGGTCGACATGTCCCCGGTCGACTACGAGCGCAACCCGGCCGGCGGGCTCGCCCGCTACGCCCGGGCGCTGCGGAGCCTGGACCTGTCGGCGGCGTCGAGCCGCGAGGACGCCGACCGGATGCTCGCGGCCGAGGTCGACGACCCGGGCGTCCGGGCGTTCCTGCTGCAGAACCTGCGCCGCGACGGCGACGGCTGGCGGTGGCAGGCGAACCTCGAGGTGCTCGAGCGGGACATGGGCACGATCGCGGCCTGGCCCGAGGAGCTGCTGGCGGGTGCGGCGCCGTACGACGGACCGGTGCTCTGGCTGGCGGGCGACCTCTCCGACTACGTCACCGACGACCACGCCGACGACATGACCCGCTGGTTCCCGCGAGCCCGGAGGGTCACCGTCAAGAAGGCGGGCCACTGGGTGCACTCGGAGCAGCCCGACGTGGTCGTCGAGTCGCTGCGGCGCTTCCTGCGCGCGCCCGCGTGAGTCAGGCGCCGGCGGCCTGGCGGGCCCGGTAGGCCGCGACCGCGTTGCGGTTGCCGCAGGCGAGCGAGCAGAACCGCCGGGACCGGTTGCGGGAGAGGTCGAGGACCACGTCCTCGCAGTCGTCGTCGGCGCACACCCCCAGCCGCGACATCTCGTCGGCGCGCACGACGTCGATCATCGCCATCGCGGTCTCGACGATGATCCGCTCGTGCAGCGGCCGGTCGGGGCCGACGGCGTGGATGTGCCAGTCGAGGTCGTCGTGCCGCACCAGCTGGGGGAGGGCGTCGTACTCCCGGAGCATCGCGTTGAGCTGCGCGACCGCCTCGTCGCGTCCGGCGACGAGCAGCGCGCGGAGCCGGTCCCGGATGCCGCGGACGGCCTCGAGCTCGGCCCGGTCGCGGTCGTGGCGACCCGTGTAGTGGTGCTCGACGAAGAAGGCGTCCAGGTCGCCGACGGTCCTCAGCGCGTCGTCGTCGGAGGCCGAGTTGGCGAGCGCGACCGCCGCGAGCAGGGCGAGCTTGGTGTCATCGGCGAAAACCACGTTGACAGATTACCCTGTCAGGCCTAGTGTCATGAGCCATGACGGCAATCGCTCATGACGCACCCGTGGCTCCCGGGAGCGCCCGCGCCGGTGCAGGCATCGGGCTCGCACTGGTCTCCGCCGTCTCCTTCGGCCTCGCCGGCGCGTTGGCGAGCCCGCTCCTCGACGCGGGGTGGAGCGCCGGCTCGGTCGTGCTCGTCCGGATCTGGCTGGGCGCGCTCGCGGTGGCGCCGTTCGGCTTCAGTGCCCTCCGCGGCCGCTGGCGCCTGCTGCGGGCCAACCTCCCCACGATGACCGTCTACGGAGTCGTGGCCGTCGCGGGCGCCCAGTTCTGCTACTTCTCCGCCGTGCGGACCATGGAGGTCGGCCCGGCCCTGCTCATCGAGTACACCGCCCCCGTCGCCGTCGTGGTCTGGCTGTGGCTCCGCCACGCCCAGCGCCCGGGCGTGCTCACCGTCGGTGGCGCGGCCGTCGCGGCCCTGGGCCTGCTCCTCGTGCTCGACCTCTTCTCCGGCGCCGACGTCGACGTCGCCGGCACCGCCTGGGCGCTCGCCGCGATGGTCGGCGCGGCGGCGTACTTCGTCATCTCGGCCGACGACACCTCCGGCCTGCCGCCGCTGGTCCTCGCCGCCGGTGGCCTGCTGCTCGGTGGGATCGCCACCGCGCTCCTCGCGCTGGTCGGGGCCCTCCCGCTGCACGCGTCCACGGCGCCGGTGGACTACGCCGGCCACGAGGTGGCCTGGTGGGTGCCGCTGGTGCTGCTCGGGCTGGTGACCGCCGCGGTGGCCTACGTCACCGGCATCGCAGCGTCGCGGCGGCTGGGCTCGCGGCTGGCCTCGTTCGTCGCGCTGAGCGAGGTCGTCTCGGCCGTCCTGTGGGCGTGGGCGCTGCTCGGCCAGCTCCCCGGCCTCGTGCAGCTGGTCGGCGGCGTGCTGATCCTGGCCGGCGTGGTGGCGGTGCGCGCCGGCGAGCCCGACGTCGGCTGAGAGGGAACCGGACGTGCCTCTGCCGCGTCCACGGTGCATGACCAGCTCTCTCCCGGCCCTCGTCCGGCGCACGGCTGCGCTCGCGGCCGCCGCCACGCTCCTCCTCGCCGGCTGCTCGGTCGGCCACGAGGACGACGAGCGCAGCGCCGCGGTCGACCAGCCCTCGTCGTCCGCGACCACCACGGTCCCGAGCACCGCGACCACGGTCTCCGCGGCGCCGGAGGAGTGGCGCACGGAGTACTGGGCCGACGTCGCGGTCGACGTACCCGCGGACTGGGGCTACGGCGGCGCGCCCGACGAGTCGGGGGTCGCCTGCTCGCCCGAGGCGATGACCGGTCCCGACGGCGCCCCCCGGGAGGAGGGCGGTGACCTCGGCTGGGTCGGCCGACCGATCGCGCTGACCGACCTGTGCACCAAGGTCTCCGACACGTGGCGGCCCCGGGCGCCGTACGTCTGGCTGGGCGCGGGGATCCAGCCGGGCACCCGCGACTACGGCGACGGCTTCGTGCAGGAGACCATCGAGGTCGACGGCTCGACGGTGACGGTCGGGTCCGACGACCCGGCGCTGCGCGAGCACGTCCTCGGGAGCGTGCGCGGGGGAGAGGTCTGCCTGTCCGAGCTGGAGACCCGCGGGAGCATCCGCCACGACGCGGCCCCGGAGGGCGCCGAGCCGGTCTCGCTGCGGGTCTGCGCCTACCGCGCGGCCGACGAGGGGTCGGGTGCCACGCTCGTCTACGCCGCCGACCTCGGCCGGCGCGCCCTCGACCGCTACGAGTCCGCCCTCGCCGCGGCGCCGCGCGGCTGGGTGGACGGGTGCCCGACCGTCGACTACGTCACCAGTGCCTGGGTCGTCCTCGAGGTCGTCGACGCCGACGGCGCGGTGGTGCGGCAGGACGTCGCGCTCACCCAGTGCGGGCTGGCCGTCCTCGAGGACGCGCACAACCTGTCCTCGGGCACGAGCCACCGGCTCAGCCCGGAGCTGGTCGCGCCCTGGGCGGGCGGCGGGGTCCGCGCCACGGTCGCCGGCACGGCGACGACCGACGACCAGCAGTGGCTCGACGACTACTTCATCGGCCCGCTGGGCTGACCGGGCCGGCGCCCGCCTACTGCTCGTCCTGGGCGCGGACGACGACCTCCCGGACCACCAGGAGCACCGCGGCGGCCGTCGGGATGGCGAGCAGCGCGCCGACGACACCGAGCAGCCCGGCCCCGATCAGCGCGGCGATCACGATCACGGCGCCCGGCAGGTCGACCGACCGGCTCATCACCCGCGGGTAGATCACGTAGTTCTCGACCTGCTGGTAGATCACGAAGAAGATCACGCAGGCGATCCCGCTCTTGACGTCGGTCGCGAACGCGATGGCGGTGACCACGATCGCGCCGAGCGTCGCGCCGATCATCGGGATGATGTCGAGCACCGCGACCACGAAGGCGAGCGCGACGGCGTACTCCCGCACCTCGGTGAACCACAGGAAGACCAGGGACGAGAACCCCGCGCACAGCGCCACCACGAAGGCGCCGGAGACGTAGCCGCCGATGTTGTGGATGACCTTGTCGCCCAGCAGCGCGACCCGGTCTCGCCGCGAGGCCGGGGCGAGCTGGTAGATCGCGTGGGTGGTGGTCTTGAGCGAGGCGAGGAAGTAGAGCGTCAGCACCACGATGATGAAGGCGTTGAAGACCGCGGAGAGGATCTTCAGGCCGAAGCCCAGCACGCCCCCGAACAGCGTGGAGATGAAGTCGCCGTTGGCGACGTAGGCCTTCGCCTTGTCGATGATGTCGTACTCGTCGTTGAGCTCCTGGATCTGCCGGTTCCGCTGCAGCTGGTCGAGCCACGTCGGCGCGTTGTCGGTCAGCGCCTTCACCTGGTCGGTGATCACCGGGACGATCGCGACGAGGAACAGCGCCACGGTGCCGATGGCCGCGACGATCACCAGCGTGACGGCCGCCCCGCGCCTCAGGCCACGTCGCTCGAGGAACTCCACCGACGGGTTGAGGCCCGCCGCGAGGAAGAACGCCACGACGACGAGCATGAGCACCGAGCCGATGCTCGCGATCGTCTGGAAGAGCCAGTAGGCGAGCAGCGCGCCCAGCGCGCCGAAGAACCCCATGTAGAAGGGGGAGCGCCGGTCGAACCGCGCGCCCGGCACGCCGTACGGCGTCACCTCGACCGCCGAGGCAGGGTCGACCCCGGCGTGCTCGGTCACGCCGTCGGGCCGGTCACCGCCGCCGTCCCCGGCAGCGGCCTCCTCCTGCGGCGAGCGCCGCAGGCCCAGCCTCAACTGTCGTCCTCCCCGAAGCCGGACACCAGGTCGGCGAGCGAGGACAGCTGGGCGGTGATCGCGGCGCGCCGCTTGGTGAGCCGGTCGAGCTCGGCGCGGGTCGCGGCGATCTGGCGCTGGGCCTCGGCCTCGCCGGTCGCCTCGATCGCCTCGGCCTGGGTGCGTGCGGAGGCGACGATCTGCTCGGCCTCGCGACGGGCGCGGCTCAGCACGGCCTCGGACTCGCTCTGCGCCGCGGCGCGGTTCTCGGCCGCCTGCTTGCTCGCCTCGGCGGCACGCTGCTCGGCCGCGTTGGCGCGCTCCTCGGCCTCCTGGACGAGGCGGGTGGTCTCCGCGACGGCCGTGTTGTGGTGGTCGGTCGCCTCGCGGGCGAGGCGCTCCTTCTCCACGGCCAGCATCCGCCGGGCCTCCTGGACCTCTCGGTCGGCCGCCGCACGGGCCTGCTCGACCTCGCGCTGGACGCCCGAGCGCAGCTCGCCGGCCTCCTGCTGGGCGGCGAGCCGCAGCTGGTCGGCCTCGCGGCGCGCCGCCGCCCGGAGGTCGTCGGCCTCGCTCTGGGCGAGCGCGCGCTCCTGCTCGGCGTCGGCGAGCAGGCGCGTGCGGTTCTCCTCGAGCTCGCGGAGCTGGACCGCGCGCATGTCCTGCGCCTCGCGGGAGGCCTCCGCCCGGATCGACTTCGCGTCGCGGTTGGCCTGGTCGAGGATCTCCGCGGCGTCGCGCTCGGCGATCGACCGGATCTCGTCGGCCTCCTCCTCCGCGAGGCGGAGCATCGCGGACGCGCGGCCACCGAGGCCGGCGTAGGAGGGTGCCTCGTTCTCGGCCAGCTCGTTGCGGAGCTTCTCCAGCTCCTGCTCGAGCTCGATGACCTTCTGCTCCGACTCGGTCAGGCTGGCCCCCAGCGCCGCCTTCTCGCTGCTGAGCTGCCGGATGTGCGCGTCGACGGCGGTGCGGTCGTAGCCGCCGCGCTTGACCACCGGCAGCGCGCCCGGCGCCGCCGGCCGCGCCGCGGGCGGGGCCGTGGTCGGTGCCGGCCGCTGCGCTGCCGTGCCGCTCGTCGCACGGCTGGAAGGGACGGCGGGGATCACCTGGGTCTGCTCGGTGTCCGTGCTCGGCTTGGGCTGCTTCGGCGTGCCGCCGGCGCTCGGCTCCTCGTCGAAGATGGACAGGCCCTGGTCGCTCATGTGGGGGCTCCCTTGAGTGGGCTGGAGATGCGGAGGGACCGGACCATCATCCCTGATCCGGTCCCCCGATCCCACCCAGGGTCTGCGTGTCAGACGCCCCGGAACAGGTTGATCTTGTCGATGTGCTGGTCGCGGAGCTCGGTGTTGCGGACACCGAGGCCCTCCTGGGGGGCGAGGGCGAGGACGCCGACCTTGCCCTGGTGCAGGTTGTGGTGCACGTCGAGGGTGGCCTGGCCCACGTCGTCGAGGCTGTAGGTCTTCGACAGGGTGGGGTGGATGGCGCCCTTGGCGATGAGGCGGTTGGCCTCCCACGACTCGCGGTAGTTGGCGAAGTGGCTGGAGATGATGCGCTTGAGGTTCATCCACAGGTAGCGGTTGTCGTACTCGTGCATGTAGCCCGAGGTCGACGCGCAGGTGGTGATGGTGCCGCCCTTGCGGGTGACGAAGACCGAGGCGCCGAAGGTCTCGCGGCCGGGGTGCTCGAAGACGATGTCGATGTCCTCGCCGCCGGTCAGCTCGCGGATCTTCTTGCCGAACCGCAGCCACTCCTTGGGGTTCTGGGCGGTGCCGTCCTCGTTCCAGAAGCGGTAGTCCTCCTCGCGGCGGTTGATGATCAGCTCCGCGCCCATCTTGCGGCAGATCTCGGCCTTGTCGTCGCTGGAGACCACGCAGACCGGGGTGGCGCCGCCGTTGAGGGCGTACTGGGTCGCGAAGCCGCCCAGGCCGCCGGAGGCGCCCCAGATCAGGACGTTGTCGCCCTGCTTCATGTTGCCGCCGTTGGTGGAGACCAGCTGGCGGTAGGCGGTGCAGTTGACCAGGCCGGGGGAGGCGGCCTCCTCCCAGGTGAGGTGCTCGGGCTTGGGCATCAGCTGGTTGGACTTGACCAGCGCGACCTCGGCGAGGCCGCCGAAGTTGGTCTCAAAACCCCAGATCCGCTGCTGCGGGTCGAGCATCGTGTCGTTGTGCCCGTCGGGGTCCTCCAGCTCGACCGAGAGGCAGTGCGCGACGACGCGGTCGCCGGCCTGCCACTTGGTCACGCCGGGGCCGGTGGCCAGCACGACGCCGGCCAGGTCGGAGCCCACGATGTGGTAGGGCAGGTCGTGCCGCTTGGTCAGCGGGGAGATCTTGCCGTAGCGCTCGAGGAACCCGAAGGTCGAGACCGGCTCGAAGATCGAGGTCCACACGGTGTTGTAGTTGATGGCCGAGGCCATCACCGCGACGAACGCCTCGCCGGGGCCCAGCTCGGGCAGCGGCACGTCGTCGACGTGCAGCGACTTGCGCGGGTCCTTCTCCTTCGAGGTCATGCCCTCGAACATGTCGACCTCGTCCTTGTGGACCGTCACGGCCCGGTAGGACTCCGGAAGCGCGAGGTTGGCGAAGTCTTCGGAGGAGGTGTCGTCCGCCATGATGGCGTCGAGGATGTGCTGCACGGTCGTTGTCTCCCTAGGTTCTCTGCGATGGGGTGGCAATACGGCCGCCGCGAAGATTACCCATCGGTAACCAGTAGGTCGCGGGTTCGTGACGGTCGTCTCATCAGCGCATGCGTCGGCGGCCGGGGCGCCGTCCTGGGCTCGGCGGTGCTCCGATGGGTCACCATAGGCCGGTGACGTTGCAACCGGGTCGCCAGTCCACCCTGGACCTCAACGCGGACGTCGGCGAGTCCTTCGGACGCTGGCAGCTGGGGGACGACGAGGCGCTGCTGCCGCACCTGACCAGCGCCAACGTCGCCTGCGGGTTCCACGCGGGCGACCCGACGACGCTGCACCGCACCTGCGCCACCGCGGTCCGCCACGGCGTCGCGATCGGGGCCCAGGTCGGCTACCCCGACCTTGCCGGCTTCGGGCGCCGCTTCGTCGACGTGGCGCCGGAGGATCTGGTCGCGGACGTGCTCTACCAGCTGGGCGCCCTCGACGCGCTGGCCCGCGCGGCCGGCGGGCAGGTGGCCTACGTCAAGCCGCACGGCGCGCTCTACCACGCGGTGACCCGCGACGCGGGCCAGGCGGGCGCCGTGGTGGAGGCGGTGGTCCGCTACGGCGGCCTCCCCGTCCTCGGGCTCCCGGGCTCGCTGCTCCTCGAGCTGGCCGCGGAGGCCGGTCTGCCGACGGCGGCCGAGGGCTTCGCCGACCGCGGCTACCGCGAGGACGGCTCGCTCGTGCCGCGCTCGGAGCCCGGTGCGGTGCTCACCGACCCCGACGAGGTGGCCGCGCAGGCCGTGCGTCTCGCGACGACCGGCGGGGTCCGGTCCGTCTGCGTCCACGGCGACTCGCCGGGTGCGCCGCTGCTCGCCGCCGCCGTGCGGTCCGCGCTCGACGCCGCCGGCGTCACCGTCGCCCCGTTCGCATGACCGTCCTGCCGTACGGCGACCGCGCGCTCCTCGTCGAGCTGGACTCGGTCGAGGCGGTGGTCGCGCTGGCCGACCGGGTGCGCGCCGACCGCGCCCTCGCCGACCTCCTCGACGACGTCGTGCCCGGCGCCCGGACGGTGCTGCTGGTCGCGCGCCCTGACGTCGCCCTCGACCGGCTGCGCGCCGCCGTACCGCCCCTGCAGCCCGCCGACGCCCCCGCCGACGCCCCCGCCGACGCCCCCACCGACGCACCCACCGTCCGGCACCCCGAACCGCCGGATCCGGGTGCCGGACGGTGGGTGCGTCGCGAGGTGGAGGTTCCGGTGACCTACGACGGCCCGGACCTGGCGGAGGTGGCGCGGCTCACCGGGCTCTCCGAGGCCGAGGTGGTGCGGGCGCACACCGGGACGACCTGGCGGGTGGCGTTCGGCGGCTTCGCTCCCGGGTTCGCCTACCTCGTCGGCGGCGACCGCCGGCTGGAGGTGCCGCGCCGCGACAGCCCGCGGACCTCCGTCCCGGCGGGCGCGGTCGGCCTCGCCGGCGAGTTCAGCGGGGTCTACCCGCGCTCCTCGCCCGGCGGCTGGCAGCTGATCGGACGCACCGAGGTCGCCATGTGGGACCACGACCGCGAGCCGCCGGCGCTGCTCGGCCCCGGCGACCGGGTGCGGTTCGTCGACGCGCGGGAGCGCCGGTGAGCGTGCTCGTGGTGCACCGCGCCGAGCTGGTCCTCGTCCAGGACGCGGGCCGTCCCGGCCGCGCGGCGATCGGCGTCGGCCGTTCGGGGGCGGCCGACCGCGCCGCCTACGAGCTGGGCAACCGGGTGGTCGGCAACCGCCCCGGCGCCGCTGCGCTCGAGACGGTGCTCGGCGGGCTGGAGGTCGAGGCGGCCACCACCGCCTGGGTGTGCGTGACCGGCGCGCCCGCGCCGCTCACCGTCGACGGACGGCCCGAGCAGCCCGGCACGGTCCTCGCGCTGCGCGCGGGCCAGCGGCTCCGGCTCGGCGTGCCGCCGTCCGGCCTGCGCTCCTACGTCGCGGTGCGCGGCGGGATCGCTGCGCCCGCGGTGCTCGGGTCACGGTCGCGGGACACGCTGGCCGGGATCGGGCCGGACCAGGTGCGGCCCGGAGACCGCCTCGAGATCGGTGCCGAGGCGACGGAGCCGCTGCGGGTGGACGCGGTGCCCGCGGGGCACTACCCGGCCGCCCCGGTCCTGCGCGTCGTGCGCGGTCCGCGCGACGCGTGGGTCGCCGACGCCGAGCGCCTGGTCTCCGCGGCGTGGACGGTCGCGCCGGACTCGGACCGGGTGGGGCTGCGGCTCGCGGGCGGCCGGCTGAGCGTCCACGACCCCGGGCGGCAGCTGCCGAGCGAGGGCGCCGTGCGCGGCGCGATCCAGGTGCCGCCGTCGGGCGAGCCGGTCGTCTTCGGGCCGGACCACCCGGTCACCGGCGGCTACCCGGTGGTCGGCGTGGTCGTCGAGGCCGACGCCGACCGGCTCGCCCAGCTGCGGCCGGGCGAGCCGGTGCGGTTCCGCTGGGCGTAGGAGCCCGTCAGTGCGCTGACGCGCCCTGAGCGGGCTCGACGAGCTCGACGAGGACGCCGCCGGCGTCCTTGGGGTGGATGAAGTTCACCCGGCTGTTCGACGTACCGCGCTTGGGCTCCTCGTAGAGCAGCCGCAGGCCGCGCTCGCGGAGCGTCGCGCACACGGCGTCGATGTCCGCGACGCGGTAGGCGAGCTGCTGGAGGCCGGGCCCGCTGCGGTCGAGGAACTTGCCGATCGTGGAGTCGGGGGAGAGGGGTGCCAGGAGCTGGATGCAGGAGTCGGTGTCGCCCACGCGGACCATCGCCTCGCGGACGCCCTGCTCCTCGTTGGTCTCCTCGTGCGCGACCGTCATGCCGTACTTCTCGGTGTAGAACGCCATCGCCTCGTCGAGGTCGGGCACGGCGATGCCCACGTGGTCGATGGCGGTGAACAGGTGCTGCACGTCGCTGAGGCTCATGGGCCCCATTGTGCCGATCCGGTCCGAGGAGTCCGTGTGATGAGCGACTCGTGGACCCCCCTGACCGGAGGCGGGTGTCACGAGTACCGTCTGTGACGTTCCACCTATCAACTTTGCGGAGGCACCATGTCGGAGAACCCGAGCGTCATCGTCGCCGGGGCGCGCACGCCCATCGGCCGCCTGCTGGGCGGTCTCAAGTCGCTGTCGGCGGCAGACCTGGGTGGCATCGCCATCAAGGGCGCGCTGGAGAAGGCCGGCGTCTCGGGCGACCAGGTCGACTACCTGATCATGGGTCACGTCATCCAGGCCGGCGCGGGCCAGAACCCCGCCCGCAGCGCGGGCCAGGCGGCCGGCCTCCCGATGAACGTGCCCTCGATCACGATCAACAAGGTGTGCCTCTCGGGCCTCAACGCGATCGCCACGGCCGATCAGATGATCCGCGCGGGCGAGGTCGACATCGTCGTCGCCGGCGGCATGGAGTCGATGACCAACGCCCCGCACCTGCTGCCCAAGTCGCGCGAGGGCTTCAAGTACGGCGACGTCAGCCTCGTCGACTCGATGGCCTACGACGCCCTCTTCGACCAGCTCACCCAGAAGGCCATGGGCCTCCTCACCGAGGAGTGCAACGCCGCCGCGCAGAACCTGACCCGCGAGGAGCAGGACGAGTTCTCGGCGCAGTCGCACCAGAAGGCCGCCGTCGCGTGGAAGAACGGCGTCTTCGACGAGGAGGTCGTCCCGGTCGAGATCCCGCAGCGCAAGGGTGACCCGGTCGTCATCAAGGAGGACGAGGGCGTGCGCGGCGACACCACCGCCGAGTCCCTCGGCAAGCTGCGCGCGGCGTTCTCCAAGGAGGGCACCATCACCGCCGGCTCGTCCTCGCAGATCTCCGACGGCGCCTGCGCCGTCGTCGTGATGAGCAAGGCCAAGGCCGAGGAGCTCGGCCTCGACTACCTCTGCGAGATCGGCGCCCACGGCATGGTGGCCGGCCCCGACTCGACCCTCCAGCTGCAGCCGGCGGCCGCGACGGCCAAGGCCTGCGAGAAGGAGGGCATCGCCCCGACCGACCTCGACCTCGTCGAGTTCAACGAGGCCTTCGCCGCGGTCGGCATCTCCTCGGCCCGCGAGCTCGGCATCGACAACGCCAAGGTCAACGTCAACGGCGGCGCGATCGCGCTCGGTCACCCGGTCGGCATGTCGGGCGCCCGCGTGGTCCTGCACCTCGCGCTCGAGCTCAAGCGCCGCGGTGGCGGCGTCGGCGCGGCCGCGCTGTGCGGCGGCGGTGGTCAGGGCGACGCGCTGATCGTGCGCGTCCCGAAGAGCTGAGCCGGCCCCGGCTTGGCTGAGAGCAACCTCCAGGGCGGCCGCCGCGGGATCACCGCGGCGGCCGTTCCTGACTTGGTGGCCAAGGCGCGCGAGGGCGACCCGCGCTCGGTCGGGCGGCTCGTCTCGCTGGTCGAGGACGAGTCCCCGCTGCTGCGCGAGGTGATGGCCGCGATCGCGCGGAACGCCGACGGTGCCCCCAGGGCCCGCATCGTCGGGCTGACCGGATCACCCGGCGTCGGCAAGTCGACGTCGACCAACGCGCTCGTGGGCGAGCTGCGTCGCCGCGACCTGCGCGTCGCGGTGCTCGCGGTCGACCCCTCCTCGCCGTTCTCGGGCGGAGCGCTGCTGGGCGACCGGATCCGGATGTCCGACCACGTGCTCGACCCCGGCGTCTTCATCCGGTCGATGGCCGCCCGCGGGCACCTCGGCGGGCTCTCCTGGGCCGCGCCGCAGGCGCTGCGCGTGCTGGACGCCGCGGGCTTCGACGTGGTCCTCGTCGAGACGGTCGGCGTGGGCCAGAGCGAGGTCGAGGTCGCCGGGCTGGCCGATTCCACGGTGGTGCTGCTGGCGCCCGGGATGGGTGACGGCATCCAGGCCGCGAAGGCCGGGATCCTGGAGATCGGCGACGTCTACGTCGTCAACAAGGCCGACCGCGAGGGCGCCGACAAGGTCCGCCGCGACCTGCGCTCGATGCTCGCGCTGGCCGAGCGCCGCGAGGGGGCCTGGAAGCCGCCCGTCCTCAAGACGACCGCCTCGACCGGGGAGGGCGTCGCCGAGGTGGTCGACGCGCTCGAGCAGCACCACGCCTGGCTCGAGGAGACCGGTGAGCTCGCGCGGCGCCGGGTGCGGCGCAGCCGGGACGAGATCGAGGCGCTCGCCCTCACCGCCCTCCGCCGGCGCTGGGCGTCGGTCGACTCCGGCGACCGGCTGGACCGGCTCGCCGCTGCGGTCGTCGCGGGCGAGTCCGACCCGTACGCCGCGGCCGACGAGCTCCTGTCCTAGCGGGCCGGGTGCCGGTGCTGCGCCGCGCCGGGAGCCGGCGCGGTGACCGGCGGCGGCTCGATCCTGACGGTGGCCGGCCGGCCGATCCGCACGTTCCGCTTGCGGACGACCTCGACGGTGAAGGTCTCCGCGTCCTCGTCGACCGCGTCGGAGCGGACAGTGACGGGGACGCTCACGGTCGTCGCGCCAGGACGCAGCCAGACGGTCACCCGCACCGGCTCGTAGTCGGCCCACGTGGCCGTGTCCGAGCGGGTGGCCAGCCGGAGCCTGATGACCCGCCCACTCGGCCGGGACAGCTCGAAGGGCACGTGCACGACGGTCTCCGCGGGGGTGGCGCCCGTCGCGACCGGCTCGGTGACGGACACGTCGCGACCGTGGACGCGCGGTGCGCGGTCGCGGTCGCGGATCCGGGCCGCCGCCGTGTCGTCGGTGAGGCGCACGCCGCGCGGGAAGGCGATCTTCACCCGGAAGCGCTCGGTGTGCTCGTCGAGGGCGTCGTCGGTGAGCGGGACGGGGAGCCGTGCGGAGAGCCGGCCGGCCGGCACCCGCACCCGGGTCACGACGCGTGGCAGGTCGGTGCCGACCTGGGCGGTGCCCGACCGCGTGCGCAGCCGCACGCTCACCGGCCGGCCCGCGGGCTTCGAGAGCGTGACGGTGGCGACCGCCTGCTCGCCCTCGGCGCCGTCCGTCACGCTCACCGACGCGCCGGGGGTGGGGAAGCCGGGGTGGCCACGCTCGTCCAGCGCGGTCAGGCAGTAGCCCCGCCGGCGCGCGCCGCGGATGACCATCGGCACCGCGTCGATCGAGATCGGCGACCGCGCGACGCCGTCGTGCTGGAGCACGATGTTGGCGCCCGGGCGGAGCGCCCCGAGGATCCGGGCGGCGATGTCGCCCGCCGTCCCGCTCTCCCAGTCGCGGGAGTCGATCGTCCACAGGACCGGCACCAGGTGCGCCGCGTGGATGCCGTCCAGGGCGGCGGCGTCCAGGGCGCCGTACGGCGGGCGCATCAGGTCGGTCGGGTGCGTGCCGGCGCGCCGCAGCGCGGCGTCGGTGGCCGCGAGGGTCGCCGCGACCTGGGCCGACGTCTGGGTGGTCATGTCGGTGTGCGCCCAGCTGTGGTTGCCGACGAGGAAGCCGGAGCGCTCGACGTGGCGCGCGAGGCGCGGTGACGCCGCCACCCGGCCGCCGAGCATGAAGAACGTCGCCGGGGCGTGCGCCCGGCGCAGCACCCGGACCAGTCGCCCGGTCGGGCCCGGCGCCGGACCGTCGTCGAACGTGAGCGCCACCAGGCCGGTGCAGCCGCGGCGCGGGGCACCGGCCGCGTGCGGGGTCGGCGCCACGACGCCCGAGGCGGCGGTGGCGAGGACGGCGAGGACGGCCCCTGCCCGGCGGAGCTGCATGAGCACAGCGTCACGGGGTCGCGCCCGAAGCGCCAGGGACTTCGGACCCGGCGGCCGAGGCTGAAAGAATGCGGCTCGTGAGAGACGTGGTGATCCTCGGTTCGACCGGGTCCATCGGCACCCAGGCGCTCGAGATCGTCCGGGCCAACCCGGACCGGTTCCGCGTCGTGGGCCTGACCGCCGGCGGCAGCCAGCCGGACCTGCTCGACCAGCAGGTCGCCGAGTTCCGCCCTGCCTTCCACGGGGTCGGCGAGGACGCGAGCGTCGAGGCCGCCGGGCAGGCCGCCGACGTCGTGCTCAACGGGATCACCGGGGCCGTCGGCCTGCGGCCCACCCTGGCCGCGCTCGACGCCGGCACCACCCTGGCGCTGGCCAACAAGGAGTCGCTGATCATCGGCGGCCCGCTGGTCAAGGAGCGCGCCGCGCCGGGCCAGATCGTGCCCGTCGACTCCGAGCACAGCGCGCTCGCGCAGAGCCTGCGGGCCGGGTCCGCGAGCGAGGTGCGACGGCTCGTCCTCACCGCCAGTGGCGGCCCCTTCCGCGGCCGCAGCCGCGCGGAGCTCGCCGGCGTGACCCCGGCGCAGGCGCTCGCGCACCCCAACTTTGCGATGGGCCGGGTGGTGACCACCAACTCCGCGACCCTGGTCAACAAGGGCCTGGAGGTGATCGAGGCCCACCTGCTCTTCGACGTCCCCTACGACCGGATCGACGTCGTGGTGCACCCCCAGCAGCTCATCCACTCGATGGTGGAGTTCACCGACGGCGCGGTCGTCGCGCAGATCGGGCTGCCCACGATGATGGTGCCGATCGCGATGGGCCTGGCCTGGCCCGACCGGGTGCCGGACGTCGAGCGGCCGGTCGACTGGACCAAGGCGGCCGACTGGCGGTTCGAGCCGGTCGACGACGTCGCGTTCCCGGCCGTCGCGCTGGCCCGCGAGGCGGGCGCCCGCGGCGGCACCGCGCCGGCCGTCTACAACGCCGCCAACGAGGTCTGCGTCGACGCGTTCCACGACGGCCGGCTCCGGTTCCCGGCCATCACCGAGGTGATCGCCTCCGTCGTGAACGACCACGACGTACGCTCGGGGGAGCGGCTGACCCTCGCCGACGTCCTGGACGCGGACGCCTGGGCGCGGGAGGCCGCGGCACGCATCATCGAGACCGAGGAACGTGAATGACCGCCCTGCTCTACATCCTCGGCTTCCTGCTGTTCTTCCTCGGCATCCTGGCCTCGATCGGCCTGCACGAGCTCGGCCACATGATCCCGGCGAAGAAGTTCGGCGGGAAGGTCACCCAGTACTTCATCGGCTTCGGCCCGACGGTGTGGTCCAAGCAGGTCGGCGAGACCGAGTACGGCGTCAAGGCGATCCCGCTCGGCGGCTACGTCAAGATCATCGGGATGCTGCCGCCAGCGGCCGAGGAGCTCGCCGACGAGGTCGAGTACGACGACCAGGGCAACCGGGTCGTGAAGGTCCGCCGGTCCAACACCGGCATGTTCACCCAGCTGATCACCGACGCGCGCGCGGCCGAGTGGGACCACGTCAAGCCCGAGGACACCGACCGGCTGTTCTACAAGATGCCGTGGTGGCGGAAGGTCGTCGTGATGGCGGGCGGCCCGTCGGTCAACATCCTGATCGCCTTCGTGATCTTCACCGGCGTCTTCGCGACCTACGGCAACGCCAGCGACCCGACCACCGAGCTCACGATCGACCAGGTCTACCCCTGCGTCGTACCCGCCGACGAGGCCGGCCGGACCTGCACCGACAAGGACATCCGCGAGAACCCGACGCCGGCCTACTCGGCAGGCCTCCAGGCGGGCGACCGCGTGGTCTCCTTCAACGGCACCGACGTCTCGGAGTGGAGCCAGCTGCAGACGCTGATCCGCGCCAACGGCGACGACAAGGCCACGATCGTCGTCGAGCGGGACGGCCGGCAGCAGACCTTCCGCACCCGCACCACGGTCACCCCGCGCTTCCTCACCGACACGGCGAAGGAGCCCGAGCCGGTCGGCTTCCTGGGCGTCTCGCCGGCGATCCACCCGACGACAGGTGGTCCGCTCTACACGATCGTGCAGATGGGCCACATGACCGGCGACGTGGCCAAGGCGCTGGGCACGCTCCCGGTGAAGGTCTGGGGGGTCGCGAAGGCGATCGTCGGCGTCGAGGACCGCGACCCGGCCGGCCCGATCAGCATCGTCGGCGGCGGGCGGCTCGCGGGCGAGATCGTCTCCAGCGACCAGATCGACAACACCGACACCGTGCTGTCGTTCCTGCTCATGCTGGCCGGCTTCAACCTCTTCATCGGCCTGTTCAACTTCCTGCCGCTCCTGCCGCTGGACGGCGGCCACATCGCGAGCGCGCTGTGGGAGGCGGTCCGCAGGGCGCTGGCGCGCCTCCGCGGCCGTCCGGACCCCGGCTACGTCGACGCAGCGAAGCTGCTGCCGGTGGCCTACGGCGTCGCCGCTGTGATGCTGGTCATGGGCGTCGTCCTGATCGTCGGGGACATCGTCGTCCCGGTTCACCTCACCTCGTGATCGCGGCCTACTCTTGACGGCATGACCGCGATCTCCCTGGGCATGCCGTCCGCGCCGGCGCCCGTGCTCGCCCCGCGCCGCAAGACCCGGCAGATCCAGGTCGGCAAGGTCGGCGTCGGCAGCGACCACCCGATCTCGGTGCAGTCGATGACCACCACGCTCACCGCCGACGTCAACAGCACGCTGCAGCAGATCGCCGAGCTGACCGCCGCCGGGTGCGACATCGTGCGGGTGGCCTGCCCGAGCCAGGACGACGCCGAGGCGCTCCCCGAGATCGCGCAGCACAGCCAGATCCCGGTCATCGCGGACATCCACTTCCAGCCGAAGTACGTCTTCGCCGCGATCGACGCCGGCTGCGCCGCGGTCCGGGTCAACCCGGGCAACATCAAGCGGTTCGACGACCAGGTCAAGGAGATCGCCCGCGCCGCCAAGGACCGCGGCACGAGCATCCGGATCGGCGTCAACGCCGGCTCCCTCGACAAGCGGCTGCTGGAGAAGTACGGCAAGGCCACCCCCGAGGCGCTCGTCGAGAGCGCCGTCTGGGAGGCGAGCCTGTTCGAGGAGCACGACTTCCACGACTTCAAGATCTCGGTCAAGCACAACGACCCGGTCGTCATGGTCCGCGCCTACGAGCTGCTCGCCGAGAAGGGCGACTGGCCGCTCCACCTCGGCGTCACCGAGGCGGGGCCGGCGTTCCAGGGCACGATCAAGTCCGCGACCGCCTTCGGTGCCCTGCTCAGCCGCGGCATCGGCGACACGATCCGGGTCTCGCTCTCCGCGCCGCCGGTCGAGGAGGTCAAGGTCGGCATCCAGATCCTCCAGTCGCTCAACCTCCGCCCGCGCAAGCTCGAGATCGTCTCCTGCCCCAGCTGCGGCCGGGCCCAGGTCGACGTCTACACGCTCGCCGAGCGGGTCACGGCCGGCCTGGAGGGCATGGAGGTCCCGCTGCGCGTCGCCGTCATGGGTTGCGTCGTCAACGGCCCCGGCGAGGCCCGGGAGGCCGACCTCGGCGTCGCCTCGGGCAATGGCAAGGGCCAGATCTTCGTCAAGGGCGAGGTCATCAAGACCGTGCCGGAGTCGGAGATCGTCGAGACGCTGATCGAGGAGGCGATGCGGATCGCCGAGTCGATGGAGCCGGTGGACGGCGCCGAGCCGTCGGTGACGGTCTCCTAGCGGCACCTGGCCACCGCGCCTGGTCCGGGACACTAGGCTCGCCCCGTGCTGTCCACCCGCCACGGCGTGCGTGTGCTCGGGTCCGCGGACCTCGACGCCTTCCTCGCGCTCGCGCGCCAGGAGCCGGTGGTCAACGTCTTCGCGATCCACCGGGCCCACACGACCAACCTGGAGCCGCGCTGGCTCGGTGGCGAGATGTGGGGCCGGTTCGACGCCGGCCGCCTCGTCGCGGCCTGCCACGTCGCCGCCAACCTGGTGCCCGTGCAGGCCGACGAGGACGACGCGATCGCCTTCGCGGAGCGCGCGCTCGCGCGGCGTCGCACGGTCTCCACGATCGTGGGCCCGCAGGACGCCGTACGTCCGTTCTGGGAGCGCGTGTCCGGCGCCTGGGGCGCGCCCCGCGACGCCCGGTGGGACCAGCGGCACCTGGTGCTCGACCGCCCGCCGGACGTCGATCCCGACCCGCGGGTGCGGATCAGCGTCCGTGACGACCTCGACGTGCTCTATCCCGCCTGCGTCTCGATGTACACCGAGGAGGTCGGCGTCTCGCCCGAGATCGGCGGCGCCGAGCTCTACCGCGCCCGGGTCAGCCAGCTGATCAGTCGCGCCTGGTCCTTCGCGAGGTACGACGACGGCGAGCTCGTGTTCAAGGCCGAGGTCGCGTGCGCGACGCCGGACGCCGCGCAGATCCAGGGCGTCTGGGTCCCACCGGACCGCCGCGGGCAGGGTCTGGCGACCGCCGGCATGGCCGCGGTCGTCAACCTGGTCCGCGCCCGGATCGCGCCGGTGGTCTCGCTCTACGTCAACGACTGGAACCTCTCGGCGCGGCACGCCTACGAGAGGGTCGGCTTCGTGGAGACCGCGCGGTTCGCGACGGTCATGTTCTGAGGGGGATCGCATGGCCGGACTGGGTGTCGACGCGAAGGCGGTGGTCACCGCGTTCCTGGTGTCGGGCACGGTGCACCTCGTGAAGCCCGAGGTGTTCGAGCCGCTGATGCCGGGCTGGGTGCCCGACCACCGTCGGGTGATCGTCGCGTCCGGCGTCGCCGAGCTCGCCTGTGCGGCCGGGCTGGTGCTGCCGGCCACGCGCCCGGTGGCCGGTCCCGCCAGCGCCGCGCTGCTCCTGGGCGTGTTCCCGGGCAACCTCAAGATGGCGGCGGACGCGCTCCGGGGACGCAACCGCGCCCTCCAGGCGGTCGCCCTCGCGCGCCTGCCGCTTCAGCTGCCGCTGATCCGAGGGGCCTGGCGCGCGCGCTTGGCCAGGTACTGAACGGCGTCGGCCGCGGCGATCAGCCGGTCGACGGTGCCGATGCCCCCGGCCGCGGTCGCAGTTCCCGCGCTCACCGTCACCGGCCGCTGGGCACCGGCGGGGCCGATCGCCGTCCGGGCGAGCGCGGCCGACAGGGCTGACTGGGCCTTCGCGACCTCGTCCTCGGTCCGGTCGCCGACGGCGACGGCGAACTCGTCGCCGCCCAGGCGTCCCACGGCCGCGGTCGGGCCGTAGATCTCGGTGACGGCGGAGGCCACCGCGACGAGCGCCTGGTCCCCGAACTCGTGCCCGAGCTGGTCGTTGACGGACTTGAGCTCGTCGAGGTCCATGACGACCACGTGCACGCTGCTGCCGTCCGTCCGTGCGCGCTCCAGCATGGCCGCCGCGGCGTCGTTGAAGCCGCGACGGTTCAGCACGCCGGTCAGCGGGTCCTCGCGCGCGAGCCGGGCGAGCTCGCGCTCGCGGTTCCGGCGCTCGGTGACGTCGCGGGCGATCACGAGGACGAGCTCCTCGGTGTCCAGGAACTGGTGGGAGAACTCCACCACCCGGCGGGCCCCGTCCTTGCGGACGATGGTGTTCTCGTAGATGCCGTCGAGCGCGACCCCGGCGTCCCGCTCCGCCCGCGCCCGCCCGCCGTCCGGGGCGACGAGGCCGAGCGACACCGAGGTGCGGCCGAGCAGCTCGGCGCGGTCGTAGCCGGTGAGGCCGCAGAACGAGTCGCTCACCTCCAGGTACTCGCCGGTCGTCCCGGTGCAGAGCACGACCGCGTCGAACGACCTCCGGAGCATGGTGGCCACCAGGTCGCGCAGCGCGACGTGGGGCACGTCGACCTCCGCGTGGGCGAGGTGGTGCTCGCCCTCGCGGACGCGGCGTGCGCGATCGACCCAGGACAGCCCCTCGCTGCTGGTCGCCACAACCCCTCCGCCGGTGTCCGCTCCGCTTCCGCGCCCCAGGGTAGGCCTCGTGGCGCCGGCGCGTATCCGCTTAGCGTCGGCAGGTGCCGGGCCCGTAACCTTGCGCCCATGCTGGCCCGGATGTCGACCCTGTTCGTGCGGACCCTCCGGGAGGACCCGGCCGACGCGGAGGTCCCGAGCCACCGGCTGCTGGTCCGCGCCGGCTACATCCGCCGCGCCGCCCCCGGCATCTACACCTGGCTCCCGCTCGGCCTGCGCGTCCTGCGCAAGGTGGAGACGGTCATCCGCGAGGAGATGGACGCCATCGGCGCCCAGGAGGTCACCTTCCCCGCGCTGCTGCCCCGCGAGCCCTACGAGGCGACCGGTCGCTGGACGGAGTACGGCGACGGCATCTTCCGGCTCAAGGACCGCAAGGACGCCGACTACCTCCTCGGGCCGACCCACGAGGAGATGTTCACCCTCCTGGTGAAGGACATGTACGGCTCCTACAAGGACCTGCCGCTCTCGCTCTACCAGATCCAGAACAAGTACCGCGACGAGGCGCGGCCGCGCGCCGGCCTGCTGCGCGGGCGCGAGTTCGTGATGAAGGACTCCTACTCCTTCGACGTCGACGACGCCGGGCTCGAGGAGAGCTACCGCAAGCACCGCGAGGCCTACGTCCGGATCTTCGACCGGCTCGGCTTCGAGTACGTCATCGTCAAGGCGACCTCGGGCGCGATGGGCGGCTCGGCGTCCGAGGAGTTCCTCGCCAAGGCCGAGGTGGGGGAGGACACCTACGTCCGGTGCACGCGCTGCGACTACGCCGCCAACGTCGAGGCCGTCGAGGTGCGCCCGCCCGCGCCGCAGCCCTACGACGACGCCCCGGCCGCGCACGCGGAGGAGACCCCCGACACCCCGACGATCGCCACGCTCGTCGACCACCTCAACGCCGCCCTGCCGCGTGACGACCGGTCCTGGACGGCCGGCGACACCCTGAAGAACGTGCTCGTGGTGCTGCGGCATCCCGACGGCACGACGGAGCCGCTCGCGATCGGCCTGCCCGGCGACCGGGAGGTCGACGTCAAGCGGCTGGAGGGCCAGCTCGAGCCGATCGCCGTCGAGCCGATGAGCGACGAGGAGCTGGCCAAGCGCCCCGCGCTGGTCAAGGGCTACATCGGTCCCGGCGTCCTCGGCGCCGACAACACGTCCGGCATCCGCTACCTCGTCGACCCGCGGGTCGTCGAGGGCACGCGCTGGGTCACCGGCGCCGACGTCGCCGGCTCGCACGTGGTCGACCTCGTCGCGGGCCGCGACTTCACGCCGGACGGCACCATCGAGGCCGCCGAGGTGCGCGACGGCGACCCCTGCCCGCGGTGCGACGACGGGGTGCTGGAGTCCGCGCGCGGCATCGAGATGGGGCACGTGTTCCAGCTCGGCCGCAAGTACGCCGACGCGCTCGGCCTCGAGGTCCTCGACGAGAACGGCAAGCTCGTCACGGTCACGATGGGCTCCTACGGCGTCGGTGTCACCCGCGCCGTGGCCGCGATCGCGGAGGGCACGCTCGACGAGATCGGGCTGTGCTGGCCGCGCGACGTCGCGCCCTACGACCTGCACCTGGTCGCCACCGGCAAGGACCCGGCGGTCTTCGAGGCGGCCGAGAAGCTGGCCGCCGACCTCACCGCCGCCGGCCTCGACGTGCTCTTCGACGACCGGCCGAAGGTCAGCCCCGGCGTGAAGTTCAAGGACGCCGAGCTGATCGGGGTGCCGACCATCGTCACGGTGGGCCGCGGCCTGGCCGACGGGGTCGTCGAGGTCAAGGACCGCCGCTCGGGCGAGCGGGCCGACGTCCCGGTCGACGGCGCGGTCGACCGCCTGGTCGCCCTGGTCAGGGACTGACCCCGTCCCGACGGGAAAACCACCCCGTCGGACCATTGCGCGGCGTCGCGCGGTGACGCAGGATCACGCCACGGCCGTCATCGGGACGGTCGGTCTCGGAGGTCCCAGATGCGCATCGCCACCCTGTTCGCCGCGGCCGTAGCCGCCTCGTCACTCACGCTCGCGGCGGCGCCTGCCGACGCCCGGGCGGTGCCGGACGCGTCGCCGTCCTGCGTCGCCGCGGAGTTCGGCGTCGCGGCCCGGGGCAGCGACCCCGGCCCCGACACCCGGTTCGTCTCGGTCGCGGAGCAGCGCCAGATCACGCGCACCACGCGCGCCCGCCTCCGGGCCGACGGCATCGGGGCCAAGCAGGTGGCCGCCACCACGGCCACGGTCCCGGTCTACGTGCACGTCATGGCCGCCGCCGACGGCACGGGCGACGTGACGGACCAGCAGATCACTGACCAGATCGCGGTGCTCAACAACTCCTTCGCCGGCGGCAAGTCGCGCGACGCGTCGGACACCGGCTTCTCCTTCACCCTCGCCGGCGTCGACCGCTACCACAACGACGCCTGGCACCAGGACCACTCGAGCTCGAAGTACCGCAAGGCCACCCGCCAGGGCGGGGCCGACGCGCTCAACATCTGGCTGGTCGACTTCAAGTACCTCGGCATCGCGACGTTCCCGTGGGACTACGCGAAGAGCCCGGGCACCGACGGCATCCGGGTCAACTTCGACTCGCTGCCGGGCGGGAGCATCACCCACTACAACCTCGGGGAGACCGCGACCCACGAGGCGGGGCACTGGTTCGGGCTCTACCACACCTTCCAGGGCGGCTGCGCCGACCCGAACGACGAGGTCGCCGACACCCCCGCGCAGGCCGGGCCGACCAGCGGCTGCCCCGAGGGCGCCGACACGTGCGACCTGCCGGGCCTGGACCCGATCCACAACTTCATGGACTACAGCTACGACGACTGCTACACCGAGTTCACCCCGGGCCAGACGACACGTGCCCAGTCCATGTGGCTCGCCTACCGCGGCTGAGACCAACCGGAGCGCCACTGCAGGTTCGTGCACTGCAGATTTCTGAGGTAAGCGGTTTGCTGACCGGAGCGGGCCTCGTGTTGCATGATCGTGCACACGGAGTTCGGCAGAGCCCCACACTCTCCGAACCTGACGACCGTATGTCCCCGGTCATCAGCGGTCCGCGACCTCGTGCTTCGGGGGACGTCTCGGGAGTTCCCCGGGGTTCGAGGTCGCGGGCCGCTGGCCTTTTTCCGGCGCTGAGGGTCAGAGCCCGGGCAGCGTCTCCGGTGCCCCGCCGAAGGTCAGCTCCCGCACCGCCGTGTCGAGCAGCGCGTCCACCGCCCACGCCCGGTTGCGGCCGGTCGTGTTCGCGACGAGGAAGGCGTACGTCGCCGCCGCGGCCCGCTCCAGGCGGAGCGCGCGCCCGGTGATCGCCGCGGTGGTGGAGAGATCGGCCGGGAGCTCGTAGCCGGGCTCCGCGGCCACCGGGTCGCCCCCGGCGTCCTCGATGGTGGCGACCAGGTGGTCCCGGCGGTCCTGGTGGGTGGTGTAGGCGTCGGTGACGTCGGCGAAGAGCGCCGGCGTCGCGGACTGCGACGTCTGCGCGCCGAGCGCCCCGTAGACGAAGACGGCCGCGTGCTCGGCGGCGAGCGTGGTCTGCAGCGCCTCCAGCGCGGCGTCGGGGCCGCTCATCCGGCGACCGCCAGCTGCTGGGCGACGGCGGCGGCCATCGAGGCCAGGACCTGGGCGAGCGCGCCGCTGCGGGCGTCGCCGGCCGCGCGGGCCAGCTTGGCCTGCAGCCGCCGCTCGGCGGTGAGCAGCGCACCACGGGCGCCGTCGGCCGCGCCCACGTCGGGCGTGCTCGTCGTACCGGTCCAGCCGAGCTTGTCGAGGTGGGCGGCGTGCAGGCGCACGAAGGGGCGCGCGAGGGGTCGGAGGCCCGCCACGCCCGCGGTGGCGCGAGCCCGGCCGGCGGCGTCGGCGATCGCCCGCCCGACCTCCTCGACCAGGTCGGCGTCGGCCGCCGACGACGGTGCGGTCGGCTCCGCGCCGGACGTGGTCGCACCCGGGACCGACCCGCACGCGGCGGCCGTGCCGGTGACGACGATCACGCCGCCGCCGGCCGCCAGCACGCTGCGGCGGGAGAGGGGCGGTCGGTTCGGCACGCGCAGACCTTACCCAGGAGGGAGCGCGGCCACGGACCGGTATCGTGGCAGAGCACGACCACAACTGGACGACGACAACAGGACAAGGGGGCACCCTCCGATGAGTGCGAGCCGTCCGGCAGGCGCGGCGACCGCCGCCCGGATCGAGGACGAGCTGAGCGGCCCCCTGGGTGAGCTGGGCCTGGACGTCGAGTCGGTGGAGATCACGCCCGCGGGCAAGCGTCGCGTGCTGCGCGTCGCCGTCGACAAGGACGGCGGCGTCACCCTCGACGACGTCGCCACGGCGACCCGCGCGGTGAACACCGTCCTCGACGCCTCCGACGTGATGGGCGAGCAGCCCTACACGCTCGAGGTCACCTCCCGCGGCGTCGACCGGCCGCTGACCCACCCGCGCCACTGGCGCCGCAACCGCTCGCGGCTGGTGAAGGTGACGTCGACCGACGGCAGCGTCGTGACCGGTCGGATCACCGGCTCGGACGAGGAGCAGGTCACCCTGGAGGTCGACGGGAGCGAGCGCGTGGTCGCGCTCGCGGACGTCGCGAAGGCCCTCGTGCAGATCGAGTTCAACCGGAAGAGCGAGGACTGACATGGACATCGACCTCAACATCCTGCGGATGCTGGAGCGGGAGAAGGAGATCAAGTTCGACGTCCTCGTCGAGGCGATCGAGCAGGCCCTGCTGACGGCCTACCACAAGACCCCCGGCGCGCAGGAGCACGCGCGCGTCGAGCTGGACCGGAAGACCGGCCACGTCACCGTGCTCGCCGACGAGCTCGACGAGGCGGGGGAGAAGGTCGGCGAGTACGACGACACTCCCGAGGGCTTCGGCCGGATCGCGGCGACGACCGCGAAGCAGATCATGCTGCAGCGGCTCCGCGACGCCGAGGACGAGGTGCGCTTCGGCGAGTTCTCCGGCAAGGAGGGCGACATCATCTCCGGTGTCATCCAGCAGGGCCGCAACCCCGACGACGTGCTCGTCGACCTCGGCCGCGTCGAGGCGATGCTGCCGCTGAGCGAGCGGGTGCCGGGGGAGGACTACAGCCACGGCACGCGGATCAAGTGCCTGGTGGTCTCGGTCCGCAAGGGCATGCGCGGCCCCCAGGTGACGCTGTCCCGGTCGCACCCCAACCTGGTGAAGAAGCTCTTCGCCCTCGAGGTGCCCGAGATCGCCGACGGCACCGTCGAGATCGCCGCGCTCGCGCGGGAGGCCGGCCACCGCACCAAGATCGCGGTCCGCTCGACCGTCTCCGGCGTCAACGCCAAGGGTGCCTGCATCGGGCCGATGGGCCAGCGGGTGCGCAACGTGATGTCCGAGCTCGGCGGCGAGAAGATCGACATCGTCGACTGGTCCGACGACCCGGCCAAGCTGGTCGCGCACGCGCTCTCCCCGGCCCAGGTCACCTCGGTCACGGTGGTCGACGCCGCCGCGCGGTCCGCGCGGGTCGTCGTACCCGACTTCCAGCTCTCGCTCGCCATCGGCAAGGAGGGCCAGAACGCCCGGCTGGCGGCACGGCTGACGGGCTGGCGGATCGACATCCACTCCGACGAGGAAGGCGCCTGAGCCGCTCGGCTGCGCCGGTTCGTGCGGACCGGCATCCAGCAGGTAAGGTTGTCGTTCGGTGGCTCGCCGAAGGAACATCCCTGCGCGGCCGGACGTTTCGCCCTCCGAAGGGCCCGTCCGGACCTGCATCGGATGCCGGAAACGGGCCGCCAAGCGTGAGTTGTTGCGGGTGACCGCCGGCTCGGACGCGACGACCGGCCTGCTGGTCGTCCGACCGGATCCCGACGGCACCGCACCCGGACGTGGGGCGCACCTGCACCCCACCCCCGGGTGTTACGACCTCGCGGTGCGGCGGAAGGCCTTCGCCCGGGCCCTCAGGGTCGGGGCAGGACCTTCCAGCGCACCGGTGGGCGAGTACGTCGACGCACGCGTCACCGACCAGACCGACAGAAACTGGAGCACCCGCTCATGAGCACTCGATGAGTAACTCGCGATGAGCCAGTTCGACCTGTTCCACCCACCAACGGTCTGAGAATCCCCCAGCGGGTCTTGGGCCAGAAGGAGAAACGTGGCCAAGACCCGAGTTTCCGAGCTCGCAAAGAAGTACGGCATCAAGAGCGCCGACGCGCTGAAGATGCTGGGCGACATCGGAGAGTTCGCCAAGACTGCCTCCTCGAGCATCGAGCCGCCGGCGGTCAAGAAGTTCGAGGACGCCTACGGCGCCGAGCTGCGCGCCAAGATGGCGCCCGCCGACGGTGCTGCCGACAAGGCGCCTGCGAAGAAGGCTCCTGCCAAGAAGGCTGCGCCCGCCGCCCCGGCGGAGGAGGCCCCGGCCGCCGCGCCGGAGACTCCCGCCGAGCCGGCCGCCAAGGCCGCGCCGAAGCCGGGCCCGCGTCCCGCCGCGCCGAAGCCGGAGGCCGTCGAGCCCCCGGCCGCTGCTGCGGCCGCCGCACCCGAGGCGCCCGAGGCGCCCGAGGCCCCTGCGGCGCCCGCCGAGGCGGAGCCCACCACCCCGAAGCCCGGACCTGCTGCCGGCACGCCCAAGGCGCCCACGCCGAAGGCGCCCGCGCCGCGTCCGGTCGGCAAGCCGAGCGGCACCCCGCGACCGGGCAACAACCCGTTCGCGTCGAGCCAGGGCATGGGCCGCCGGCCCGCCCCGCCGCCGCGCGGCGCCGAGGGTGACACGCGTGCGCCGCGTCCGCCGGCCCCCGGCGGCCGTCCCGGCATGCCGCGCCCCAACCCGGCGATGATGCCCAAGTCCCCGGCCGCCTTCGGCACCGGTCCTGGCGGCCGTGGCCCCGGTGGTCCCGGTGGCCGTGGCGGTGCGCCCGGTCGTCCCGGTGCCCCGGCCCGTGGCGGTGCCCCGGGTCGCGGCGGCGCAGGCGCCGGCGCGCCCGGCCGCCCCGGTGGCGGCGGCTTCGGCCCCGGTGGCGGTGGCCGTCCCGGCGGTGGCCGTCCCGGCCAGCGCGGTCAGACGCAGGGCGCCTTCGGACGCCCCGGCGGTCCCGCTCGTCGTGGCCGCAAGTCCAAGCGGGCGCGTCGCCAGGAGTTCGAGGCCATGGAGGCCCCGACGATCGGCGGCATGCGCGTCCGGAAGGGCAACGGCGAGACCGTCCGCCTGGCTCGTGGCGCCTCGCTGACCGACTTCGCCGAGAAGATCGGCGTCGACGCCGCGTCGCTGGTGCAGATGCTGTTCCACCTCGGCGAGATGGTCACCGCGACCCAGTCCGTGGGCGACGAGACCCTCGAGCTGCTCGGTGACGAGCTGAACTACAAGGTCGAGGTCGTCTCCCCGGAGGACGAGGACCGCGAGCTGCTCGAGTCCTTCGACCTGGAGTTCGGCGCCGACGAGGGCGACGAGGAGGACCTCGTGGTCCGGCCGCCGGTCGTCACCGTGATGGGTCACGTCGACCACGGAAAGACCAAGCTGCTCGACGCCCTGCGGGGTGCCAACGTGGTCGCCGGCGAGGCGGGTGGCATCACCCAGCACATCGGCGCCTACCAGGTGCACACCGAGGTCGACGGCGTGGACCGCCGGATCAGCTTCATCGACACCCCGGGTCACGAGGCGTTCACCGCCATGCGTGCGCGTGGTTCGCAGTCCTCGGACATCGCGATCCTCGTGGTCGCGGCCGACGACGGCGTGATGCCGCAGACGGTCGAGGCGCTCAACCACGCCAAGGCCGCGGGTGTGCCGATCGTCGTGGCGGTCAACAAGATCGACAAGCCGGAGGCCGACCCGACCAAGGTCCGCGGCCAGCTGACCGAGTACGGCCTGGTGCCCGAGGAGTACGGCGGCGACGCGATGTTCGTCGACGTCTCGGCGAAGGCCGGCCTCAACCTCGACAAGCTGCTCGAGGCCGTCGTGCTGACCGCCGACGCGTCGCTGGACCTGCGGGCCAACCCGACGCAGGACGCCCAGGGCCTGGTCGTCGAGGCCCACCTGGACCGCGGTCGCGGCCCGGTGGCGACGATCCTCGTCCAGCGCGGCACGCTGCGGGTCGGCGACTCGATCGTCGCCGGTCCGGCGCACGGCCGGGTGCGGGCCATGCTCGACGAGCACGGCGCGGAGCTGGCGGAGGCCGACCCGGGTCGCCCGGCGATGGTCCTCGGTCTCTCGGCGGTGCCGGGTGCGGGCCAGAACTTCATCGTGGTCGAGGACGACCGGGTCGCCCGCCAGATCGCGGAGAAGCGGGAGGCGCGCGAGCGTGCCGCCCTGCAGGCCAAGCGCCGGGTGCGCCGTACGCTCGAGGACTTCATGGCCTCCATGGAGAAGGGCGAGAGCCAGGAGCTCAACCTCATCCTCAAGGGCGACGTGTCCGGTTCGGTCGAGGCCCTCGAGGACGCGCTGGCCGCGCTCGAGGTCGGCGACGAGGTCTCGCTGCGCGTCATCGACCGCGGTGTCGGTGCGATCACCGAGGCCAACGTCAACCTGGCCGCCGCGTCGGACGCGATCATCATCGGGTTCAACGTCCGTGCCCAGGGCAAGGCCTCCGAGCTCGCCGACCGCGAGGGCGTCGAGATCAAGTACTACTCGGTCATCTACCAGGCGATCGAGGAGATCGAGGCCGCGCTCAAGGGCATGCTCAAGCCCGAGTACGAGGAGTCGACCCTGGGCCAGGCGGAGATCCGCGCGATCTTCCGCTCGTCCAAGATCGGCAACATCGCCGGCTGCATGGTCACCAGCGGTGTGATCCGGCGCAACGCCAAGGTCCGCCTGCTGCGCGACGGCGCCGTGATCGCCGACAACCTCGACCTCGCCTCGCTCAAGCGGGAGAAGGACGACGCAGCCGAGGTCCGCGAGGGCTTCGAGTGCGGTCTGGTGCTGAGGAACTTCCAGGACATCAAGGAAGGCGATGTCGTGGAGGCGTTCGAGATGCGGGAGATCCCGCGCGCCTGACGTGAGACGCCGACCCGGCTCCTGTGTGCACGCACGACCGCACGCACGAGCCGGGTCGGCACTCGGGCAGTGCAGACAAGCGCCGACTCGGCGCGAGAGGGAAGCAGCAGAGATGACGAACCCGCGGGTGCGCAAGATCGCCGACCGGATCCAGGTGATCGTGGCGGAGATGCTCGAGCGCCGGATCAAGGACCCGCGGCTCGGGTTCGTGACGGTGACCGACGTCCGCGTGACCGGCGACACCCAGCAGGCGAAGATCTTCTACACCGTGCTCGGTGAGGACGCCGACGTCGAGAGCAGCGCCGCGGCGCTGGCGTCGGCGCGCGGACTGATCCGCTCCGAGCTCGGCAAGCAGCTCGGCATGCGCCACGTCCCGGAGATCAGCTTCGAGCTCGACGCGATCCCGGAGAGCGCCCGCCACCTCGACGAGGTCCTCGCCAAGGCACGTGAGGCCGACGCCGCGGTCGCGGCGGCGCGGGAGGGCGCGCGCCCGGCCGGCGAGGCCGACCCCTACAAGAAGCCCCGCGAGGTCGTCGAGGACGACGCGGAGGAGATCTAGTGGCGCAGTCCGGGCTGGTCATCGTCGACAAGCCGCCCGGGATGACCAGCCACGACGTCGTGGCCCGGATCCGCCGCGTCGCCGGCACCCGCAAGGTGGGGCACGCCGGGACCCTCGACCCGATGGCGACCGGTGTCCTGGTCGTCGGGATCGAGCGCGCCACCCGCCTGCTCGGGCACCTGATGCTGACCGAGAAGGCCTACGACGGCACCATCAGGCTCGGCGTCAGCACGGTGACCGACGACGCCGAGGGCGACGTGGTGAGCACGACCCCTGCGGACGACGTGACCGACGAGGCCGTGCGGTCGGCGCTGGCGGGCTTCGTGGGCGACATCGAGCAGGTCCCGACCGCGGTGTCCGCGGTCAAGGTCGACGGCCGCCGCTCCTACCAGCGGGTCCGTGCGGGGGAGGACGTGGAGCTCGAGCCGCGGCAGGTCACCGTGCACGCGCTGGACGTGCTCGACGTACGACGTGCGGCCGGGACGGTCGACGTCGACGTCTCCGTCCGCTGCTCCTCGGGCACCTACATCCGCGCGATCGCCCGCGACCTCGGCGCAGCGCTCGGCGTGGGCGGCCACCTGACGGCGCTCCGGCGCACCGCGGTCGGCCCCTACGGGCTGGAGCAGGCGCACCCGCTCGACCAGCTCGCCGAGGAGCTCACCGTGCTCCCGATGGCCGAGGCCGCCCGCGCGGCGTTCCCGAGCCACGACCTCGACGCGAGCCAGGCGCAGGCGGTGCGCTACGGCCGGCCCGTCGCGCTCCCGATCGACGAGCTCTCCGCGGTGTTCGCGCCCGACGGCGAGTTCCTCGCCCTGTACCGGCCCGAGGGCGGACGCGCCCGGCCGGTCGCCGTCTTCGTCGGCTGAGGCGACCACCGGCGCCCGCACGCCGCGCGGGATCAGTAGTCTGGCGCTCGTGCGTGTGTGGCGCGATCTGAGCGAGGTCCCGGGCGAGGAGCTCGTGCGGACCCGGACCGTGGTGACCATCGGGAACTTCGACGGGATGCACCTGGGGCACCAGCACGTGGTGCGCCGTGCCGAGGAGGTGGGCGCCGAGCTCGGGGTCGAGCACGTCGTCGCGGTCACCTTCGACCCGCACCCGATCGCGGTCCTGCGGCCGGAGCACGCGCCGCCGACGCTCACCACGATCGACTCCCGGCTGCGGCTGCTGGGCGACGCCGGCGTCGCGGACGTCCTCGTGCTCCCGTTCTCGCGGGAGATCGCGGCCTGGACGCCCGAGGAGTTCATCGACCGGATCCTGGTCGACGCGCTGCACGCCAAGGCGGTCGTCGTCGGCGCCAACTTCCGGTTCGGCAACCGCGCGGCGGGCGACTGCCAGCTGCTGCGCGAGGCCGGCGCCTCCCGCGACTTCGTGGTCGAGGCGGTGACCCTCGACGGCGGCCCGCAGGTCTGGTCGTCCACCTACGTCCGGACCTGCCTGGCCGCGGGAGACGTCGAGGGCGCCGCCGAGGCCCTCGGCCGCCCCTTCACCACCCGGGGCGTGGTGGTCGAGGGGGACAAGCGCGGACGGGACCTCGGCTACCCGACGGCCAACGTGCCGGTCGTCCCCGGGGCCGCGGCGCCCGCCGACGGCGTGTACGCCGGTCGCGTGCACGTCTGCTCGGGGCCCGACGCGGGCAGCGTCTACCCCGCCGCCATCAGCGTCGGCACCAACCCGACCTTCGACGGCCAGCGCGAGCGCCGGGTGGAGTCCTACGTGCTCGACCGCACCGACCTCGAGCTCTACGGCGTCGAGATCGAGGTCGAGTTCGTCGCCCGGCTCCGTGGGATGGTGCGGTTCTCCTCGGTCGACGACCTCCTCGAGGCGATGGCCGGCGACGTGGCGAGCGCGCGCGGGATCCTGGGCTGAGATGACGACGGCGGCGGAGGAGCGCGGCGCCGCCGAGGCGTGGTTCGTCCGCCACGGCCTGCCCTACTTCGTCGACGCGACGCGCGACGAGGTCCGGCGGCGGCTCACGGCGGCCCGCGTGCTGCCGGTGCTGCTGCTCGCGCTCGTGGTGGCGGCAGCCGCGGTGGTCGCGGTGCTCGCGACCCCCCACCCGTCGTTCGCGGCGGTCGCGGGGGTCGCCGGATTCGTCCTCGTGCTGGCCGGCTATGCCCTCCTGGCCCTGCACACCACGGTGATCGCCCGGTGGGCGCTGCGGCGCGCGATGCGGAGCGTGGGCCTGCTGCTCCCGCTCGCCACCCGGGCGCTGCCGATCCTGATGCTCTTCATCACCTTCCTCTTCATCAACACCGAGGTCTGGCAGGTCGCCTCGGCGCTGTCGGCCGGCACGGTGTGGGGAGCGGTGGTCTTCTTCGCCGCGGTCGCCTGCGGGTTCATGGTGCCGCGCCTGGCCGAGGAGCTGGACCGGTTCGACGACCGGGTCCGTGCCGAGGAGGTGCTCGCGGGCGCGGCGGGCACGCCCCTGGAGGCGGCGGCGGTGCGGGTGGTCGACGGGGGCGTCGACCTGCCCGACCAGGCGCAGGTCACCGGCCTGCAGATGGTCAACCTCGTCGTCGTCCTCGTCATCGCCCAGGCCGTGCAGGTCCTGCTGCTCTCGGTGGCGGTGTTCCTCTTCTTCGTCGGCTTCGGGCTGCTCGTGATCGACCCGTCCGTGATCACGACGTGGGTCGGCGAGGGGCACCCGACGTACCCGCCCGGGCCGCACTGGGTCAGCTCCGAGCTGCTCCACGTCTCGCTGTTCCTGGCGGGCTTCTCCGGGCTCTACTTCACCGTCGTCGCCATCACCGACGACCTCTACCGGCGCGAGTTCTTCACCTCGATCATGGACGAGCTGGCCCGCGCGGTGAGCATGCGCGTGGTCTACCGGGTGCTTGCCGACGACCGCTGAGCGGACCGGGCGCCCTACTCGACGGTGACGGGCACCCCGCTCAGCGCGGCGTTGCCGGACACGTCCAGCCGCTCGGGGTCGGTGAGGTCGTTGATCGACACCCCGGGCACCAGCGCCGCGACCCCGAGGCGCACGCCGTCGCGCCGGTGGCCGTAGCCGTGGGGGAGGGAGACGACGCCCGGCATCACGTCGTCGGTCGCCGCGACGTCGACCTTCACCGCCCCGACCCGTGAGGTCACGGTGACGGTCGCCCCGTCCACGAGCCCCCGGGCCGCGAGGTCGTCGGGGTGCATGAACAGCTGGTGGCGCGGGCGGCCCTTCGTCAGCCGCTCGGTGTTGTGCATCCAGGAGTTGCAGTCCTGCTTGTGGCGCCGGCCGATCAGCAGCAGCCCGCCCTCGGCCGGCGGGGCGGCCTCCGTGAGCCGGGCGAGGTCGGCGACCACGAGCGACGGCGCCAGGTCGAGGGTGTGGTCGCGCGTGCGGAGCCGCTCGGGGAGCCGGCCGGGCCGGAGCGGGCCGAGGTCGATGCCCTCCGGCGACCTGCGCAGCCGGGTGATCGTCACGCCCGACTCGCCCCGGGCGAGCAGCAGCTGGACGAACCGGGTCGGGCTGACCGACATCCGCGCCCAGAGCTTCGCGCGGTCGAGCCGGGACCGGCGGGGCCGCAGCCGCTGGGTCGTCCGGAGCGCGAGCTCCCGGTAGATCTGCCAGTCGTGCCGGGCGTCGCGGTCCTTGGGGAGCACGGCCGGGGTGAAGCGGGCCGTGTTGCGCACCGCGAGCGCGTGGAAGACCAGGTCGTAGTGGTCGCGCTCGAGCGCGGTCGTCGGCGGCAGGATCACATCGGCATGACGGGTCGTCTCGTTGATGTAGATGTCGACCGCCGCCATGAACTCCAGGCCCTCGAGCGCGCGGTCGAGGGCCGCGCCGTCGGGCGTCGAGAGCACCGGGTTGCCCGAGAGGGTGAGGAGGGCGCGCACCTGGCCGTCGCCCGGGGTCTCGATCTCCTCCCGGAGGGCGGCCACGGGGAGCTCGCCGCCGGTCTCGGGCAGGCCGCGGACCCGCGACTTGCTGCGCCCGTGCCCGCCGCGCCCGATCAGGCCGGTGCCGACCACGTCGACGGCGGGGGAGGTGAACATCGCCCCGCCCTCGCGGTCGAGGTTGCCGGTCAGCACGTTGAGCAGGTTGATCGCCCACTGGCAGACCGAGCCGAACTCGTGGGTGGACACGCCGATCCGGCCGTACGCGACGCCACCGTCGGCCGCGGCGAGCTCCCGGGCGATCCGGACGACCTCCGCGGCCGGGATCCCGCTGTGCCGCTCGGCGAGCTCGGGGGTGAAGGGCACGACCGCCTCCTCGACGGCGTCGAGCCCCACGGCGTACGAGGGGGCCGTCGCGGTGCCGTCGACGAAGAGCTGGCGGACCATCGCCAGCAGCACCCACGGGTCGGAGCCCGGGCGCAGGAAGTGGTGCTCGCTGGCCACCTTCGCGGTCTCCGTGCGGCGCGGGTCGAGCACGACCATCCGCCCGCCGCGCGCCTTCAGCGCACGCAGCCGGTTGGGGAAGTCGGGCACGGTCATCAGCGACCCGTTGGAGGCCATCGGGTTGGCGCCGAGGACGAGGAAGTAGGACGTCCGGTCGATGTCGGGGATCGGCAGCAGGAGCTGGTGCCCGAACATGAGGTGCGCGAGCAGCTGGTGGGGGAGCTGGTCGACGGACGTGGCGCTGAACGTGTTCGGGGTGCGCAGCGCCTTGACCATGGCGGTGCCGTGGGTCATCGACCCGAGGCTGTGGACGTTGGGGTTGCCGAGGTAGACGCCGAGGGCGGAGCGCCCGTGCTCGTTGACGGTCGCCGCGATCCGGTCGGCGACCAGGTCCAGGGCCTTGTCCCAGCCGATCTCGGTCCACGCGCCGGTCTCCCGGTCCCGCCGGACCGGGCGGCGGAGCCGGTCGGGGTCGGCCTGGACGTCGGCGATCGCGACCCCCTTCGGGCAGATGTGACCGCGGGAGAGAGGATCCTCCGGGTTGCCGCGCACGCCGGTGACGGCGCCGTCCTCGATCGTCAGCACCAGGCCGCAGACGGCCTCGCACAGGTTGCACACGCCCAGCCGCTGCTCGGTACGTCGCTGCTCCGTCACCCGCTCATCGTGGCAGAGACCGGCGCCGGCCGGTTCCGCGATTGGGTGTGGGTGTGGCCCGCTGATAGCCTTGCCAGGTTGTCGGACGGCTCTGCCGCGCCGACCACCTCGCCGTCAGAACGGCCGCGGAACCAGAGTGCCCCGGTGGACATGCCCGGGCGCGCCGCGCAACGAGAACCGGAAGGAACCCGATCAAGCATGGCCATTGGTACCGACGCGGAGACCAAGAAGAAGATCATCGCCGAGTACGCCACGACCGAGGGCGACACCGGTTCGCCGGAGGTGCAGATCGCGCTGCTCAGCCACCGCATCACCCACCTGACCGAGCACCTCAAGCAGCACAAGCACGACCACCACAGCCGTCGCGGGCTGCTGCTCCTCGTGGGTCAGCGCCGGCGTCTTCTCAACTACCTGAAGAAGACGGAGATCGAGCGCTACCGCTCGATCGTCGAGCGCCTCGGCCTGCGCCGCTGAGAACGTGTGAGGGGATCCGCCGCTACGGTGGGTCCCCTCGCTACATTGCGGCTGGCGACGCCCGCCGCGACAACTGAACACGAAAAGCCAACTGGAGCGATCCGCGTCACCACGGACCCGGTCCTCGGTAGTAGCTCTCGCTGCGAGCAGCGAGGGCTTCGATCGAAGACCGGTCACAGACGCTGGAGTCGCGGATCGCACCGCGATACGAAAGGTTCACTGTGACTGAACCCGTCATCTCCGCCGTGGAGACCGTTCTCGACAACGGCAAGTTCGGCACCCGCACCATCAAGTTCGAGACGGGCCTCCTGGCCCGGCAGGCCGCCGGCTCGGTGACCGCCTACCTCGACGACGACACGATGCTGCTCTCGGCCACCACGGCCGGCAAGCAGCCCAAGGACCAGTTCGACTTCTTCCCCCTGACGATCGACGTCGAGGAGCGGATGTACGCCGCGGGCCAGATCCCCGGCTCCTTCTTCCGGTCCGAGGGTCGTCCGGGCGAGGACGCGATCCTCACCTGCCGCCTGATCGACCGCCCGCTGCGCCCGACCTTCAAGAAGGGCCTGCGCAACGAGGTCCAGGTCGTCATCACCGTGCTGGCGCTCAACCCCGACGCGCCCTACGACGTGCTCGCCATCAACGCCGCGTCGATGTCGACCCAGCTCTCCGGCCTGCCGTTCTCCGGCCCGGTCGGTGGCGTCCGGGTGGCGCTCATCGAGGGTCAGTGGGTCGCGTTCCCGAGCCACAGCCAGCTCGAGAAGGCCGTCTTCGACATGGTCGTCGCCGGCCGGGTCACCGAGACCGGTGACGTCGCGATCATGATGGTCGAGGCCGAGGCGACCGAGTCGACCTGGACCCTGGTCCAGGACGGCGTCCAGGCCCCGACCGAGGACGTCGTCGCCGGCGGTCTCGACGCGGCCAAGCCGTTCATCAAGCAGCTCGTCGAGGCCCAGCAGGAGCTCGCCAACGCGGCGGCCAAGCCGGTGCAGGAGTTCCCGATCTTCCTCGACTACGAGGACGACGTCTACGCCGCCGTCGAGTCCGCCGTGAAGGCCGACCTCGCCGCCGCGATGAAGATCGCGGACAAGCAGGAGCGCAACGACCGGACCGACGAGCTCAAGGAGCAGCTGCTGGCCAGCCTCGGCGAGCAGTTCGAGGGCCGCGAGAAGGAGATCGGCGCGGCGTTCCGCTCGGTCAACAAGCAGCTGGTCCGCGAGAGCATCCTGCGCGACAAGGTCCGCATCGACGGCCGCGGCCTGGCCGACATCCGGCCGCTGCACGCCGAGGTCGGCGTGCTGCCGCGGGTCCACGGCTCCGCGCTGTTCGAGCGGGGCGAGACCCAGATCCTGGGTGTCACCACGCTCGACATGCTCAAGATGGAGCAGCAGCTCGACACGCTCTCCCCGGAGAAGTCGCGCCGCTACATGCACAAGTACGTCTTCCCGCCGTTCTCCACCGGTGAGACCGGCCGGGTCGGCTCGCCCAAGCGCCGCGAGGTCGGCCACGGCGCGCTCGCGCGCCGCGCGCTGCTCCCCGTGCTGCCCACGCGCGAGGAGTTCCCCTACGCCATCCGTCAGCTCTCCGAGGCGATGGGCTCCAACGGCTCGACCTCCATGGGCTCGGTCTGCGCCTCGACGATGTCGCTGCTGCAGGCGGGTGTCCCGCTGCGGGCCGCCGTGGCCGGCATCGCGATGGGCCTCGTGTCCGGCGAGATCGACGGTGAGACCAAGTACGTCGCACTGACCGACATCCTCGGTGCCGAGGACGCGTTCGGCGACATGGACTTCAAGGTCGCCGGCACGCGGGAGTTCGTCACCGCGCTGCAGCTCGACACCAAGCTCGACGGCATCCCGGCCGAGGTCCTCGCTTCGGCGCTGACCCAGGCCAAGGACGCGCGCCTGGCGATCCTCGACGTGATGGCCGAGGCCATCGACGAGCCCGAGGAGATGTCGGTCCACGCCCCGCGGATCATCACCGTCCGGGTGCCGGTCGACAAGATCGGCGAGGTCATCGGGCCCAAGGGCAAGGTGATCAACCAGATCCAGGAGGACACCGGCGCGACGCTGTCCATCGAGGACGACGGCACGGTCTACATCGGCGCCACCAACGGCGAGGCGGCGGAGGCGGCCAAGGCGGCCGTCAACGCGATCGCCAACCCGACGATGCCCGAGGTCGGCGAGCGCTACCTCGGCACCGTGGTGAAGACGACCAACTTCGGTGCCTTCGTCTCGCTCATGCCCGGCAAGGACGGCCTGCTGCACATCAGCAAGCTGCGCGGCCTGGCCGGCGGCAAGCGGGTGGAGAACGTCGAGGACGTCGTCTCGGTGGGCCAGAAGATCCAGGTCCAGATCGCCGAGATCGACGACCGCGGCAAGCTCTCGCTCGTGCCGGTGGTCGAGGAGGCCGAGGGCGGCGACGAGGCCCCGGAGCCCGAGCAGTCGGAGGCGTGAGCCTCACTTGAGTCGCAACGCGATGACGGCCGGCCCGCTGCACGCGGGCCGGCCGTCTCCCGTTCCCGTCCGGGGAGCCGGCCGGGCGAGCACCCGCACCCTGGAGACGGTGCGGGACGCCGCAGGGCACGTGACCTCGCTGGTGCGCCGTACGGTCCTCCCGTCGGGGCTGCGGATCATCACCGAGCAGATGTCGGGCGCCCGCTCGTCGTCGATCGGGGTCTGGGTCGGCGTCGGGTCCCGCGACGAGGCGGCGCGCACCCACGGCGCGTCCCACTTCCTCGAGCACCTGCTGTTCAAGGGCACCCGGGAGCGCACGGCGCTGGACATCTCGATCGCGCTCGACGCAGTCGGGGGCGAGTTCAACGCCGTCACCGCCAAGGAGTACACCTGCTTCCACGCGCGGGTCCTCGGCGAGGACCTGCCGCTGGCCGTCGACGTGCTCGGCGACATGATCACCGACTCGGTCATCGCCGGCCACGACGTCGACGCCGAGCGGGACGTGATCCTCGACGAGATCGCGATGCACGACGACGACCCCGACGACGTCGTCCAGAACCTCGTGGCGTCGACGGCCTGGGGCGAGGACTCGCCGCTCGGCCGCCCCATCGCCGGCACGGCCGCCTCGATCGAGGCGATGAACCGCGACCAGATCCGCCGCTTCTACCGGCGGCACTACACGCCGGACAACATGGTCGTCTCGGTCGCCGGTGCGCTCGACCACGCCGAGGTGGTCCGGGCGATCAAGAAGTCGTTCGGGCGCACGGGCTTCCTCGACACGACCGCCGAGCCGCGGCGGCCCCGCGGCGCGGACCGGCTGCTGCCCGTGTCGGGCGGGTCGGCGCACGTGACCCGGCCGTTCGAGCAGGTCAACCTGGTGCTGGGTCTCGAGGGCGTCACCCGCGACGACGACCGCCGGTTCGCGCTCGGCGTGCTCAACACGGCGGTGGGCGGCGGCACCTCGAGCCGTCTGTTCCAGGAGATCCGCGAGCACCGCGGCCTGGCCTACTCGGTCTACTCGTTCGCCAGCCACTACGCCGACTCGGGCCTGGTGGGCGTCGCGGTCGGCTGCCTGCCCGGACGGCTCGACGAGGTGCTGGCCACCGTGCGCGCCGAGCTGGCCTCCATCGCCACCGACGGGATCTCCCCGGAGGAGCTGGCCCGGGGCAAGGGTCAGCTGGTCGGCGGGCTGGTGCTGGGCCTGGAGGACTCCGGCTCACGGATGATGCGGCTCGGCAAGGCCGAGCTGGTGCACGCCGAGGTGCTCGGCATCGACGAGGTCACCGATCGCATCCAGCGGGTCACCCTGGACGAGGTCCGGGAGATCGCGCGGGACATCTTCACGCGGCCCGAGGTGCTCGCCGTCGTCGGTCCCTAGCGGCGGCCGATGATCCCGATCACGGGCGGCTGCTTGCTGTCGACGATGTAGACGCGGAAGCCGCCGTCGGTCAGCGCCGCGGACGCCCCCTTCACGATGTCCGGCACCTGCTCCGGCCGGGTCGTGCTGAAGAACAGGTTGACCGAGCCGCCGGGCAGCACCCGCTCGTGCAGCAGGGCGATCTCGGCGGCGCAGTCGCGGACCCAGAACAGGTTCACGTCGAAGGCGAAGACCTTCGTCAGCCGCTTCACCGGCACGCGGAGGGTCGCCAGGTCGATCTGCCGGACGGTGAGCCGTCCGGCCTCGACGTGCGCGGCGCAGCGCTGCTTCGTGCGGTCGACGCCGGCCTCGGAGCGGTCGATCGCGAACATCTTGCCCTTGCCCTCGAGCCGCCGGCAGATCAGGTCGGCGGCGGCGCCCGTGCCGCACCCGATCTCCAACACGTGGTCCTGGGGCTGCACGTCCATGAAGTCCACCGCCCACCGGATCCGGGCCGGGATCGTCTGCACCGCCATAGGGGTCAGCCTGCCAGACGTCCCACCGGCCCCAGGCACTACGTTGGCCCCATGGGTGCGAGTGTCGCGAACGAGTCCGTCGCCGAGCAGCTGCCGGTGGGCGTGCTGGGGGCCCGCGGCAAGGTCGGCGCCGAGGTCTGCAAGGCGGTCGCGGCGGCCGACGACCTGGCGCTCGTCGCCGAGGTGGACCAGGACGACGAGATCGACGCGCTGGTGACCTCGGGCGCCCGTGTGGTGGTCGACTTCACCCACCCCGACGTGGTCATGGACAACCTGGAGTTCTGCATCGACCACGGCATCCACGCCGTCGTCGGCACGACCGGTTTCGACGCCGACCGGCTGGAGACGCTGCGCGGCTGGCTGTCCGCCAGCCCCGGCACCGGCGTGCTGGTGGCCCCGAACTTCTCGATCGGCGCGATCCTGATGATGCGGTTCGCCGCCGTCGCCGCGCCCTTCTACGAGTCGGTCGAGGTCGTGGAGATGCACCACCCGACCAAGGCCGACGCGCCGAGCGGCACCGCGCGGCGTACGGCCGAGCTGATCGCGGCCGCCCGCCGCGAGGCCGGCGCGGGTCCCGTCCCCGACGCCACGTCGACCAGCCTCGAGGGCGCCCGGGGCGCCGACGTCGAGGGGATCCGCGTGCACGGGCTGCGCATCCGCGGGATGGTCGCCCACCAGGAGGTCATCCTCGGCGGGCTGGGGGAGACCCTAACCATCCGGCACGACTCGCTCGACCGTGCGTCGTTCACGCCCGGGGTGCTGACCGGGGTGCGCAGGATCGCCGACCACCCGGGCCTCACCGTCGGGCTCGAGCACTTCCTCGACCTGGGCTGAGCCGCCGGTCGCGACCGGTCGCGACTTTGTGCAGTGCAGGAACCTGCAATCACCCGCCTCTGGTGGACGGGGGACCCGCGCGCGAGAGTCAGGGCGGCCCGGCGCGCTCCCCGCCGGGCCTTCCCCGTCGCAGGAAGGTCCCCATGCTCCCCGTCTCGGCATCCCGTCGCGCCCGGCGCGCGTCCGCTCTCGTCGCCGGCGCCGCCCTCGGCGCCGCCGCCCTCACCCTCTCCCCGCCCACCAGCGCTGCTCCGTCCGGCGACCACCCCCACGGCGGCGGGGCCGTCGCCGCTGCGATAGCGGCCCTCCAGGCCCACCCGCGGGCCGCGCACGCCGGCGGCAGCCAGGACTTCCACGCGGTCGACACCATCGTCGACCCGGACGGCTCCACCCACGTCCGCCTCGCCCGCGAGGTCCAGGGGGTGCCCGTGCTGGGCGGCGACGTGGTCGTGCACCAGGGCCCCGGGCAGGTCTGGGACGGCGTCAGCCAGACGCTGACCGGGTCGCTGGACCTGTCGGTCGCGCCGACCCTCTCGCGGGCGCGTGCCGAGACGCAGGCCCTGCTCCCCGCGCCGGAGAACGCCGGCGTGAGCGGCCTGCGGACCCACGGGGTCCCGCGGCTGGTCGTCGACGCCCTGGACGGGGCGCCGCGGCTCGCCTGGGAGGTGACCACCGCGGGACGCCGGTCCGACGGCACGCCCAGCCGGCTGCTCACCTACGTCGACGCCGACTCGGGGCGCGTGCTGCGCCGCGAGGAGACGATCGAGACCGTCGACGGGTCGGGGAGCTCGCTCTACTCCGGCACCGTCCCGCTGCAGCTCACGCAGTCCGGGTCGTCGTACGTCCTCAAGGACCCGACGCGCGGCGGCACCTACACCGTGGACGTGAAGAACCAGACCGACTCCACGGTGTGCTCGCTGCTCCAGATGTTCTGCCCGAGCACGTCGCAGTTCACCAGCGCGGACACCTCCTACGGCGACGGGACCACCGCGAACCGGGAGTCCGCGGCGGTCGACGCTCAGTACGGCACGAACATGACCTGGGACTACTACGTCAACGTCCAGGGCCGCCAGGGCATCTTCGGCAACGGCACCGGCTCCTACAACCGCGTCCACTACGGCAAGAACTACGTGAACGCGTTCTGGGACGGCACCAAGATGACCTACGGCGACGGCGACGGGACCAGCTACGGCCCGCTCGTCTCGCTCGACGTGGCCGGGCACGAGATGTCGCACGGCGTCACCGAGAACACCGCGGGCCTGACCTACTCGGGCGAGTCCGGCGGCCTCAACGAGTCGACGTCGGACATCTTCGGCACGATGGTCGAGTTCTACGCCAACAACGCCGCCGACCCCGGTGACTACTACATCGGCGAGGAGTTCGACCTCAAGAACCACGTCGGCTTCCGGCGGATGGACGACCCGGCGAAGGACGGCAAGTCCGCCTCCTGCTGGTCCTCGGGCGTGGGCAACCTCGACGTCCACTACTCCTCCGGCGTGGGCAACCACTTCTTCTACCTGCTCGCGGAGGGATCGGGACCGAAGACCATCGGTGGTGCGCAGTTCAACTCGCCGACCTGCAACGGCAGCACGGTCACCGGCATCGGCCGGACGGCCGCGGAGAAGATCTGGTACCGCGCGCTCACCGTCTACATGACGTCGGGCACCAACTACGCGGGAGCGCGGACGGCGACCCTGAACGCCGCACGTGACCTCTACGGCGCCGGCAGCAGCCAGTACGCCGCCGTGGCGGCCGCCTGGAGCGCGGTCAACGTGGGCTGACGCTCCTCACCCGTCGTCGGGGCATGCGCGGAACGGGGCCGCGCATGCCTCGATGCGCGTCGAACGTCAGATCGCGACGTGGAGCCGGACCTGCTTGACCGTGCCGGTGCCGGCCTCGTCGGTGAGCTCGCGGGAGGCCCCGTCGGGGGCCCAGCCGGCGCTCGAGAGGAACGACCGGGCGGCGTCGGCGACCGTGTCGACCCAGATCACCGCGCGGTCGAAGCCGTCGGCGCGCAGCGTGTCCACGCCGGCCTGCAGCAGGCGGGAACCGTGCCCCTGCCCGGTCTCCTCGGGGTGGACGGTGAGCTCGGCGAGCTCACCGTCGGTCGACGGGTCCGCGTCCGGGTCGCTCGCGGGTCCGGTCAGGGCGAACCCGATGACCCGGTCGTGGGCCAGCGCGACCAGCGCGCGCCGGCGCGCCTCCGGGGGACGGGCCAGGGTCTCGCGCCACGCCTGCGCGAGGACGTCCTCGTCCAGGGTCCGCCCGCCGAGCAGGTCGGCGAGCGAGCCGCCGTACCGCTGCTGCCAGTGGCGCAGCTGGACGCCGGCGATGGCGTCGCCGTCGGCCGGCCACGCGACCCGTACGGACACGTCGGACGTCGTCACGCCTCGATCCTCTCACTGGCCCGGCGCGAGGCGTCCGTCGGGCTTCGGGCGCTCGCTAGGGTCGAGGACATGGAAATCCGCAACCTCGGCGCGAGTGGGTTGAAGATCTCGGCCATCGCCTACGGCAACTGGATCACGCACGGCTCGCAGGTCGAGGAGGAGGCCGCGATCTCCTGCGTGCGGGAGGCCCTGGACCAGGGCATCACCACGTTCGACACGGCCGACGTCTACGCCAACACCCGCGCGGAGAGCGTCCTCGGGCGCGCCCTGGCCGGGGAACGGCGTGAGGGCCTCGAGATCTTCACGAAGGTCTACTGGCCGACCGGCCCGGGGTCGCACAACGACCACGGCCTGTCGCGCAAGCACATCCTGGAGTCGATCGACGGCTCGCTGCGCCGGCTGGGCACCGACCACGTCGACCTCTACCAGGCGCACCGCTACGACTTCGAGACCCCGCTCGAGGAGACCATGGAGGCGTTCGCCGACGTGGTCCGCTCGGGCAAGGCGCTCTACATCGGCGTCTCGGAGTGGACGGCCGACCAGATCCGCGCCGGCCACGCGCTGGCCCGCGAGCTGCACATCCCGTTCGTGTCCAACCAGCCGCAGTACAACATGCTGTGGCGGGTGATCGAGGCCGAGGTCGTGCCCGCGTGCGAGGAGCTCGGCGTCGGGCAGGTCGTGTGGTCGCCGATCGCCCAGGGCGTGCTGACGGGCAAGTACGCGCCCGGCCAGCCGCCGCCGGAGGGCTCCCGCGCGACCGACCAGGCCGGGGGAGCGGACATGGTGAGCCGGTGGCTCGAGGACGACCTGCTGGAGCGGGTGCAGCGGCTCAAGCCGCTCGCCGACGAGGCGGGGCTGAGCCTCGCCCAGCTCGCGGTGGCCTGGGTCCTGCAGAACCCCAACGTCTCCGCCGCGATCATCGGCGCCAGCCGGCCCGAGCAGGTCGCCGAGAACGCGAAGGCGGCGGGCGTCACGCTGGAGCCCGACCTGCTGAAGTCGATCGACGAGGTGCTCGGCGACGCCGTCGAGCGCGACCCGGCCAAGACCAAGTCGCCGCCGAAGCGCGATTTCTAGCGGTAGTCGTCCGGGAGGCTCTGGCCGATCTTGACCTGCGCCTTGGGCATCCGCATGAACTTCATCTGCAGCGACCGGGTGATGGCGTAGAACGTGGTCCCGCTCAGGTTCTCCTCGGGGAACCGGCGGACCAGCTCCCGGCGGAGCCGGAACCGCAGGACGACCATGTCGACGACGACGAAGAGGAACGTCGCGAGCATGACCATCGTGCTGGCCGACATCAGGGCCGGGTTGCCGCTGTAGCCGAGCACCATGCTGATGATCAGCAGCGGGATCAGCATCTCCACGAGGCTGAACCGGGAGTCGACGTAGTCGCGGATGAACCGTCGAACCGGGCCGCGGTCGCGCGCCGGCAGGTAGCGCTCGTCGCCGGTCTTCATGGCGGAGCGGATCTTGCGGCTCTCCTCCGTGCGGAACTGCCGCTGGCGGGCCGCGAGCTCCTTCTTGGAGCGCGGGGCGCGGGCCTTGGCACGGGCCAGCGCCTCGGCCTCCTTGCGCGTCGGGGTCGGGCGGCCCTTGCCGCCCTCCTTCACCGGCTGCGGCTCGGCGGTGGCGTCGTCGGTCTTCGTACGGCGGAACATGATCCTCAGGCCTTCCTGACCACGCTGGACTTCAGCTGCATCGCGCCGAAACCGTCGACCTTGCAGTCGATGTCGTGACCGCCGACCCGGCTGTCGAGGTCGACCAGGCGGATGGCGCGCACCTTGGTGCCGGACTTGATCGGCTTGGGCGAGCCCTTGACGGGCAGGTCCTTGACCACGATCACGTCGTCCCCGTCGGCGAGCGGGGTGCCGTTGCTGTCGCGGACCTGGTCCGCCTCGGCGGCGGCTGCGGCGGCGGCGGACGCCTCGCTCGGCGACCACTCGTGCGCGCACTCGGGGCACACCATCAGCTCGCCCATGGCGTAGGTGTAGTCGCTGCTGCACCGGGGGCAGGGCGGGAAGGTGTCAGTCACGGTTGGTCTTTCCGGGCAGGTCGAGCATCCGCTGGAGGGCGACGAGCGCCTCCTGCTCGGTCGTGGGGTCGACCTCGATCCGGTTGACGACGTTGCCGGCGACCAGGTTCTCCAGCGCCCAGACCAGGTGGGGCAGGTCGATCCGGTTCATCGTCGAGCAGTAGCAGACGTTGCGGTCGAGGAAGTAGATGTGCTTGTCGGGGTGCAGCCGCTCGAGCCGCTGCACGAGGTTGAGCTCGGTGCCGATGGCCCAGCTGGACCCGGCGGGGGCGGCCTCGATCGTCTTGATGATGAACTCGGTCGAGCCGACCAGGTCTGCCTTGAGCACGACCTCGTGCTGGCACTCGGGGTGCACGAGCACGTTGAGGTCGGGGATCTTGGCGCGCAGCTCGTCGACGACGTCGGGGGAGAACCGGCCGTGGACCGAGCAGTGCCCCTTCCACAGGATCATCTTGGCGTCGCGGAGCTCCTCGGGCGTCAGGCCGCCGTCGGGCTTGAGCGGGTTCCAGACCACGCAGTCCTCGAGCGCGAGGCCCAGCTGGAGCACGGCGGTGTTGCGGCCCAGGTGCTGGTCGGGCAGGAAGAGGACCTTGGTGTCGGGCCCCTTCTGCGCGAACGCCCACGCGAGCGCCACCTCCGCGTTGGACGAGGTGCAGACCACGCCGCCGTTGCGCCCGCAGAACGCCTTGATGTCGGCGCTGGAGTTCATGTAGGTGACCGGCACGACCTGGTCCTGCAGGCCGGCCGCGGCCATCGCCGCCCAGGCCCGCTCGACCTGGGCGATCCGCGCCATGTCGGCCATCGAGCAGCCGGCCGCCAGGTCGGGCAGCACGACCTGCTGCGCGTCGCTGGTGAGGATGTCGGCGGACTCGGCCATGAAGTGGACGCCGCAGAAGACGATGTACTCCGCGCCGGGGCGTCCCGCCGCGTCGCGGGCCAGCTTGAACGAGTCGCCGGTGACGTCGGCGAACTGGATGACCTCGTCGCGCTGGTAGTGGTGGCCGAGCACGAACACCCGGTCGCCGAGCGCCTCCTTCGCGGCGCGCGCCCGGGCCACCAGGTCCGGGTCGGATGCCGGCGGCAGGTCGCCGGGGCACTCGACGCCGCGCTCGGAGAGCGGGTCGGTGCCGCGGCCCAGCGGCAGCAGCGGGAGGTCGACGCTCGTCATGACCGAATGATATTCGCGTGCCGTCCGCGGACCGATTCCGCACCGGCGGTGAGGGCCGCGGGAGGTCCGCAAGAATGGGCGCATGCGGATCCTGGTGGCGCCCGACAAGTTCGCGGGCACGCTGACCGCGGTCCAGGCCGCGGAGGCGATCGCCGCCGGTTGGTCCCGTCAGGCACCGCGCGACGAGCTCGACCTGGCGCCGATGTCGGACGGCGGTCCGGGCTTCGTCGACGTGCTCCACGCCGCGCTGGGCGGGGAGCTGCTCGCCGCCGCCGTGCGCGGGCCGGCCGGCGCGGGCGAGGTCCCGGCCACGCTGCTCGTCCACGACGGCGTGGCGTACGTCGAGAGCGCCCAGGCGTGCGGGCTCCACCTCACCGGCGGCCGGGACGCCGCGGACGCGACGACCTACGGGGTCGGGACGCTGGTCGGGCTCGCGGTCGACGCGGGCGCGCGCCGCGTGGTCGTCGGGCTCGGCGGCTCCGGCACGGACGACGGGGGAGCGGGGCTGCTCGCCGCGCTCGGAGCGACGGCCGACGTACCCCTCGACCGCGGGGTGGCCGCGCTGGACGGGGTGTCCGCGGTGGACGTCGGTCCCGCGCGGGAGCGGGTGGCGGGCGTGGAGCTCGTGGCCGCCTCGGACGTGGACAGCCCGCTCACCGGCCTGTTCGGGGCCACCAAGACGTTCGGGCCCCAGAAGGGGATCCCCGAGGAGGACCTGCCCCGGTGGGACGCGGTGCTGGAGCGGTTCGCCGTCGCGACCGACCGCCGGCTCGCCCTCGAGCCGGGCGCCGGCGCGGCCGGGGGGCTGGGCTTCGCGCTGATGCTGCTCGGCGGCCGGCGGGTCCCGGGGATCGACCTGGTCGCCGGCACCGTCGACCTGCCGGCCCGCGCACGGAAGGCGGACGTCGTGGTGACCGGGGAGGGCGCGTTCGACTTCAGCAGCCGGGCGGGCAAGGTCCCGGCGGGCGTCGCGGCGGTGGCTGCCGAGGCGTTGCGACCGTGCGTGGCGCTGGCCGGCCGGGTCCTCGTCGGGTCGCGGGAGATGCGGGCCCTGGGCATGGACGCGGCGTACTCGCTGGTGGACGCCGTCGGGGAGGAGCGTGCCCTCGGGGACCCCGCGGGCGCCCTCGCCGACCTCGCCGACCGGGTGGCGCGCACCTGGTCGGCGTGAGACCGCTCTGGCCCTCGGGCTGGAACAGGTTCTAGATTCGCGTCGTGCCCGACGACCTGCGTACCCGCTTCGACACCCTCCGCTCGGCGGAGCCGGCCGCCCCGGCCGACCTCGACGCCCTCTGGGCGGACCTCGCCACCGTCACGGTGGACGAGGTCCTCGGCGCGTGCGAGGAGGTGACTTCGCGACCGGCCACGTCGCGAGCAAGGTGCTGGGGAAGGTGCGCTGGCACGGCAAGCGGTTCGACAGCCCGCTGGAGGCCGTCCCGCTGGTCTGCCGCGACGAGCAGGGCGGGCTCTACTCCAACCAGGAGGCCGCCGGCGGCGGCGAGGCGTCGCTGTGGCCCGTGGAGTTCCGCGGCGAGACCACGGCGACGATGGTCTACGACCGGATGCCGGTCCTCGACCACTTCAAGAAGGTCGACGACGCCACGTTGATGGGCATCATGAACGGCAAGCTCGCCGGCACCTTCGGCATCGAGGACCTCTACTACTTCTGGCTGGAGCGCGAGGCATGAGGGCCACCGTCGCCCTGGTCGAGGAGCCGGGCGGGGAGTTCACCTTCGCCGAGGTCGAGCTCGACGAGCCGCGCGCCGACGAGGTGCTGGTCCGGGTCGTCGCGACCGGCCTGTGCCACACCGACCTCACCGTCCCCAGCATGCTCCCGCCGGAGATGCTGCCGACGGTCGTGGGCCACGAGGGCACCGGCGTGGTCGAGGCGGTCGGCCCCGACGTCGAGGGGATCGCGGTCGGCGACCACGTGGTGATGAGCTTCCGGTCCTGCCGGGCGTGCGCCGCGTGCGAGGCGGGCGAGGTGGGCTACTGCGAGCAGAGCCTGCTCCTCAACTACATGGGGATGCGCGCCGACGGCTCCACGACCATGAAGCGCGGCGACCAGACCGTGTTCGGCAGCTTCTTCGGCCAGTCCAGCCTCGCCTCCCACTCCCTGGCGTACGCCGACAACTGCGTCGTCGTGGACAAGGCGCTCGACCTGGCGCTGCTCGCCCCGTTCGGGTGCGGCTTCCAGACCGGCGCCGGCACCGTCCTCAACGTGCTCGACCCCGCGCCGGACGAGGCGGTCGTCGTCTTCGGCGCGGGCGCCGTCGGGCTCGCGGCCGTCGCCGCCGCCCGCGGTCTCGGCGTGGAGACGGTCATCGCGGTCGACCCGACCGCCGCGCGGCGCGAGGCGGCCGAGCACTACGGCGCCGTGACGCTCGATCCCACCGACGGGGACGTGCCGGTCGAGCAGCGGGTCAAGGACCTGACGGGCGGCGGGGCGCCGTACGCCATCGACACGACGGCCCTCCCGGCGGTCGTGCTCCAGGCCCAGCGGTCGCTGCGCAGCCGCGGCCTCCTGGTCCCGCTCGGGCTCGGCGCGCCGGAGTACACGATCGACGCCATCGACCTGCTCCAGACCGGCAAGGTGATCCGCTCCTCGATCGAGGGGGAGGCCGACCCGCTCACGATGGTCCCGCGGCTGATCGCGATGCGCGAGGCCGGCACCTTCGACGTCGACCGGCTGGTCACGACCTATCCGTTCGAGCGGATCGCGGACGCCGTGGCCGACGTCACAGCCGGCAAGGTGGTCAAGCCGGTCCTTGTCTGGTGAGGCCCGGGAATAACCACAGATGTGCGACCATTGGTCCTGTCGACAGACTTTCGAGACTTACCTGGAGTGAGCATGAGCGACCAGTGCGGATGCGGCGGCCACGGCCACAGCCACGAGGCCCCCGCTGCCACCACGACGACCTCGGGCGCCGCGGGCGTGGCGACCGCTGTTGAGGTCGAGCGTCGTCAGGACCAGATCAACCTGAGCCCGGTGGCTGCCACCAAGGTGAAGAGCCTGCTCGAGCAGGAGGGTCGCGACGACCTCGCGCTCCGCATCTCCGTGCAGCCCGGTGGCTGCAGCGGCCTGCGCTACCAGCTCTTCTTCGACGAGCGCACGCTCGACGGCGACGTCGTCTCCGACTTCGACGGCGTGTCCGTCGTGGTCGACCGGATGAGCGTCCCCTACCTCAACGGCGCGATGATCGACTTCGTCGACACCATCGAGAAGCAGGGCTTCACGATCGACAACCCCAACGCCACGGGATCGTGCGCGTGCGGGGACTCGTTCCACTGAGCTGCCGCTGACACACGAAAGCGCCGCCGGCCGAGGCCGGCGGCGCTTTCGCTTTTCCGCGTCAGTCCAGGTGCAGGTGCAGCGCGTTGGCGAGCCGCTGGGCGGCCTCGCCGATCTCGATCTCGCGCTTGGGGACCTCCCGCGGGTAGTCCTCGAAGTGGATGCTGGGGGCGGGCTCGACCGCGCGGCGCGCGGCCTTGGCGAGACGGTCCGAGATCGTCTGGCAGTCGGCGTGCAGCTCGGTGGGGCTGGCGATCTCCTCGTACGGCGTCATGTCTTCGACGGTAGGCGTTACCGAGGGGTAGACCCACCAGTACTCGTCGGTAGTTTCGATCCGCAGTCGGCCTGCGGCGCGAACCGGGCATCCCATATCGTTCCGTCCCATGTCCTCTGCTCCCGGTGCCCTGCTGATCGCCGGCTCCATCGCCACCGACCACCTGATGACCTTCGACGGTCAGTTCTCCGACTCGCTCGTGGTCGACCAGCTCGACAAGCTGTCGGTCAGCTTCCTCGTGCACGACCTGGAGGTCCGGCGCGGCGGCTGCGCCGGCAACATCTCCTTCGGGCTCGGCAACCTGGGCGTCCGGCCGGTGCTCGTCGGCGCCGTGGGGGAGGACTTCGCCGACTACCGCTCCTGGCTCGAGCGGCACAACGTCGACTGCAGCCACGTCCACGTCTCGCCCACCCGGCACACCGCCCGCTTCGTGTGCACCAACGACTCGACGATGGCCCAGATCGCGTCGTTCTACCCGGGCGCGATGAGCGAGTCCCGCGAGATCGAGCTCGAGCCGATCGTGGCCCAGGTCGGCGAGCCGGCCTACGTCCTGGTCGGCCCGGACGACCCGGAGGGCATGCTGCGCCACACCCAGGAGTGCCTGCAGCGCGGCTACCGCTTCGTGGCGGACCCCTCCCAGCAGCTCGCGTTCGGTGACGGCGACCTGATCCGCCAGCTCATCGACGGCGCGGACATCCTGATCACCAACGAGTACGAGACCCACGTCATCGAGAAGAAGACCGGCTGGACCGTCGACGACGTCCGCGAGCGGGTCGGCCTCCAGGTGACGACCCTGGGCGCCCAGGGCGTGCGGATCCACGGGCGGGACCAGGAGCTGATCGAGGTCCCGGCGGCCAAGGACGTCACCCCGGTCGAGCCGACCGGCGTCGGCGACGCGTTCCGCGCCGGGTTCCTGGCCGCGCTCGGCTGGGAGCTGTCCCTGGAGCGTGCCGCGCAGGTCGGCTGCGTGCTCGCGGCGTACGTCGTCGAGACGGTCGGGCCGCAGGAGTACGCCTTCACGCACGCCGAGTTCGTGCAGCGGATCCGCGACTCCTACGGCGACGAGGCCGGCGACGACGTGGCGCGCTGCCTGTAGGCGCCCGTCAGCTGGTCCGGCGCACGAGGTAGCGGGGGACGCCGTCCTCCGCGACCTCCTCGCCGGCGTACTCCTGGCCGCGCATCCGGCACCACGCGGGGACGTCGTGGCGGGTGGCCGGGTCGTTCGCGACGACCGCGACCAGGTCACCGACCTCGACCGTCGGCAGCGCCTTGGCGAGCTCGATGATCGGCCGCGGGCAGGGGAGGCCGCGGCAGTCCAGCTCGAGCGCGGGGGTCACAGCCCGGCCCCGGCCCGGATCGAGGCGACGACCTCCGCCAGCGCGGTGCAGAAGCCGTCGACCTCCTCGGCGGTCGAGTCGCGCCGCAGCGAGACGCGGACGTTGCCGTGGGTCAGCGCCCCCATCGCGGCCAGCACGTGGCTCGGCTCGAGGGTCGAGGCGGTGCAGGCCGAGCCGCTCGCCACGCCGTAGCCGCGGCGGTCCAGGGCGTCGACCAGCTCGTCGCCGGCGATGTAGAGGCAGGAGAAGGTGACCAGGTGCGGGAGCCGGTCGTCCGGGTCGCCGACCACCTCGGTGTCGGGCAGCGCGGCGGCCGCGCGGCGGATCCGCCCGGTCAGCTCGTGGTGGCGGGCGGCCGTCTCCTCGCGCTCGGCGAGCACGGCCTGGAGCGCTGCCGCCGCGGCAAGCGCCCCGGGCACGTTGGCCTCGCCGCCGAGCCGGTCGAGCCCGTCGTCGCCGGGGAACGGCGTGGTCCAGCGCGTGCCCCGCCGTACGGCGAGCACGCCGACGCCGGCCGGCCCGCCGAACTTCCGGGCCGAGGCGGCCAGGGCGTCCCAGCGGGCCGGGAGCGGCAGCCGGCCGGCGGCTGCAGCCGCGTCGACGAAGAGCGGGACGCCGCCGGGCAGGTCCAGCGCGTCCACGGGCTGCACCGTGCCGACCTCCTGGTTGGCCGCCTGGACGGCCACCACGGCGACGCCCCCCGCCGCGGCCGCGGCGGCCGCGGCGGCGGGGTCGACCCGGCCGCGGGCGTCCACGGGGACGGCGGCGTGGGCGGGGGAGTCCTGCCAGGCGACCGCGTGGAGCACCGAGGAGTGCTCGACGGCGGTGTGCACGACGCCCGAGCGGCCGGCGGCGCCCTGGGCCCGGACCAGGCCGAGGAGCCCCCGGTGGACGGCGTCGGTGCCGGAGGCGGTGAACCCGATCTCGTCGGGCTGGGCGCCCAGGCACTCCGCGACCACCGCGCGGGCGTTGTCGAGCAGCAGGCGGGCCTCCCGCGCGCGGCGGTGCAGCCGCCGGGGGTCGGCGAACCCGCGGTCGAGCGCCGCGAGCAGCACGTCGCGGGCCGCGGGGTGCAGGGGCTCCGCGGACGCCGTGTCCAGGTAGTGGTCGGGCACCTCGGGCCGCGGTGCGCCCGGGGTGCCGGAGGGCGTCGTCACGTGGTGCAATCTATCGAGCGCCCGATTGCCGACCCCGGCGCGATGGTGGCGCCAGGCTCCGCTAATGTTCGCTTAGTTCTGACCCTCGAGAGGAAGGCTCGTTCGTGGGCTTGAGGCACCCCGAGCGCACGCGTGGACCGCGCCGGACCCTGGTTCGGACGCTCCCGCTCGCCGGCTTCGTCGTACTCGCTCTCGCGCTGAGCGGCTGCTCGGACGACACGCAGCTCGAGCGCGCCGGCATGCCGCACATCGTGACCAAGCAGGGCCAGGGCATCCTGGACCTCTGGCAGGGTGCGTGGATCGCTGCGCTCGCGACCGGCGTGGTCGTCTGGGGGCTGATCCTGTTCGCAGTGATCTACTTCCGGCGCCGCAGCGACGACGAGGTCCCCGTGCAGACCCGCTACAACCTGCCGGTCGAGATCTTCTACACGGTCTTCCCGATCGTCATGGTGATCGTCTTCTTCTCGCACACCGTGCGGGTGCAGAACGACGCTCTCGAGATGGTGGACCACCCGGACGCCCGGATCACCGTGGTCGGCCAGAAGTGGACCTGGACCTTCAACCACCACCTCGACCCCGACTCCGAGGACGGCAAGGTCGCGTTCGTGACCGGCGACCTCAACAACGACGAGATCCCGACCCTGGTCCTGCCGGTCGACGAGACCGTCGAGTTCGACCTGACCAGCCCGGACGTGATCCACGACTTCGGCATCCCGGCCTTCGCGATGCGCATGGACGTGGTGCCGGGCCGCGACAACCGGTTCCAGGTCACCCCGACCGAGATCGGCGGGCCCTACGCCGGCAAGTGCTACGAGCTGTGCGGCGCCTACCACTCGCGGATGCTGTTCCAGGTCAAGGTCGTGAGCCAGGACGACTACGAGCAGTACGTCCAGGACCTGGCTGCGGACCCGGCGCACTCCGCCGACCACCCCGTGATGGGTGGCGACTACGCCGGCTCGGCGTACCTCAACCCCGATGAAGAGGGAGACGACTAGTGACTGCGACCGCAGCCCGCTCCGCGGAGCTGACCGCGCGCAAGCCCCTGGGGCGGCAGCTCGTCCGGGTGATGACGACGACCGACCACAAGGTCATCGGCAACCTCTACTTCGTCACGGCGCTCGCCTGGTTCGTCCTGGGCGGCATCATGGCGCTGCTGATCCGGTCCGAGCTGGCCTACCCGGGTGAGCAGCTGGTCAACGAGGAGCTCTACAACCAGCTCTTCACCATGCACGGCACGATCATGCTGCTGCTGTTCGCGACGCCGCTGTTCTTCGCCTTCGGCAACGCGATCATGCCGCTGCAGATCGGTGCGCCGGACGTCGCGTTCCCGCGGCTGAACATGTTCAGCTACTGGCTCTACCTCTTCGGCGGCCTGATCGCCGCCGCGGGCTTCCTGACCCCGCAGGGCGCCGCCTCGTTCGGCTGGTTCGCCTACGCGCCGCTGTCCGACGCCGTGAACAGCCCCGGCGTCGGTGGCGACCTGTGGATCATGGGCCTGTGGATGGCCGGTCTCGGCACCATCCTGGGTGCGGTCAACTTCATCACCACGATCATCTGCATGCGGGCTCCGGGCATGACCATGTTCCGGATGTCGATCTTCACCTGGACGGTGCTGATCACCGCCCTGCTGGTCCTGATCGCGTTCCCGATCCTCGCCGGAGCGCTGCTCTCGCTCGAGGCCGACCGCCAGCTCGGTGCGCACGTGTTCGACCCGTCGCACGGCGGCGCGATCCTGTGGCAGCACCTGTTCTGGTTCTTCGGGCACCCCGAGGTCTACATCATCGCCCTGCCGTTCTTCGGCATCATCTCCGAGATCCTGCCGGTCTTCAGCCGCAAGCCGATCTTCGGCTACGTCGGCCTGGTGGCCGCGACGATCGGCATCGCGATCCTCTCGGTCGCGGTGTGGGCGCACCACATGTTCGTCACCGGGGCGGTCAACCTGCCGTTCTTCTCCGGCATGACGTTCCTGATCGCGGTGCCGACGGGCGTGAAGTTCTTCAACTGGATCGGCACCATGTGGGGCGGATCGGTGCGGATGGACACGCCGATGCTCTGGTCGGTCGGCTTCCTGACGACCTTCCTCTTCGGTGGTCTCACCGGCATCATCCTGGCGAGCCCGCCGCTGGACTTCCACGTGTCCGACTCCTACTTCGTGGTGGCGCACTTCCACTACACGGTGTTCGGCACGGTCGTCTTCGCGATGTTCGCCGGCTTCTACTTCTGGTGGCCCAAGCTCACCGGTCGGATGCTCGACGAGCGCCTGGGCAAGATCCACTTCTGGATGTTGTTCATCGGCTTCCACACCACGTTCCTCATCCAGCACTGGCTCGGCATCGAGGGCATGCCGCGGCGCTACGCCGACTACCTGCCCGGTGACGGCTTCACGACGCTGAACCAGGTCTCGACGGTGGGCGCGTTCATCCTCGCCTCCTCGATGCTGCCGTTCTTCTACAACGTCTACGTGTCGCGGAAGAGCCCGCTGGTCAACCACGACGACCCGTGGGGCTGGGGCCGCTCCCTGGAGTGGGCGACCAGCTGCCCGCCGCCGCGCCACAACTTCGAGCGCCTCCCGCGGATCCGCTCGGAGTCGCCGGCGTTCGACCTCCACCACCCGGAGATCGCGGCGATCGAGCTCGAGCACAATCCGGTCGAGAAGACGGGCGCCCTCGCTGACGTCCCCGACACCACCGGCCGCGCCGAGCACATCGCGGAGCAGAACGACAAGAAGGACGACGCCTGATGAAGATCGAGGCCTGGCTCTTCGGGCTGACCACCGTCTTCCTGCTGCTGGTCACGCCGGCCTACTGGTTCATCACCGACGCCGGCGACACCGGCGCGGACTGGACCGGCACCTCGGCGCTGGTCATGAGCACGCTGCTCGCCGCGATGGTGACCCTCTACCTGGGGTTCCACGCCAACCGGATGGACGCCCGTCCGGAGGACCGCAAGGACGGCGAGATCGCCGACGGCGCCGGCGAGCTCGGGTTCTTCCCGCCGTTCTCCTGGTGGCCGCTGTGGTGCGGGCTGTGCCTGAGCACGATCGTGCTCGCCGCGGCCATGACCGCCTGGTGGCTGCTGGTCATCGGCGTCGTGCTCGGCGCAATCGCCCTGTCGGGCTGGATCTTCGAGTACTACCGCGGAGAGCACGCCCACTGAGCTGCATCACGGGAGCGTGTCGCCACCGGCGGCACGCTCCCGTGCTTAATTGCACCGCCGGAATTCCACTCGTGTGAGGCCTAGGACGCCGGAAACGGGTGTTTGGTTGCCGGGCGGCGACGTGAATTTCATGACGTCGCGACAATCCGGGTTCTGGGGGCGGCGGCAGTTATCCTCGTAGTGCGACCTCCGAGGGAAGACGGTTTCCCCAACCCTGCGGACGGGTACCGCTGGAGGGTCGCCCCCCGACATCGCGAGAGAGACGTCTTCACCATGCTGCCTGTCCCGAACCACAAGCGCCGCGCGCCGCTGGCTGCGGGCGTCGCCGTGCTCGTCTGCGCCGGACTCGCGCTCACGGGCTGCAACGCCACCAAGGACCTCCCGGTGGTGGGCGACTCCAGCGACGGCCCGTCCGACGCCTCGACCAGCGCGGTCTCCGACACCGGCCCCGCCGAGCTGCACGTCAACGTCAAGCGCGGCGCGCACGACGTACCGGTCGACACCCTGGTGCAGGTCTCGGCGACCGAGGGCTCGCTGGAGAACGTCGCCGTGACCTCGTCGGCCGGCAAGGTCCCGGGCACCGTCGCCAAGAACGGCACCTCCTGGAAGGCCTCCGAGCGGCTCGAGCCGGGCGTGACCTACACGGTCAAGGCCACCGGCACGGGCACCGACGGCTCCACGTCGCGGTGGAACAGCGAGTTCACGACCCAGCCGCTGACCCTCGACCAGCAGACCTACCCGTCGGTGGCCCCCCTCGCGGGCCAGACCGTCGGCATCGGCATGCCGGTGATCGTGACGTTCGACGTCCCGGTGACCGACAAGAAGTCGTTCGAGCGCAACATGCACGTGACCGCCCAGCCGGCGCAGCCCGGCACGTGGCACTGGGTGAGCGACACCGAGGCCCACTGGCGGCCCAAGGAGTACTGGAAGGCCCACTCGAAGGTCCACGTCGACGTCGACGTCAACGGGGTCGACGCCGGCAACGGCATCTACGGCCAGGAGGACCGCCAGGTCGACTTCAACATCGGCGACGCGCACATCTACCGCGTCAACACGGTGACCGACGACATGCGGGTCTTCTCCAACGGCAACCTGATCCGGACCATCCCGATCACCACCGGCCAGCAGCCGGCGTACACGACCCGCTCGGGCGTGAAGGTCATCATCGAGAAGTTCGAGTCCAAGGACATGAACTCCGAGACGGTCGGCATCACCGGCGCCGACGCCTACAACATCAAGGGCGTGCAGTACGCCATGCGGGTGACCTACTCCGGCGAGTTCATCCACGCGGCGCCGTGGTCGGTCTACGCGCAGGGCAACTCCAACGTCTCGCACGGCTGCACCGGCATGAGCACCGAGAACGCCGCCTGGCTGTTCAACATGAGCCAGGTCGGTGACGTGGTGGAGTACACCGGCACCGACCGGCCGATGGAGCCCGACAACGGCTACGGCGACTGGAACATCCCGTTCCGGGAGTACCGGCAGGCCTCCGCGCTCAGCTGACCGCGCAGTCGGTGAGCCGGCGCAGCTCGACGTAGGGCCCCGGGCGCTCGAACGCCCAGGGGTACCAGTCGAAGCTGAAGTCGTAGGAGAAGTCCGGGGCGGTCGCGCCGGGGCGGTACGGCGAGAAGCGCGCCACCACGGTGCTCTCCTCGTCGAGGCGCCGGTAGTAGGCCTCCGCTCCGGGGAGCCCGGCGGCCAGGCCGCGGTCACGCTGGTGGCTGTTGACCATCACCCAGCAGTAGCCGCCGGCGCGGTAGTCGTCGACCAGCGCCGGGTCGAGCCGCTCCTCGTAGGCCTGGTAGGGGCGGGACACGGGGAACCGCGTCCAGCCGCCGTCGGCGGGGAGGTAGCGGCCCGGCACCGCCGGCTCCACCACGATCCGCCGGCTGCCGCCGACGTGGTCCTCCATCCAGTCCAGGGCCAGGCCTCGGGTGTCGGCCCGGACCAGCACGGCGTCGCTGCGGACCGCGTCGACCACAGGCTGCGCGAGGGAGACGGCCGCGAGGACGGGCAGCACCCACGCGCCCCGTGACCGGTCGGCGGCCAGCCGCTCCCGGACCCACCCGGCGAGCCGCACGGCGCCGTACGCCGCGAGCACGGCGAGCATCGGGTAGGCCGGCAGCAGCCACCGCGCGAAGAACCGGTCCTGGGTGCCGAGGTAGGCGAGCAGGGCCACCGGGAACGTGGTGAGCAGCAGGGCGCGGCGGTGGTCGGTGCGGAACGCGGCGACGGCGCCGAGCGCCGCGAGCGCCGTCGGCACGACGCCCAGCCCCCACAGCAGCGAGACCGGGTAGTAGGTCCACGCGGTGCCGTCCTGGCCCAGCTTGGCCGACGCGGCCTGGGTGGACTGGCCGCCGAGCTGCTCCCGCGCGGTGTCGAGGTCGAGGGCCAGGTAGGGGTTGGTGAGCAGGAGGGCGGCGACGCACGCGAGCGCAGCCAGCAGCAGGAGGAGCACGCCGCGCGTCATCCGCTCCTTCCGGTCGACCACGCGGAGCACGACCGCGACGGCCACGACCAGGGCGAGCGGTGCGGCGAGGTACTTGGTGCCGGCAGCGAGGCCGACGAGCGCCCCGGCCAGCGCCGCGCGGCCGGGGCCCCCGCGGTCCAGGAGCGCGACGCAGGCGAGGAGCGCCAACGTCACCGGGAGCATCGTCGGGACGTCGTTGAGCGCCTGGTGGCTGTAGAAGACCGGCAGGAACCCGAACGCCACGAACGCGGCGGCGAGCACCCCCACCCGCTCGTCGAAGCAGGCCCGCCCGGCGCGGTGCACGGCGAGCACCAGCGCGCAGCCGAGCAGCGCGACGACCACCCGCGCCACCGTGAACGCGGTCGTCGGGTCGGCGTCGAAGCCGGACCGGATGCCCGCTCCGAGGACGTCGGCGGCGAGGAAGACGACGGCGAGGAGGTAGGTGAGCGCCGACGGGTTCTCGTAGTAGCCGGGGTCCCAGTCCCCGCCCGCCGCGTCGACCGCGCGGGGCACGAAGTGCAGGCCCTCGTCGGGGTTGTAGACGAACGGGAGCCCGTGCCGGATGCCGACGAGCCGTACGGCGAGTGCCGCCGTCACGACGACGGCGAGCGTCAGTCGAGGACGGCGCACGCGGTGTCGTTCTCGGCCGCCGCGGCGACGGCGGCTGTCGCCCGACGTCGGCGACCGAGCGTGGGGGAGGCGCCCTGCGCGACGACGACCAGGGCGGCCGCGAGGGCCGCCAGGCCGACGAGCAGGACCGGGAGAGCCCCACCCACCGGGTGCGGGGCGTCGGGGTAGAGGACGTGGCGGCGCTCCATCCAGACCAGCGCTCCGGCCAGCCAGCCGAGCAGCACGACCGACCACCAGGTCGCCGTGACCCGGTCGCGGTCCCTGCCCGCGTTCCGCCAGCGGCCCACCTCGAGCATCCCGATCGCGGCCCACGTGGCGAGCAGCGGGGCGATCGGCATGAAGTAGCGGTCGTGGAAGCCGCCGCCCGCGGCCAGGAACGACGCGATGTTGGCGAGCGTCGCGCCGGCGTGGAGCACCAGCAGCGCCCACACGGCGTCGATCCGCAGGTCGCGGCGCCGCGCCGCGGCCAGCGCGGCGAGGGGCGCCAGGACCAGCAGGGCGACCAGGAGGAGGGGAGTCGTCTCGACCCCCTCGACCAGGCTGGGCACGTGCGGGATGTCGCCGATCCCGTGCACCGGCGTGCGCTCGAACTTCTCGAGCAGGGCGCCCTGGCCGGTGAGGTCGCCGTACAGGCTGAGGTTGCGCAGGTAGAACCAGCCGGTCGCCAGCGCCGGTACGCCGCCGACGACCGCCGACGTCCCGACCGCCGTCCGCCAGCCGTCGCGCCTCCAGAGCGCGACGAGCAGCACGACCGTGCAGACCGCCACCCAGAGGACGCCCGGCGCCCGGGTGCCGGCCGCGCCCGCGCCGGCGAGTGCCGCGAGCGCCACCCGGGTGGGGGTCACCCGGTCGCGCAGCATCCGGATCGCCATCAGCATCGCGAGCAGTGTCGCGGAGGAGCCGAAGCCGTCGTTGAGGAGGAAGCCCGCGCGCATCGCGAGGGTGGGCGTGACCGTCGCGACCGCTGCGAGGGCCGCGACCGCGGGCCGGCGGGGGACGAGCTCGCGGGCGATCACCGCGACGAGGAGCACCCACGCGGCGAAGCCGAGCGTGTTGAGCAGCCGCATCGCGATGAAGACGTGGTCGGGCTCGCCCTGGCTCAGCCACCACAGCGGCACGAGCAGCAGGTGGTAGAGCGGCGGGTGGTTGGCGGTCCAGGTGTGGTCGTGGGCCGTGTCCCACCCCCTCATCCGGTCGGCGAGGTCGCCGAAGCGGGCGGGGTCGTCGACGGTGGGCGTGTCGATCGTCGGCAGCCTGCCCTCGGCCAGCGCCGCGACGTAGCCGAGGTGGGCGGGCTCGTCGTTGGACCACGACGGGATCGTGGCGCTGCAGGCCACCTGCGTGCCGATGCCGCAGACCAGCACCGCCATCAGGGCGGGTACGACGAGCGGGTAGGCCAGCCAGGCACGCAGGCGGCCGCGGGCGCCGGGGTGGCGGGGGTTCTCGGTCAGCACGGCGCGGTCTCCGCCTGCGGCTCGGGGGATCGGCGCCGGGCGGCGAGGGCGCTCGTACCCGCGGCGGCGAAGTCGGCGACGGTGTGCACGAGCCGCGCGAGCAGGGCGACGGCGGCCGCGGTCGCGACGCCGGTCACCGGTCCCAGCAGGGCGACCAGGACCGCCTCGCGCGCACCGAGGCCGGCGGGCGCGACGACGAGGAGGACCCCCGCGGCGTGGCTCAGCGCGAACGCGGCGGTCGTGACGACGAGATCGCGGCCGTCGGCGGATCCCGCCGGGCCGACCAGCGTCTGGGCGGCCGCGCCGTACGCCAGCCAGACCGCGGCCATCAGGCCCAGGCCGACGAGGAGGTCCCGGACGTCGAACGCTGCGTCGGCCTCCGGCCCGGCGATTCGGGAGCCGATCCGGCGCACGAGCGGGGGAGCCAGCAGGGCCGCGCTGCCCAGCGCGGCGAGCCCCCACAGCCAGCGCGGCAGGTCGGTGCCGACGACCCCGGCCGCGGCGAGCGTCGAGCCCAGCAGGACGCCGCTGAACGTGTGCAGCAGCAGGAAGACCGAGGACGCGGCCACGCTCGAGCGCGCGGGCACCCGGTTGCGCCGCCCCAGCTGGGCCTGGGCCGCGAACGTCCAGACCGACCCGGGGATGTACTTCCCCAGCTGGCCGACGAAGAAGATCGCGGCCGCGTCGCGCTGCGGGACCGGGGCCCCCAGGCGGGCGAGCAGGTGCCGCCACAGCACCGACGTCAGCGCGAGGCCGCACAGGGTCAGGGCGACCGCTGCCAGCGTGTGGACGGGGCTGGCGCTGGCGAGGGCCTCGCCGATCTCGTCCCACCGTCCGCGGAAGCCCCACCAGGCGCCTGCGACGGTCAGGACGAGGAAGCACGCCCGCGCGAGCCGGAGGAGGCGGGCCCGGGTCACGCGGGAGCCGTCGCCGGCCGGAGGATCGCCGTGCGGGTCGGGTAGGGGAGGGCCGGCGTGAGCCCTCGGGTCATGGCGACGGCCAGCCGGGCGCCCTGGGCCTCGATGGCGTCGACGTAGCGCTGGCGGTCGACGTTGTCGAACACGATGATCCCGTCGGGCGCGAGCCGGTCCACGGCGCGCTCGAGGCACGCCTCCCGGGCACGCCCGTCGATGACGATCACGTCGAAGAGGCCGTCCACGGCGTCGATGGCGGCGACGTACGCCGCGAAGTCGAGGCCGGCGTGGCCCGGCTTGCGCGAGCCCACCGCCGCGGCCGGCGACTCGGTCGGCTCCACCACGGTCAGCGTGACGTGGGCGGGGAGCCGTGGGCCCAGCGAGCGTGCCCAGCCGGCGTGGTGCTCGACCGAGTGCACGGAACCGGACCGCGCGGCGAGCCACAGGGTGGACGCGCCCGAGCCCCACTCGAAGACGCGCGCCTCCGGCCGGCCGTCCAGGAACGCGGCGACCTCCTCGGCCGAGTCGAACGTCCACCACGGCACGTCCAGCCGGGCCAGCCGGTCGACGTCGTGGATCGCGAACAGGGACAGGACCCAGGTCGCGGACCGGGACCGCGGGGCACGGCGCTCGACTAGGCCGAGGATGCCGACGGCGCGCAGCAGCGCGCCGAGGGCGCGGACGAGCCGGATGTAGAGGTTCTTCACAGCAGGGCCGCCTCGTCGAACCGGAGCACGTCGAACCGGGCGCGCTTGGTGTGCTCGAGGTTGGTCTCGACGAGCGACCGGTTGGTGCGGATCAGGTCGGAGACGATGCCGAGCATCAGGCAGAGCGCAGACATCAGCAGCAGCGCGGCGCCGACGAGCAGCGACTGGACGTGGCCGCCCTTGTCGCCGGTGGCCTCGAGGAGGGCGTACCGGACGTAGGGGAGGAGCCCGAGGGTGCCGAAGAACGCGGCCAGCCAGCCGAAGATCATGTAGGGGCGGTACATGACGTAGGCGCGCACGATGGCGGCCCCGGAGCGGAAGACGTGCTGGCGGGTGTTGGTGAACAGGCGGGACTCGCGGGTCTTGGGGTTGGTCACCACCGGGACGCTCGCGATCGCGAGCCGCTTGTAGCCCGCCTGGATGATCGTCTCCATGCAGTAGGAGAACCGGGTGACGGTGTTGAGCCGCATCAGGCTCTCGCGCGAGTACGCCCGGAAGCCGCTCGCCGCGTCCGGGAGGTCGGTGCCCGCGGCCCGGTTGACGACCGCGCTGCCGAACCGCTGCAGCGCCTTCTTGGCCGGGGAGAAGTGCTCGATGAGGTGGGTCTGGCGGTCGGCGATCACGATGTCGGCCTCGCCGCGCACGATCGGCTGCACCAGGTCGGCGATCCGGTCCTGCGGGTACTGGTTGTCGCCGTCGGTGTTCACGACGATGTCCGCGCCGATCGAGAGCGCATAGCTGACGCCGTCGGTGAACGACCGGGCGAGGCCCTGGTTGCGGCGGTGGTGCACGACGTGGGTGACGCCGTGGCGCTGCGCGACCTCCACCGTCCGGTCGGTCGAGCCGTCGTCGATGATCACGACCACGATCTCGTCGACGCCCGGGATCCGGGCGGGGATCGAGTCGAGGACCAGCGGGAGGGTCTCCTCCTCGTTGAGGCAGGGCACCTGCACGACGAGCTTCACGAGAGACCTCGCTCGGTGGGGAACGGCATGTCGAGCACTGTATTTCGCGCTGTAGCCGCGACCTTTCGTCCGCTGGACGCGTCGGTGTACAGGGGAAGAACAGGCGGCGGAGGTGCCCGACTGGTGGCTGGCGGCCGGCCCCGAGCCCCCACAATGACGCGGTGCCCGCAACCGACGAGACCCCGCCCAGCCGGCGCTGGAAGGTCCCCGCCCTGCTGTTCGCCGTCGTGGCCGTGGTCTACGCCGCGACGATCAGCACCGCGCCGAGCTTCGACGTCTACGCCGCCGACTTCGCCGCCTGGCACATCGCCGAGACGGGGGACCCGGTGCCGGAGATGGCCGACTTCCCGGCGCTGGACGACAACATCATCCGGGAGACCTGGATCGTGCGGACGGCCGACGGCCGCGAGGCAGTCGGCCGTGCTCCCGGGACGATCGCTGCCACGGTGCCGGCGTACCTCCTGGCCGACTCGGACCACCTGACCGCCGTCCCGGGTGGCGTCGCGGCGGCGCTGCTCACGGCCGCGTCGGTGACCCTGCTGTTCCTCCTGCTGCGCGACCGGACCGGGGCCCGGGCCGCCCTCGTCGCCGCTGCCGTGTTCGGCCTGGCGACACCCGTGTGGAGCGTCGCGGCGAACGGCATGTGGCCGCACACGATCACGGTGTTCGCGATCCTCGGGATGGCCTGGGCCGCCGACCGCGACCGCTGGTGGCTGGTCGGGCTGTTCGGGGGTGTGGCGCTGTGGGGGCGGCTGCACGCGGCGGTGATCTGTGCCGTCCTGGGGGTCGTCGTGGCCGTCGTACGGCGCCGCCCGCTCCTCGCCGTCCGGGTCGGGGTGGTGAGCGGCGCCCTCCTCGCGCTGATGTCGGTGTGGACGCACTGGATGTACGGGAGCTGGGACCCGAGCTCGGGCTACCGCGCCGGCGACTTCACCGGCAACGCGGACGACAACCTGGTGAACCTGCCGAACTTCCTGGGCTTCTGGGTCGCGCCCGACCGCGGCCTCCTGGTCTGGACGCCGCTGCTGCTGGTGCTGCTCCCCGCGCTCGTCCGGGGCTGGCGCGAGCTCCCGGACTGGAGCCGGGCGCTGGTGGGTGCGGGCGTGGTCTACCTGCTCGTGCAGGGACTGCTCGTCCGGTTCAGCGGGGGAGACGCGTTCTACGGCTATCGCACGAGCCTGGAGCTCCTCGCCTGCGCCACGCCGGCCCTCGCGCTGTCCGCCGAGCACATGGGCGCGACCGCCCGCCGCCTGTTCGCGCCGGTGGCGCTCCTGCAGCTGGCGATGATCGCCCCCGGCGCGGTGCACGAGGACCTCGGCCTGCTGGTCGCCGACGTCTGGCACAAGAACTCGTTCTGGTGGCAGCTGTTCGAGCGGCCCGGTGCGGTCGTGCCGGTCGCTGCCGGTGCGCTGGCCGTCGGGTCTGCGTTCGCGTACGTCGTGCTGAGCGGCCAGGATGGTCCGCGTGGTGAGCGCGGGAGTGGTGGCATGGCGGGACGCCGGGCGGTTCGTGGACGTCGAGGGCCGCAGGATCTTCGTCGTCGAGCGTGAGGGCGCCGGGACCCCGGTCGTCATCGTGCACGGCTACCCCGGGTCCTCCTTCGACTTCGCCGGCGTGGTCGAGGGCCTCGACCGCCCGGTGGTCGTCCCCGACCTGCTCGGCTACGGCTTCTCCGAGAAGCCGACCGACGCGTCGTACTCGCTCTTCGAGCAGGCGGACCTCGTGGAGGTGCTGCTCGAGCGGCTCGGGGTGGAGTCCTGCGCGCTGGTGGGCCACGACATGGGCACCACCGTGGTCGCCGAGCTGCTGGCGCGGGCCAACCGCGGCGCGCTCGGCTTCGCGGTGAGCAGCGTCGTGCTGCTCAACGGCTCGATCTTCATCGACCTCGCGCAGCTCACCCGCGGCCAGCGGCTCGGCCTCCTGACCGGCGGCCGCCGGATGCCGGTGTCGTTCCCGCGGCCTTTCCTGCGCCGCAACCTGCGCGAGAGCGTCGCCCCGGGAACGAACCTCGGGCCCGAGCAGGTCGAGGACCTGGTCGACCTGATCCGGCTCGACGGCGGTGACCGGCTGCTGACCCGGCAGATCAGCTACATACGCGAGCGCCGGGCCCACCAGGACACGTGGACCGCGGCCTTCGTCGACTTCCCCGGACCCCTCAGCGCCGTGTGGGGCGTGCTCGACCCGATCGCGGTGACCGCGATGCCGCAGCGGCTCGCCTCGCTGCGCCCGGCGACCGACGTGGTGCTGCTCGACGGCGTCGGCCACTGGCCCTCGATCGAGGCCCCTGCCCGCGTCGCCGCCGAGATCGCCGCCCGGACCTGAGGCAGGGCCAACCGCCCGTCGCGGTCGGATATCCGGTCGACGGACTCAGAACGCGGCGTTAGCCTCCTGGTCTCGCCTCACCCCTGGGGCGGACGGGCTACGGCAGGTTCTGACCCTGTGTGGCGACCGTGATCCGTGAACAGTGGTACGACCACGTCGGCAGGGGTTGGTCCGGCGGACCCTGCCTCGCGCGGGGTCCGCCGGGGCCCTGCGAGAGACGTGTCGTGAGCCGCCCGCGTTTGCGGATGTGGGTCCGACGTCCGGCAGTCTGGTGCGGTGAGCCCGTTGACCGAGGACCAGATCCGGAGCGCGTTCGTGAATCTGAGCAAGGGTGCGGCAGCGCGGGTCAACCTCCCGGTGGACCTGGACGAGCGGCCCTGGGACGACCTCGACTACCTGGGCTGGCAGGACCCGAAGGCCCCGGGGCGCAGGTATCTCGTCACCGATCGCGGTGACCGGCTCCGCGCGATCGCGCTGCGCCCGTCCGACGGCGGCGCGGGCCGGACACGCAAGACGATGTGCGACCTGTGCATGACCGTCGGATCGGTCGGGCTGATGGTGGCGCCGCGCGCGGGCCGAGCAGGGCAACGAGGTGACTCGGTGGGGATCTACATCTGCACGGGGCTCGACTGCTCGCTCTTCGCCCGCGGTATTCGGAGCAACGGCACGATCATCATGGAGGAGCGGCTGACCACGGAGCAGAAGGTCGAGCGCCTGACCTCGAACCTGGACACGTTCATCGCTCGCGTCCTGCGCTGAGTCGTCGACAGAGCGACGCGCGTCCCCGAGGCAGGGGAGTCGACGCACTAACCTCGGGTCCTCGATCTGAAGAGGAGACCGGATGCCCTACAAGGTGGTCGACCAACCCACCCTCCAGCGTTCCTCGCTCGGTCTCGGCGGGCCGCGTGGCACGCACGAGTCGGTCGAGTTCATGCTCAACCACTACGAGACCGAGGGGTGGCGCCTGGTCGCGGTGGGCGAGTCGCGGTTCCTGAAGTGCCTCGTCTACCACCTGCACCGGGAGGAACCGGCGACCTGATCCGGTCGCCGCACGGCGCCGCGATCAGGCGATCACGTCGGCACAGCTCATCGCCCCGTCGGCGGCGCTCGCACCGAGCCCACGCCGGAGGTGCTCCTCACCCCAGACCCGGACACCCTCGACCACCGGCAGGACCGTCCTGCCATAGGGGGGTGAGTCGATAGATGACGGGCGCAGGGACGGGTCCGCTCTCGATCCGCTCGACGAGACCGTCGGCCTCGAGCTCGCGCAGCTGCTCGGCGAGTACTTTCGGAGTGATCGGGGCACCACGACGGCGCAGGCCGGCGAAGTGGGTCTCGCCATGGGCGAGCCAGTACAGCAAGGTCAGCTTCCACTTACCGCCGATGGCGGCGAACGCGGCCGTCATCGGGCAGCCGGGGAGGGCGTTGGCGCGCGACGCCGGGGGGTTACCCGAAGGTGCGTTCTTGCTCATGGGGTCGCTCCACTCTGAGATCTGAAGCATGAACACTCACACGTTGGTCACCGTGCCATACAAGCGAATCGTTGTCGTCAGCCTGCTGCTCGTCGCCCTGACCGCGACGGCGGCGTCGAGCGTCGGACCGTCCGTGTCCGCCGATGGCACGGGCGGTGTTCGGGACGGCCAGAGCGACTTCGACTGGGAGATCGGGACGTGGCACACGGAGGTCCGACTCCTTGCCAACCCGCTCTCCGAGTCGGCCGACCAGTGGCTCAGCTTCGAGGGCACCACCCGGGTCGTGCCTCTGATGGACGGCCGGGAGAACGTCGTCGAGCTCAAGGTCCACGGCACCAACGGACGCATCGAGGCGCTGAACCTGCGGCTCTACGAGCCGCAGGCGGACCGCTGGAGCCTGACCTTCGTCAACGTGCGCGACGGCCTGCTCACCCCGGCGGTCTTCGGCGGGTTCCACGACGACGTGGGGGAGTTCTACGGCGACGACCAGCTCGAGGGACGCCCCATCAAGGTGCGGTTCCTCATCTTCCGGCAAGGACCGAACAAGGCACGGTTCGAGCAGGCGTTCTCCGGCGACGGCGGAGCCACCTGGGAGACGAACTGGATCGCGGTGGACAGGCGAGTCTGAGACCAGCCCGATGGCGGACCCGACGAGCCATGGGGCGTTTCGACCTCCACACGCGGCGGGGGGCTACCGATCGCCGTGATCGCTGCCGCCCAGCAAGCCGCCGTCCTACGCTGGAGCAATGAACACCGTCCATCTCACCGACGCAGAACTGGAGATGGCCCGCCACGGGATGACGGCCAATCTCCAGACCTTCGGACACGACGAGGCTGACACGATCGTCCTCATCCGAGCGGTTCTCGCACGGTTGGCGGCCGCGCAGCCCGAGCAGGATTCATCGGCGGCGATCGGCTGAGCCAAGGGTCAAGGCTGATCACGGCCTACGTCGCTGTGCGCTGCCTACGCGGCGATATGACGCAGAACGGCGATCGGATCAGGCACTCCGGCAGGCGCGAGGAGAATGACCTTATGGGAAACGTCGACGTCCACAACGAGGTCGGGAAACTGACGCTCGCTGACGCGATGATCGGCGAGGTTGTGGCGGACCTTCGTTTGATCCTTGCTCATGCCAACTGGCCGGGAACTATTCGAGGATACGAGTCGGGCCAGACAACTCAGCGGATGGCGAGCAAGCTTGAGCGCGAACTCGCTGAGGAGCCTGCGCTGGCAAGTAAAGACCTCATGACTTGGATCGAGGATGTCGTGAGCGTCGCTAGCGATCGAGATCGCATCGTTCACGCCGTCGCGCTCGACCAATGTCTGAGCTGCGGGCAGGCGTCAATGTTCCGTCACCCTCGCTCCGAGGAACGCGTTGATCGATCGCCGGAAGCCGTGGCCGCGATCAGGGCTAGGTACGAGGATCTCCGTGGGCGGGCGATACCGCTCGCGACGGCCCTCGCGGATGCGGTCAACGACCGCATTCTTCGCCACGCGAAGAGGATTGCCAACGACCAAGATCAGATCCAAAACCCCCCTCAGGCAAGTCCCCGTCTGGCCGAGCACGTATGCGCAGCGTGTTCCGGGAAGCCCGGAAGGACGCGCGTCGCCGTGGGAACGGCAAGGGAGGTCATCCCGGACGGTCGCTGGGAGGAGTACATCGGCGGGCGTTGGCCTCCGATGGACGAGGCGCAGTCCCGGCCTCGTCAGCCGGGCAGAGGTTCGTGAGCACCTCCAGGCGTAGTCGGGGCAGCGCCCAGTCGGTAACCCGCATGCGGTGCTATGACGCGCGTGCGCCCATGCCTGGGCGCCTTGCGGCTCGCGCCAACTATTACGCGTCGGAGACCAGCGATTCGACTGCCCCGATGCCAGAGCCAACACGGACTTTGTAATCGGCAGCCAGCCGAGAAGCCTGGATGAGGTGAACCCAGCGCCGCTCCGTCACGACGACGTCGCAGTACGGCACGGCGGTCGCGAGGCTGATGATGTCGACCCGGTCGTGTTGCTCCCACGGATGGCTGAGGTCTTGGTGCTTGCGGACCCGCAGCCGCGCAGCGGTGTCCACGCTCGGCAACCGGCGGACAAATCCACGCATGGCACCGGACGGATCCGCATGGGTGGGGTTATCTAAGAAGAGCGCGTATGGGTCGACCCCGGCCTGACGGCACGCCGCGTTGATCGAATCCGTTAGAGCCTGAAGCTCCTCCGTTACGACAATGTCCTCGATCCGCGTCCGCGCCCACGGCGCTCGCCCGATGAGTTCACGTATGCGGAGCTCCTCCTGCACATGGGCAGTTCCCAGGCGGTGGGTAGGCGTCCGCTCCAGGCCGGGATTGTGAACGACATCGTCCAGACCAGCGAGATTGATCCATTCCCACGCGGGCCCCTCCCGAACCACGTCCGTCCAGCTGTCCGGTGCGGGTACTGATGGCCCTTCCGCAACGCTGCCGTCAGTGGACGCAAGTGACTCGACAAACCTGAACCGTCCATACGATGAGTTGAACGCGTGATTGACGCCATGACCCAACAGGTCCTCGACAGCCAGGCCTGCTGCTTCGGGGTGCGAATACCGTTCGACAGCGATGGCGACCTCACGGCGACGAATGTCCTGAATGGGTGCCAGCGTGACGTAGGACGACAGGTCCCGCATGACTGTTGCGACACCCTCGCGTGAGATCTGGTCACTGCGATTCCACAGTTCGAGGTAATGCGACGAGATGAGTGGCAAGACCACCCGGTGCTCGGCGACCGCGGCAAGCAGCCCGTCGAACACGGCCACCCACCGCGAATCACCCACACGGCGCCCGCGGGCGATGTCGATCCACACATTCATGTCGAGGAAGGCGACGAGTGGGCGCTGTGACATGCCTGCCGCGTTCGTCATTCCTGCAGCATTCCGTAAACGATCGTCCGTGCTCCTTCGTTCATCCACATTTGCAGCCGCCGCGTGCAAGTTGGAGAGTCCATTCGGAGGAGGTCCGCCGGTTCGCGGCGGTTAGACGCAACCGTCATCTGCTCGCGCGGGAACCCGCGATCGCACTGCAGGTCCGGTCTGCCTGCGGACGTGGCAGGAGCCTTGACTAGCGACGCGCCCTGTCGCTATCCGGCCAAGCGGTGTCCGGCTCGCGCGATCCCGAGTTACGGTCCCCGTCGTGATGGAAGAGAAGAATCCGGCCCTTGCACAAATGATGCATCAGTCTGACCTCTTCGGTTGGCTTGTGCGGACCATAGGCCGGGCGCTCGGGGTGCTTATCGGTACGCCCATCGCCGGCTACGTGCTGGCATTCGCAACGGGCGAGTACATCTGGATCGCTCTCGGGTCGGTCGTGGGCTTGGGAGCCTTTATCTGGTTGTTGGCCGGCGCTCGCGCACCGTCGCCGGAGCGCTACGTGATGGAGGTGCTCGAGGATGGGCTTCAGGACTCCTGATCCGAGGTGCGTCAACGCCGCCGGGAGCGGGCGCGTCGCGGACGGCGAACAGCATTGTGAGCCGTGCGCCGACGGCGGAGCGGACTTCTTCGGATGCTTCCGAACGCAGGCACGCGCGGATAGTGTTTCTTTCGTCCCTCCGGCTCTGTGGGCCTTGGAATGCGGGTGAGCCGGGCGCGATATGCGCTTCCGCCGTTGTGTCGTTCGACCTTTCGCGCCGAAGCGCCACTCCAATCAGATCCAACGTTGGAGTTGCTCATGTGCACCAAGATTCCGTACGCCAACCGCTGGCTCGCGCACCGCGCGCTCGAGAAGTTGCAGGCGCAGGGGCGAACCGTTCGTTCGGTTCACCCCTGTTTCACCAATCATCCCGGCGCTTGGCATGTCACCCACCTGAGGAACAAGAGGTGGTGAGTCTCGAGGCGAGAGTTTCAGACGCCGGCGACGTAGGCGGTGAGGAAGTGGACGCCGTGGCGGTCAAGGTTGCCGCGGGCGCGGTCGTAGTGCTCGGTGGTACGTGGGTCTGCGTGGCGGGCCAGGATCTGTGCGTCGCGCAGTGGGACGCCGGCGTCGAGGGCGTTGGTAATCGCAGCGTGTCGTAGCGAGTGCGGGCTGATGTGTCGGGGGATTCCGGCCACTTTCGCGACACGAACGACCATTCGGTAGACGGGACTGCTGCACGGATAGGTGACATCTGATCTGCGGTGCCGAGGGGCGCCGCTGGAAGGATGTGCACTGTGCCGAAGCCGTACCCCAAGGAGTTCCGCGACGACGTGGTTCGTGTCGCGAGGAACCGTGAGCCAGGC